>NZ_JAMYPQ010000019.1:0-129223 GCF_040320455.1 Mesorhizobium sp. M0698 | reverse complement strand
CCCCCGTTTTGGGCGGTTGTGGCCGGCGGATTTTCTCTCGCGGTTCTACTCCTTGGGCTAGGGTGGGTGTGTTTTATAGGACGGCGATGCTCATGCGGCGTGCCGGCCGTCTGGACGAGCTGGGAGGCCGCTTTGCGGCCTTGATGCGGGTGCGCGCCGGCGCGCTGCTCGGGGCACCGCAAGGGTTGCAAGGCAAAGCGCTCGACCACTGGCTCGACTCTCGCGATAAGGAGCAAGCTGGCGGCTTCACGACGCGCTCGCAAGCGGCCGGCGAGGCGAAGAATCTGACGCAGATGCAACAGGCAGCAGAACGGCTGCATGACTGGACGGCAAGGAGGCTCGGTGAACGTCGATGATGTGAAGGCCCTGGCGACACGGATCAGGGAAGAAGTGGCCAAGGCGATCACCGGGCAGCACGATACGGTCGACCTGATGCTGACCGCCTTGTTTGCGGGCGGGCATATCCTGCTGGAAGGTCCTCCGGGCACGGCCAAGACAATGACGGCGCGCTGCTTCGCCCAGGCGCTTGGGATCGCCTACGGGCGGATCCAGTTCACGCCGGACCTGATGCCCGGCGATATCGTCGGGTCGAACATCTACAACTTCCAGACCGGGCAGTTCACGCTGACGCGCGGCCCGATCTTCTGCGATCTCCTGCTTGCCGACGAAATCAACCGCACGCCGCCCAAGACGCAGGCCGCGCTGCTCGAGGCGATGCAGGAACATGCGGTCACCTTCGACGGCACCACGCATTCGCTCGGCCGCAATTTCATGGTCGTCGCGACCCAGAATCCGATCGAGCACCAGGGCGTCTATCCGCTGCCGGAGGCGCAGCTCGACCGCTTCCTGTTCAAGCACCGCGTCAGCTATCCCGGCCCGGAGGAAGAACGAGCCATCATCGTCCATCACGGCGGCGGCTCCGCCTCGCACGACATCGCGCAATATGGCATCGAGGCGCAGACGGACCGCGAGACGCTGCAGGAGGCACTCGCTACGGTCGGCTCCGTCACCCTTGTCGACGATGTCGTCGGCTATATAGCGGCGCTGGTACGGGCTACGCGTGAAAATGCCGATCTGGAAGTCGGCGCCAGTCCGCGCGCCGGCGCCATGCTGGCGCGGGCGGCGCGTGCCCGGGCGGCGCTGGACGGACGCGCCTATGTGATCCCCGACGACGTCAAGGCGCTGGCGGTGCCGGCGCTGCGTCATCGCGTCATCCTTTCGCCTGCGGCACAGATCGATGGCCGGCTGGTCGAGCAGATCGTCTCCGACCTGGTCGACCAGACGGAAGCACCACGTTGATCTATCCCAGCGGCCGAGCGGTATGGGCAGCTGCGGCCGGCGCGGTGCCGGCCTTCCTGGTCGCGCTGGCATTGCCGTCGTTCTGGTATCTGGGATTGCTGTGGAGTTGCCTGCTGCTTGCCTTCCTGGCGGTGGATGCCGCGGCCGGACGCGGACGGGCATCGCTGAGTGCCAGCATCGATGCGCCGCAGCAGGTCGGTGTTGGTGGGGAATTCGGCGTGCAAATCACCGCCCGTCACTCGGGGCCGCGCGCCGCGGAGGCTCGCGTCGGCCACGATGGGCGTCTGGCGCCGGTGGACAGCAGCGGCGGCGCCTTGCTGCCAACCGCCGGAGGCGGGTCGCTCTTCCTCCGCTTCCAGGCGCTGCGGCGCGGCGTCGCCAGCTTCGACCGTCTCTGGGTGCGCTGGCGCGGGCCATTCGGGCTGGTCTGGAACCAGGTCGTCCTGCCGGTGGAAAGCAAGGTTGCGGTGCTGCCCGACGTCAGCAGCGCTCGCGGCGAGGCGATCACGCTGCTGCAACATGCGGCGCTTGCCGAAGGCCATGCGCAGCGCCGCGCCGGTCAAGGCCGCGAGTTCGACGCGCTCAAGGATTACCAGCCGGGCATGGGCCGGCGGATGATCGACTGGAAGCGCAGCGCCCGCCACGGCAAGCTGTTGGCGCGCGAGTTCCGCATCGAGGAGAACAACAACATCGTGCTGGCCATCGATAGCGGACGCCTGATGTGCGAGCCGGTCGACGGTGTGCCGAAGGTGGACCGGGCGGTGACGGCCGCCCTGCTGTCGGCATTCATCGCGCTGAAGGGCGGTGACATGGTCAGCCTGTTCGGCTTCGATGCAAGGCCGCGCGTTTCGAGCGGCGCGGTGCGCGGCCCCGCCAGCTTTGCGATGATCCAGAAACGGGCCGCCGAGATCGACTACTCCAGCGAGGAGACCAATTTCACGCTGGCATTGACGACGCTGGCGGCGCGGCTCGACCGCCGCTCGCTGGTCATCATCTTCACCGATTTCGTCGATCCGATCAGTGCGGAATTGATGCTGCGCACCGTGGGCCGGCTCACCGAACGGCATCTCGTGCTGTTCATGATGATGAAGGACACCGAACTGGAGGGCCTGGCCGACCTGCCGCCACGCTCCGGCGAGGATGTTGCCCGCGCGGTCGTTGCCGGAGGGCTCTTGCGCGAAAGGCAGGTCGTCATCGGCCGGCTGCGCCTGCTCGGGGCGCATGTGATCGAAGCCGACCACAACCGGCTCGGTCCGGAGCTGGTCGAGCGCTATCTGCAGTTCAAGCAGGAGGATTTGCTGTGACGGCGCCGGTACGCGGCAATGCGATGCGCGGCGACGCGGTACGCCAGTCGCTAGCCAGCTTCCGCCGCGAGCGCGAGGCCGACTGGAAAGCATTCGAGGCGCTGCTGGCGCGTGTCGAGAAGCGTGCGCCGCGGACGCTTTCCGAAGAGGAGCTGCTGTCGCTGCCGCTGCTCTATCGATCGGCGCTGTCTTCCCTGTCGGTGGCGCGCGCGACCTCGCTCGATAATGCGCTGGTCGGCTATCTCGAAGCGCTGTCCCTGCGCGGTTATTTCTATCTCTACGGCGCGCGCCGCGGGCTGCGGCAGCGCCTCGCCGATTTCTTCCTGCATGACTGGCCCGAAGCCATTCGCGACCTGTGGCGCGAGACATTGGCGTCGGTCGCGCTGATGGTGATCGGCATTGGTGCAGGCGCCTGGCTGGTGGCATCCGACAAGAGCTGGTTCGGCGCGATCATCCCGCCCGGCCTGGCAGGAGGCCGCGGCCCCGACACCTCGGCCGAACTGCTGCGAGGCATGCTTTATGATGGCGACAATGGCTTTCTCTCAGGCTTTGCCGCCTATCTGTTCACGCACAACGTCCAGGTCGCAATCCTGGCCTTCGCCCTTGGCTTCGCCTTCGCGGTGCCGACGGTGCTGCTGATGCTGTTCAACGGCTGCATGATCGGGGCGTTGTTCCAAGTCTATTGGTCCAAGGGGCTTGGCATGGAGCTCGGCGGCTGGCTGGCCATCCACGGCACCAGCGAATTGTTCGCGATCGCTTTGGCCGGCGCGGCCGGCATGCGCATCGGCACCAGCATCGCCTTTCCCGGCGAATTGACACGCATGGCGGCAGCGGCTCGCGCCGGACGCATCGCCGCGAACGCCATGGTCGGGGTCTCAGTCATGCTGCTGTTTGCCGGGCTGCTCGAGGGCATTGGCAGGCAGACCATCACCAGCGACGTCACGCGCTACGGCATTGGCGGTGGCATGCTGGTGCTGTGGATCGGTTATTTCTACCTGTTCCGGGCGGTGCGGCATGGCGATCGTTAAACGCGCCGCCTTCGCGGCTATACGGCCGCTGATCACGCCCGAAGGCGTCGATCTCCGGATAAAATTGGCCGACGCCGGCACGCGGGCCTCCGCCTTCCTGCTCGACATCGTGTTCATCGCCGTGGCGGCAATCGTGATCACGATCGTCGCGCTGTTCGGGGTGGGAGGCCTTGGCAGCGAGGGATTTCAGCCGCTCTTCGTCGTCTGGATCATCCTGATCTTCTTTCTGCGCAACGCCTACTTCATCGTCTTCGAAGCGGGCCGGCGCGCGGCTACGCCCGGCAAGCGGATCGTCGGCATCCGGGTCGCGTCGCGCAGCGGAGACGGCCTGTCGATCGACCAGGTGATCGCCCGCAACCTGATGCGCGAGATCGAGGTGTTCCTGCCGCTGTCGATCATCGTTGGACGCAGCGGGACCGACCTTGCCGACACGCTGACGACGGTGTTCGGACTGGTGTGGACGCTGCTGTTTGCCTTGTTCCCGCTGTTCAATCGAGACCGCATGCGGATCGGCGACCTGTTGGCGGGAACCTGGGTGGTCGAGGCGCCGAAGCGCGCCTTGCTTGAAGACCTGTCGGCACGGCAGGATCCGGCGGCCGGCGCCTTCCGGTTCAGCCACGCCCAACTCGATGCCTACGGGATTGCCGAACTCCACAAGCTGGAGGAGGTGCTGCGCCGCGACGACTATTTCGCCCTGCGGACGGTGGCCGAAACGATCGGACGCAAGATCGGCGCGGCACCCCAAGCCCATGACGCACGCGCGTTCCTGACGGCTTACTACGGCGAGCTACGGGCGCATCTCGAACGCAAGCTGCTGCTGGGCAACCGCAGGGCCGACAAGCATGCGCGGTAGCAGTTGCCGAACAGGTGCAGCTAGCGACAAGCATCGGTGCTGCCCCTCATCCGCCTGCCGGCACCTTCTCCCCGTATAGTGACGGGGAGAAGGGAGATAGACGCAATGTCGACCACTATTCCGCAACGCTGCCAGTTTGCGAAACCATCTGCGATAGCGTCTTTCTCCCCGTCACTATACGGGGAGAAATGCCCGGCAGGGCAATGAGGGGCGGCGCCGACGAACCTGATGAGCCCCTCTCATGAGGCCGGTTCAAATGCCACCCTGCCGTAGCCCACCCACTTCTCATAATCGGACACCAGCAGATGCAGCGGTGCTGTATCCTCGTCGATGTCCGCGAAGCGGCCGATCGGTTCGCGAAAGACATTGTCGGTGAGATCGTCGTTGACGGTCGAGACCTCGCCGATCAGCACGTCCTTGCCCTCGGCCCAGAAGGCATGCCAGACACCCGGCAGCAAAGTGACGCTCTGGCCTGGGTCGAGCTTCAGCAGTCCACCCGCAGGTAGTCTGTGGATGGTTCCATCGACAGGCACCGATACTTCGGCCTTCGGATCGATGCCGCCATCGCGATCATGCATGAACAGCTCCAGCACCAGTTTGCCGCCGCCACGGTTGATGATGTCCTCGGCCTTGATGTTGTGGCGGTGCATCGGCGACAGCTGATCCTTGCGCGAGATCATGATCTTTTCGGCATAAAGCATGCCCATGCCCTTCTTCATGTCCTCGTAGCGGCCGTTGCGAACGGTGAACAGGAACAGGCCGAGCTCGTCGAATTTCTCCTGGCCGTAGTCGGTGATGTCCCAGCCAAGCCGCGACGAGAAGATTGCCGACGAATCCTGCCGGCGCGCCTTCATCTCTTCCGGCGACCAGTAGGCGAAGGGCGGCATGATGTAGCCGAACGAGCGGATGAAGGCGTCGGCGTCGCGGATGATGTCGTTGATGGCGGAGCGTTTCATGATCGTGGTTCCTTCCCGTCGCTTTGCGAGCGCTAGAACGGTTCATCGTTTCACGGAAACGCCGAACCGCTCTATCTTTTTTTTGGACGCAATTCCGGACGGAAAACCGTTTCACACTTTTCCTGGAATTGCTCTAACCGCAATAGCCGAACGCCCATCCAGTGTCGATGCAAACTGCTGTCGCTGGCCCCATGACATGCGGTCCGATCAGGGCCATAAGGTCAATCAATTTTCCGATGGTGAGACCATGCGCAGCATAGACGACCTCGATACGCCGGCGATCCTGATCGATGCCGGCCGCGCCGAAGCCAACATCGCGCGGGCGCAGGCCCATGCCGACCGGCACGGGCTGAAGCTCAGGCCGCACATCAAGACCCACAAACTGCCCTACTGGGCAAAGAAGCAGATCGCGGCCGGCGCCGTCGGCATCACCTGCCAGAAGATCGGCGAGGCCGAGGTCATGGCCGACGCCGGACTGACCGACATCTTTCTGCCCTACAATATCCTCGGGCGGGCCAAGCTGGAGCGCCTCAAGGCGCTGCACGGCCGCGTAACCCTGTCGGTGACAACGGACAGCATGGACACGCTGATGGGACTTGCCGCCACCTTTACCGATCCCGGCCACCGCCTGCCGGTGCTGGTCGAATGCGACACCGGCATGGGCCGCTGCGGTGTGCAGTCGGCCGGCGAGGCAGTCGCGCTGGCGAGCGAGATCGACAAGGTCCGGGGGCTCGTCTTCGGCGGCTTGATGACCTACCCGGGGGCTGGCCGCGCCGCCGAGACCGAGGCGTGGCTCGCCGATGCGCAGCAAGCACTTGCCGCAGCCGGCCTTGCTTGCGAGCGCATCTCCAGCGGCGGCACACCCGACATGTGGCGTTCCGGCGAGCATAGCGTCGTCACCGAATACCGGCCCGGCACCTACATCTATCTCGACCGCTACCAGGTCGCCAAAGGCGTCGGCAGCCTCGACGATTGCGCACTGACGGTGCTGTCGACGGTGGTCAGCCACCCAACGCCGACACGCGCCATCCTCGACGCCGGCAGCAAGGCCCTGTCCAGCGATACGCTGGGGCTGGCCGATTTCGGCGAGCTGCTGGGCATTTCAGGCGCAAGGGTGACCAGCCTCAGCGAAGAGCACGGCAATGTCACGCTGTCAGGCGGCGCCGAGCTTCGCATCGGCGAGCGCGTGCGCGTCGTGCCCGATCATTGCTGCGTCGTCACCAACCTGTTCGACGAGGTGCATCTGGTCGAAGGCGAGACGGTGATCGAGACGCTCCCGGTCAAGGCGCGCGGGCGGATGGGATGAGTCCAGCTGCAGCGCGTGCGCTTCAGGTACAAAATCCTTCAAACGCTGGAGGGACAGCGCCCCCCCTCTGGCCTGCCGGCCATCTCCCCCTCAAGGGGGGAGATCGGTAGCTTCGCCGGTAGCGCCTCTCTTTCAACATTCGCGATTGGCGAAACGATGCGTGACATTCAATCTCCCCCCTTGAGGGGGAGATGTCCGGCAGGACAGAGGGGGGCGCGAAGGAACTCGACGGCGGTCAGTTAGCCTGTCTCGCGGCAACCCGGCGCATCGAAATGACGCGGCGGCGCCAGATCTCGGTGCGCATCGCCGTTAGGTGCAGCGCGAAGAAAAGCACGGTGAAGCCGAGTGCCATCACCAGCAATGGCCACAACAGGCTTGGATCGATGGTCGGGCCGCCGAGCCGGAACACCGACGCCGGCTGATGCAGCGTGTTCCACCAGTCGACCGAAAATTTGATGATCGGAATGTTGATGAAGCCGACCAGGGTGATGATGGCGGCGGCCCACGCGGCGCGCCCGGCATCGTCGAGCGCGCGGGTCAGCGCGATGATGCCGAGATACATCAGGAACAGGATGAAGACCGAGGTCAGCCGCGCGTCCCACACCCACCAGGTGCCCCACATCGGCTTGCCCCAGATCGAACCGGTGATCAGCGCAAGGGCGGTGAAGACGGCGCCGATGGGTGCCGCCGATTTCAGCGCCACGTCAGCCAGCGGATGGCGCCAGACCAGCGTGCCCAGTGCCGAGACCGCCATCAGCGTGTAGCACATCATGGCAAGCCAGGCGAAAGGCACGTGGATATACATGATGCGAACGGTGATGCCCTGCTGGAAGTCCTCAGGCGCCGTGAAGCTCATATAGAGACCCACGCCGAGGACGATGGCGGCGACGCTCGCCAACCACGGCACGACCTTGTCGGCCAGCCCGACGAACCGCGTCGGGTTGGCAAGGTCCATCCAGCCGGAGAGGCGTGAAGTCGTATCGCTCATGCGGCTTTACATAGACCGCCGGCGGAGTTGCGGCAACCGCAGCGGCGGTACGTCTTCCCTTCTCCCCTTGCGGGAGAAGGTGGATCGGCGCGTAGCGTCGAGCCGGATGAGGGATGCTGGACGGAGTGAGGCGCCAATGATCGCCGTGCGCCGAAGTCTGGATTTGGATGAAGATTTGCGCCAAGCTGGAGCACCCCTCATCCGACCTCGCTTCGCGAGGCCACCTTCTCCCGCAAGGGGAGAAGGCAAGCCGCGCTGCTCAGGCGGCTTCGTTCACCGGACGGCTGAGGCGGCGGACCTCCTCGTCGTTGAGCAGGCCGCCGGCGCGCAGCAGGCTGGCGAAGCGACCGTTGCGCAGCGACAGTTCGGTGAACCCGCCCATCTCGACCACCCGGCCCTTGTCCATGAACACGACCAGATCGGCGTCGCGAACGGTGGTCAGGCGGTGGGCGATGATGAAGGTGGTGCGGCCGCGCCGCAATTCGTCGATGGCGTCCTTGACGCGGTCTTCCGTCTCGACGTCGAGCGCGCTGGTCGCCTCGTCGAGAACCAGGATGGGCGCGTCCTTCAGCACGGCGCGGGCGATCGCGATGCGCTGGCGCTCGCCACCGGACAGCTGTCCGCCGCGTTCGCCGACGACCGTGTCGTAGCCCTCGCACTTTGACAGGATGAAATCCTGCGCGGCGGCGGCATTGGCCGCGGCATGGACCTCGTCATAGGTCGCCTCCGCGCGGCCGACGCGGATGTTGTCCTCGATCGAGCGGTTGAGCAGGCCGGCATCCTGGAAGACGGTGGCGATCGAATGGCGCAGCGACTTGCGGGTCACCGTGCGGGTGTCGATGCCGTCGATCAGGATACGGCCGCTGGACGGGGTGAAGACGCGCTGCAGAAGGTTGATGAGCGTCGTCTTGCCGGCGCCCGTCGGGCCGACGATGGCGACGGTCTGGCCGGCCTGGACCTCGAACGACGCGTCGTCGACGCCCTGCCCGGAATTGCCGAACTCGAAGCAGACATTCTCGAAACGCACATGACCGGTGACGTTGACGAGATCGCGCAGCCCATCGGGCTCGGCGGCGTCGGATGCAGAGTCCTCGAGATGATAGAATTCCTCGAGCTTGGCGCGCGCCTCGGAAATCTGGTTGGCGAAGGCGGACATCTGGTCGAGCCGGGCAATCAGCAGCGTGGCAAAGCCGGTAAAGGCGATGACGTCGCCGATGCGCAACTGGCCGTGCGTCACCAGATAGGCGCCAATCAAGAGCACCACCATCATCGAAATCGTCGACGACAGGCGGTGCAGCGCGTTGGCCATTGCCCACCAGTCGAGCACGGGGTTCTGCACATCGAGCAGATTCTTGACGTAGTGCTTCAGCGCCTCGGTCTCGTGGCCGATGCGGTTGTAGCTCTGCAGGACGGCGACGTTGCTGACCGAGTCGGTCACATGCGCAAACACCTTGTGGTAGTGACGCTCCACGGCCGCCTGGCCTTCCTTGGTGCGCCGCATCACCAGCCGTCCGATGCCGACATAGAGCGCGCCAAGCGCCAGCAGTACCATCGACATGCGGATATCCATGCTGAGCGCCGTGGGCACCAGCAGAACCAACGCGACCGCTGTCGACAGGTGCTGCCGCATGAATTCGAGCCAGAGGCTGAACAGGGTCTCGACCGCCCGCAGAAGCGTGTGCAGGGAATTGGAGGTGCCGCGCTGATGATGCCAGGCAAGCGGCATGGTGATGACGCGCTCGAACGACTGGCAAAGAACCTCGCTGCGCCGCTGGTGGGCAAAGCGGTCGGCGCCGCGCGCCACCAGAACGAAGGCGACGATATTGAAAGCGCCGAGGCCGGCCCACATTGCGAGCGTCGAGAACACCGAGCCGCGGTCCGAAATGGCATCGATCACCCGGCCGAACATGATCGGCTCGAGGATGGCGATAATGGCAAGCGTGACATTCGCCCCGCAGATAAACGCAACGCGTTTCCTGTCGGCAGCGAGATAACCGAGGGCTCGCCAGTAGATTTGCAGAAGTGACACTTCAGCTACTCCGCCAATTATTTATGGTGCAGTGCGTCATTTTTTGACTCGTACCGGTTGACGCGTCGCAAAACAATGCTCGTCTAGCTCTTCCGTTCCCATTCCGCGAACAAAAGATGACGACGCTTCGAAATTTGCCGTGATCGTCTAACAGTTTGAGATAAAAGGTGAAATGTCAGCGTTGCGGCAAAATCATGGCAGCTGGAAAGCACTGCCACAATTTTAATCAGCAAGACCCTGGGCACGACGTCTAAAGTCGTGTGCAGGCATTCAGCAAGGTCAACCGCAAATATAACCGGTAACGGCACTTGGAGCGCCCGTGCGTGCCCTGGGAACGCTAAGCGACGCTCCAAGCCCTTGAATCTAGGCCGGTATTCTGACGACCACCTCGGCACTATCTCCGGCTTTTGGCTCGAAGGACGAAGATTTGGTCTTCGTGCCATTCACTTCAAGTGAGATGGCCCGGGCCTTTTTGTCGCGGACGACGCGTACCTTGATCTCGGCGCCCAGCATCTTCAGAGTTGCCGAATAGCCGTCCCAATGGCTAGGAAGTCTCGGCGTGAACTGGAGGCGCTGTCCGCGGCGCTCTATGCCGAGAATGCTCTCGACCGCGGCGCGATAAAGCCAGCCCGCCGACCCGGTATACCAGGTCCAGCCGCCGCGGCCGCCCTTGTCTTGCCCGGAATAAACGTCGGCCGCGACGACATAAGGTTCCACCCGGTAGCGCTCTGCCGCGGCTTCGTCGAGCGCATGGTTGACCGGATTGAGCATTGAAAGGCAACGGTAGGCATCGTCGGTGCGACCCATCTCGGCTAGCGCAATGACGAACCATGTTGCCGCGTGCGTGTATTGGCCGCCGTTTTCACGGACCCCCGGCGGATAGCTCTTGATGTAGCCCGGGTCCTTTTCCGTCTTCGAGAAGGGCGGGGTGAACAGTTTGGCGATCTTGAGGTCGTCGTCGACGAGCGCTTTCATCGCCTGCGCCATTGCCGTGGTCGACCGCGCCGGGTCGCCCTCGCCCGAAAGCACGCTCCAGGACTGGGCGATCGAGTCGATCTTGCACTCGTCCGACTTGCGCGAGCCGAGCGGCGTGCCGTCGTCGAAGCTGCCGCGCCGATACCACTCGCCATCCCAGGCGGTGCTTTCCAGCGCCCGTTTCAGCACCTCGGCGTGCTTCGTCCAGGCCTGCACGCGCTTGGCATCGCGCTCCGCCTTGGCGACGGCGGCAAAGTCGCCCAGCGTCTTCAGCAGGAACCAGCCCAGCCACACGCTCTCGCCCTTGCCGTGCTCGCCGACGCGGTTCATGCCGTCGTTCCAGTCGCCGCCGAGGATCAGCGGCAGCCCGGCTGGGCTGCTGCGCTTGACGGCAAGATCGAGCGCCCGCGCGCAATGGTCATAGAGCGAGGCTGTCTTCTTCGAGATTTCCGGGATGAAGAAAGCATCGTGCTCGCCTTCGCCCAGCGCCTGCCCTTCGATGAAGGGCAGTTGCTCCTTCAGGATCGCGGTGTCGCCGGTCACCAGCAGGTAACGGGCCGTGGCGTGGGCCAGCCAGACCACGTCGTCCGAGATCATGGTGCGGACGCCGGCCTCGGTACGCGGCAGCCACCAATGCTGTACGTCGCCTTCGGGGAATTGCCGCCGCGCCGCATTGAGGATCTGATCACGCGCCAGCTTGGGGTCATGCGCCAGCAAAGCCAAGGTATCCTGCAACTGATCGCGGAAGCCGAAGGCACCGCTCGCCTGATAGAACGCAGAGCGGGCACGGATGCGGCAGGCCAGGCTCTGATACGGCAGCCAGTGATTGATCATAGCGTCGAGTGCCTTGTCCGGCGTCTCGACCTGGATTGTGTCGAGAAAACCGCGCCATGTGCGCTCGTTGTCGGCCAGCCGCTGATCGAAATCCCTTGAGCGATGGGTCTGCACCAGCGCGCTGGCCGCCTCGGGCGAGGCCGCGTCGCCGAGCAGCCAGAGCAGCGTGACGTCGCCGCCGGCAGCGATGTCGATGTCGCGTGCGATGGCCGCGCAGGGATCGTCGCCGGCCTCGACACGGCCGGACAGGCCGGCGCCGCTCAGCACGGCATGCGGAAACTCGCTCGTGCCTTGCCTGCCGATGAACTCGCCGCGATCGGCGGTGACCGAATGCACAGCACCGTCGGCGGCCAGAAAGGCGATCCGCTCGCCGAAATCGAGCCCATAGGGATTTTGCGCCAGCAATGCGCCGGTTGCGGCATCCCTCGACGGAACGATGCTTGCAGCGGTGCGCGAGCGATGGCCGCCAAGAACCCATTCCGCATAGGCGTAGACGCGCAGCCGCATCGGCACCGAACCCGAATTCTGGATGCGCAGCCGCGATATCTTCACCGGATCGACGGGATCGACGACATGGGTCAGGTCCATCGACAGCGGCCCGCGTTTTGAGCGGAACGTCGAAAAACCCTGCCCGTGCCAGGTTTCGTAGGTCATTGTCGGATCACGCACCACAGCAGCCATTGGCGAGAACGCCCTGCCACTGGCATGATCGTAGATATAGATGCCCTCGCCCGGCCGGTTGGTGACCGGATCGTTCGACCATGGCGTCAACTGATAGTCGCGGCTGTTGCGGCTCCAGGTGAAGGCAGCGCCTTCAGCCGACATGTGGAACCCGAACGATGGGTTGGAGATGACGTTGATCCACGGCTGCGGCGTCGTGCGCCGGCCGGCAAGACGCACGACGTAGTGGCGTCCGTCGCCGTCGAAGCCGCCGAAACCGTTCCATTGGTCGAGCCCGCTGCCGTCGACGCGGCCCTCGATCAGTGCCTGGGCGGCAGATGCTTGCGACGTCGGCACCGGCAAGGACGGCTCGCGAAGCGCTGCAAGCTCTGCCGGCTGGAGGGCGGCGTCCCGCGCCTGCAGTGCCGCGGCCTCGGCGCGCTCGATCTGGTCGAAGATGGTGCCGTTGCGCGTATGCAGCACCACCCGAGCGACGGCGAGCAAGGTCCTGTAGGTCGTTTCCTCCATCAGATCGCGGCGCACCGCGAAGATGTGCTGGCGGGGTCCGAGCTCCTTGCCGCGCAACCGGCTGTTTTCGCACAGCGTCTCCACCGCGCGCTGCAGGTCCTGCACGTAGGAAGACGCCTGCTCGTTGACGACGACAAAATCGATCATCATGCCGCGAGCGCGCATGTATTCCTGGAAGCGAAGCGCCTGGGCGACGATCTCCAGATCGGCGACATCGGCGATCCTGACCAGGAAAATCGGAAAATCGCCGGATATGCTGGTCGGCCACAGGCTGGATTGCCTGCCGAGCCCGGAGACGATGGATTCGCCCGGAAGGCGCAGGAACGGATCGGGATAGATCAGATAGCGCGCCAGCTTCTGCACATTGGCGGCGTCGGACAGGCTGAGGCCAAGGTGCCGGGTCTGCACCTGCGAGCGCGTCCAGGCGAGCATCGCCTGGCGGGCGAAGCTTTCGGGATGGTCGAGCCGTGCGATGGCGGCATCCAATTCGGCGCGATGGGTACCGACGACGGTCCAGAACGTCAGCGAAATCTTCTTGTTGGCCGGCACGCGCACCTGCCGGCGAAGCGATGCGATCGGATCCAGGGTGAAGCCGGAATGGCCGCCAAGCTTGGCGCCGGGATCAAAGGCAGCCGCTTCGGTGATGGTGCGGCCGCGGCCGATGAAGGCGCGCCTGTCGGTTTCCGCCTCGGCGTCTCGCGCCGATCCAGACGGGTCGGTGACGAAATGCACCATGGTGACGTCGGGTTCGTCCTTTTCGCGCTTGCCCCTGGTGGCGAAGATCGCGCCGTTGTTCGGCGCGATCTCGGTTTCCACGAACATCTTCGAAAAAGCCGGATGGGCATTATCCGAGGGCTCGGAGCCCAGCACCAGTTCGGCAAACGAGGTTACTTCGATATGCCGGTCGGCGGGGCCATCATTGTGGAGCGTCACCCGTCGGCCCTCACCATTGCCTTCCGAGATGACGATGCACTCGACTTCCGAACGCAGCGATCCAATCGATTTGACGAAGCTCGCCTTGTCGTCGGAGAACAGCGTTTGCGCACGCTCGCCAGCGGCGCGCTTCGGCTCGGCGGTGGTCGACCACCAGTCTCCGTTGCCGGCGTCGCGCAGGAAAATATAGGAACCAAGGCGGTCCTCGGTCGGATCCGGCTGCCAGCGCGTGACGGCAAGTTCGCCCCAGCGGCTGTACCCGGAGCCGGTGGCGGTCACCATGACCGAATAGCGGCCATTGGACATGACACTGGTCGAGCGGAGCGCCCTGAGCGGATCGAGCACGATGCGGGTATCCGGGCTTTCCAGCTCGGTCTCGTCCTTCGAGCGCTCGTCGGCCTCGGTCCTGACGGTCGCAGTCGGGATGTCGCGCGGCGCCCTTTCCTGCAGCAGCAATTCGGCCGACTCGATCACCGGATCGCTGTGGAAGCGGTCGCGCAGGCGCCCTTCGAAGATCGCATCGGCAACTGCGGCAATCGACATGCCGGAGTGGTGGGCCATGTAGTTGAGCACGACGGCGTGGTCGGTGCCCTCGGGAACGCGTTGCGGCGTGAAATCCACCGCGTCGTAAAAACCGTGCCGGCCCAGTGCGCCCAGCCGCCTGAGCGTGGCCAGGTTCTGGACGGATTCATGCGGCGTGAACTGCGCTGCCAGCACGGTCGCGTAAGGCGCGATCACCGTGTTTTGGCCAAGGCCGCGCTTCAGGCCGAGCCCGGGCACGCCGAAATTGGTGTACTGATAGGTCAGCTCGCGGTCGCGGGCGTTGTAGGCCGCTTCCGAAATCCCCCAGGGAACGTTCTTCGAACGGCCATACTGGATCTGGCGCTTGATGATGAGCTTGCTGGTCTGGTTGAGAATGCTGCCTTGCGGCTCCTTCATCACCAGTGGCGGCATCAGATATTCGAACATCGAGCCGGACCAGGACATCAGTGCGCCCTGGAAGCCGATCTCGACGATCGGCCGGCCGAGCCGGAACCAGTGCTCGGTCGGCAAATCGCCCTTGGCGATGGCGAACAGGCTGGTCAGCCGCGCCTCGGAGGCCAAAAGATCGTAGCAGCTTTCGTCGAGCTGATGCTCCTCGACCCGGTAACCGATCGACAAGAGCTTGCGTTCGGGCCGCATCAGGAACGAGAAATCCATCTCGAAGGCGAAACGGCGCGTGCGCTCGCGCAACGTCAGAAGCTTGGCCCGCAATGCCGCGACGGCGTTTTCGTCGCTGTGCGCGTCGTGCACATGCGCCTCGCAGGTGGCTTCGAGCCTGGCCGCCCAATCGGCGATGGTGTCGCTCTGGGTCGACGCGGCCTCGGTGTGGATGGCTGTCGCGAGCTTGCGTATCTCGCCGGCCAGGACGGCCAGGTTGATGGTACGGATCGACGCCATCTCCGGCTGCGCCTTGATCAATTCGACCGCCCGCCGCATGCCGTCGAGACGGTCGGCGAGCCGCTGGCGCAAGGGCCGCAATTGACGCCGGTCGTCGGGCAGTTCCTCAAGGCTTTCGTCGAGGATGGTGACGGTGTCGAGGATGCCTTCGAAGTCGCCCTGCACATGCACCGACGGCGCTTCGGCCCATTCGGCGCAGGCAGCGGCCACGGCCACCAGATGGCCGGCGAGATTGCCGCTGTCGACCGCCGAAATGTACAGCGGGTAGAGCGGCTTCAGGGTCGTCGTGTCATACCAGTTGAAGAGATGGCCGCGGTCGCGCGGCATGCTCTCGATGGTCGACATCGTCGCGTCGATGCGGTTGACGGCGTCGGAGAGGCTGATCCAGCCGAAATCGCGTGCCGAAATCACCGACAGCAGGTAGACGCCGATATTGGTCGGCGAGGTGCGGGGCGCCACCACGGGGGCCGGGCTTTCCTGGAAATTATCCGGCGGCAGATGGTGATGCTCGGCCGTCACGAAGGTCTCGAAATAGTGCCATGTACGCCGCGCCACGGTGCGCAGCGCGTGGATGTCGGCGGCCGATATGCGCAGGCGGTCCTCGGTTTCGGCCGAACGGCTGATCCAGCAGGCGATGGCGGGCGAGCCGATCCAGAACAAGGCAAAGAAGAAGGCGACGAAGGCGCCGGTGGAATCGGCCAGCACCGGGACGGCGAGGCCGACGACGCCGATGATCACCGCGCCGTACATGATGCTGTAGTAGGAGCCGAGATCGTTGTCGCCGCCCTTGTGTGCCTGCGAGGCGGTGCGCCATTCGAGCAGGTTCTGGCGGCTGACGAACAGGCGGTAGAGCGTGCGGATGATCGCGTCGCCCATCATCCAGGCAAGGTGCGCCATCAGCACGATCTTCAGCGCCACCAGGGCGGTGCCGAAGGCAACGTCGCGCGCCAGTGCCGAGAAATGGCCGCGCGGCGTCTGGTCGCCGCTCTTCGGCAGGATGGCGTCGACGATGTCGAAAGTGGGCGCCATGAACAGCGTAAGGATCAGCAGCGCCTGCCATTGCGCGGCCTGCGTGAAGGGCAGCAGCGTCCAGCCGGCGATCGCGGCCATCACCCAGAAGATCGGCGTCACCGAGCGGCGCAGATTGTCCACCATCTTCCAGCGCGACAGCGCCGGCACGTTTGAGCGCGGGCCAAGAATGAAGCCCAGAAGCTGCCAGTCGCCGCGTGCCCAGCGATGGTGGCGCGACGCGTCGACCGAATAGCGGGTCGGATAGTCCTCGACCAGTTCGACGTCGGTGACCAAGGCCGAGCGCGCCAGGGCGCCTTCGAGCAGATCATGGCTGAGGATGGTGTTTTCCTCGATGCGGCCTTTCAGCGCCGCCTCGAAGGCGTCGACATGGTAAAGACCCTTGCCGGTGAAGGAACCGTCGCCGAAGATGTCCTGGTAGAGGTCCGACACGGCAAAGACGTACGGATCGAGCCCGCGATTGGCGGAAAAGACACGCTGAAAGAACGATGCCTCGTCGCCACTGGTCAGCGACGCGGTGATACGCGGCTGCAGGATGGAATAACCTGCCGTAACCTCGTGCCGTGCGACATCGAAATGCGGACGGTTGAGCGGGTGGCAAAGCTTGCCGGCCAGCGCAGCGACGGCGTCGCGGGTGGTGCGGGTGTCGGCGTCCAGCGTCATCACGTGGACGACGCTCTCCGGCAATGGCACTTCCAACGGCAGGAAGGTGGTGTCGCTGTCCCCGCGCAGCAGAAGGTTCAATTCGTGCAGCTTGCCGCGCTTGCGCTCCCAGCCCATCCAGACGCCTTGCGATGCGTTGTAGAGCCGGCGCCGATGCAGCAGATAAAAGCGCGGCGCCCCTTCCGAGGGATAGCGGGCGTTCAGCCTGGCGATTTCGGCGCGGGCGAATTCGAGGATTTCGACATCCGCCGTATCGATCTCGGTCTTCGAGTCCGGCCAGTCGGAAAGCAGCGCGAAATAGACTTCGCCCGCCGTGTTGGCGAGGTGATGCACCTCGATGTTGCGGATGTTCTCCTCGACATCGTCGCGCGAGCCGATCAGCGACGGCACCACCACCAGCGTGCGCGCCTCGGGCGGCACACCGTGCCTGAAATCATAGCCGATGAGACGCGTCGGCTTCAAAAACAGCGAGACGACGGTGTTGAAGAATGCGAGCGCGCCTTCGCTGGCCGGCACCGCGAACAGGGCCAGCATCAGGACGATCGGCGGCACCGACAGGCCGAGATTGGCAAGCGCATTGCCGGAAACGACCAGAAGCAGGACCGTCAGCGCAAACACCGGCACGACGATGCCCAGCCATCCGGTCTTGCGGAAGGTCCGGTTGAGCGTCTTGCCGATGGTCGGCCGGTAGCCGATCGACCGCTCGAGCTCCTGCCGGCGCGGGCCGACCAGAAAGAAGCCGACGTCGGTGTGAGCGATCGGACCGCTTTCGGAGCCCGGTGCATCGGCAGCATGGCCGGCGAGCTCGATCGCCCTTTCGGCAACGCGAAATTCGGAGAGATCGGAACGGCGCGCCAGCTCCTCGATCGCAGTCCGGTATTGGTCGCGCGAAAAGAAATCGAGCGCGGCGAAATCGGTGCGTTCGCGCAGCAAGGTGTCGATGCGGCTGACGCCCTCGAACCACACCGTCCAGTCGATGTCGTTGATCAGGCGCAGGCCGCGGATGATGTTGCCGGTGGTCACGTTGCCGCTGGACAGCGTGTGGTGCTCGCTGAGGATGATCTCCTCGGCGTCGGAGCCGGTCCTTTCCAGCTCGCCCTCCAGCCATTCCAGCGCCCTGCCGGCATTTTGCGAGCCGTCACGCAGCCGGTAGAGCAACTGGGTGGCGAAGGTGGTGTCCTGCGCATGGGCGCTGTAGTGGGAAAGTATCGCCTGCCGGTCGGCGCTGTCGTCCGTCGCCAGCACACGGTCGGCGACCTCGTTGGCGATCTGGCGCAGTTCCCGCGTGCGATTGACGCGGACCGCGATCCGGCGAAGGTTCTCGATCAGGACGAAGCGCAGCAGCGACGGCAGCGCCCATAATTCGCCAATCTTCAGCGGCTCGACGGACTGGAAGCCTTCGACAATCGCCTTGAACATGGCCGACGAGACGGAACTGTCGGAATGCGCGACATAGGTCCACGCGACCGCCAGTGCGCGCGGCACGCTGGATCCATCCGACAGTTTCAGCGTCGGCAACTGGCGGTAGAAGCGGCGCGGCAGGTCGCGCTTGACCTGAAAAATGGTCTCCTCGACCAGGTAGTTGTTGTCGAGCAGCCACTGCGCCGCGGGCGTGATCGTTTCGCCCCTCGCCTGGGCAGCGTTGGTGGAACGGTAGACATCGAGAATTTTCCTGGCGCTGTCGCGGATGCGCGCCTGAAAATCGAAAGGCGTCAGACCGAACAAGTCCTTGGCGTCGCCATTGGCAAGGGCTGCGCCCAAAGCGCGCAGCCGATCTTCCGGCAGGAAATTGGAGCGTATCGGCACGTCGGTGACAGCCGGGAAGCTGGCGCTCGTCTTTTCGATCTGTGCGAGATTGGTCTGGATATTCATCTAAGGTTCCGTGTTGGGGACGCAGTGCGGCGTCACCGCCACGGCAATGTCCCTAAAACCGGTCCAAATGCAATTGGTTGCATCGCAACACTTGGCCGAAAGTTTGTTTCCGCGCCACGACAAGATGCCGTCTTTCGACAACTTCCAGGCGGCACTATGAGCATCGTTTCGGCTTCTGATCGGCGGAAGATTCAGGCTTTTTCGTGATGCAGCTACCAGCTTACGCGATATTTGGCTGGCGTCACGATCATGTTTGGAAACAGACGTTAATCGTTGCCGGCAATGCGGTCGATGCGGATCACGAACAGCATGGCCGGCCGGACCGGATCCAGGCGCGGTTCCGGCGCTTGCGCCCCGAGCAACAGCGCGTCGAGCGGCCCAAGTTGCATGGGCGCCGCGCCGGCCACGCTGAGTTCGCCGTCGACGCACAGGATGAGTGTTTCATCGGCTTCGGCCTGGATCTCCGTCGGAGCCGAAATCAGCAGGCGCTCGACCGTGTGGATCGCCCGGGCGCGGCGGGTCATGACGTTGAGGTCGGTGATCGGACCGGCGATAAGCGTGGCTTGCGTCGGCACGTCGGCCGGAAAGGCAAGCGGTGCGGAAGCCTTGGTGATTTCGATCGGTAGCCGGCCGGCGATGTCGAGGATCATGCCCTCGCCTTCCAGCAACGCCAAGGTCCGGTCGACGCCGGCAAATCCGGAAAATGGGCCGCCGCCCTCGACCAGCGCCATCGAGACGCGCCAGTCGAAATCGTCGAGCCCGGCACCTGGCGGCGAGACGGCAATCTCCGTCGTCACCCCGCCGCCGTTCTTCCACGGCATCGACCGGTATTCGGCTGCCCGAAGGATGCACAAGGCGCGGCTCAGCCCAAAATGCCGGGCAGGTTGAGCTGGTTCTCCCGGGCGCACTCGATCGCGATGTCATAGCCGGCATCGGCGTGACGCATGACGCCGGTCGCCGGATCGTTCCACAGAACCCGCTCCAGGCGCTTGGCCGCCTCGGGCGTGCCGTCGGCGACGATGACCATGCCGGCATGCTGCGAAAAGCCCATGCCGACGCCGCCGCCATGGTGCAGCGACACCCAGGTGGCGCCGGACGCCGTGTTGAGCAAGGCATTGAGCAACGGCCAGTCGGAGACGGCATCGGAGCCGTCCTTCATCGCCTCCGTCTCGCGGTTCGGCGAGGCGACCGAGCCGGAATCGAGGTGATCGCGGCCGATGACCACCGGCGCCTTCAGTTCGCCCCTGGCGACCATCTCGTTGAAGGCGAGGCCGAGCCGGTGGCGATCGCCAAGCCCAACCCAGCAGATGCGCGCCGGCAGGCCCTGGAAGGCGATGCGCTCACGCGCCATGTCGAGCCAGTTGTGCAGATGGGTGTTGCCGGGGGTCAGCTCGCGCACCTTGGCGTCGGTCTTGTAGATATCCTCGGGATCGCCGGAAAGCGCTGCCCAGCGGAACGGGCCGATGCCGCGGCAAAACAGCGGACGGATATAAGCCGGCACGAAACCCGGGAAGGCAAAAGCATTCTCGAACCCCTCCTCCTTCGCCACCTGGCGGATGTTGTTGCCGTAGTCGAGCGTCGGCACGCCGGCATTCCAGAACGCCACCATCGCCTCGACATGCTCGCGCATCGACGCGCGGGCAGCTCTTTCAACGGCCTTCGGGTCGCTGGTGCGTTTCTCGCGCCACTCGGCCAGCGACCAGCCCTTGGGCAGATAGCCGTTGAGCGGGTCATGCGCCGAGGTCTGGTCGGTGACGATGTCGGGGCGCACGCCGCGCCGCACCAGTTCCGGCAGGATGTCGGCGGCGTTGCCGACCAGGCCAACCGATTTCGCCTCACCGGCTTTGGTCCAGCGCTCGATCTTTTCCAAGGCCTCGTCGAGCGTGTCGGCGCGCTCATCGACATAGCGGGTGCGCAGCCGGAAATCGATGCGGTCGGGATCGCATTCGACGGCCAGGCAGCAGGCGCCGGCCATGACCGCGGCGAGCGGCTGGGCACCGCCCATGCCGCCGAGACCGCCGGTCAGGATCCACTTGCCCCTGAGATTGCCGCCATAATGCTGGCGGCCGGCCTCGACGAAGGTCTCGTAGGTGCCCTGCACGATGCCTTGCGTGCCGATGTAGATCCACGAGCCGGCCGTCATCTGGCCGTACATCATCAGGCCCTTTTTATCGAGCTCGTTGAATTTCTCCCATGTCGCCCAGTGCGGCACCAGGTTGGAATTGGCGATCAGCACGCGCGGGGCGTCAGGATGAGTGCGGAACACGCCGACCGGCTTGCCCGATTGCACCAACAACGTCTCGTCGTCGCCAAGCGTCTTCAGCGAGGCAACGATGCGGTCGAAATCGTTCCAGGTGCGCGCCGCCCGGCCGATGCCGCCATAGACGACCAACTCGTTGGGGTTTTCGGCGACGTCTGGGTCGAGATTGTTCATCAGCATGCGCAACGGCGCTTCCGTCAGCCAGGTGCGGGCGTTGAGCTCGCTGCCGCGCGGGCTGCGCACTTCACGGATGTTGTGGCGAGGATCGGTCATGATTGTCCCTTTCGAGTGAGGTGCACCGCGCGTCAGCGTTCGGCCCAGGCGATCGCGGTTTCCAGGATCTTCTTCAGCGTGACGCGGATCGGCGCCGCGAATTCGGCCCCGTAAGGCACCGGCCAGTTAGCCGGTTCGCCCTTGCCTTCGGGCTCGCGCATATAGCCGCGGTTGGAGAGTTCCATCTGCAGCGCGTGGACGCCGGCTAGCGGCTGGCCGAAATGGCGCGTGATCCAGCCGCCCTTGAAGCGGCCGTTGACGACGTAGCTCTCGCCGGTTTCGGCGAGGATCCGGCCAACCGTCGCTTGCAGCGTCGGATCGGCGCTCTTGCCGTCATTGGTGCCGAGATTGAAGACCGGCAATTTGCCTTCGAAAAGGCGCGGCAGCACCGAGCGGATCGAATGGCAGTCATAGACGACGACCTTCCCATGCAAAGCGCGCAGCCTGTCGATCTCGGCCTGCAGAGCGGCATGATAGGGTACGAAGAACTTCTCGCGGCGTTCGTCGATCTCCGACGGTCCCGGCTCTTCACCCTTGCGGTAGAGCTGATCGCCGTCAAAGGTCTCTGTTGGGCAGAGCCCAGTCGTCGTCTGGCCGGGATAGAGCGAAACGCCGGACGGATCGCGGTTGACGTCGATAACGGTGCGCGAAATCGCCGTATGCACGACCGTCGCGCCGAGGCTCTCGGCGAAGTCATAAAGCTTGTCGATCCACCAGTCGGCGTCACGGCGGCCGAGCCAGGGCGAGACCAGCCGGCTGTCGAGGCCGGCGAGATCGATGCCGGTATGCGGGATCGAAACCAGCAGGGGTGCTGTGCCTTGGGTGACGGTGAGCCAGGAGGGTGAGGTCATAGAAGATTTTCCCGCGTTGGAGCTCTACGGCGCCCCCCTCTGTCCTGCCGGACATCTCCCCCTCTAGTGGGGAGATTGGCCGTCACACTGGCTTCCGCCAGTCTCCAACGTTGCAGGATTGAGCGAGGCGCCGCAGCTGCCAATCTCCCCACTAGAGGGGGAGATGCCCGGCAGGGCAGAGGGGGGCGCGAAGGAACTCGACCTAGCGTACCGACGTCGGGTTTGCCGATAAGGCGCGGCAGCGCAGGGAATTCGCATTTTTCTTCCCGCTGCGACGCATTTTGTTCTTGCTTTGTGCCGGCAGCTATGCTACTAATTTCGGTATGGTGCTGATTCGGCCCGACGACCCGCCTTTGAGGCGGGTTTTTTGTTTCTGGCTGGACGTCGGCGGGACAGCGCCCCCCTCTGTCCTGCCGGACAGCCCGGCAGGACAGAGGGGGGCGCGACAGAACGCGACCTGTCACGGCACACCGCCTCATGACGCAACGCCCGGCAGTTTCACCGCACCCGCGGTCTTCACCGCCGCGCCGCTGCGTATCATGGCGATGGCCTTCTCCATGTCGGGGTGGAAGTGCCGGTCGTTGTCGAGATGCGGCACCTCTGCCCTGACCAGCCGGCGCACCGCCTCCAGGGCCGCGCTCGAGGCCAGCGGTGCGTGGAAATCGCAGCCTTGCGCGGCGGCCAGCAATTCGATGCCGATGACGGCCGTCGCATTCTCGACCATGCCGATGAGGCGGCGCGCGCCATGCGCCGCCATCGAGACGTGGTCTTCCTGGTTGGCCGAGGTCGGGATCGAATCGACGCTGGCCGGATAGGCCTTTTGCTTGTTTTCAGAAACCAGTGCTGCCGCCGTGACCTGAGGGATCATGAAACCGGAATTCAGACCCGGCTTGGGCGTGAGAAAGGCCGGCATGCCCGACAGCGCCGGATCGACCAGCATGGCGATGCGCCGCTCCGACAGCGAGCCGATCTCGCAGACGGCGAGTGCGATCATGTCGGCGGCGAAGGCGACCGGCTCGGCATGGAAATTGCCGCCCGAAAGTGCGGAGTCGTCCTCGGCAAAGATCAGCGGATTGTCGGTGACGCCGTTGGCCTCGGTGCCGAGCGTCTCGGCGGCCTTGCGGAGCACGTCGAGTGCTGCGCCCATCACCTGCGGCTGGCAGCGCAGGCAATACGGATCCTGCACGCGCTCGTCGCCGACGCGGTGCGATTCACGGATGGCGCTGCCGGCCATCAAATTGCGCAACGCCTCGGCCGTCTCGATCTGGCCGCGATGTTTCCTGAGCAGATGGATGCGTGGATCGAACGGAGCGTCGGAGCCCTTGGCGGCATCGGTCGACAGCGCGCCGGCGACCAGTGCCGACTGGTAGAGCACTTCCGCCTCGAACAAAGCGGCAAGCGCATAGGCGGTCGAAAACTGGGTACCGTTGAGCAGCGCCAGGCCTTCCTTGGCGCCCAGTGTCACCGGCTCCAACCCATGCGAAACGAAGGCGACCTTGGCGGGAAAGCGGCCATGCGGGGTAAAGCACTCGCCGACGCCGATCATCACGGCGGTCATGTGCGACAGCGGCGCAAGGTCGCCGGAAGCGCCGACCGAGCCTTGCGCCGGCACCACGGGGATAACGTCGTTGGCCAGCATCGCCTCGATCAGTTCGATCGTCCGCGGCCGCACGCCGGAGGCGCCCTGTGCCAGGCTGGCCAGCTTCAGCGCCATCATCAGCCTGCAGATTGCGACGGGCATCGGCTCGCCGACGCCGGCGGCATGAGACAGCACGATGTTTCGCTGCAACGTTTCCAGATCGGCGGCGGGGATGCGGACGCTGGCCAGCTTGCCGAAGCCGGTATTGATGCCATAGACCGGCTCGCCCTTGGCAACGATCCTGGCGACGGCCTCGGCGCTGGCCTTGATCTTCGGCCGGCAGGCATCGTCGAGCCTCAGCGCGGCGCCGCGATAGATGGCGCGCCAATCGGCCAGCGTGGCATTGCCCGGCCTTAGCTTGAGTTCGGTCATTGTCCCCTCCAGATGCGGGCATGCAGCGGGTTGAAGCCCATGCGGTAGACGAGTTCGGCCGGGCGCTCGACGTTCCAGATCGCCAGATCGGCCGATTTTCCGGCCTCCAGCGTGCCGGTCTGTCCAAGCAGCCCGAGCGCGCGGGCAGCCTCGCGGGTAACGCCGGCAATGCATTCATCGACGGTCAGGCCAAACAATGTCGCGGCCATGTTCATGGTCAGCAGCAGCGAGGTCAGCGGCGACGTGCCGGGATTGTTATCGGTGGCAACGGCCATCCTGACGCCATGCTGGCGAAACAAGGCGATCGGCGGCTTCTTGGTCTCGCGAATGAAGTAGTAGGCGCCGGGCAGGATGGTCGCCAAGGTTCCGGCCTTCGCCATCGCCGCCGCACCGGCCTCGTCGGTGTATTCGAGGTGGTCGGCCGATAGCGCACCATAGCGCGCCGCAAGTTCGGCGCCGTGCAGATTGGACAGCTGGTCCGCATGGAGCTTGACCGGCAGGCCCGCCGCCTTCGCGGCATCGAACACGCGGGCGATCTGCTCCGGCCAAAAGGCAATGCCTTCGCAAAAACCGTCGACGGCATCGGCCAGGCCCTCGGCAGCGACGGCCGGCAAAATCTGCTTTGCAACAAGATCGATAAAGGCGTCCTTGTCACCTTTTGCTTCGGGCGGCAGCGCATGAGCGCCGAGGAAAGTGGTCCTGACCGTCACCGGCCGCTCACCGCCCAGCCGTCGTGCGGCGCGCAGCGACTTCTTCTCGTTTTCGAGGTCGAGACCGTAGCCGGATTTAATCTCGACGGTGGTGACGCCTTCGGCAAGCAGCGCATCGAGGCGCGGCAGCGACTGGCCGACCAGTTCGTCCTCGCTCGCCGCGCGCAATGCCTTGACCGAGGAGACGATGCCGCCGCCGGCCTTGGCAACCTCCTCATAGCTGGCGCCGGCCAGCCGCATCTCGAATTCATTGGCACGGTTGCCGGCGTGGACCAGATGAGTGTGGCAGTCGATCAGGCCGGGCGTGATCCAGCGGCCTTCGCAGTCGATCGCCTCGGCGCCTTTGCTAAGTGCTGCCGGCATGTCGGCTTCCGGCCCAGCATAGACGATCCGGCCGTTGCGCACGGCGATTGCACCGTGCTCGACAACGCCTGACCCGGGGCTGCTTTCGGCCATAGTCGCGAGGCGCGCATTGCGCCAGAGACGAACCTCCCCTGCCCGGCTTTTGCTCTCTGCAGCCATCATCTTTTCCGTTTCAATAGGTGACGATTATGTATATACATATGAAAAGGCACTGCAAGCGCTATCATCGCACGGCAGACCGGGATTTGGAGAAAAACGTGACAGCAATCTTTGCGGAACAGGCGCTTCTGCCCGACGGCTGGCACAGCAATGTGCGGATCGTCATCTCCGACGGCAGGATCGCCACGGTCAAGGCGAATACCTCGCTCCTGCCTGGCGACGAGCGCCGTGCCATCCTGCTATCAGGGATGCCGAACCTGCACAGCCATGCCTTCCAGCGCGGCATGGCCGGCCTTGCCGAATTGCGCGGCCCTTCCGCCGACAGTTTCTGGAGCTGGCGCGAGGTGATGTACCGTTTCGCGCTGTCGATGACGCCGGACCAGGTCGAGGCGGTCGCAGCCCAGCTCTATGTCGAGATGCTGGAGGCCGGGTTCTCGCGCGTCGGCGAGTTTCATTATTTACACCATGACCGCGACGGCCGGCCCTATGCCAATATCGCCGAGATGGCGCAGCGCATCGTTGCTGCAGCGTCCGAGACAGGCATCGGGCTGACTTTGCTGCCGGTGTTCTACGCGCATTCCTCTTTCGGCGGCGCTGCGCCAAATGAAGGCCAGCGCCGGTTCATCAATGATGTGAACCAGTTCTCGCGGCTTGTTGAGAAATGCCGCGAATCCATTCGCATTCTGAATCAAGGCGTCGTCGGTATCGCCCCGCACAGCCTGCGCGCCGTGACACCGGAGGAACTGGAAAACATCACGGTGATGGCGCCGGAGGGGCCGATCCACATCCACATCGCCGAGCAGATGAAGGAGGTCGAGGACTGCCTTGCCTGGTCCGAGGCGCGGCCGGTCGAATGGCTGCTTGCCAACGCCAAGGTCGACCGGCGCTGGTGTCTCATCCACGCCACCCACATGACCGAGACCGAGACGGTGCAAATGACGAAAAGCGGCGCCGTTGCCGGTCTCTGCCCGATCACCGAGGCCAATCTCGGCGACGGCACCTTTGCCGCGTCCTTGTTCATGCAGCATGGCGGCCGCTTCGGCATCGGCTCGGATTCAAACGTACTGATCGGCCTGCCGGACGAGTTGCGGCAGCTCGAATATTCGCAGCGCCTCGCCCACCGCGCCCGCAACGTGCTGGCGGTCGCCGGTGGCTCGACCGGCCGTGCTTTGTTCGATGCAGCGCTCGATGGTGGCAGTGCCGCGCTGGGCGCCGGCCCCTCGCAGATCGCAGCAGGTGCCTCGGCCGATTTCGTCTCGCTCGACGGCAAGCATCCATCGCTGGCCGGCAAGACGGGCGATGCAATCCTCGACGCCTGGATTTTTGCCAACGGCACCAAGATCGATTGCGTCTGGGTGCATGGCAGGAAACTGGTCAGCGGCGGCATGCATGCCAGGCGCGATGCCATCGCCGAGCGGTTCCGCAAGGTGATGACGGCACTTTCGGCATGAGCATGATCGGGACAATAAGCGCGGATTCTGGAAGCGCGGACGGCGGCGAGGTTCTTTCGCTGCACCAGCGCATCCTGTCGGACATCAGCGAACGGATCCTGTCGTGTGCCTGGGCGCCCGGCCACCGCATCCCGTTCGAGCATGAACTGACGGCCGAATACAATTGTTCGCGCATGACAGTGAACAAGGCCCTGTCGCAACTGGCCAAGGCCGGGCTGATCGAGCGCCGGCGTCGCTCCGGCAGTTTTGTCCGCCGGCCGCAGTCGCAGGCAGCCGTTCTCGAAATCCACGACATCCGGATCGAGGTCGAGGCACTTGGCCTGCCCT
Source organism: Mesorhizobium sp. M0698 (assembly GCF_040320455.1). Lineage (NCBI taxonomy): Bacteria > Pseudomonadati > Pseudomonadota > Alphaproteobacteria > Hyphomicrobiales > Phyllobacteriaceae > Mesorhizobium > Mesorhizobium sp. M0698. Next base: position 102,121 of record NZ_JAMYPQ010000019.1, on the reverse strand, counting down.
ACCGCTATGAGCGCATGGCGCGAAACAGAAGGCGCAGCAGCGCCGACGACCGCGTCCTGCTGGAACTCGACGTCGCCGGGCCGGTGCTGGTGCTGGAATGCCGGCATTTCGCCGGCAAGCGGCCGTTCGCCCACGAGCAGCGGCTGATCAACCTGGCTGCCGTGCCGGAGGCCGCCGAAGAGGCGTTTTTCGACACCGCGCCCGGTCCGTGGCTGATCGGCCGTGTGCCGTGGAGTGCGGCCGAGCATCGCATCCGCGCGGTTGCCGCCGAACAGCACATCGCGGCGGCGCTCGACATCGAGACCGGCGCGCCGTGCCTGGTGATCGAGCGGCGGACATGGAGCGCCGAGCACCCCATCACCCATGTCCGCTTCACCTATGCGGCAGAGAACCACACGCTGGTGGCGCGGTTCACGCCGTCAACGGGGTAACCCTCCCCCTCGAGGGGAGGGTCGGCGAGTGATCGGAGCGAAGCGGAGATTGCGAGACGGGGTGGGGGGGGGGCGGGGGCCCCCCCCCCCCCCCCCCCCGCCAAAAAACCCCCTGGGGGCTTTTCTACCCGCGCGGGGGGGGGTGTGGGCGGGAAAAAACCCCGGGTCCGCGGGCGCCCGGGGCCCCCCCCCCCGGGGGGGGGGGGGGGGGGGGTTCGGTGGGCCCCTGTGTTTTTTGGGGGCGGGGGGGGGGCGGCGGCGAGGCTGCACCGACCCCACCCCGCCTCACAAAATGCCGCCTTGCGGCATTTGCTCCCCTCGAGGGGGAGGGTAAAGGCCTCAAATCGCCGCGGTAACAATAATCTCGACCAGATATTCCGGTCCGGCAAGCTTGGCTTCGCCGGTGGCGCGGGCCGGCGTGTTGCCTTGCGGTACCCATTTGTCCCACTCCGCGTTCATCTCGGCAAAGGTGCTCATGTCGGCCAGCCAGATGATCGCCTGCAGGATCTTGGTTTTGTCGGTGCCGGCCTTGGCCAGCAATTCGTCGATCGCCGCCAGAATGTCCCTGGTCTGGGCACCGACGTTTCCGCCCGGCTTGCCGACCTGACCGGCCAGATAGACGGTGTTGCCGTGGATGACGATCTGGCTCATGCGCGGGCCTACATCGATACGACGAATGCTCATTGGATATTCCTTCTCCTCTTGTCGGTGCGCCTGTTTAGGGGCCGGGTTCGCCGGGGGCAAGGCCGCTCGAGCGGAACTTCTTGAGCCAAGCCAAAGCACACAACAAGACGGCCCGGCCGCAATTCCGCCCGATTGGCTTGTTGACTAATGTAATAACATCACATATCGAATCCGCCCCTGCAGCGCCGATCATCGCCCCATGGATCGTCACATGAGCCAAACCTGCCTGACCTTCCGCGACCTGACGCTGGGCTACAATAGCCATCCTGCGGTCCACCACCTCAATGGTACGATCCGCAAGGGATCGCTGACGGCGGTCGTCGGCGCCAACGGCTCCGGCAAATCAACGCTGATGAAGGGCATTGTCGGCGTCCTGAAGCCGATGGCCGGCGCGGTGATCCGGGCGCCCGGCGTACGCGCCGCCTATCTGCCGCAGCAATCGGAACTCGACCGCTCCTTTCCGGCCCGGGTCGTCGACCTGGTTTCGCTTGGTCTGTGGCCGCGGCGCGGCATGCTCGGCCGTTATACGAGGGAAGATCGCGACTCTGTCAGCAAGGCGCTGATGGCCGTCGGCCTCGGCGGCTTCGAGAAGCGGCCGATCGACACACTGTCGGGCGGCCAGCTGCAGCGCACGCTGTTTGCCCGCGTGCTGTTGCAGGATGCCGAGCTCATCCTGCTCGACGAGCCGTTCAACGCCGTCGATGCCAAGACGGTCGGTGACCTGATCGCGCTGATCAAGCGCTGGCACGGCGAGGAACGCACGATCATGGTTGTGGTCCACGATCTCGATCTGGTGCGGCAGAATTTCCCCGAAACACTGCTGCTGGCGCGCCAGCCGATCGCCTGGGGCGAGACCAGGGAGACGCTGCAGCCGGAGAATCTGTTGCGCGCGCGCCGCTTCCACGAAGCCTGGGAGGACAACGCGCCATGGTGTGAGCCCGGCGAGCATGATCACCAGCACGGTGGCCACGAGCACGGCCATGACCACGACCATTATCACGGCTCCGGGCCGAGGACGGCATGATGGACGTGCTTTACGGTCTTTTCGTCGCTCCTTTCGCCGACTACGCCTTCATGCAGCGGGCGCTCGCCGGTTCGATGATGCTGTCGCTCGGCGCCTGCCCGGTCGGCGTGTTCCTGATGCTGCGGCGCATGAGCCTGTCCGGCGACGCCATGGCGCATGCCATCCTGCCCGGTGCTGCCGCCGGCTTCCTGTTCTATGGCCTGGAGATCCTGCCGATGACTATCGGCGGACTGATCGCCGGCATCATCGTGGCGCTCGGCGCCGGCGCCGTCTCGCGCTTCACCATTCAGCGCGAGGACGCCTCGATGGCGGCCTTCTATCTGATTTCGCTGGCCATCGGCGTGCTCATGGTATCGATCCGCGGTTCCAGCGTCGATCTCATGCATGTGCTCTTCGGCACCGTGCTGGCGCTCAACAACGAGGCGCTGACGCTGATCGGCGGCATCGTCGTGGTGACGCTGGTCAGCCTCGCCATCTTCTGGCGGGCGCTGGTCGCCGAATGCCTCGACCCTTTGTTCCTGCGCTCGGTCAGCCGGATGGGCAGCCCGGTGCATTTCATCTTTCTCGGCCTCGTCGTGCTCAATCTCGTCGGCGGCTTCCAGGCGCTCGGCACCTTGCTGTCGGTCGGGCTGATGATGCTGCCGGCGGCGGCGGCCCGCTTCTGGACCTCGCGCGTCGAGCCGATGTGCGTGTTGGCCACAGTGATCGGCTTTGCCTCCTGCATTGCCGGGCTGCTGTTGTCCTACCATGCGTCGCTGCCCTCCGGCCCGGCCATCATCCTGTCCGCCGGCGTCGTCTATTTCGCCTCGATCCTGTTCGGCACGCGCGGCATCCTGCGTGCCCGCATCGTTCATCACCGCCACAGAACTGCCTGATCCCAACAAGGAGAACCTGTCCATGCTGAAATCGATCCGCGCCGCTTTGGCCGTGAGCGTTATAACATTAACCGCCTTTGGCGCATCTTCGGCCTTCGCAGAGCCGTTGAAAGTGGTCGCCAGCTTCACGATCATCGCCGATTTCGCCAAGAATGTCGGCGGCGACCGCATCGATCTGACCACCATCGTCGGGCCGGACGGCGACGCCCACGTCTACGAGCCGAGCCCCGCCGATGCGGTGGCGATGGCCAAGGCCGACATCGTGCTGGTCAACGGCCTGCATTTCGAAGGTTTTCTGCAGCGCCTGGTCGACGCCAGCGCCACCAAGGCGACTGTCGCCGTGCTGACCAAGGGGGTCACGCCGATCAATTTCAAACCCGAATTCGCCGAGGCCGATGTCGCCGAAGGCGCGGAAACCGATGGCGGCAAGACGGTCACCGATCCGCATGCCTTCCAGTCGATCGCCAATGCCAAGATCTATGTGAAGAACATCGCCGACGCCTTTTGCACGGCCGACGCTGCGGGTTGCGACAGCTACAAGGCCAATGCAGCCGCCTATACGCAGAAGCTTGAGGCGCTTGAGGGCGAAGTGCAGGCGGCGATCCAGTCGATCCCGCAGGAGAAGCGCGTCGTCATCACCTCGCATGACGCCTTCGGCTATTTCGAGCAGGCCTACGGCTTGACGTTCCTTGCCCCGGAAGGCGTGTCGACCGAGTCGGAGCCCTCCGCTGCCGACGTCGCCAAGCTGGTCAGCCAGGTGAAACAGGACAAGGCGGCGGCGATCTTCGTCGAGAACATCACCAACCCGCGGCTGATCGAGCAGATCGCCAGCGAGACCGGCATCAAGGTGGGCGGCACACTCTATTCCGATGCGTTGTCGCAGCCCGACGGCCCGGCCGCGACCTATATCGATCTGATGCACAACAACATCGCCCAGATCAAAGGCGCGATCCTAGGAAGCTGAGCCGACTGATCCGGTTCATCCAGCCGGGTTGGCGCATGATGCGTCCTGGCGACATGCGGCGTTAGCCCGGCTGGATTTCTGGCATCGAAATCTCTATCTGCGGATGGATTTCTTTTCGCGCGGATTGCCGACCGGGTCAGGGAGTGGCAAGACTGCCGCTAACCAGATTGCGAGGACCCCAGCCATGGAATACCGTCAGATAAGCGAGGACTATTCAGTCTCGGGCCAGATCCAGCCCGAAGATGTCGCGACCATCAAGGCCGCCGGCTTCAAGAGCGTGATCTGCAACCGGCCGGACGACGAGCAGCCCGGCCAGCCATCGGCCGACACCGTCAAGGCGGCGGTCGAGGGCGCCGGGCTCGCCTTCCGCTACATCCCGGTCATCAGCGGCCAGATCACGGCCGAGAATGTCGAGGACCAGGCCGAGGCGCTTGACGAACTCGAAGGCCCGGTCTTCGCTTACTGCCGGTCCGGCGCCCGCTGCACTAATCTTTATGGGCTGATCCAGCAGTCGAAGGGGTGAGAGGCCTCACATTCCGAGCGGAGGAAGTCAAGTTCCGCACTGTGGCGATCCTTCACACCCCCCTCTGTCCTGCCGGACATCTCCCCCTCAAGTGGGGAGATTGGATGTCGCGTTGGCTTTCGCCAATTTTCAGCGTTGCGGAGTGGGCAGCGAGGTCAGAGCTGCCAATCTCCCCACTTGAGGGGGAGATGGCCGGCAGGCCAGAGGGGGGTGCTGTCCCTCAGCCATATCTAACGAAAAGCCGTCTGGGCTAAATCGGCAGCGCGCCGGTTTCCTTTAGCGTCTCCAGCACGATCGCCGTCTTCACATGCTGCACCGATTCGTGCGGCAGCAGCACGCCGTTGACGAATTCCGACAGCGACTTCAGGTCCGGCGTCACGACCTTCAATATATAATCCATCTCGCCGGTTAGCGCGTGCGCTTCCTGCACTTGCGGCAGCCGCGCCACCAGTTCGCCGAAACGCCGCGCATTGTCGCGGTTGTGTGTGGCGAGCGTCACCGAGATGACGTTGACCAGAGAAAAACCGAGCTTGTCGCGGTCGAGCACCGCCCGGTAACCCTTGATATAGCCGTCCTCCTCCAGCCGTTGGCGACGACGCGAGCACTGCGACGCGGACAGGTTCACCCGTTCCGACAGATCGTTGTTGGTCAGCCGTGCATCGCCCTGCAAAAGAGCCATTATCTTGCGGTCAAACTGGTCGATGCGCGCCTCATCCATGAATTTCGGGTCCGCAGTGCACAACTCGCGCATGATCAGACCATTTCAAGCGTTTGAATGCAAGCAATTTGCACTCGCTCCGCGCTATAATTGGGTTTAGATGGCCGACGCGGCCAGTTCCAGATTTCGGAGCAATGCCATGGGTCCCTTCCCGCACGACGCACCGCCCGCCAAGATCAGCAAAACCAATCCCGCCGGTACCGACGGCTTCGAGTTCGTCGAATTCGCGCATGCCGAGCCGGAAAAGCTCGCCGAGCTTTTCACCCGCATGGGCTATGTGCCGGTGGCCAAGCACCGCAGCAAGGACATCACCGTCTGGCGGCAGGGCGACATCAACTATGTCGTCAATGCCGAACCCGGCTCGCATGCCATGAAATTCGTCGACAAGCACGGCCCTTGCGCCGCCTCGATGGCGTGGCGGGTGGTCGATGCAACGCATGCCTTCGATCACGCGGTGGCCAAGGGCGCGACGCCCTATGAAGGCAACGACAAGACGCTCGATGTGCCGGCGATCGTCGGTATCGGCGGGTCGCTGCTCTATTTCATCGAAACCTACGGCGAGAAGGGCTCGGCTTACGACGCCGAGTTCGACTGGCTGGGCGAGCGCGACCCCAGGCCGGAAGGCGTCGGCTTCTATTATCTCGACCACCTGACCCACAATGTCTATCGCGGCCAGATGGACAAATGGTGGGATTTCTACCGAGACCTGTTCGGCTTCAAGCAGATCCATTTCTTCGACATCGACGGCAAGATCACCGGCCTGGTCAGCCGCGCCATCACCTCGCCCTGCGGCAAGATCCGCATCCCGCTCAACGAGTCCAAGGACGAGACCAGCCAGATCGCCGAATATCTGAAGAAGTATAATGGCGAGGGCATCCAGCACATCGCCGTCGGCACCGACGACATCTACGGTGCCACCGACAGGCTGGCCGCCAACGGCCTGAAGTTCATGCCGGGACCGCCCGAGACCTATTACGACATGTCTTACGCCCGCGTGAACGGCCATGAAGAGCCGATCGAACGTATGAAAAGGCACGGCATCCTGATCGACGGCGAAGGCGTCGTCGATGGCGGCACGACCAAGATCCTGCTGCAGATCTTTTCCAAGACAGTGATCGGCCCGATCTTCTTCGAGTTCATCCAGAGAAAGGGCGACGAAGGCTTTGGCGAGGGCAATTTCCGCGCTTTGTTCGAATCGATCGAGCAGGACCAGATCAAGCGCGGCGTGCTGAAGGTGGACGGCAAGGCAGCGTAGCCAACTCGGCCGAGGTGCCTTGTGGTTTGATCAATTATGACCTAAATTCTGGTCATAAGAGGTCTGACCATGAATGTTCCGATAGCAAAAGCGAAGGCCCAACTCTCTGAGTTGGTGAAACGTGCCCAGGCCGGCGAAGAGATCCATCTGACGCGGCATGGAGAGGTGGTGGCGACCTTAAGCGCGCCCACCCGGGCCGGCGGGAGCAAAGGCCTTTTTGGGGCCCTGAAAGGCCAAATTCGGATACCGGATGATTTTGATGAACTCGGTCCCGAATGGGACGAGTACATTAAATGAGCCGCCAATATCTGGTGGATACTCATATTCTGCTTTGGGTACTCAACGCGGATTCACGCCTTTCGGATCACCATCGCGACATCTTTCTTGCGGGCGAGGATGTGGTCGTCAGCGCCGTCTCGGTAGCCGAGATCGCCATTAAGAAATCGCTCGGCAAAGTCACGCTCACAGGCAACATCGTGGAAATCCTGCGATCGAACGGCATTCCGATCCTCAGTGTGAATGAACTACACGCAGCGAGGCTTGAGCATCTGCCGTTCCATCATCGCGATCCCTTCGACCGTCTGCTCATCGCACAGGCTCAAATTGAAGGTCTGACGGTGGTCACTGCGGATCGACATTTCTCAGCCTACGACGTCGCGTTGGCCTGATCATCCAGCTCCAGCCGCTCGACTTCGGCTTTCCTCAACTTCACATCGTAATCGAGGAAAAACTCGTCGAGTTGCGGCGGTTTCACCGAGGTGCCGGACAGCATCGCGTGCGCCTGGCCGCGATGATGGATGTCGTGGATGAAGAGATGGGCGAGCAAGTCGCCGATCCGTTCCGGTATCATGCCGTCCTCGCGCCGGTCGGTGAGAACGCGGCGCTCGAGATCGTCCGCCGACAGGCGGTCGCAAAAGGCGATCAGCCGCCGGTCGGCCTCCGTCCGCTTGCCAAAGAGCGCGTCCGCTTCGTCGAAGAGCAAGAACTCATCGTAGGCCGCGGCGCCGACGCCGCCCTCTTCGAGAAAATCGAGATAGAGGTGATCGACCGCCAGGATGTGGTTTAGCGTTGCCTTGATCGACGGAAAGAAGCTCGTCCGTTCGGCTTCGAATTCGCCGGGCTCAAGCTGCAGCACGGCGCGGTAGAGCCGGTCGTTCGACCACAGGCTGTTGGCTGCCATGCGGCGGAAATGGTTCAGCAGGTCCATGACTTCACGGCGCGACCCGGAATAGCGACACACCCGCCCATAGAAGCGCAGACCCAGCCAAAACAATCAGCAGCAGCCCGATCATGCGCCGCCGCATGCCTTGCGTTTCCTGGTCCAGCGCGACATTCGTGTTGGTGACGGTGTGAAACATCATCGCCTTGCGCGGAAAGCCGCTGCGGTTGGTCAGGCCGGGCGAGCGCGCCTCGATGCGGTAGCTCAGCCTGATTGCCTGGATGAAGATCGCCAGCATGGCAAGAGCCCAGGCACCGCACAGCAGATAGAACGTCTCGCCTGTCATTCTCTTACCCCTCGTACTTCTCGACCTTCTGCTCGATGGCGCCGAAGATCGAATGCCCACCCCGGTCCTTCATCTCGATACGCACGCTATCGCCAAAGCGCAGGAACGGCGTTTTCGGTTCGCCGGTTTCGATGGTCTCGATCATACGCAGCTCGGCGATGCAGGAATAGCCGGCGCCGCCCGCCGAGACAGGCTTGCCCGGCCCGCCGTCGAGCTTGTTGGAGACGGTGCCCGAACCGATAATGGTGCCGGCGGCCAGCGGCCGCGTTTTTGCGGCATGGACAATCAGCGCCGGAAAATCGAAGGTCATGTCGATGCCGGCGTTCGCCCGGCCGAACGGTTTGCCGTTGAGATCGACCAGCAGCGGCAGGCTGACCTTGCCGCCGTCCCAGGCATCGCCCAGCTCGTCCGGCGTCACCGCAACCGGCGAAAAGGCCGATGACGGTTTCGACTGGTAGAAGCCGAACCCCTTGGCGAGCTCGGGTCCGGTCAGGCCGCGCAGCGTTACATCGTTGACCAGCATGACCAGCCGGATCGCCGCCCGCGCCTGGTCGAGGCCTGCACCCATCGGCACGTCGTCGACGATGACGGCGACCTCTCCTTCCATGTCGATGCCAAGGGTCTCGTCGGTCATGCGGATTGGGTCGCGCGGTGCGAGGAAAGCGTCCGAGCCGCCCTGGTAGATCAGCGGATCGGTCCAGAAGCTTGCCGGCATCTCGGCGCCGCGCGCCTTCCGCACCAGCTCGACGTGGTTCACATAGGCCGAGCCGTCGGCCCATTGATAGGCGCGCGGCAGCGGCGAATGGGCGTCATGCTCGTGAAAGCGGGCAGACGGCACCGCATTATTCTCGAGCGATTCGGCCATCGCAGCGAGATGCGGCGCGATCCGATGCCAGTCGTCGAGCGCGGCCTGCAGCGTCCGCACCAGGAACGAAGCATCGGTAAACCGCGTCAGGTCGCGCGAGACGACGACGAGCTTTCCGTCGCGCGTCCCGTCCTTCAATGTGGCAAGCTTCATGCGGTTTCCTCTCCTGGCGCAGCTTTGGCGCTGCTTTGATTTTTTGTTCTACGCATGATCTCTTCCGAAAACCGGTTCCACTTTTCGGGATCATGCTCCAGCCCCACAACAAGGCCGTCGCGGGCGATCGTCAAGTCGCCGGCCCATGTTTTCCTCACGGCGGCAATCCAGTCGGCCTCGCCGATCTCGGGATCGTCGGCGGGAATGAGATGGTTGAGGACCAGTCTGTTGACGCCTGCATCGGTGGCGATGCGACCCGCTTCCTCGGCAAAGCTGTGGCTGGCAAGCAGGTGTTCCCTCAGCCTTGCGCCGTTGCCGGTCTTTGCGACCAGCCGCTCGATACCCTCTTCCAGCATGGCCTCGTGGACCAGGACGTCGGCGCCCTCGGCGAAATCCGCCAATGGCGGAAAGAACGCCGTATCCGACGAAAAGACGATGCCTTGCCCCGCATGATCGAAGCGCAGCGCAAAGCAATCCGTCACCGGCGGGTGGTCGACACGCAGCGCCGATATTTTGAGACCGCGCTCCCCGACCACGTGGCCTTCACCAAACTCGACGATCGAGACCAGGTCGCGGATATCCGGCCCGCCTTCATCGGCGATGCGGATCTCGATGTCGAATTCCATTGCCTGGCAAAAGCGCTGCCAATAATGGCCGATGCCGGGCGGGCCGAATAAAGTGACGGGCGCCGCCAGGCCGGCGGTCCAGGCGGTGTGGATGAGAGGTCCGAGTTCCAGAACATGGTCGGAGTGCAAATGCGTGATGAAGATCAGGTCGAGCGCCTTCAGGCTGATGCCGGCATCGGTCAGCCCGCGCGTTACGCCGAGCCCGCAATCGACGACGATGGTGCGGCCGCCAATCTCCAGCAGCGACGAACTCGGCCACGGGCCGCCCGGCCGGAGCGCCGGGCCACCCTTCGAACCCAGAAGCACCAGACGATCCGTCATGCGACGGCGCTCAAGACCAGTCGCCCTCTGGCGTGCCGTTGAAGCGCTTCTTCAGGCCGGCCCAGCAGTCGATGTAGTTGTCCTGCCGGGTTTCGAGCTCGGCGCCATAGCGGGTCACCATCTGCGGAAAGCGTGTTTCGAACATGAAGGCCATGGTGTTGTCGAGCTTGACCGGTTTCAGCTCCGCTCGCGAGGCTTTTTCGAAGCCAGACGCATCGGGTCCGTGAGCCAGCATCATGTTGTGCAGGCTGATGCCGCCGGGCACGAAGCCCTCTTCCTTGGCATCGTACTGACCATGTATGAGGCCCATGAACTCGCTCATGATGTTGCGGTGATACCAGGGCGGGCGGAACGTATCTTCGGCGACCAGCCAACGCGGCGGGAAGATGACGAAATCGATATTGGCGGTGCCTTCCTCGCCGCTCGGCGCGGTCAGCACGGTGAAGATCGACGGATCGGGATGGTCGAACAGGAGCGCGCCGACCGGCGAAAAGGTCGCAAGATCATATTTATAGGGCGAATAATTGCCGTGCCACGCCACCACATCCAGCGGCGAATGGTCGATCTCGGTGACATGGAACTGGCCACACCATTTCGCGATCAGCCGACAGGGCGTGTCCTTGTCCTCGAACCAGGCGCAGGGCGTCTTGAAATCGCGCGGATTGGCCAGGCAATTGGCGCCGATCGGGCCGCGATCCGGCAGCGTCAGCTTGGCGCCGTAATTCTCGCAGACATAGCCGCGCACTTGCGGATCCACCAGTTCGACCTTGAACACCAGGCCGCGCGGCAGCACGGCGATCTCGCCCGGCCTGAGTTCGATGACACCCATCTCGGTGACGAAGCGCAAGGCTCCAACCTGCGGCACGACCAGCAACTCGCCGTCGGCGTTGAAGAAATGATCGTCGGCCATCGAACGGTTGGCGACATAGACATGTGCCGCCATGCCGGTCTGGCCGAGCACGTCGCCGGCGGTGGTGATCGAGCGCATGCCGGCAATGAAATCGGTCGGCTCGGTCGGCATCGGAACTGGGCTCCAGCGATATTGGCCGAGCGCGAGCCGGTGGTCGCCGACGTTCGGCGCGCTTTTCCAAAGCGGATAATTCGCCGCTTTGAAGCGGCCGGTGTGCCTGACGCTCGGCCTTATCCGATAAAGCCAGGAGCGCTCATTGGTGCCGCGCGGCGCGGTGAAAGGAGAGCCGGAAAGCTGCTCGGCATAGAGGCCATAGGCCGGCCGTTGCGGCGAGTTCCGCCCTTGCGGCAGCGAGCCGGGCAGGGTTTCGGTTTCAAAGTCGTTGCCGAAGCCCGGCATGTAGGAAAAGGTCATGGAATCCTCCCGAATTCATAGTCCCGGAGCGTCCGAAGGGAAGCTCTGAGTTGACCAGACTGGTTTCATTTGTAACCATTGAAAATGTAACCATCAACGGTGATTTTCGGCATGAGCCGCCAGCCTGCTCAATCAAGACCAACCATCGAAATCCTCGAACTGGAATCCTTCCTGCCTTACCGGCTCTATCGGCTTGCCGATGCCGTCAGCCGCGAGTTTTCAAGGATATACAAGGACCGTCACGGACTGACCCGGCCCGAATGGCGCACACTGGCCGGGCTTGGACAGCACGGCACGATGACGGCGACGGCGCTCGGCGAGCAATCGGCCATGCACAAGACCAAGGTGTCGCGAGCGGTGGCCGAGCTTGAGCGGCGGCGCTGGCTGACCCGCACGCCAGACGAGAAAGACCGTCGCGTCGAGCATCTGACGCTGACCAAAGCGGGGCTTGCCGCCTATCGCGAAATGGTGCCGCTGGCGAAGGAGTTCGAGCGGGAGCTGCTGGAGAGGCTTGGTGCGGAAGAGCGGGCGGCGATTGTCAGTGGGGTAGCGGCGCTGGAGGCAAAACTCACCCTGGGTTGAAATCCTCCATAGGTTCGACCGTCGCAGAAATCAGATGGCTACCGCGGCAGGCAACGCTCCTAAACCGTAATAGGCGCGTTCGGCTTCAATGATGCCTTTGACATGGCTTCGAAATTCTACCGGATCATCGATGTAGGCCAGGAGCGCCTGTGCCTGCGAAGCTGCGTGTCTTCGAACGCTTTCAAACAGCCGCCTTGCCGTTTCAAAGTCACCAGCCAAGCCGGCCGCCACCCCGGCGTGGAAAGCTGCCCATTCGCCGTACGCACCAAGCTGCAATTCATTCACGAGGATCGCGGCTGTCGCCTGCACGGAAGGGAACATCGATCGATGAATCTGATCAATTTCGAGTACCTTCCTCGCCATTTGACCGACCAGGGGCACAAACTGTGCGGAGTTCTGGAACTCAACGAACCCGCCGACGCGTTCAGAACGATCGAAGGTCAGTGTTTGCGGAAGCGAACCCCAAAGCCAGTGGACAGCCACGTTCAGGTAAGTGCCTTTGGACCAAGAGCTGGGCTGAAATTCGACTACACTCAGCCAGAAGCCACGATCAGCGATCCAGACACGTGACTGCCCCTTTCGCCGAAATCCGGCCGGCTGCAGTACGGTCTTTGCTTCCAAAGCAATGATACGTCCGTGCTCGTTATCCGCCATCTCGGTCCCTACATGACAGCAATGGGCGTGGCGCTACCAATCCATCACCACCTTGCCGGAATTGCCGCTCTTCATCGCCTCGAAGCCGGAAATATAGTCGTCAATGCCGATGCGATGCGTGATCAGGCCGCTGACATCGAGCGGGCCTTGCACCAGCGCGATCATCTTGTACCAGGTCTCGAACATCTCGCGGCCGTAGATGCCTTTCAGATGCAGCATCTTGAAGATGACCTTGTTCCAGTCGATCTCGAAGCCGGTCGGCGCGATGCCGAGAATGGCAATCTTGCCGCCATTGTTCATGGTGTCGATCATGTCGCGGAAGGCCGGCGCGGCACCCGACATTTCGAGGCCGACGTCAAAGCCCTCGGTCATGCCGAGCGCCGGCATCACGTCGCGCAGCTTTTCCTTCGACGCATCGACGACATGCTGGACGCCGAGCTTTTTCGCCAGTGCCAGGCGCACCGGGTTGATGTCGGTGATGACCACTTTTCGCGCGCCGACGCACTGCGCCACCAGTGCGCCCATGATGCCGATCGGCCCAGCGCCGGTGACCAGCACGTCCTCGCCAACCAAGTCAAAGGACAATGCCGTGTGAACGGCATTGCCTAAGGGATCGAAGATTGCCGCGATCTCGTCCGGCACGTCGTCGGGGATCGGCACGACGTTGTGCTGCGGGATCGCCAGATACTCGCCGAAGGCGCCCGGCCGGTTGACGCCGACACCAAGCGTGTTGCGGCACAGATGCCCCCTGCCCGCCCGGCAGTTGCGGCAATGGCCGCAGACGATATGGCCTTCTCCGGAAACGCGCTGGCCGAGTTTGTACTCGGTCACCGCCGTGCCGAAATCGGCGACGGTTCCGACGAATTCGTGGCCGGTCACCATCGGCACCGGCACGGTCTTTTGCGCCCACTGGTCCCAATTGTAGATGTGCACGTCGGTGCCGCAGATTGCCGTCTTCCTGATCTTGATCAGCACGTCGTTCGGACCGATTTCCGGCACCGGCACTTCTTCCATCCAGATGCCCGGCTCGGCCTTGGCCTTGACCAGCGCCTTCATCATGTTCGACATTCTCTTGTCCCCTGAACCTTAGTCGCCTGAACCTTAGTCGCCTGAACCTCAGTCGCTTGAATCTCTTGATCCGGAATCGCTTTTCGGTTCCGGCCGTTCAGGAAATTACGCCGAGTTCGCGACCGACTGCCGCGAACGCCTCAACCGCGCGATCGATGTCTGCCCTGGAATGGGCGGCTGACATCTGCGTGCGGATGCGCGCCTGGCCCTTCGGCACCACCGGGAAGGAGAAGCCGATGACGTAGATGCCGCGCTTCAGCATCCGCGCCGCCATCTCCTGCGCCAGCGTCGCGTCGCCCAGCATCACCGGGACGATAGGATGGTCGGCGCCGGCCAGTGTAAAGCCGAGCCTGCCCATCTCGGAGCGAAACCGCGCTGCGTTGGCATATAGGCGCTGACGCAACGCATCGCCATTGCGGACCAGTTCGAACACCCGAATCGAGGCGCCGGCGATCGCCGGCATCAGCGTGTTGGAAAACAGATAGGGCCGCGAGCGCTGGCGCAGCCAGTCGACCACCTGCTTCCTGCCCGAAGTGTAGCCGCCCGACGCGCCGCCCAACGCCTTGCCAAGCGTGCCGGTGATGATGTCCACCCTGCCCTCGACGCCGCAATGTTCGGCCGAGCCGCGGCCATTCCTGCCGACGAAACCAACTGCATGGCTGTCGTCGACCATCACCATCGCATCGTATTTGTCGGCGAGGTCGCAGACGCCCTTCAGATTGGCGATGATGCCATCCATCGAGAACACGCCGTCGGTGGCGATCAGCCGGAACCGGCAGTCGCTCGCCTCTTTCAACCGCGCCTCCAGATCGGCGATGTCGTTGTTGGCGTAGCGGAAGCGCTTTGCCTTCGACAACCGCACGCCGTCGATGATCGAAGCGTGGTTCAACGCATCGGAGATGACCGCATCCTCCTCGCCGAGCAGCGTCTCGAACAGGCCGCCATTGGCGTCGAAGCAGGAGCCGTAGAGGATCGTATCCTCCATGCCGAGGAAGCCAGAAATCGTCGCCTCGAGCTGCTTGTGTTCTTCCTGCGTGCCGCAGATGAAGCGCACCGACGCCATGCCATAGCCGTAACGGTCAAGCGCCTGCTTGGCCGCTTCCCGCAGTTCGGCGCTGTCGGCGAGACCGAGATAATTATTGGCGCAGAAATTCAGCACCTTCTCGCCGCCGACCTCGATCTCGGCCGATTGGGTCGAGGTTATCACCCGTTCGGATTTGTAAAGGCCGGCCGATTTCAGTCCTTCAAGCTCGCTGTCGATGTGGGAAAGGAATGCTTCGGTCATGATCAGGCCCTGTTGAGATCGACGAGGACTGTCGCGCCGCGAGGGCGAAAAATCCATCGCAAAAACGACCGCTTCGGTGGCGGCAATGGCACGGCAAGGCAACGATGTTCAAATGCGGAGGTGCCGCGAAAGATTGCAATAACCACTTTGCGGGTTTCCCGCCGCGGCCGCCGCCGCCGGCCTGTTGCCGTCCCAAACCTGTTAACACTTTGGAGCCAAAGGTTATCGCACAAGAATTCGTTGGCGAGAGGGCCGCCTCAGAAAATGTCACAGCAGCCGGTGCACGCCGTTTCGGGCAGGCTCATACTCCTGATCAAATCCGGCTACTGGCTGGCTCTGCTGATCATCGCCGCCATGGTCGTGGCCTCCTTCATCCTGCTGCAACAGGTGATGTCTACCCAACGGCACAATCAGGCGCTGCTCGATATCGTCAGCACACAGAAAGCCCTGTCGCAGCGCATCGTCTTCCTCGCCGGCGCGACAGGCAGCGCCCAGCGCGATCAACAGCGCGCCCTGGTTACCGCGCTCAAGCAAGCGACGGTGGAGTTCGAGAAGAACTACGATCTGCTGCTCGAACGGACCGCCGCCGATCCGGCGTCGCCGGCAAGGTTCGATCCGAAATCGATCGAGAGCGTGCTTTTCGCCAAGCCGTACCATCTCGACTATTTCTCGGTCGGGCTTATCGCCAACGGCGAACGCCTGATCTCGTCATTCGAATCGCGGCTCAACATGGCCGGCAATGGTGGCTACAAAGGCGGAGAGGAGCGCGTCAACCTGAACGCTTCCGTTGCCAACGCAACATTGTCGGGCTATGCCGCACTTGGCCAGCGCATCAGCGCCTTTGCAGACCAGCGATCCGAAACACTTCTCGATCTTAACCGCACATTGTTCTACTCGACCATCGGCGTCATCGTGCTGGTGGCGCTTTTCATTTTCAGGCCAATGTCGAATGCCATCCTGCGCAGGACGCGCGAGCTGGTCGATGCGCGCAATTCCATGGCCTTTATCGCCGTGCATGACGGGCTGACCGGCCTGCACAACCGCACCTTCCTGACCGAGCATTTCGATACGCTGATCAATGCCGCGCAGCGACGGCGTGAACGGGTTGCCGTGGTGCAGTTCGATCTCGACCGGTTCAAGCAGATCAACGACACGTTCGGCCACGCCGCCGGCGATTATGTGCTGGTGGCGGCTGCGCAGCGCATGCGTGATTCGTGCCGTACGTCGGATCTCAACGTGCGGCTCGGCGGCGATGAATTCGTCATGATTCTCAACGGTGCCGGCAGCACCGAGGACATCGATACCGTCGCCCGGCGCATCCTGACCAAGCTCAACAAGCCGATCGTCTTTCGAGGCACGACAATCCATCCGGGCGTCAGTGCCGGGATTGCGGTCTACCCTGTCGACGCCGACAATGCGCAGGATCTGCTCGTCCATGCCGATCTGGCGCTGTATTCCGCCAAGAAGCAGGGTGGCGGCAGCTTGTCGTTCTTCTCCGAGGAGCTGAGGCACGAACTCGATTATCGCAAGCAGCTCGAGCTCGACATCAGGACCGCCATCTCGGAGAAGGCGTTCGAAGTCTATTTCCAGCCGCAGGTGTCGCTGTCGGACGGCGGCATCAGCGGCATCGAGGCTCTGGCTCGCTGGAGACATGCCGAGCGCGGCATGATCGCGCCGGGCGAGTTCATTCCGATCGCGGAAAAATGCGGTCTCATGCCCGAGATCGGCCGCATCGTCATCGCCAAGGCGATCGACGAAGCAGCCGAATGGAACCGCGCAGGCATCGCCTTCGGACGGATCGCCGTCAATGTATCCGGCTCGGAGCTGCGCGAGACAGATTTCGAAGTCTTCCTGTTCGACATGCTGGAGAGGGCTGGCCTGCCAGCGCACAAACTGTCGCTGGAGATCGTCGAATCCGTCATCCTCGACGACGAGAAGACCGGTATCGCGGCAAAGCTGCGGCACATTCGCGCCGCCGGCATCCATCTTGAGCTCGATGATTTCGGCACCGGCTACGCATCGCTCAGCCATGTCAATCCAAACGAGATCGATCGGCTGAAGATCGACCGCCGTTTCGTCCAGAACATCAACGAGAACAGCGGCAACACCAAGATCGTGCGTGCCCTCACAGAACTCGCCCGCGGTCTCGGCATCTCGATCGTTGCCGAGGGCGCTGAAACCGAAGCCGAGCTCGACTCGCTGATGGCGATCGGCTGCGACCAGGTGCAAGGCTATTCCATCGCTTTCCCGATGCCGCCGGACAGCGTGCGCGGATGGCTGGTGGCGCGAACGCCCAAGAAGGCCAGGCTGACGGTGCTGCAGGGCTGCCGGGCGTAGATCCGTCATGGTTCGGCCTTGCGAACCGACATGATCTGCCGAGGCGGAAGGTCATCCTCATCACCGGGAAATCCTGCCAGCAATTGTCCAAAGTTGGGCACACGCGCCAGTCTTTCGTAGTCCTGAAACGACAAAATGACCGCCTGCTTGCGGCCGTGCCGGGTGATGATGGCCGGTTCTCCCGCGACGACCTGATCGAGCAGCGCCGAGAGTGTAGCCCCGGCATCCTTCAGCGAAATTTCGCGCATGGCGTTTCCTATCCTAATTTCTAACCCTCGACATTGGCCCGCAGCGCAGCCAGCACGTGTGCAAACTCCGCCAGCCTGTCGTCGGACAATCCCTTCCGCAGCCGTTTGTCGAAGGCTAACGCGGCGGTGCGCAATTTCAGGAACAGCGCTTCTCCGGCTTGGGTCAGCTCCACCTGGTGAACCCGGCGGTTCTCGGGATCGCGGCGGCGCATCAGCAGGCCTTGCGTCTCCATGGCGTTGAGGTGGTGGGTCAGCGTTGCGCCCCGGATGCCGATCATGCCGGCGAGCTCGCGTTGGTTGGCCAGCTCCCGCGACTTGACCGACAGCAACGTGACCCAGACCGGCAGCGTGCCGCCTGCCTCGACCAAGGCAGCGTCGAAAGCCTGCGCAACCAGCTTGGCGGTGCGCGCGAGATTCATCCCGATCGGCGGGCGGTCAAAGGGCGTCATGATCCGACACTAGAACAAGGGCAAAGCCTATGGAACCGGCTCGAGCTTATGCGTTGACATCTAATCATTTGATATCTATCAATATGACTAGCGGTGGGCAAGAGAGGAAATGCGGTCATGCAATATGCCTACATCATCGTCCTCGGCCTTCACGTCATGGCGGGCGTGTTCTGGGCCGGCACCACCATCGCGGTCGCCCGCGAACCGGAGATCAGAGCGGAACGTTTCTTCCGGCCGCAAATGGGCGCAGCCGGCGTGGTTTTCCTCACGGGCTTGCTGCTGTGGTATTTCTTCCACAACGGCTCTTTCGGCTCGATGGAGAAGGTCTTGGCGCTGGGCATCTTGACGGCGTTAATCGCCGCCGGGGTTCAGGGCGCGCTGGTGGGTTCCGCCAGCAGGCAGTTGGCCGGCGCTGATGCGGCGAAGCAAACCCAATTGCGCGCCAAGATGACAAAAGGCGAACGCATCGCTGGCGGCCTGCTGGTCATCACCGTGTTCTGCATGGCCACCGCCAGGATGTTTTGAGCGTCCTGCCGCAATCGCAAGATCGTACGGTGCCCGGCGATAGCCGGCGGCGTGCGCGGCGCGCAGATCGGACCGACGTGCCTGGTGGCTCTCCGTACGGAGGTTCGGCTGCGCGCCACCAATCAATATTCCTCAGATCCGCAAGCCGAACCTGATGCCGTCATAGATGGCGGCGTGGATGTTGCGCGAGGCTACTGCATCGCCGATGCGGAAGAGCACGAAACCACTCTGCGGATTGCGCACCGGAAAGATGTCGCCGCCATTGACCAGTTTTTCGTAATCGATCGCGCCGGCGTTCTTCGACAGCGGCTTCAGCGCCAGGTAGAGATCGTCGAGCGGCAGCGTGCCGTGCTCGACCACCACCTGGTCGACCCGCCGCTCGCCGCGCCAGCCATCGGCGAAGTCGGAGGCGAGCTCGGCGATCAGCTGGTTGCCTTCGCGCCGCACCGAGCGCAGCCGTGTGTTGATGGTCACCGTGACCCCCTTTTCCTGGAAGGCGCGCATGTAGGGCACATGGTTCATGCCGCCCATTTCCGGGGCGAAGAAGCGCTCTGGTGAGACCAGCTCCAGCCTGGCGCCGCTATTGGCGATCAGTTCGGCGGCACCCATGCCCTGATGGCCGCCATTGTCGTCATAGAGCAGTACATTCTCGGCCGGCTTGATGCTGCCGGCCATGATATCCCAGCTCGAGGTGACGAGATCGTCGCCCGCCGTCAGAGGCGGGTTCTGCGGCAGCCCGCCGGTGGCGATCACCACCACGTCGGGCGACAGCGCCAGCACATCGTCCTTTTCCGCCCATTTGTCGTAACGGATCTCGACGCCGAGCCGGTCGAGCTCGGCCAGACGCCAATCGATGATGCCGATCAATTCCTTGCGGCGCGGGTTCTGCGTTGCCAGCCGCACCTGGCCGCCGGCCTGGCTCGATGCTTCCAGCACCGTCACCTGGTGCCCGCGCTCGGCGGCGACGCGCGCCGCCTCCAGCCCGCCGGCGCCGGCGCCGACGACGACCACCTTCCGCTTCGGTCCCTCGGTTTTCGGAATAATATGCGGGATATCAGCCTCGCGGCCCGTCGCCGCATTGTGGATGCACAGCGCCTCGCCGCCCTCATAGATGCGGTCGAGGCAATAGGTGGCGCCGACGCAAGGCCGGATCTCGTGCTCGCGGCCTTCCATGACCTTCCTGACGATGTGTGGGTCGGCGATGTGGGCGCGCGTCATGCCGACCATGTCGAGCTTGCCGGTGGCGATGGCGTGACGCGCGGTGGCGACGTCGGAAATCCGCGCCGCATGGAAGGTCGGGAATTTCGTCGCCGCCCTGATCTCGCCGGCAAAGTCGAGATGCGGCGACGAGCGCATGCCGGTCACCGGGATGACTTTTGTCAGCGCCGCATCGGTCTCGATCGAGCCACGGATGATGTTCAGGAAATCGACCTTGCCGGAGCCGGCCAGCCGCCTGGCGATTTCGACGCCCTCCTGTTTCGACAGACCTTTCTCGAAATCCTCGTCGGCGACCATGCGGATGCCGACGACGAACTTTTCGCCGACCGCGGCACGCACTGCGTCGAGCACCATTCCGGTGAAGCGCAGCCGGTTGTCGAGCGAGCCGCCGAAATCGTCGTCGCGCTGGTTGGTGGCCGGCGACCAGAAACCGTCCATCAGATGGCCGTAGGCTTCGAACTCGATGCCGTCGAGGCCGGCAGCCTGGCAGCGCTGCGCCGCCGCCGCATAGTCGGCGACGATGCGCTCGATATCCCAGTCCTCGATAGTCTTGGGAAAGGCACGATGGGCCGGTTCGCGCACCGGCGAAGCCGACAGGACGGGCAGCCAGTCGGCCTTGTTCCAACCGGTGCGGCGGCCGAGATGGGTGATCTGTATCATCACCTTGCAATCGTGCTCGTGGCAGGCATCGGTAAGCTCGGCGAGCCATGGCACGATGCGGTCGTCATAGACATGCAGATTGCCAAAAGCGGCCGGGCTGTCGCGCGAGACGATCGCCGAACCGGCGGTCATGGTCAGCGCCATGCCGCCCTTGGCCTTTTCGGCATGATAGAGCCGGTAGCGCTCTTTCGGCATGCCGTCCTCGGAATAGGCCGGCTCATGGCTGGTCGACATCACCCGGTTCTTCAGCGTCAGATGCTTGAGCTGATAGGGCTGGAGAAGCGGATCGTTGCTGGTCATCGTCTTCCTGCTGTTTCAAATTGTGCTAATGAGCGGCAAATTTTGTTTTTACGCATGTCGCCGTCCCAAATCCGCTGCACAGTTTTGGGCGACATGCAGCAAGGAACCTGCTCATGACCGATACGAAAAACCTCACCCAGCTCGGCACCAACGTCGAGGCGCCACAGAGCCCTGAAGCGGCAGTCCTGGAAACCGTGCCGTTTTCGCGCGGCGACGGCCCGCCGGCCATCGTTCGCTTCACCTGCCCGGAATTCACTTCGCTCTGCCCGGTCACCGGCCAGCCGGACTTCGCCCATATCGTCATCGACTACGCACCCGATGCGCTGCTGGTGGAATCGAAGTCGCTCAAGCTGTTCATGACCTCGTTTCGCAACCATGGCGCCTTCCACGAAGAATGCACGGTGATGATCGGCCGCCGCATCATCGCCGCGACCAAGCCATTGTGGTTGCGCATCGGCGGCTACTGGTATCCGCGCGGCGGCATTCCGATCGACGTGTTCTGGCAGACCGGCGCACCGCCGGAAGGTGTGTGGCTGCCCGACACAGGGGTTGCACCCTATCGCGGACGCGGCTAATCGGACGAAGCGGCTCACCTGATCCCGGTCCGGCACAGGTTAGTCTCCAGGAAAGGCATCACCGCGTCGCGGTACCGCTGTTGGTCATAGCGATAGAGATCAACATGCCGCGCGCCGTCGAACCAGACCAGCTTTGCGTCAGCGCCTGCCGCATCTTTCAACGCCAGTGTCTGGCTGCGAGCGACAAACGGATCCGAATTGCCACCTAGCAGCAATATCGGCCGATCAATCGCGCCGATGCGATCGACCGGCCTGACATCATCTACCCCGAAGTCAAGGCGGAGCTGCATCTGCGCCAAGAGGATGGTCGCCTGTACGTCGCGCAACATAGGCAAGGGCGCTCGCAACGCCGTGGTTTCCAGCAAAGTCGCGTAGAGCTGCTCCAGGACATAGGCATCGGCATGCTCCTGCTGAGCGCCAAATACAAAAGCAGCCGCACCGAGCGACGAGCCGATGGCCGCCACCTTGCGACCGGCGAAGCGTTGCCGCGCAAAGGCGAGGATGCGGCTGGCGTCCTGCCGTTCGATGTAACCAAAGCCTCTGATATCGCCGCCGCTTTCGCCATGTCCCGACAGATCGAACAGCACGATCGAGTAGCCGCTTTCGAAAAGCAGCTTCGCTCTTGGAACCATGGCCAGCTTGTTTGAACCGCGTCCGTGTAACAGCACGATTGTTCCGCAACTGTCCTGCCGATCCGCCACCCAACCGGCAAGATCGGGCGCGCCCTCTTGCTTCAGAACGATGCGCTCCACCTCTAACCCCACAGGCAGCGTGAAGCTTTGCTGAGGCACGCGGGCCACCGCGCGGCTTCCTGCCTCCCAGGTGACAGCGCAGGCCAGGACGCAAACCGCCGCGAATAAAGCAACCACGACAGGACCTCTTCTCATCGATCGGTCACGTGCACTTCGCATCAGTTGAGCGGCAGCCGCCGGTAACGGCCGGGACTGTTCGGATCGCTGAAATGGTGCATCGGCCCGTGTTCGGCGAAGTGTGCTGACCAGCGTTTCATTGCCGCCGGGGCGAGCTCGACACCCAGCCCGTCACCTTCCGGCACGCGCACCGTGTTGGCGATCTGTTTGAACGGGCCGTCCTTGATCACGTCGCCGATCTGCCAGCGAAACAGGGATTGCGACGCCTCGGTGATCCATGGCGTTGCCGCCACGACGTGCAGATAAGCCGATGTCATGATGCCGAGATCGTTCGAATAGCACCAGAACCCCTTGCCCATCGCCTCACAGGCGGCGATGAATTTCAGAGTTTTCGACAATCCGCCGAGTGCTGCGAAATTGCAGACGAAGTAATCCGGCGCACCGAGCGCGACTGCCCGTCTGAGATCCGGGATGTGCGTCGAGAACGGAATGCGCGAATGCTGGCGCAGCGCAGCCATCTCCTCGAAGGTCGCGACCGGATCCTCGTAGTTGCGGATGTTGAACGGCTCGATCTCGCGCAGCACCCAGCGCGCTGTGGTCAGCGACCACTGCATGTTGGAATCGAGTTTGATCTGCGCTTTATCGCCAAGCGCCTCGCGCAGCATGCGCACTGTCCTGATCTCGAGCTCGGGATCGCCCATGATCAGCTTGCCCTCGAAGATCGTCGAGCCGTGCTGTTCTCGCATGCCGAGACAGTAGTCGACGATCGCTTCGGCGGTCATCTCGCCGCCGGCTCCGCCTTGAGCGGGGCGAAAGGCGAAATATTCCGAAAACGGAATGTCCTTGCGCACCGCGCCGCCGAGCAGCTTGTAGAGCGGCATGCCGAAGACCTTGCCTCTTATATCCCACAGCGCCAGTTCGACGGCGCCGAACGCCACCGTGGCTGCATTCTCGCCGGTGTTGGCGGTAATCTGCCAGGGCGGCACGCAGCGCGTCTCGCAGTCGGCGATGTCGAGCGGATCGGCGCCAATCAGCGCCGGCGCGATCTCGGCCTTGATCACCTCGCCGAAATGCCACCATGGCGCCTCGCCCAGTCCGACCACGCCTTCGTCCGTCTCGACCTCGATGATCGATTTCGAGGCGCCGCCGTAGAGACCAGCCGTCCACCAGAACGGAGCATCGAGCGGGACGTTGACGTGGGTGACGCGGATGTTGGTGATCTTCATCGGTTCCGTTCTCACTCGCACTGGTATTGGCTGAGCGCCCATTCGCCGGTCACCGAGAGAAGGTCGGATATCTTCCAGTCGCCGTCGATCTTTTTGAACTTCCATTCCAGCCGGTGCGGATTGCCGGCGACGACGAAGGCGACGACGACCTTGGCCTCGTCGCCCTTGACCGCTTCGATGGTCTTCAGGCTCTTGTCGATCTCCGCCTTGTCGTATTCGGAATTGTCGAGCGCCATGTTGGGATCGAGGCACTCGCCCTGCCCCGACTTCCGCAGCGCGTCGCTCTTGTCCAGCACCGACTTTGCCGGGTCGGTGAAATGGCCCCGCTGAGCCGGATCGACCTCGAGCCCGGCATGCTCGTAGAACGGCTTCACTACCGCCGTCGGCGAGCCCGGCTGCACGGGTGCGGCCGGCGCGTTTTCTGCCGGCGGCAACACTGCCGGCGGAGGTGCCGCACTGTCGGCCGGCGCGTTTGCGGGCGGCGCGCCGAACAGGCCCTGAGCGGCGGCGCTGCTCAATCCGGCCAGCATGCACGCAGTCGCCAAAATCCAGGGACGGCAGCGAAGCACGGCGTCACTCCGGAGGCTGCCCGGCCAGGCATTCGAGCGCACTCAGCGTCCAGCCGCTGGTCTTCGAGGTAATGTCGGCGACCTTCCACTGGCCGTCGATCTTCTTCAACGACCAGACCATTTCGCGTTTGGAATCATCGCCTTCCGGAAAAAGGTTGAACGTCGCCGTCACCTCGGCGCTGTCGCCATCCAGCGTTTCGGCCAACGTCAGCGTCTTGGCCACGGTCTTCTCGTCATAGTCCTGCGCATCGAGACCAGGGGCGAAGTCGATGCAGGGAACTTCATCCGGATGGTTCTTTGCCGCATTGTCGTTCAGTTCGAACAGTTTCGTTACCGGCGCGGTGAAGCGGTCGCGATATTGCGCATCGGCCTCGAATTTGACCGACGGGACATAAAAGAACTTCACGGCGTTGGCAGCAGGGCCGGCAAACGCGGCCGCCGGCACGGCCATCGAAAGCGCGGCAACAAAAAGTGGCAGTTTCATGGGTGTCCCCGATTGTTCACTGACGGAAGCTATCAGTACCACGCATCTTGCCCGTCGGCTTTCTTGCGGTCCATGAAATCCTGCAACGCGTCCTCTGCTGGCAACTCAGGCGTTCAGCCAGACATCCTGGAGATCCATCTCGAAGGTTTGGTGGACACCGTAGTTCTTCACCTTCTCGTTCATGTGGCTGAACAGCTTCTGCCAAAACGGCTGAATGATGACGCCCGAATCCTGCAGGATCTGCTCGATGTCCTTCATGACCTCGCGGCGCTTTTCCACGTCGATGAGCGAAAGAGCCTGCTTGAGCTTGGCGTCGAAATCAGGGTTCGAGTAGCCGGTTTCGTTCCAGGCCTCGCCGGTGCGATAGCCGAGCGCCAACACCTGTACGCCAAGCGGGCGCATGTACCAGATGGTCATCGAATAGGGGTATTTCGTCCAGTCGTTCCAGAAGGTCGACCCCGGCAGCACGGTGCGCTTCACTTTGATCCCGGCATCGCGCAACTGGCCGGCAATAGCGTCGCCGGTGTTCTTTTGCCAATCGTCCTCGACGGTGATCAGTTCATGCTCGAAGTCGTCCTGCCCGGCATCGGCCATAAGCTTCTTGGCGCCCGCGGCGTCGCGTGTCTTCTTGGGCAGCGCGTAGTATTCCGGATGAATCGGGCTGACGTGGTGGTTTTCACCAACGGTGCCTCGCCCGGCGTAGCCAAGTTCGAGCACCGCTTTGTTGTCGACGGCCATCTGGAGGGCGTTGCGAACCCGCTTGTCGTCATAGGGCTTGTTCGTGATGTTGGTCCGGGCGACGAGCGTGGTCGCTGTCGCGACCTCCGATTTGACCAGCCCCATCTTGTCGAGAATCTCTATGAAGTCGGCCGGCGTCTCGAAGTTGAGGTCGATTTCGCCGGAGTCGAATGCATTTATCGAGGCGTTGAAATCGGTTCCGTAGTCGATGAATTCGACGCCGTCGAGAAGCGCTTCACCGCCCCACCATTTGCCATTCTCACGACGCTTGACGACCGCTTTCTGGCCGACCGCATAAGACACCAGTTCGAACGGCCCGGTGCCAATCGGCTTCTCGATCGGATTGGCGCCGTCGGCGTCGAAGTTGCGATGGACCACCAGCGCCGGATAATCGGTGAAGTTCGGGATCAGCGAGATGTCCGGCTCGTTCAGCTTCAGCTTCACCGTGTTGTCGTCGACCTTGGTGATCGCCCCTTCCCTGGCCTTGCCGGTCTTTGCATCGATCAGCGCACCGACGCGCGCGGCCATCGAATTGCCGGCGGCCGCCTTCTCGCACCAGCGCGTCAGATTGTAGACCACATCATCAGCGTTGAAAGCATCGCCGTTGTTCCAGGCGATGCCCTTGCGCACATGCAGCACGTATTCGGTGGCGTCGTCGTTGACCTCCCAGCTTTCGAGCAGAACCGGCTCGAATGTGAACTGGCGGGTGTAGCGGACAAGCGGCTCGAGCCAGCAGCGTGAAATGTTCGCAAGTTCCACCCAGTCGTAGGTGCGCGTGTCCTTTTGCGCCTTCACCGACATCGAAACGTGCAGCGTTCCGCCTTTCTTCGGCTCTTCAGCCAAAGCCCGCTCCGGCACGGCAAGTCCAATCATGCCGTAGGCAAGGGCCGTCGATGCGCCGAAAGCGCTTGCCAGGGCCAGAAACTCCCGCCGGTCGACGCGACCGGCGCGCGCCTCGCTGGCCATTGCTTCGATGGCGCTCGGTACGCGATCGCCGTTGCTTCTGAAGAGTGTCATTTTTTCCTCCCTTATGGTTCGCATCGGGTCTTCGCCCCTGATCAACTAACGCTGTCCGGCAGTTTCTCCTCGCGCCGCGCAATCAAATCTTTGAGACCATCGGCGATGCCCTCATCGAGCTTCGGCTCCTCATAATCGGCGAGCATGTTGCGCGCTTTCTCGCGGCCGCGGGTGTCGTGGTCCTTTGCTCCTTCCGCCTTCCACTGTTCGAACGAATTGAAGTCCATGATGCTCGGTATGAAGAAGGCGGACTCGAAATGTTCAAGCGTGTGCTGGGTGCCGAGGAAATGGCCCTGCGGTCCGACCTCGCGGATAGCCGCCATAGCCTCCTTGAAATCGTCGAATGGCAGCCCGCCAGCATATTTGTACCAGCCGACAAGCTGCTCGCAGTCGGTGGCAAATTTCGAATAGCCGCAGGTCAGGCCGGCCTCGAGCCAACCGGCAGAGTGCCAGATGTAGTTGGCGCCGGCAAGGATGGCGGCATGCATCAGCATGTTCGCCTCGTAGCCCGCCTGGGCGTCGTTCAGCTTCGAGCCGACATGGAAACCGGACGTGCGCCACGGCAGACGATACTTCCGCGCCAGCGCGCCCATGAGATACATCATCTGGGCCGCCTCCGGCGTGCCGCCCATGGGAGCGCCGGTCTTCATGTCGACCGTCACCATGAACTGTCCGTAGATCTGCGGCGAACCCGGACGCAGGAGCTGTGTGAACGCGACGCCCGCCAGCGCTTCGGCATTGACCTGCGCGACCGCACCGACGGCAGAGGCCGAAGTCGAGGCGCCGCAAAGGGCGAAGGGGGCGAGGATCAGCGGCTGGTTGTGGCGCGCATAGACTTTCATCGCGTCCAGCATGGTGGCGTCCCACACCAGCGGCGAATTGCAGTTGGTGATCGACACCAGGACCGGGTTGTCGCGGACATAGTCCTCGCCGAACACGATGCCTGCCATCGCCATCGTGTCTTCGGCTCGATCCCTGGAGGTCACGATGCCCATGAACGGCTTGTCGGAGTGCTTCAGCGCCGAATGGATGATGTGGAGGTGACGTTTCGGCACCGCGATTTCCATCGGCTCGCAGATGATCGAGCTCGACGAATGCAGCGCCGGCGCCATGTAGGCGAGCTTGTGGAAATTGTTGAGGTCGGCGAGTGTGCCGTAGCGCCTGTTGTTGTCGAGGTCGCGCACGTAAGGCGCCCCGTACATCGGCACGAAGATGGAGTTGTTTCCACCCACACGTACGGAACGCTGGGGATTCCTCGCATTGAGCGTGAACTCCGACGGGACCTTCGAGATGAGCTCCATCAGCAGGGCGCGGTCGATCCGGACCCTTGTCTCCGAGACATCGGCGCCCGCCGCCTTCCACATTGCGATCGCCTCGTCGTCGCGGAACTCGCATCCCACTTCTTCGAGGATGGAGAGCGACTCCTGGTGGATCAGCTCAACCGCCTCGTCCGGAACCATCTGATAGACGGGAATCTGGCGGACCAGGGTTGGAAACGACGCTATGGGTGCGCCCCGCAGCGCCTTGCGCCCCAGGCGGCCACCGCTGCGGCGGTTGGTGTGTTCGCTCACTTCAACGGCCGGTGCGTTCATGAAGGCTCCATATTCCTGTTGGTGACCAATCTAGCCAGACAAAATGCGGCTGTGACGCTGGAAAATCCTGATCTCTTGTATAAGCTCAGCTTATGCGAAGCTTGCGCCACCTGCTGCCGTCGGCCGGCAGCCTGATCGTTTTCGAGGCCGCCGGGCGGCTGTCGAGCTTTACCGCCGCCGGGCGCGAGCTCGGCATGACGCAGGCTGCCGTCTCCTATGCGATCCGTGGGCTCGAAGAGCAGCTCGGCGCCAAACTCTTCCAGCGCCGCCACCGGCAAGTCAGCCTGACCGAGGCCGGCGACCGCTTCCATGCCGACGTCTCGCTCGGCCTGTCGCACATTCGCAAGTCGGCGGAGGATCTGCGCCAGATCGCCGTCGGCGCGCATGTGACACTCGCCGCCTCGACCGCCTTCGCCTCGTTCTGGATGATGCCGCGCCTGCAGCAGTTTCGCGACGAATTGCCGGGCATCGACCTGCGCATCCAGACCGCCGACCGCGATCTCGACATCATCGCCGAAGACATCCCGCTCGGCGTCCGCGGCGGCGAGCCCAGGGAATGGCCGGATTATCATTCGCTGCCGCTGGCCGATGAGGTGATATTCCCCGTTGCCGGCGTTAGCTATGTGGCACGGTTCGGGCTGCCGGAGCGTGTCGCGGACCTTCAATCGCACCGCCTTATTCATCTCGAAGAGCCGTTTCGCGAGGCCGCAAGCTGGGACGAATGGTTCGCCTCGGCCGGTGTCGAGATCGCCGATGCCGGACGCGGCTTGCGCATCAACGACTATGCGCTGGTGATCCAGGCCGTCATGGAAGGGCAAGGTATCGCGCTCGGCTGGGGTCACCTCGCCGAGCGGCTGCTGGCATCAGGGCTGCTGGTCCGCGTCACCGGCCACACGATGACGACCGGCAAGGGCTTTCATGTCATCTGGTCGAGGAACCGCGAGCTCAGCGACAACGCCCGCAAGGTGCGGGACTGGTTGGCGGCGCAGGCGTGAGGCCGATAAATGCCCAGTCAAACGGTCACGACGATCTTGCCGAATTGCTCGTTCGATTCGAGATAGCGGTGCGCCTCGACGATCTGGTCGAACGGAAAGGTCCTGGCGATTACCGGCTTCAGCGAACCCGAGCTCAGTCCGTCGAGGATGAATGTCTTGGCGGCCTGCAGCCGGGCCGGATTGCTAGTGATTTCGTGGACGAGATAGCCGCGCAGCGTCAGTGTCTTGGCCAGCACCGCAGGTAGCGGAAAGGGTGTCGGGTCGAGGCTCAAGCCGCCATATTCGATGAGAATGCCACCCGGTGCCATCGCTGCCGTCAGAGGCTTGAAAATCGGGCCGCCGACGGCATCGAACACCACGCGCACGCCGTCCGGGCCGGCGATTCGCTTCAGCCTGGCTTCCAGGTCCTCCTCTGCCGAGGCGATGACGTGGGCGGCGCCGAACTCAAGCAAAGCCCGCTTCTTGGCAGATGTCCGTGTGACCGCGATCGGGGTCGCGCCAACCATGTTGGCGATCTGGATCGCGGCCAGTCCGACGCTGCTCGAGGCTGCGGTAATGACAACAAAGTCCTCGCTTTGGAGGTCGGCAATGTCGATCAGCGCACCGTAGGCGGTGAGATATTGCATCCACGCTGCGGCGGCTTCTTCCCAACTCAGCGATGGTGGATGCTTGACGACGAGCTCGGCGGGGTATGTGGCAATCTCACCATAGGCAGGCCAGCGGGCCATCGATAATGGCGGAACGATGCTGACGGCATCGCCAGGCGCAAACCCGTCCACGCCTTCGCCGACCATCTCGACAATACCCGCCGCCTCGAGCCCAAGACCGGAAGGCAACGGCGCGGCCTGGATGTAGGTCCCCGAACGCAGCAGCGCCTCGGCGCGGTTTATACCCAACGCCTTGACGCGGATCTGAATCTCACCGCTCGCGGGCGCAGGCGCGTCAACATTCTCGATGCGCAGGACCTCGGGACCACCGAGCTCATGAAAGCGAACGACACGTGCCATCGGTCGCAACTCCAAAATATTTGAACTGAATCAGCTATGCCAGCGCTCATCAGGCGGATAAATAGCCGCTTGAGTAGATCAGCAGAAACTGCAGGTTTTGAATATGGATCGCCTTACGAGCATGGCCGTGTTCGTCAAAGCCGTCGACCTGGGCTCGTTCGCAGCCGCGGCGGCGGCTCTCGATCTGTCCGGGCCGATGGTCGGCAAGCATGTCCGGTTTCTCGAGGAGCGCCTGAGCGTGCGCCTCATCAACCGGACCACGCGTCGCCAAAGCCTGACCGATTTCGGGCGCGCCTATTATGAACGCTGCCGGCTGGTGCTTGCCGAAGCGGAGGCCGCGGATGCACTCGCCGCCGACCAGCTTGCCGAACCGCGCGGAAAGCTGCGTGTGCTCATGCCGGTGCATTTCGGCCGGCGCTGCGTTGCCCCGATCCTGTTCGGGCTTGCGCAGCAATATCCGGCGCTGGAACTTGACCTATCGTTCAGCGATGCCATCGCCGATCTGGCAGAGGATGGCTGCGACCTTGCCATCCGAACGGGCGATCTGGAGGACCAGACCGGGGTGATGGCGCGTCGCATCGCGCGCCAGCACATGGTCGTCTGCGCGTCCCCGCCCTATCTCGACCGGCACGGCCAGCCGCAGGAAATAGATGACCTCGGCAGCCATCACGCGATCATCTACCGCCGTTCCGGGCGTGCCGTTCAGCCGTGGCTGTTTCCACGCGATGGCCACCCCGCGATTGAGGTCAGGCCGGTCAGCAGATTGCGGCTCGACGACCTCGATGCCATCGCCGATGCCGCGGCGGCCGGCATGGGGCTAGCGTGGCTGCCATACTGGATGGTTCGCCAGCGCATCCAGGCGGGCGCACTTGTCCCGCTGTTGCCGGAACAATCCCGGTTTCTCTACGACGTTCATGCCCTGTGGTTGCAGACGCCTCATCTGCCGATGAAAGTCCGCCTTGCCGTCGATGCACTGTCGGCAGCGCTGCCCAAGCTCATGAGTTGAAGTGCACGGCCGCGGTCGGCTGCGTGGATTTCCTCAATTCCGCCCTCCCGCATCGACCGCGAATCCGCCTATAGTGCCCCATGCCGATCCGCCAGCTTTCCGAAACGATGATCAACCAGATCGCCGCCGGCGAAGTCATCGAGCGTCCGGCAAGCGTGGTCAAGGAACTGGTCGAGAACGCGCTGGATGCAGGCGCTACCAGAGTCGAGATCGTCACCGCCGGCGGCGGGCTGAACCTGATCCGCGTCAGCGACGACGGCTCGGGCATTCCGGAAAAGGAACTGGCGCTGGCGATTGCGCGCCATTGCACCTCCAAGCTCGCCGACAACATTCACGACATCCGCTCGCTCGGCTTTCGCGGCGAGGCCTTGCCGTCGATCGGCTCGGTGGCGCGGCTATCGATCCGCTCGCGCACCGCGTCCAGTGAAAACGCCGCCGAGATCGGCATCGACGGCGGCCGCGTCTCCGCGGTCAGGCCGGCGGCGGCCAATCGCGGCACCACGGTCGAGGTGCGCGACCTGTTCTTCGCCACGCCGGCGCGGCTCAAGTTCATGAAGGGCGAGCGCGCCGAAAGCTCGGCCATCGGCGACGTGGTCAAGCGCATCGCCATCGCCTTCCCCGCCGTGCGCTTCACCCTGGCCGGCCCGGACCGCTCGACGCTGGAGCTGCCGGCGACCGACGACGGCCCGGAAGGCCGGCTGCGCCGGGTGGCACAGGTGATGGGCGCCGACTTTCCGGACAATGCGATCGCCATCGACGCGATGCGGGACGGCGTGCATCTCGCCGGCCATGTCTCGGTCCCCTCCTTCACCCGCGCCAACGCGCTGCAGCAATACGCCTATGTCAACGGCCGCCCGGTGCGTGACAAATTGATCGCCGGCGCCATTCGCGGCGCCTTCGCCGACGTGCTGCCGCGCGACCGCCATGCCGTCACCGTGCTGTTCCTGACGCTCGATCCGGCGATCGTCGACGTCAACGTCCATCCGGCCAAGGCAGACGTGCGCTTCCGCGACCCGGGGCTGGTGCGCGGGCTGATCGTCGGCGCTATCCGCGAAGCGCTGGCCGATGCCGGCATCCGCGCCGCCACCACCGGGGCCGCCGGCATGATGGCGGCGTTCCGGCCAGGCGCCGCATCCTATGCGCATGGTGGCCCGGCCAACGGTCACCGCAGCTACGAGGCCGCCTATCGGGCATCGGGCTTTTCCGGGTTCGATCCTGCCCGTTCGCCGCAGCGGCCGCTCGATATGGGCGACGGGTTCGGCGAGGACGAGCAGGCGGCCTTCGACGCGGGGCCGCTGCACAGCGCCGATGCGCGCGCCGGGCAAAACGAAGCGGCGGAAACGCTGCTCGGCACGGCGCTGGGCGCGGCGCGCGCGCAAGTGCACGAGAATTATATCGTCGCCCAGACCAGGGATTCGCTTGTCATCGTCGACCAGCATGCGGCGCATGAGCGGCTGGTCTACGAGGCCTTGAAGAACGCCCTCCACTCACGCGCGGTGCCGTCGCAGATGCTGCTGTTGCCCGAGATTGTCGATCTGTCGGAAGAGGATGCCGAGCGGCTTGCCAGGCATTCCGAGACGCTGGCCCGCTTCGGCCTCGGCATCGAGCGCTTCGGCCCCGGTGCGGTGGCCGTGCGCGAGACGCCGTCGATGCTCGGCGAGACCAACGTCCAGCAGCTGGTGTGCGATCTCGCCGACGAGATCGCCGACAACGACACGGTCGACACGCTGAAGGAGCGGCTGGACAAAATAGCCGCGACCATGGCCTGCCACGGCTCGGTACGTTCCGGCCGCCTGCTCAAACCGGAAGAGATGAACGCGCTGCTGCGGCAGATGGAGGCGACGCCCGGTTCCGGCACCTGCAACCACGGCCGCCCGACCTATATCGAGCTCAAGCTCGCGGATATTGAGAGGCTGTTTGGGCGGCGATAAGAAACTCGCAGGGCGCAGCCCCCACCCGGACCTTCGGTCCGACCTCCCCACAAGGGGGAGGTAGGGAGCCTACCCGCCGACGCCTCGCGAGGAGCTTACCCTCCCCCTTGTGGGGAAGGTCGCTGCGAAGCAGCGGGGTGGGGGTACGAAAAGAGCCGCTGTACAGCGGCTCTTTTCGAGTCAGGCACAGCCCCAAACCCTTTGCTCATCTCTTCAAATTCACCACGATGACGCCGCCCAGCGCCAGCGCGCCGCCGAAGATGCCGAGCAGCGTCGGCACCTCGCCCAGCCAGAAGAAGCCGATCAGCGTCGCCACCGGCGAAACCAGGTAGAGGAAATTGGAAGCGCGCGCCGCGGGCAGCCGGGAAAGCGCTGTTGCCCATGCGGCATAGGCGATGAGGCTGGGCACGATGCCGAGAAAGATGACGGCACCGAGCCCGGCGGCATCGGCGACCGCCGCCTGCGCCAGACCGCTCGGCAGGAACGGCGACAGGCAGAGCGCGCCAAGCACCATGTTCGAGGCCGAGATGGTCAGCGGGTGGTGGCGACCAAACAGCGGCTTCTGGACGATGGTGTTGACGGCCGAGCACAGCGCCGAGCCGAGGACAAGCAGCGCACCGCTGTTGAAATGCAGCCCTTGCCCCTCGCCCATGGCGATGATCCCGATACCGGCGAAGGACAGGAATGTGCCGGCCCAGGCCAGGCCCGAGAAGCGTTCGCCGAGCAGCGCCATGGCCATGATGGCGGTGAAGATCGGGCTGACATTGATGATGAAGCCGGCCGCACCGGCCGAAACGGTCAGCTCGCCGAAATTGAGCATCACCGTGTAGAGCGCGACGAAGACGGCACCACCGAAGACAAAGCGCCAGAGTTCATCGAGCCTGGGCAGTGCCGGCCGCTTGACCGCGAGGAAGATCGCCGCCGGAACCGCGGCGATGGCAAAACGCAGCGCGCCAAGTTCCAGCGGCCCGAAAGCGGCAAGGCCGGCGCGGATCGCCGGAAAGGCGGAGGCCCAGCCGACCACCGTCAGCGCCACCGCGATGGCAGCCGTGGCATCCATGCGCTGTGTCGTATTCAACGTGCCGGTGTAAGCGCTCATCTGGGTGTCCTCGCGATCCAATGCCATGAAGTAGAGAAACGCTATTGCGGGTCGGTTGACAAACGAACAAATCGAGGATCACCTGTGACTATGGATCACAGCTTAGACCCGATGCTGCCGCTCGAAACGCTGCGCGCCTTCGACGCCGCGGCTCGGACTGGCAGCTTTTCGGCGGCGGCCGAGAAGCTCAACATCACCCATGGCGCCGTCAGCCGGCAGATCGCCAAGCTCGAGGGCTGGCTTGGGCTGAAAGTCTTCGATCGCGGCGCGCGCGGCGTCTCGCTGACCGTCGAAGGCAATCGCCTGCATCTGCGCACCACCGAAGCCTTTGCCCTGATCGCCAGCAATTCGGACCGTTGGGTCGAGCCGCGCGGCACGGCGGTGGTGCGGCTGACCTCGATCCCTTCGGTCAGCGGGCTGTGGCTGATGCCGCGCATGGCGGCGCTGGAGAACCACCCGTCCAAGCTGCGTATAGTGCTCGACGTCGACATCCGCCAGGGCGATCTTGCCGACGAGGGCATCGACCTGTCGATCCGCTGCGGGCGCGGCCGCATTCCGGGCCGGATCTCGGTACAGCTTTTCGAAGAATATGTGTTCCCTGTCGCCTCGCCGGAATTGGCCAGGCAGATCGGTCGCGGAGATCCCGCCCGACTGCTCGAATTTCCGGTGAT
This sequence comes from Mesorhizobium sp. M0698, assembly GCF_040320455.1. NCBI lineage: Bacteria > Pseudomonadati > Pseudomonadota > Alphaproteobacteria > Hyphomicrobiales > Phyllobacteriaceae > Mesorhizobium > Mesorhizobium sp. M0698. Next base: position 67,748 of record NZ_JAMYPQ010000019.1, on the reverse strand, counting down.
CAATGATTCCGACGCTTCGGCCTGGCGCGCCTGGTTTGCGGCGCAGGAGACGGACTATCGGCCGCGGCCGCACGACCGCCGTTTCGAGGACTACAACCTCGTGCTCGACGCCGCCGCGCACGGGCTCGGTATTGCGCTGGCACGTCCGCCGTTGACGGTGGACCAATTGAAATCGGGCCGCATCGTCGCCGTAGACGAGCGCAGTGCGCTAAGCCCGATATCTTACTGGCTCGACCGGCCGCTGGGGCGCCCGCGCGCCGCCGCCGCCGAACTCGCCCGGCGCATCGCCGTCCAGGCCGGGCTGCCAGCGGAGAAGATCGAAGAGTTTATCATCGCCGAAGAATGAGATGCCTAAGGCGCGTTGCGTTCGACCGGCCTCATGCGACGCGCTTCAGGTTCTTGTGTTTATGCATGTCGCGCAAAACCGCTGCACACTTTTGCGCGACATGCATTGGCATCCGGTTTGCCGGCTTGTTCGAGCAAGTGCCACCAGAAACAGAACCAGGCAAGGCCAACCGAGCTTGACCTCGCCGCAATTTGTGGCGATGACATCGTCATGAATTTCGGCACCACCCCATGATGAACCGTTTCGAAGGACCCGGCGGCAAGGAAGCCCGCATCCGCTATCTCGACGGCGACTTCCAGGTGACCAGCCCCGGCGCCTTCGTGCGCTGCGCGGTGACCGGCGAGAGCATCCCGCTCGACGAGCTTAAATACTGGAGTGTCGCCAGGCAGGAACCCTATGTGAACGCCGCCGCCTCGCTGCGCCGCGAGATCGAAGCGCATCCGGAACTGCGCCGCCGACGCTAGTCCAGCGCAAATGGAAGTCGCCCCGTTGCGATCCTGCGCCCTCTGCCGCGGCGTCAGGCCGGCAACACCGAAACCTTAGAGGCAATCTTGAAATAAAAAACCCGCCTCAGGCTCGAGGGCGGGTCACTGGCGAATCATCACCATACCCAAATTACTAGCATAGCTGCCGGCACAAAGCAAGAACAAAATACGTTCGACCGGCGGAAAGCTGCAAATTCCAGTCCCGCATTGCCTCGGTGCTCAAGCTTCTGGTCAGCCTTTAAGCCGGCGCTGCCGCCAGGCATCCAGCGTCTCGTCGATGATGCGTTGCGGCACATGGTCGAGTTCGAAGACGGTGTCGATCTCCAGCACATCGAGCCGGTCGAGGAATTCCGGCGGTGCCGCGCCGTGACGCAGGCGGGCAGCGTCCTTGGCGGTGGTAATGAGGCCAAGCCCGGCTTTACGTGCCGTCGCCGCCAATTCGGCAAGCTCGTCCGCACTGTAGAAATGATGGTCAGGAAACGGTCGGGTCAGCGCAAGCTCGCCGCCGGCCTCGATTACGGTGTCGAAAAACCTGTCGGGATGGCCAATGCCGGCGAACGCCAGGAAACGCCTGCCGGCCAGCGTCACCTTGCTGCTCGGGGCAGTGTGCGCCTCGAAGATCGGCCTGCCGGCGCGCGCTGTCTGGCGCACGACCGTGTCGGCCGCGGTGCCCTCGCCCATCTTCAGCAAGGCGCTGGTGAAGACCAGTTGGTCGACGATGTTTGCCCGCAGAGGCCCGCCGGGGATGACGCGGCCATTGCCGATGCCATGGCGCGCATCGACAACGACCAGCGCATAGTCGATGTGGATGCGCGCGCTCTGAAAACCGTCATCCATGATCAAGAAATCGCAGCCGAGCTTCTCCAGCAGAAGCCTGGCGCCCGCGGCCCGGTTCGGCGTCACCGCGACCGGCGCGTGTTCGGCCAGAAGCAGCGGCTCGTCGCCGACATGCTTGGCGGCGTCGTGGTGCGGATCGACGATATGCGGCTGCGCGAAGGAGCCGCCATGGCCGCGCGACAGGAAACCCGGATTGAGCTGCATGCGCCTGGCCTGCTCGGCCAGCGCGATCGCCACCGGCGTCTTGCCGGTGCCGCCGACGGTGAAGTTGCCGACGCAAAGCACCGGCGCCTCAACCTTTTCGCGCGGCGCGTGCCGCATGCGGCGACCGGCGACAAGCGCATAGACGGCGGAGAGCGGCGACAGCGCCGTGACCCGCCAATCGGGCTCCTCCCACCAGAAGGGCGGCGCTTCCGAGGTCACGTCAGCGCCCGTTCGCGCCCTTCAGGCGCGACTTGACGACCAGCGGCTGGATATAGGGCTCGAGCGACCTGAGCGTATGCGCCAGCGCACCGCGCATCTCGTCGACCGTCGCCGCACCCGCCGCCATCATCTCATGGCGGGCCGCCTCGTTGGTCAAAAGGAAATTAACGGCGCCGGCCAGCATATCGCGGTCGCGCACCAGCTTGGCGCCGCCGCTATCGAGCAGGCGCTGATAGGCCTCGCGAAAATTCTGGACGTTGCGGCCGGCAAGCACCGCTGTCTCCAGCATGGCTGGTTCCAGCGGGTTCTGGCCGCCCTCGGAAGTCAGCGAACGGCCGACAAAGGCGATTTCCGTCAGCCTCAGATAAAGCCCCATCTCGCCGATCGTGTCGCCGAGCAGAATATCGGTGTCGGCGGTGATCCTGTCGCCCTTGCTGCGCTGCGCCAGCTTCAGGCCCATGCCGGAAATCTGGGCGGCCAGCTGCCCGGCGCGATCGGGATGGCGCGGCACGATGATGGTCAAAAGCCCATGGTGGCGCTTGTGCAGCATGGCATGAACTTCGGCGGCGACCGCCTCTTCGCCGTCATGGGTCGAGATCGCCGCCCAGGTCGGGCGGCCGCCGATCTGGCGTTTCAGCGCCGCCAACGCCCGTTCGTCGGCCGGCGGCGGCGCGGTGTCGACCTTGAGATTGCCGGATACGGTGACCGGCCTGGCGCCGAGCGAAAGGAAGCGCTCGCCATCGAGGTCCGACTGGGCGACGACATGGGCAAGATTTTCGAACAATGCTTCGGCAATGTTGGCGCGCTTCTTCCAGGACTTGAAGGAGCGGTCGGACAGCCTGCCGTTGACCAGAACCTGCGGCACGCGGCGGGCGCCGAGTTCCAGGATGGTCATCGGCCAGATCTCCGATTCGGCGATGATCGCCAGGTCCGGCTGCCAATGGTCGAGGAAGCGGCTGACCGCCGGCTTGAGGTCGAGCGGCACATATTGGTGGATGATGCGGTCGCCCAGCCGTTCTTCGGCGACCTGCGCCGAGGTGACCGTGCCCGTCGTCAGCACGATGTTGACGCCGTAATCGAGAATGCTCTCGACCAGCGGCACGACGGCGATGGTCTCGCCGACGCTGGCTGCATGGATCCAGATCACCGGGCCTTCGGGACGCTCGCGTCCGGCGACGCCGTAGCGTTCACGCCGGCGAATGCGGTCCTCCTTGCCTCTGGAAGTGCGCCAGGCGACGTAAGGTCCGACCAGCGGGTAAGCGGCGGCCCCGGCGAAGCGGTAGGCCGTCAGGAAGGCGCGGGCCCAGCGCATACTCATTTCGAACCGTCCACAAGGCGATAGGCCTCGGCGGTCGCGGCATTGAGCGAGGCCGTGACCTCCTGGCGCTTGCGTTCCATTTCCGCGGCGTCGGCGTTGGCCGGCACGAAGACAGGCGTGCCGACGACGATCGAGGAGCGGCCGAAGGGCAAGTTGATCGTCGTTTTGTCCCAGCTGCCCTCGATCACCTTGCGGCGGCTGGTGGCTATCGCGGCAGGCAGGATCGGCCGGCCGGACAGCCGCGCCAGAAGGACGACGCCGAGCCCCGCATCGCGCGGCGTGCCGTGGGGAATATCAGCAATCATGGCGACATTCTTGCCGGTGGCGAGCGACTTTTTGAGGGCGATGAGCGCCTTGGCCCCACCCTTGTCGAGATGCCTTGCGCTTTCGCGCCCGCCAGAGCCGCGCACCGCCTCGATGCCGAATTTCTCGACCATCAGCGCGTTGAGCTCGGCATCGGCGCTGCGCGATACCATGGCAACCAGCGGCCGTCCCTTGGGATAGTAGGCCGGGGTCAACAGGTGCTGGCCGTGCCAGAGCGCGATGATGCCAGGCTCGAGCTGCGCATAGGCGCCGCCGGAAAACTTGGCCGATCCGTCGACCATGCGGTTGGTCAAGCGGACAAGGCGGACGAAATACGCAAACAGCGCGGCAAGCGCATTCTTGACGAATCGCGACTGCGCCAGCGGTTCGCGGATCTTGCGCCAGAACGTCTTCGGCTTGCGACGTCTGACCGCCGACCGCGGGGCTGATCGCTTGACCGCTTCATGGTTCATCGATGTCAACCGACAGCCTTGTTTTCGGGGTCGAGCAGGCGGTGCAGGTGAACGACGAAATAGCGCATATGGGCATTGTCGACGCTAGCTTGCGCCTTGGCCTTCCAGACGGCGTGCGCCGATTGATAGTCCGGATAGATTCCGACAATATCGAGCGCGTCGAGATCGCGGAATTCGGTGCCGCCCAGCTTCTTGAGTTCGCCGCCGAACACCAGGTGCAAAAGCTGTTTCTTTCCGTCTTCAGCGGCCATGTCGATCCTTCACATATCGTGAGTTTGGGACAGGTCTAGACCAAAGCCGCCGACTTTGGAACTATTGATAGTGGTCAATCGTCCAGCCCGGCGATGACGCCGGCGAGCACGGCGAGGAGTTCGCCGCTGCCGGCGGCGAGCGGTCCGTGACGGATCACTTCGCCGGCATAGAGCGGCGCGCGGCCATGCCGATCGAGCAAGGCGCCGCCTGCCTCGCGCAGGATGAGATCGGCCGCGGCGATGTCCCAGTCATGCGCGTTGGCCTTGACGAAGGTGGCATCGAGCTGGCCGCCGGCGATCATCGCCAGCCGGTAGGCGAGCGAAGGAATATAGAGCACGCGCTTCAGCCGTTTGTGCCATTTCGCCGGCATCAGGTCGATCATCGGCTTCGGTCCGGCGATTTCGGCCGTTTCCGACGGCGGACGCACGCTGATGCGCCTGCCATTCAGGAACGCGCCCTCGCCCGGCAGCGCCCAATAGATTTCGCCCTTCGCCGGGCAGTCGAGCACGCCGGCAAGCGTTCGGCCGTTCTCGACCACAGCGACGCTGACGCACCATGTGGGCAGGCCCTCGAGGAAGCCGCGCGTGCCGTCGATCGGATCGACGACGAAGGTGCGGCGCGCGACAAGCCTTACCGGGTCGTCGACGGTTTCCTCCGACAGCCAGCCATAATCCGGCCGGGCCGCCAGCAAGGTCTCGCGCAGATATTTGTCGGCGGCGTGATCGGCTTCGCTGACCGGCGAGGTGCCGCCCTTCATCCACACCTGCGGATTGTTGTTGAAGTACTGCATGGCGATGAGCCCCGCCTCGCGGGCGGCATCGCGCAACAGCTGCAGGTCTTCAGTAGCGCCGGCCGAGACGGCCGGGTCAAGCTCCGGCAAGGGTCATTCCTTCGATCAAAAGCGTGGGCGCGGCAGTGCCGAAATTGCGGTCGAGATCGCTCGCCGGAACCATGTTGAGGAACATCGTCTTCAGATTGGAGGCGATGGTCACCTCGGCGACGGGATAGGCCAGCTCGCCATTTTCGATCCAGAAGCCGGAAGCGCCGCGGCTATATTCGCCCGTCACCATGTCGACGCCCTGGCCGAACACTTCGGTGACGTAGAAGCCGGTCTTGAGCGACTTGATCAGCTCTTCCGGCGTATTTTCCCCGGGCTCGATGGCGAGATTGGTCGACGACGGCGAGACCGACGAGCCGCTGCGCGAGCCGCGCCCATTGGTGACGAGGCCGAGTTCCCGAGCCGCCGAAGTCGACAGGAACCAGTGGTTGAGCACGCCCTTGTCGACCATGAACAGTTTTTCGCCCTCGACGCCTTCGCCGTCGAACGGGCGCGAGGCCTGTCCACGGCGCCGGAGCGGCTCGTCGGTGACGGTGATTGCGGCCGAAGCCACCTTCTTGCCCATCATGTCGCGGAGAAAGCTGGTCTTGCGCGCGACCGCGGCGCCATTGATGGCACCGGCAAGGTGGCCGGCAATGCCGCGCGCCACACGCGGATCGAACACCACGTCGACAGGCCCGGTCGCCGCCTTTCGCGCGCCAATGCGGCGTACGGCGCGCTCACCGGCCTTGCGGCCGATGTCTTCCGGCGCGTCGAGATCGGAAAAATGCTGGCGCGAGGAGAATTCGTAGTCGCGCTCCATGCCGGTGCCCTCGCCGGCGATCACGCTGGTCGAGCGTGAAAAACGCGAGGCGACGTAATGGCCGACGAAGCCGTGCGAGGTGGCGAGCACCAGGCCGCCGAGCCCGGCACTGGCGCCACTGCCGGCCGAATTGGTGACGCCCTTGACGGCAAGCGCCGCCGCTTCGGCGGCAAGCGCTGCTTCCTTCAACTGGTCCGCCGACACGTCGGTGGCGTCGAACAGATCGAGGTCGCGCGGTTTCTTGACCAGCAAGGCCGGGTCGGCGAGGCCCTGATAGGGATCCTCGGGGGATACCTTGGCCATGGCGACCGCGCGCTCGGCCAGCATATTGGGGTCGGATGCCGCCGTTGCCGAAACGCTCGCTACCCGCTTGCCGACGAAGACGCGCAGCGAGACGTCCTCGCTCTCGGACGCCTCTGTGCCTTCGACCTTGCCAAGCCGCACCGACACGCCGGTCGAGCGGCCGCGTACCGCAACGGCATCGGCGGCATCGGCGCCGGCCCGTTTGGCAGCCTCGACCAGGGCCGCGACGCGATCGGTCAGTTTCGCTGCGTCGAGCGTATCGGTCATGCGCATGATCCTGTTATTTCCGGCCGGCTGAAGGGCAGCCGCTGCTGCACCATCTATTGTCCCGATGCCGCTTCTGCAATGGGAGAAGCGGGCAAACCGGGTGCATCAAGCGCCGAAACAGAACCGCAGGCCGCAGGCGGATGAACGGCGAGCGAGATCGACAATCCCTCAGGAAGCGGCCACCGGCGTCCAGATCACGTCGTCGATCCTGAGCGCGCCGGTGGCGAGCATCACCAGCCGGTCGAAGCCGAGCGCGGCGCCGCTCGCCTGCGGCATGATGGCGAGCGCGGCGAGGAAGTCCTCGTCGATCGGGTAGCGTTCGCCATAGACGCGCTGCTTCTCGTCCATCTCGACGGCAAAGCGCCGGCGCTGCTCGGCCGGGTCGGTCAACTCGCCGAAGGCGTTGGCGAGCTCGACGCCGCAGCAATAAAGCTCGAAACGCTCGGCGGTGCGCGGATCGTCGGCGCTCGGCCGGGCCAATGCCGCCTCCGAGATCGGATATCCGAAAAGGATGGTGGGGCGTCCCTGCCCCAGCGCCGGCTCGATTTTTTCGACCATCACCCGGCTGAACAGGTCGGCCCAATTGTCGTCGGGCGCGGTCCGCAATCCGGCCTGGACCAGGGCGGCATGCAACCCCGCGCGGTCGGTGCTGCCGTCGGCTGCAACCGTCGCCAGCAGATCGATGCCGGCATGGCGCATGAAGGCTTCGGCGACGCTCAACCGTTCCGGCTCGGCGAACGGGTCGGCCTCGCGGCCGCGGAAGCTAAAACGCTTCGCTCCGGCCCGTTCGGCCGCCAGCGCTACGAGCTCGGCGCAATCGCGCATCAGGCTCTCATAGGTCTCGCCGACGCGGTACCATTCGAGCATGGTGAACTCAGGATGGTGCAAGGGGCCGCGCTCGCGGTTGCGCCAGACAGCCCCGAGGCTGAAGATGCGCTCCTCGCCGGCGGCAAGCAGCTTCTTGCAGGCGAATTCCGGCGACGTGTGGAGGTAGAGCGGCTGGCGCTGCCCGTCCGGCCCGATCGCCTCGGTGGCAAAGGCCGACAGGTGCGCTTCATTGCCGGGCGAGACCTGCAGGGCCGATGTCTCCACCTCGACGAAGTCGCGGCGGGCGAACCAGTCGCGCATCCCGGCGGCAATGGCATTGCGCAGGATCAGCCGCGGCCGGCGGTCGGCGTGGACATGCGGCGTCCACCACGGCGAGGCGGCGGTCATCGGCTTCAGGGGAATTGCACAGAGGGCTGGCGATTGCGGCCAAGATGCGCTAGGCCGCACGCAACGGCCTCTCCAGCCGATTTGCGCCAACAAATTTTATCAGGATGGAAACCCGTGAAGGTCATCGCCAGCTCCTTACGCAAAGGCAACGTCGTCGAAAAGGACGGCAAGCTTTATGTGATCCTCTTTGCCGAAAACATCCATCCTGGCAAGGGTACGCCGGTCACCCAGCTCGACATGCGGCGTATCTCCGACGGGGTAAAGGTTTCCGAGCGTTACCGCACCACCGAGCAGGTCGAGCGCGCCTATGTCGAGGAGCGCGAGCACACGTTCCTCTACCGTGACGGCGAAGGCTTTCACTTCATGAATCCGGAGACTTACGACCAGGTCGCGGTGCCGGAAAGCGTGGTCGGCGACATGGCGCCTTATCTGGTGGAAGGCATGCCGGTGCAGATCTCGCAATACAACAACATCGCCATCTCGCTGGTACTGCCGCAGCGCGCCACTTTCGAGGTGGTCGAGACCGAGCCGGTGACCAAGGGCCAGACGGCGTCCTCGTCCTACAAGCCGGCAACGCTGTCCAACGGCGTGCGTACCCTGGTGCCGCCACATATCAGCGCCGGCACCCGCGTGGTGGTGATGACGGCCGATGGCGCCTATGTCGAGCGCGCGAAGGATTGAGGCGCGAAGTCTGACACGCCTCGCCGAAAGCGTCGCGGCGGCCGGTCATCGTCTACCGCTTTGTGCCAGGGGCTTTCGGGCATTGGGACGCTGCACGCAGACCGAAGCGTCAACGCCCTGCCAGTTCTTTCCTATTGTACGACGCCAGCGGGCAATCTCTGAGCCTCGAGCAACGCCGACCGTCCCTTTCGCCAGGTGCCAGGTGGAATGCCGACGAACTTTTTGAAGGCGCGATTGAAGGCGGCTTCCGACTCGTAGCCGACCTCGGCACCCGCTTGCGCGATGCTCATTTCGGGGCGTTCGAGCAAGCGTCCTGCCAGTTGCAGACGCCAGCGAGCAAGATAGTGCATGGGGGAGACCTCGACATAGTGGGTAAAGCGGCTCGCAAACGCCGTGCGCGAGAGCCCTACTTCGCGGGCGAGCCGGTCCAATGTCCATTCCTCCCTGGGGCGAGCGTGGATGAGCCGGAGCGCCTCGCCGACATGTGGATCCCGTAGGCCTGACAGCCAGCCGCGCGAATCGTCGGGGAGGGTCTCGAGATGGCGGCGGATGATCTCGACAAACATCAGCTCGCTCAGCTTGGCGAGTATCGTCTCACAGCCCGCCCGCCCACTGCCACCTTCGGCCAGCGCCAGCCGAAAAAGGTCGATAACCCAACTGCTTCCATCGGCGGGCTTGCGGGCACACAGGATGGCCGGCAATGCGGCCAGGAGAGGATTGAAGGGACGTGCATCGCAGCCAAGATACCCGCAAATGAACCGGGTCCGCTCGTCTCCGCCGCCACCATGGATCACCGCGAACGGCAGGCTCTCGTCTATCGGCCGATAATACATCGCCATATTGGGTTCGCCCCGCGCCCCCGGCGAGGAGCTCAACACGTTCGGAACACCACTGGGGAAGACAACGACATCACCGGCGTTCACGAGCACCGGCGGCACCGAATCGTCTCCCAGCGCGGCCCAGCACGAGCCCGACATCACGGCATGAAAAGAAATGATGTGCTCTGCCTCCGGCATGACGGCGGCGGCAATGTCGGCCGTGCCCGGCGACTCGCCGACCCAGGGAGAGCTAGCGTCAACGTCGAAATAGATCGCACCGGTGAGGCGAACGGCTCGGAGCACATCGGAAAGGACATCCACGCACTACACCTCCGGAAACGATCGGCTACTCCCTTTGACAACGAGTTTTTCCGCCAGGCATCTCGAACTATCCGGCAATATGGCCGCCCGGGCAACTATCCATCCGGTCTAATCCTACTCTGAACGATCGGGCAACAGAAATGGACGATGTGACATTTGCGGGAACAGCGGACGGGATTAGCGTTTCATCGGCCGGCCGACAGGTCCAATAACAGGGAGGAATGTCATGAACGATGAAGACATCACCAAATTCGCAGCAAGCCTGCGAGGCGAAGTCATCCGCGCCGGCGACGCCCGCTATGACGAGGCCCGCAAGCTCTACAACGGCATGATCGACAAGCGGCCGCTGATCATCGCCCGCTGTGTCGACGTCGCCGACGTAATCACAGCGGTGAATTTCGGCCGCGACAACAATTTGCTGGTTGCGGTACGTGGCGGCGGCCATAACGGACCAGGATTGGGGAGCTGCGACGACGGTCTGGTGATCGACCTGTCGGCGATGAACGGCGTGCGCGTCGATCCGGATGCCCGCACGGCGCGGGTAGGCCCGGGCTGTACTCAGGGCGACCTCGACCATGCCACCCATGCCTTTGGCCTGGCCGTACCGGCGGGCATCATCTCGACCACCGGGGTCGCCGGACTGACGCTGAGCGGCGGCCATGGCTATCTGACGCGCAAATATGGCCTGACCATCGATAATCTGATCGAGGCCGATGTCGTGCTTGCCGATGGAAGCTTCGTCACCGCCAGCAAGGAGCGGAACCCCAACCTGTTCTGGGCGCTTCGCGGCGGCGGCGGCAATTTCGGCATCGTCACCAGCTTTGTGTTCAAGCTCCACCAGGTCAGCATGGTCTTTGCGGGGCCGATCGCATGGGATCAGCGCCACGCCCGCACCATCATGCAGCATTATCGCGAGTTCCTGCCGAACGCGCCCGAAGAACTCGGGATCTTTCTCGGGCTCAAGACCGTCCTCTCGAGCGCACCCTTCCCGGAAGAGTTTTGGGGAAAGCGGATGTGTCTGCTGATGTGCTGCTACAACGGCCCGGAGGAAAAGGGCAGAGAGGCGCTGGCCCCGCTGCTCGATGCGCTGCCCGCGCCCTGGTTCAACTGGATGGGAACGATGCCCTATCCCGCGGTGCAGAGCATGTTCGATGGGCTCTACCCGAAGGGAATGCAGTGGTACTGGCGGGGCGATTTCGTCAAGACGCTGTCCGACGAGGCGATCGACGCCCATCTCGCGCAGGCGGCGAAGACGCCGAGCGAGCTATCGCTCATGCACCTCTACCCGATCGATGGTGCGGTCCATCGCGTCGGCAAAGACGAGACACCCTGGAATTACCGTGATGCGACCTGGTCGATGGTCATCGCCGGGATCGATCCGGACCCACAGAAAGCGGGGCCGGTGACGCGCTGGACCAAGGCCTACTGGGAGGCCGTGCATCCGTTCGATCTGGGCGGCGCCTACCTGAACTTCATGATGGATGACGAGGGCGATGCAAGGCTCAAGGCGGCTTATGGCGACAACTATGAGCGCCTGGCTACGCTGAAGAAGAAATACGACCCAAACAACCTCTTCCGGGTGAACCAGAACATTCGACCGGCTGCTTGACGGCGGTGGCGGCCGGCCAGATCAGCCTCCGCACTGAAGCGCGTCGCGCTGAAATGGGTTCAGTCGACGCGCTTAAGCCCGCTGGGTATTTCGTCGAATCCAGTCAAGCTGTTGGACACGATAGTTCGAATCCCGATACCGCGCTGGTGTACTCGGCCCTTGAGAATCCTTCAGCCTTCGGCAACATGGCGGCAAGGCTGAGAGCATGAGGATGAGCAAGGTCATTTCCGCCGCATCACGGCGTTCGCCGCGCAAGACACCGATGGCGCTGACCGAGGCGCTGGTCGCCCGCACCTTGCGTGCGGTCGAGGATGCCGGGCCGACGCCGGGCATGGTCTATATGACCGATGCCGATTACGCGCGCATTCGCGACGAGGTGCTAGCCGGCGCGCCGGCCGGGCCGGTGAAGCTGTTCGCCTATGGTTCGCTGCTGTGGAAGCCGGCCGGCGAGGTCAGGGGTGGCGAACGGGCCGTGGCGACGGGCTGGCACCGTTCGTTCTGTTTTACGGTGCAACGCTTCAGGGGCACCGTCGAGCAGCCCGGCCTGATGATGGCGCTCGACCGCGGCGGCCAATGTCAGGGCATGGTGTTCGAGGTCGCCGAGCCAGTGGGGGCCAATCTCGAAACGCTGCTGCGACGTGAGATGACCATCCTGCCGGCCGTCAACGTGCCGCGCTGGCTGCAGGTCAGGACGGGCGACGGCACGGGCCAAGCGCTTGGTTTCGTTGTCGATCCCGCCAATCCGCGCTATGCCGGCAAGCTCGAAAAGCGAGCGATAGCGGCGACCCTGGCCACGGCCGTCGGCCATTGGGGTTCGGGCGCCGAATATCTGTTCGAGACCATTCGCCATCTCGACGCCTGCGGCATCCGCGACCGCAATCTCTGGCAGTTGCAGGAACTTGTGGCCGAGGAGATCGGTCGGGCGCTGCGGTCGGGCTTCATTCGTCCCTGAGCCAGACCAGCATCTCGCCGGGGTCGCGGTTGTCCCAGGCGAAATACGGCACGGCGGTGATTTTCGCGTCCTCGACCGCCGGCGGTTCGGTGCGGTAGAGCCCCTCTTCCCAGTTTTCGAAAGCCTCCTTTTTGGCAATCGCCGAAAGTATCACGACGCCGCCCAGAAGGTTCGGCTGCTGACGCGCCTCGATGTCGGCCGTTCGCGGCAGAGCGATGCGGTGCAGCTGGCTGGAATTGTCGGTCTCCTCGACGCAATAGATCAGCGGGCCGCGCGCCAGTGCGACACGGCCGATATCCTGCCGCACCTGTGGATCGGCGTAGAGGCGGTCGACGGCCATTTCGAGGTCGAGCTCGACGCGGTCGCCCTTGCGCCATTCGCGGCGGATCGCGGCATAGCCGTCGCTGCTGATGGCAGCCAGATCGACATCGGCGCCGTTGACCTTGAGCGCTGCCTTGCGGCACCAGGCCGGCAAGCGCAGGTGCAAAGTGAACTCGGTCGGAGCTTCCGGTTCGACAGAGATCGAGACCGCGCCGTCCCATGGATAATTACTGGTCTGGGTGAGCTCTATTTGCCGGCCCGCGATATCGAAACGAGCCGTGCCGTTTCCATAAAGATGGACGGCGAGTGCGTCGTCCGACAGGCCGTAGAAATAGCTGCCGATCGAGGCGACCATGCGCCCGACATTGGGCGGGCAGCACGGGCAGCGGTGCCATTTCCAGCGGTGGTGGGCGCCGCGGCTTTCGAGCGGATTTTCGTAGAAGAACAGCGAGCCGTCGAGCGACAGGCCGGAGATCGAGCCGTTGTAGAGCGCCCGCTCCATGATGTCGGCGTAGCGCGCGTTGGGGCCCATGCCGAGCATGCGGCTTGCCCAGAACACCAGGCCGACCGAAGCACAGGTTTCGGCATAGGCGGTGTCGTTGGGCAGGTCGTAATCGGCAGTGAAACCCTCATTGTGCGAGGACGGCCCGAGGCCGCCGGTGACGTAGAGGTTCTTGGTCATGAGGTCGTCCCACAGCCGGTCGAGCGCCACCCGCAGTGTGTCGTCGCCATATTCGGTGGCGATGTCGGCCATGCCCGAATAGAGATACATCGCCCGCACCGCATGGCCGACGACCTTGTCCTGCTCGCGCACCGGCTTGTGCGACTGGTTGTATTCGTAAGTCTTGAAATGATAGGCCTTGGGGTCGGCGCCGCGGGCACGCGCCTCCTCGTCGAAATAATGCGGCTGCTGTCCCCGCTGGTCGATGAAGTATTTGGCTAGCTCCATGTATTTGCGCTCGCCCGTCACCCGTGCCAGCTTGACCAGCGCCAGCTCGATCTCCTCATGGCCGCAATAGCCCTTCTTCTTGCCGGGCTCGGGACCGAACGTCTCGGCGATGTGATCGACATAGCGGCACATGATGTCGAGCAGCTTGCGTTTTCCCGTGGCCTGGTAATAGGCGACCGCGCCTTCGATCAGGTGGCCGGCGCAATAGAGCTCGTGGCAATCGCGCAGATTGGTCCAGCGCAGGCCGGGCTGGATGCGCTGGTACCAGCTCGACAGATAGCCGTCGGGCTGCTGCAGCTTGCCGTACATGTCGATGACGGCATCGATCTTCTTCTCCAGCTCGTCGTTGCGGCGGCGGTAGAGCGAATAGGCGGCGGTCTCGATGGTCTTGCCCCAATCCGAGTCCCAGAACATCTGCGTCGTCACCGTCGATCCGGTGAACTCGTTGCCGGCGGTGGCCGCCTCGTCCGGCGAGGGTGAGTGGAACGGAATGACGACGCCGGGCGACGGCCGGTCGGGGTCGATCTGCTCCAGCATGCGCGCCTCGACGCAGCGGTCATAGAGGATGCCGGCGGTCTTTGAGGCGACGGCATCGACGCGGTCGCCCCAGAAGCCGCGCACATCGACCTGCGGCACCGGCAGCGGGCGGAAGGCGAGTTTCGGCTTGGCGCCCTGACTGGCGGATTGCGATGCGGTCATCAATTTACTCCGGTTCGGTTCGATTGGTCACTTCACGGCCCCTGCCATCAGGCCGCGGATGTAGAAGCGCTGCAGCAGCAGGAAGAGCACCAGGCACGGCACCATCATCACGGTGACGCCGGCCTGCACGGCGCCCCAGTCGATCGCGCCGAAGCGGCCGGACTGCAGCGCGGTCATCATGATCGGCAGCGTGAATTTCGACTGGTCTGTCATCAGCACCAGCGCCGCCAGAAACTCGTTCCAGGCGCCGAGGAAGGCGAACAGCGCGATGGTGACGATGCCCGGCCAGACCAGCGGCAGCATCACTCTGAGCAGCATGGTGACGTTGTTGGCGCCGTCCATGCGCGCGGCCTCCTCGATCTCGCGCGGCACCGCGTCGAAGGCGTTGCGCATCATGAAGATCGAGAACGGCAGCTGCAGCGTGACGTAGACGCAGACCAGCCCGGTCAGCGTGTTGTGCAGGCCGATTTTGGTCAGCACCAGGAAGATCGGCGTCAGAATCGACTGGAACGGGATCATGATCGTCGACAGGATGACGACGAACAGCAGGTTCTTCAGCGGAAAGCGGAAGCGCGAGAAACCGTAGCCGGCGAGCACGCTGACGATCACCGACAGCACCACCGTCATGACCGAGACGTAGATGCTGTTTTGCGCCGGCAGCCAGAGGCCGTCGCCGAAGGTGTTGAGCGTGGCGTAGTTCTCGAGCGAGATGCCGCTGGTCGGCCACGGCGGCAGCGGCGGCTGACGCGCCTCCTGCGCCGGCTTGAAGGCCGAAAGCACCGTCCAGGCGATCGGCGCCAGGAACAGTATCGATGCGATGATGCCGGTCGAGTGCTCGGCAATCTGCATGCCGATGCGGCGTTTGCGGCTGCGGGCCTGCGCCATCAGTCGACCCCTTCCGGATTGCGCAGCAGCCGCAGCTGGATGAGGCTGAGCGCCACCAGGATGACCAGCAGGACCATCGAAAGTGCTGCGCCATAGCCGAGCTTGAACGACACGAAGGACTGGTTGAAGATCCAGTAGACGGCGGTCAGCGTCTGGTTGCGCGGGCCGCCGCGCAGGATGATGTAGAACTGGTCGAAGGCGAGGATCGAGCCGGCGACCGACAGGATCAGCGCCAGCGCCAGCGTGCGGCGCATCAAGGGCAAGGTAATCGCCCGGAACCGCGCGAATGGCCCTGCCCCGTCGATCATCGCCGCCTCCTGCAGATCCGGCGGGATCGACTGCAGGCCGGTCATCAGGATGATCATGGTGAAGCCCGCCACCTTCCACACCACCATGGCGATGATCGACCAGAAGGCCGGCTGGAAGGTCGCCAGCAGGTTGAATTTCTTCTCGGTCAGGCCGAGCTCGAAGGCGGCCGGGCTGAACAGGCCGGAATCGACATTGAGCAGCCACGACCACAAAAGGCTCGCCGAGGCGAAACCGATGACCGCCGGCATGAAGAAGGACGTGCGGTAGAAGCCGGTCAGCTGCCGCGGCCTTTCGATGAACAGCGCCAGCGGAAAGGCGACGGCGAAGATCGCGATCGTCACCACCACCGTGTAATAGCCGGTGAACTTCAGCGCGTTCCAGAAGCGGGTGTCGCGCAGGATCGCCCAGTAATTGTCGAGGCCGATAAAGCTATGCGCGCCCATCAGCGGCCAGTTGTGCAGCGACATCCAGGCGGTCATGCAAAGCGGCACGATGAAGAAGACGACGACAAGCGCGACGGCCGGCGCGACATAGAGCAGGCCGATCCACTGCCGGCGGCCGGCGCCGACCAGTTTGTATGCGCGCGCTGGCGCGGCGGTGGTTGCTGTGATGGTGGTCATGCCTGTTGTTCCATTGGCGGGACGTCCCCCTCCCCCTTGAGGGGAGGGTCCGGCCGAAGGCCGGGGGTGGGGTCCTCCGCGAAGCGCGCCGACATCAAAAGAGCGTCGAGCACTGCCGCGATGACCCCACCCGGACCTGCGGTCCGACCTCCCCTCAAGGGGGAGGTTAAGGGGCTGCGGGGGTGGGGTCCTCTGCGACGTGCGCCGCCGGTTCTTTGTGTCGGCGGGTTTCACGGCGGACCCCACCCGGACCTGCGGTCCGACCTCCCCTCGAGGGGGAGGTGGCGCGCCTTACTTCTGCGGCGCCGAATCGATGATCGACTGCATGGTCTCCTGCGCGTTGGCGATGGCGCCGTCGACGTCTTCACCGAAGAAGACCTCGTTCATCATCTGGTTCCACGGACCGTTGGCCGAGTTGATCAGATCGTTGAACACCACCGAATAGGGCGTGCGGCCCTTGGCCATGGCTTCGGCGGCGACCTTGTAGCGCGGGTCGAGGTCTTTCAGCGCCTCATTGGCGATGTCGCCGCGCACCGGCAGGCTGCCGTATTTCGCCAGGATGGTCTGGCCTTCGAGCGAATAGGCGAAGTCGAGGAACTCCTTGACCACCGCGACCTTGGTGGTGCCCTTGGTGACGACGAAATTGTCGCCGCCGGCAAACGACGACCAGCCGCCGTCCTTGCCGGGCAGGAAGGTGATGCCGTAGTCGATGTCGGGATATTGCGTGTTCAACGCGCCGATGGCGAAGGCGCCGGATGGCGAGATGCCGATATTGCCTGTGGCGAAGGCGGCAAAGAAGTTGGAGCCGGTGTCGGTCTGCGCGCCTGAAGGCACCAGGTCCTTCTTGACCATCGAACGGTAGAGGTCGATGGCACCGCGCATCTGCGGCGTGTCCAGCGTCGCCTTGGAGCCGTCCTCGGTCAGGATGTCGCCGCCCGAGGCCCAGATCAGCGGCGTGAAGGTGAAGATGTTGCAGCCGCCGCAATTGCCGGAGAAGTAGAAGCCCTTGATGTCGCCGCCGAGCGCGTTGACCTTTTCGGCGTCGGCTTCGATCTCGGCCCAGTTGGTCGGGCCCTTTTCCGGATCGAGGCCGGCCTGCTTGAACAGCTTCTTGTTCCAGATCAGCACCGAGGAATCGGCCGAGAACGGCAGCCCGTAGATGCGGCCCTTATAGGTGCCGGTCTTGACATGCGCCGGCGACAGGCTGGCGAAATAAGGCAGCGATTTCGCCCAGTCGGTGATGTCCTCGAGCTGGCCGGCGGCGGCGAAGGACGGCGTGTAGATCAGGTCGAGCGACAGCGCGTCGGGTGCCGTGCCGCCGGCGGCGGCCGCGCCGTATTTCGGAATGATTTCGGCGTTGGGGATGATGTCCAGCTTGATCTGGTTCTGATGCCCCTTGTTGAAGGCATCGACGACGCGCGGCATGAAGTTCGAGCCGTCGGCGCGAACCCAGATGTTGGCGGTGTCGGCGGCGGCCGAGCCGGCTGTCGCCAGCGTGCCCAAAATGCTCGCGGCGATGGCGAGCCCGGTAATGGTGGTTCTCATGCTTCTCCTCCACATGGTTTTAATTTAGCGTTTTAATTTAGCCGCGCCCCCAAGCGGGTGACTATCGACACGGCCCGTTTCGTTCAGCCGTCCGGCGGACGGCCGCATGACTGACGCACCACCAGCCGGCACGGCAGTTTTCTGATGCCCGGCAAAGCGGGTTCGCCGCCGACGAGCGAAAGCAAGGCAAGGCCGGCCTCGCGGCCAAGTGCTGAAAGGTTCATGTCGACCGAGGTGAGCGGCGGGCGGGTCGCCTCGGCGACGATCTGCCAATTGTCGAAGCCGATGACGCCGACCTCGTCCGGCACGCCGATACCGCGCTCGCGCAAGGCGTCGATGACGCCGCGCGCGATCTGGTCGTTGCCGCAGAAGACGGCATCGGGCCGCTCCCGCGTGCCGTCGAACCTCTCGCCGTCGAACAGCTTTCCGATCGCCTCATGCCCCCAGGCTTCCGACCACGGGCCGAGCAGCGGCTCCATGACCGGCAGGCCGTTCTCGGCCAGCACCGCGCGATAGGCCTCGGCGCGGGCATGCACCACGGCAAAGCTCGCCGGACCGCTGACATGGGCGATGCGCCGCCGCCCGAGCCGGCAAAAGTGCTCGACCGCCAGCCGCGCCCCGCCGGCATCGTCGGACACAAAAGCGATGGCGCCGGGATCGGGCTCGGTGAAGGCGTAGATCGCCGGAATGCCGAGATTGGCGAGGTCGACCGGCAGATGGCGGTCGATGCGCTTGCCGGTGGCGATGATGCCATCGACGCGCTTGTCGAGCATGGCATCGACATGCAGCTGGGCAAGGCGCGGGTCGTCCTCGACATTGCACAAAAACACCGAGACGCCGGCATCGACCAGCGCGTCGGAAACGCCGGCCATCAGCGGCAGCGAAAACCGGCCATAGGTGTCGTTGGTCAACAGCCCGACGGTAAAGGAGCGCCGCCGCAACAGGCTCTGCGCCAAGCTGTTCGGGCGAAAGCCAAGCCGCTGCGCCGTCTCGCGAATACGCTCGCGCGTCTCCGCCGTCATCCGCCCCTGCCCGTTCAGCGCTTTGGAGGCCGTAGCGACGCTGACGCCGGCAAGCGCCGCCACCTCACGCAGGGTGACGGGCTGCTTGACAGGCGTTGGCTGCGCATCGGACGCCAGGATATCGATCCTCCCATTTGGGAAAAGCTTTTCTCTTATGGTCCTGCGGGGTGCTGACTTGGGGGGATGACGAGCGCAGGGCGATTTGGGAAAAGGTTTTCTCAGAGGAGATTAGGGGAAGGCGTGGGGGATGGCAAGGGGTCGTTTATAGGGACCCTCGCGCAAACTCACCCAACCTGGGGCAAGTAACATTATTGCCTTGGGATTGGATCAACTAAGCCTTACTCCCGCACACGACCTGATACTATGTCACGATGCGAATCGAGCACGTTTATCCGATTGTAGAGTCCGACGACTTCGCCCGCCGTTTTCAAATGCGTGCGGGTGGTCTCATGTGGCTACTTGGAGCGGGCGCGTCAGCGTCCTCCGGTATTCCAACCGCCGGCGAAATGCTCTGGGAATTCAAACAGGCGCTCTATGTTAGTCAGAGAAAGGTATCACCAAAATCGGTCGAGGACCTGACCAACCCGGCGGTCCGTTCCCTCATTCAAAATTACATAAGTTCGTCGGGCACTTTCCCCGTCGAAGGTGCGCCAGATGAGTACGCAGCCATATTCGAAGCCGCTTGGCCAGGCGAGGCCGATCGCCGCACGTACATCGAGTCCAGAACACGGGGCGCCAAGCCGTCTTACGGCCATCTCGCGCTAGCGACGTTGCTGATGGCCGAGTACTCTAAGATCATCTGGACAACAAACTTCGACGACCTAGTCGACGACGCGTGCGCAAAGGTCTTTGGCACTACGTCCGCGCTCACAACTGCGGGATTGCAGGCGCCCGAACTGGCGCGCGAGACAATCAGCGGACAACGTTGGCCCGCCCAAATCAAGTTGCACGGCGATTTTCGTTTTCGGCGCTTAAAGAACACGCCAGAGGAGCTCCGCCACCAAGACGCTCAACTCAGGCGTATCCTAATAGAAGCGTGCCAAACGTCTGGGATGGTCGTGGCCGGCTATAGCGGGCGTGATGAATCGGTTATGTCAACACTGACAGAAGCATTGAAGCAGGATTCCAGCTTTCCAGGCGGCTTCTTTTGGTTGCATCGCGGAGATTATCCCCCGCTGCCTGCCGTGACCTCGCTACTAGCTCACGCAGCCGAGAGAGGAATCGATGGCGGATTGGTGACTATCGAGAATTTCGACGAGACAACTCGCGACCTTGTGCGGCTTTTGAAAGGGATCGACACGACGGCATTGGATGCTGTTGCAGGCGAACGGCGGCGGTGGACCGCGACGCCCGCGCCGGCTGGCAAGAAGGGTTGGCCGGTCATTCGGCTCAATGCCCTCCCCATCGCTGTCTTGCCATCGACCTGCCGACGGATCGTATGCAATATCGAAGGTCATGCAGCTGTGCGAACAGCGGTGGCGGTGGCCGAGGTGGACGTGTTGTGCACACGAACAAGGGCTGGCGTCCTGGCGTTCGGGGCGGATGCCGACCTTCGTGCCGCGTTCGAGCCATTCGGGATCACCGATTTTGCTCTTCACCCCATCGAGCCGCAGCGCCTCCGCAACGAGACGGGCGAACGCGGGCTTCTGCGCGATGCTCTATCGCGCGCGCTTGCGAGGGAAAGCGGGCTCACGATTGACCATCGCCGAACCACCGATCTCCTGGCTCCCTCCGATCCCAAGTCATCCGAATGGGAAGAGTTGAGATCTATCGTTGGGAAACTGTCGGGGATCGTTGAGAAATTCCCTGAACTGAGTTGGCGTGAGGGTGTTGGCCTTAGGATCGATTGGGCAGACGAACGACCTTGGCTTCTGGTTGAGCCCCGAATCGTATTTTCCGGCCTTTCGGATGAAAATCGTTTTGCAGCGACAGACTTCGCAAGAGAAAGAACCGTGAAACGCTACAACGGTCCACTGAATGCGCTAATCGGGTTCTGGGCCGCCAGGCTCGCGAACGGCGGAGTTCCACAGCGCGCATTAGGGGTCAGCGCAGGTCTCGAAGCTGTCTTTCAGCTCTCCGATGCGACCGCGTTCTCGCGGAGAATAGGCCCATGAGCAGTGAGGTTGGCGCACATATCTGGCTGCCGGAGGCCCGGCTTCTGTTTCATCCTGATCGGCCCGGCGACACGGACATTCACCCGCTACGCGGCTTGCTCCGTTATGGCCCTTACTCTGCCGGTTTGGTGCCCGATCCAATACGCGTAGCGACGATAGCTCCCTTTGGAGAAAGTCAGGCCCTCTACGACTTCATGAAAGAGCTAAACTCGGTATTCGAGCCCCGCGAGCGGAAGGACTACGTACCGAAGTGGCCCGGGTTCAGCGCCGTGTTCAACTTGCATATGCGCGGGGCGGCCACTTCTTGTCATCTGCAGCTCGATGCGAATGTTGACCGCGATATCGAGGCCTCTCCCACGCCGCATCTTGTGATCGCTGACCGGCTTACTCGGGCGATCCAAGCACTGGATATGCGTCGCGCAGAGTTCGACGTACTTTTCATCTACATCCCTGTCCGTTGGCAGGCGGGTTATGTCGGCGCCGCCGGCGAGGATTTCGATCTGCACGACCACCTAAAGGCAATGACCGCGGCGCGCGGCTTGCCGATTCAGCTCGTTCGTGAAGACAAGGCGCTGGCCTACCCAGACCGGGCGAGCGTGATGTGGCGCATTGGCCTAGCCCTTTATGCGAAAGCAGGCGGCGTGCCTTGGAAGCTAGCCGATACCGATGCGGAAACCGCTTTCATAGGGATCTCGTACGCCGTGCGTCCTGTCCTGTCCGCCCGTCCTCGCTTCGTCACATGCTGTAGCCAAGTCTTTGATGCGGAGGGAGCCGGGCTTGAGTTCATAGCCTACGACGCTCACGAGGTAGAGATCCAGCGCGAGAATCCATTCATGTCACGGACTGAGATGTTCCGGGTGATGACGCGCTCTCTCGATCTCTATCGGCGCAGGCATGCCGGCCGGGTGCCGCGTCGCGTCATCGTCCACAAGTCGACGGAGTTCAAGCCGGATGAAATCGACGGATGTATGGAAGCGCTCCATCTCTGCGAGGCGGTCGACCTTGTCCAAGTTGTCGAGGACATTGGTTGGCGTGGCGTTCGCATCGACTCCGGCGGCAGCAATTCTTCAAAGGGAAAAGCGGCAGCGTACCCTGTCGAACGGGGATCACTCCTGAGCCTAGGCCCCCGCGATGCGCTTCTTTGGATGCGCGGCACAGTCAGTGGGATTGCAGAACGTCGGGATTATTTCCAAGGCGGCAAGAGCACACCCCAGCCAATCCGACTTGTTCGCCATGCGGGGCATGGCCCTTGGGACGAAACAGCCCGTTCAGCTTTGGCACTCTCAAAAATGAACTGGAACAATGACGCGCTCTATGACCATTTGCCAGTGACGATGGGCTACGCACAGGTTCTCGCCCGCGTTGTGAAGCGCATGGATCGTCTAGGAAACGCTCCCTATCAATTCCGCTTCTTCATGTAGTCGCAACGGAGGGCGACGCCTTCGGGCGGATATCTTTACAATTGCGCGGCGCGGACAATCCGAACGTCTACTCAGCAAGCCAATCGTTTAGCACCTCGACATGAATAGCGAAGTCTCGTCCTTCGCCCGGTCCCCCTTTGTGAACGACGCCAACAACCGCGTCGTTGCCGTCCAGCAGAGGACCACCAGACATACCCTGCGAGAGCTTTTGCGTCACCTCGATCAGCTTGACGCCATGCTTGACAGGAAGTGAGCTCACCTTCCCATCCCGGACATTGAGCCGGTCGCCAGGGCCAAAGCTTGGATAGCCGACTGCGGTCAACTCTTGACCTACTGCAACGGTGTGGGTTGATCGCCCGAAATCGAAATACTCGGTAGTTGGGATAGCGTGACCAAGAACCGCAAGATCACGGTGCTCGTCGCGCTTGAGCACTGTCGCCTTGAATCTGTTAGAGGGCTTGCTCGGGTGGTAGACTTCAACCTCGTCCACTCCCTCAACGCAATGCGCGGCGGTGACAAGGCCGGCATCCTCGAGAAAGAAGGCACTGCCCTGCGACAACTGGAGCTGCTCGCCCTCACCCTCACAATACTCGATTACCCACACAGCCCGGTCACGGACCTCGTCCGCAGTCGGCGTCACCTCGATCCTTCGGTCCGGGAAGCTAGCGTTGAAACGAACAGCAATAGCCCGAAACACAGGGTCGGATTGGCCTCGGATGTACCTGAGCCAGATGATCTTGCCTCCGAGGTGCTCGCCGAGATCGGACGTGCCGCCATGCTCGCTTTTGAACTTGGCCTGCGCGGCCTTTCTGCCAAGCGTCTCCACTGAGTAGAGCGCTGCTCGCACATTTCTAACGTAGCGGCGATCCACATTGATTAGCTCGTTGATCTTGAGCCCTGTAACCATCCGGCGCGAATTTCGATCGGCGTAGTGCGCCTTGTTGGGATTTATCGCAAATCCGTTGGTGACAACAATGTTGCGCAAGGTCGCGACGAGGAGGTCGGGTGCGAAATGCCCCAAGGGCTGAGCTGGCCCCTCGAATAGCGCCGTCATGGGTTGATTGCTCGAAAGCGTGATGTCGTCTGCATAGCGTGTGTAGATGCAGCGCGCGCTCTTCGCGAAGGTAAGCAGTTCCTTATCCAAGCGAAAACAGATCATGTTGGAGAGGACGGGGCTGGTCGGCGCACCCTGAGGCAGATGAGCGTTATGACAGCAGAGCCGGGCGACTATGCTTGCTACGCGACTGTCGATGCCGAGAGCTTCAAGGACGCCGGCGACCCGGTTTTCGGTGATCGACGGGAAGAAATCCTTCAGATCGATGTTAAGCACGAAGCGTTTGCGTAGGTGCGCGAGCGCGTTGGTCTTTACCGATTTCCCGGAGACAAATCCGTGAACTGGATTCCGCACGCGATAGAGCTGGTCGAGTAGCGGCGCGATATGTCTCTGAAGATATTTGAGGCGTTCGTTCGGCGCGTTGATAATCCTGGTCTTGTCCCTACCCTTGGCGATCTCGAACTGATGATACATGCGCCCGCGAAACCACCAGATCTTCTTCAACTCATTGGCCGACAGACCTAAATAGGTGAGGAGCGCGGCTTCACTGGCCAACTCGGGAGGTATTGTGACGCGGACAGCAGGGAAACTAAAAAAAGAAGGCGGCACGAGGTCTCCCTCCAATCACGCCATGTATCGCGTTACTGATATGGCGCGCACGATATGTGCAGACATTAGCTCTTACGCCGCAGTTACTACAGCGCGTATGCGAGGGGAGACCTCGTGTGAAGACGCCTATCAGTTCTGCGGCGAGTCTTCAAACCTGCTCGTGTATCTTTTCTAATCACCCGAGAGCTGCTCTCAGAATTACGAATTAACGGCAGCTTTGGCATACCTATCCCGCGTTAGCTAAAAACAGCAGAGCACCGCTACTTTCCACAGAGCGGTCGCAAAAGGCCGGCGCCATCCGCCCCCCGACCGTCAGGAGCCCGCCATGAGAAAACTCATCGTCACCGAATTCATCAGCGTCGATGGCATTGCCGAGGTCGAGAAGCTGCCGGGCGTGACCTGGAACGATGAGATGCAAAAGTTCAAGGAAGACGAGCTTGCCGACAGCGGCGCCACGCTTTTGGGCGCACGACCTATGAGACCTTTGCCGGCTCGTGGCCCAAGGAGACCGGAGATTTTGCCGATCGCTTCAACGCGCTGCTGAAATATATCGCCTCGACGAGCTTGACGCCGCGCGGATCCCTCCCGCCATTGATGCGATCGAGTTCGCAGCCACCAGGCGGAGGGTTCTGATCCGCCCTTTCTTGCTGCTGCTGTAAAAGACGTCTTGATTCAGCCACAAGCCCAAATTGCTGGATTTGGCAGCCCAGGAAGGATAGGCTTGGTTTTTGGTTCAAGCGATGGAACAGAGACTAGCCGCAATTCTGGCTGCCGATATGGCGGGCTACAGTCGGCTAATGGAGGCCGACGAATCCGGCACGCTCGCACGCCTTCGGACCCATCGCATAGAACTGGTCGATCCCGCCATCGCGAAGAACAAGGGCCGGATCATCAAGACCACCGGAGACGGCATGCTCGTTGAGTTCCAGAGCGTGACCGATGCCGTGAAATGCGCCGTGGAAATCCAACAGCGCATGAAACGGCGCAATTCGGATGTGCCGCAAGAACGGCGTATCGAATTCAGAATCGGCATAAATCTCGGCGACATCATTTTCGACGATGAGGATATTTTCGGCGACGGCGTCAATATTGCCTCGCGCATCGAGCAACTCGCCGACGTCGGCGGTATCTGCGTGACCGCAGCGGTGGCGACCCAAATTGCCGACCGTCTCGAAATTGCCATGGAGGACCTGGGCGAGAAGACGCTGAAGAACATCAGCCGCCCGGTTCGCCTCTATCGCGTTGGGTTTGACAGTCCTGCCCTGCCAGAAGTCGAGGCAAAGCGATCCATCTCGAAACCTTCGATAGTGGTGCTGCCATTCACCAACATGAGCGGCGACCCCGAGCAGGAATTTTTCGCGGACGGACTGACCGAGGACATCATCACCGAACTGTCCCGCCACCATGAGCTGTTCGTCATCTCGCGCAATTCCAGCTTCGTCTACAAGAACCGCGCCGTGAATGTGCGCGAGGTGGCCGAGAAACTCACCGTCCAATACCTGGTGGAGGGAAGTGTCCGCAAGATTGGCGACAGGGTGCGCGTGACGGTTCAGCTCATCGACACGGCGAATGACGCTCATATTTGGGCAGACAAGTATGACCGGAAGCTGGACGACATATTCGCGATTCAGGATGAGGTGACCGCGGCGATCGCAGCCACGCTGCCCGGTCGTGTCGAGGCGGCTCAGCGGGACCAGCTCGCGCGGGCGAAACCCGCAAACATGGCCGCGTATGAATGTGTGCTTGCTGCCAAGGTGCTGCATCACCGAAGCACGGTTGCAGATAATGAACGCGCGCAAACCTTGATAGAAAGGGCCGTCACGCTCGACCCCAATTATGCCCATGCCCATGCCTGGCGGGCCTGCATTCTTGGCCAGGCCTGGGTCCATAACTGGTGCGAAGACAGGGATGCCATCTGGAACAACATCATGGCGGCGCTGGACAGGGCGCTGGCGCTGGACAACAACGATGCCGATGTCCACCGCATTCTCGCGGCAGTGAACGTGAACAACAATGAGCTGACCACAGCGCGCTACCATCAAGAGCGGGCGCTGGCCCTCAATCCCAATTACGACCTCGTGGTGGTGCAGCAAGGCGAGTTATTGACGTGGCTCGGGAGGCCGGAAGAGGGAATTGAATGGATCCGCAAGGCAATGCAGTTGAACCCGCACCACCCGGAGAGGTTCTGGAGCCATCTGGGAAAGGCGCATTTCGCCGCGCGCCAGTATGGCGAGGCGATCGAAGCTTTCATGCATCTGTCAACCATGGACTCGGCTCAGCACGCTTTCGCCGCTGCCTGCTACGGCTGGCTCGGCGACGAAATCGCGGCCGCGGCGCATCTAGGCAAGATCAGAACGCTCGATCCCCAATTCGACCTCGATTCATTTATCGCCACCCTGCACTTTGCCCAGGAGTCTGATGTGCAGCACGTCCGCGAAGGACTGCTGAAAGCCGGTATCGCCAACCTGTAGCCAGCCGGTGACTACGACCCAGATCCAATCGGCAAAAAAGACCGGCCTCCGATGCGGACCTTGTGGCATGACCGAACGATGGGCAGGTCGGAGAAGCTTTTCCCACGGTATCGGTCTTTGGAAGCGAACAGGGAAAACCCTCCCCCTGAAAAAGCGCCGCGCTAGTTGACGGCGCATGTCGCATAAGGCCCGCGCCATTCGGCCCTGCCAGAAAGGAACCCGCCATGAGAAAACTCATCATTACCGAATTCATCAGCGTCGATGGCATTGCCGAGGTCGAGAAGCTGCCGAGCGTGGCCTGGAACGATGAGATGCAGAAATTCAAGGACGACGAGCTTGCCGACAGTGGCGCCATGCTGTTGGGGCGCACGACCTATGAGATTTTTGCCGGCTCGTGGCCCAAGGAGACCGGAGATTTCGCCGACCGGTTCAATGCGCTGCCGAAATATATCGCCTCGACGAGCTTGCAGGCGCTCGACTGGCAGCCGGCCGAGCTGCTGCAGGGCGCGTTGCCGGACGCGGTCAGAGGGCTGAAGCAAGGCAGCGGCGGCAACATCTATGTGCATGGCAGCCTCAGCGTCGCGCAGGAATTGCTGCGCCATGGCCTTGTCGACCGCATCCGCCTGCTCAGCTATCCCGGTGCCGTCGGCCAGGGCAAGCTGCTGTTCCCGCCCGGCGCACAATTGCCGCTCGAGCTGATCTCGGCCAGGCAATTCAGCAACGGCGTGGTGGCGCTGGAGTATGCGGCTGGGATGGAGTGATGAGCCAATCTCCCCCCTTGAGGGGGAGATGCCCGGCAGGGCAGAGGGGGGCGTCTCGCGTAATGCGCCAACCCCTACCGACGCAAGAGGGAGGCCGCGCCCGGTCGAACCGACCCCCTCTGGCCTGCCGGCCATCTCCCCCTCAAGCGGGGAGATCGCAGCTTCGCCCATCAGCGCCCCCGCCCGCCTGCCTCCAGCTTCTGCTCGGCCGCGATCAGCATCTCGACAAACCTCGTCACCTTGGGCGGGCGGAAGCGGGCGGCGGGGTAGACTGTGTAGATGCCGCCGGAGGGCAGCCGCCACTCGGGCAGGATCTGCACCAGCCGCCCGGCGGCCAGTTCGTCCCGCACCAAAAAGTCCGGCAGCACCGACAGGCCGGCGCCGGCGCGGACCGCTGCCAGCACTGCCGGAGTTGCGTCGATCGAAATCGTTGCCTGCATGCGCACGGCCTGCTGCTCGTCATCGCCGCGCGAAAATTGCCATAGCAGCGGTTCGCGCAGCGCCATGTTGGCGACGAAGGGCAGCCCGGCGAGGTCTTGCGGTTCGCCGGCGGTGAACCGGCCTGCAAAGCCGGCGCCGCATACCATGAATTGTTGGAAGGTGCCGATGCGCCGGGCCTGCAGGCTGGAATCGGCCAGCCAGCCGACGCGGATGGCCACGTCGATGTGGCCGGAAACCAGGTCGATCGTCTCGTCGCCCAGCGTCAGCTCCACCCGGCAGGCGGGATAGCGCGCGCTGAAGGCGGCGACCACCGGCACCACCGCCGATGTGCCGTAGTCGTTGGACGCGGCGATGCGCAGCGTGCCAGTCGGCTCGGCGGCGGCCTGCGCGAGCTCGTCGAATGCATCCTCGGCCTGCTGCAGGACCTGCAGGCAGCGGGCATGGAACGTTCGGCCGGCCTCGGTCGGATGGACGCGCCGCGTCGTGCGGATCAGCAGCGTCGTTCCGACATCGCGCTCCAGCCGCGCCACCTGCTGGCTGACCACCGCCTTGGTGATGCCCAGCCGCTCGGCGGCCCGCGTGAACGAGCCGGCATCGACCACCGCCGCGAAATAGGCCAGCCGGTTCAGGTTCATGCTTCGCTCATGGCAGAGGCAGTCTCATTGTCAGGCAATGGCATACATTACGTCTATTTTGTCGGCCTTCAATACGCATTCCGCTTTTGCCATCTTGCGGGCATCGAGGCTGCGCGCCGCCGAGTTCCGCATTCCCAGGAGACATCCATGTTCACACGGAGAGCCATCATGAAAACCACCCTCGCCGCCGGCGCTGCCGCGGTCTTTGCTCCCGCCGGGCTTGGCCATGCGGCCGGCGGGCTTTCCTGGAAACATTTCCCCGCCGGGCAAAACGGCTTCTTCCGCGCCCCGGTGCTGGTCTCCGGCGCCGCCGAAGCCGTGCTGATCGATGGCGGTTTCACTTATCCCGACGGCCGGGCCGTGGCCGAGGCGATCAAGGCGACCGGCAAGACGCTCACCACCATCTATGTCAGCCAGTCCGACCCGGACTATTATTTCGGCCTCAAGCCGATCAAGCAGGCGTTCCCGCAGGCACGGGTGATCGCCGCAGCCGAGACGGTGGCCGCCATCAACGGCAATGTCGAAAAGAAGCTCGCCGTCTGGGGGCCGCAGCTGAAGGAGAATGGCCCGCAGGCGCTGGCCGACGTCGCCATCCCCGAAGCATTCGACGGCAAGACGCTCAGCGTCGATGGCGAGACCATCGAGATCGTCGCCGCGGAAGGCCTCGCCAACCGGCGCTATCTCTTCGTGCCGTCGCTGAATGCGGTGTTCGGCGGGGTGATGATCTTTGCCGGCGTGCATGTCTGGACCGCCGACACGCCGACCAGGGAACTGCGCACCGCCTGGCTCGCCAATCTCGAAAAGATCGCGGCGCGCAAGCCGGCAATCGTCGTGCCCGGGCACATGACGCCTGAGGCCGCTACGGACCTTTCAGGCGTCGAGCACACCAAGACCTATCTCATCGCCTTCGAGGAAGAACTGGCCAAGGCCAAGGACGCGGCCGCACTGAAGAGCGCCATGGAAGCCCGCTTCCCCGGCCTCGGCATGGGCGTTGCGCTCGACATCGGCTCCAAGGTTGCCACCGGCGAGATGAAGTGGGGCTGAGATGGCCGCCAATCGCGAGCTGATCCGCGTCACTTACGAAGGATACGCTCATGGTCCAGCGGGCGCTGACGCCGGACGCTTGATTACGGTCATCCGCCGAGACGGTTGGTGCGCTTGCTGGCTTCGGCTTTGGCCCGGGCCTCGACCGCCTTTTCGATCTCGCGCTTCAGCTCGTCCTTGATCGCCACCGTCTCTGCCATCAGCGCCTCGACCTTCATGAAATCGAGCACCCGGTATTTCGAGACGGCCGGCCGGATCAGAATGTCGGGCCGGCTCTGGTTCAGCTTGCTGGCGATGATCGACTGCATCATCAGCTGCGTGGCGCCGAACATCAGGTCGACGGAGGTCGGGAATTTGCGGCCGGCCTCGGTCGGCGCGCCGACCACGTCGACGGCGATGATGATGTCGGCGTCGAGCTCGATCAGGTCGAACGGCACGGGATTGTAGATGCCGCCGTCGATCAGCAGCCTGCCGTCGCGCATCACCGGGCGGAACACCGCCGGGATCGCCGCCGAAGCGGCCAGCGCCGAATGCAGCTCGCCTTCGTCGAACACCGCGAGCTGGTGGCCATAAAAGTCCGTTGCGGTCACCTTCAGCGGTATCTTCAATTCGGCGAAGGTCTCGGGAATGGCGTCGGGCAGGAACGCCTTGAGGATGCGCTCGACATTGAACTGGCTGACCCGCAGGCCGCCCTGCATCGCCTCGGCAAAAGTGCCGGGCCGCGCCCGCCACATGCGCGTTGCCACTTCGGCGCGGCGGCCGAGGATCGAGCGCGTATAGTCGTGGATGTCCTTGCCGGTCATGCCCGAGGCCATGCCGGCGCCCATGATGGCGCCGATCGACGAGCCGGCGATTGCTGCCGGCCTTATGCCCAGCTCGTCCAGCGCCTCGATGACATGGATATGCGCCAGCCCACGCGCCCCGCCGCCGCCAAAGGCGATGCCGAAGCTAGGGCTCATCCCTTGTTGGCCGCGCCGAGCTTCGGCCCGACCACCATGACGGCCGGCTCGGCGGAGAGCAGCTTTTTCGCCACCGCTTTCACCTGGTCCAACGTCACCGCGTTTATCAGGGCGGCGCGGCGCTGCATGTAGTCGATGCCGAGCTTGCCGAGCTGGATCTCGAGCAGCGTTGAGGCGATCGCGCCGGAGGAATTCAGATTGTTGATGGCATAGGCGCCGATCATGTATTTCTTGGTCGCCGCCAGCTCGGCTTCGGTCGGCCCCTCATCGGCCATGCGCTTGACCACGTCGCGCACCACGGCCAGCGTCTCGGCCGCCCTATCGGCGCGGGTTGAGGTGGTGATGGACAGCGCCTCGGAATGCTGGTGGTCGACGAGGTCGGAGCTGACGCTGTAGGCCAAGCCGCGCTTCTCGCGCACCTCGTCGAACAGCCGCGAGGTGAAGGTGCCGCCGCCGAGGATCTCGTTCATCAGCACCGCGGCGAAGAAATCCGGCGCATTCCGCTTCACGCCGGGATAGGCGAGTTGCAGCGAGGCCTGCGGCTGGTCGTAAACGACCTCGAGCTGCTGGCCGAGCTTCAGGTCGATGTCGGGAACGGGCGTGAGCGCCTGCTTTTCCGGCAGGCTGCCGAACACCAGGTCGAGCTTCTGCTTCAGCGTCTCGGCGTCGATGGCGCCGACCACCGCGACATGCAGGCCGTCACGGGCGAAACTTGCCTTGTGGAAGGCGCTGAGATCGGCCGGCGTGATCGTCGCGATGCTTTGCCTGGTGCCCTGGTCGGGCCGCGCATAGGGATGCCTGCCGTAGATCGCGTCCAGCCATTTGCGTTGGGCGAGCGTGTCGGGATCGCGCTCGTTGGCGATGATGCCGGACAGGATTTGCGCGCGGATGCGGTCGATCGGCACCTGGTCGAAGCGCGGCTGGTTGACCGCCACCCGCAACAGGTCGAAGGCGCCGTCGCGCTGCTCGGCCAGCATGCGCATCGAGCCGTAGATGCCGTCGCGCTGCGCATCGAAGCTCATCTCGGCGCCGACATCGTCAAGCTTGATCTGGAAGGCCTCGCTGTCGAGGTTGCCGGCACCTTCGTCGAACAGGCCGCTCATCAGATTGGCAAGCCCTTCCTTGCCGGGCGGATCCTGCGTCGCGCCGCCATCGAAAACGAAGCGGATAGCGACGATCGGCACCGAATAATCCTCCACCAGCCAGGCGGCAATGCCCTTCGACGAGGTCACCTCCTGGATGTTCATGGCGGCGCGAGCGGAAAGCGCCGGCAGGAGGAGAAAGAGAAGGGAGAGGAACAGGGTTGCTAGCAGAGGGCCGGCGTGCTGGCGCTTCCCTTCTCCCCTTGTGGGAGAAGGTGAGGAGCCCACGAGGGGGGAAGGCAGAGCGGGACCATGCTGGCTCATCATCAAATCAATTCCCAGCTTGGGTTTGCGGCAGAAGATAGCCGGTCGTTGCGTGGTCGAGATTGAGATAGCGGGCAGCGACTTCCTTGACCTGGTCGGCGGTGACCTTGCGGATGCGGTCCGGCCATTGCTGGACGTTCTGGACGTTACCGCCTGTGGCGAGCGTCGAGCCGTAGATGTTGGCCATGTCCTCCTGCTTGTCGCGGGCAAAGATCATCGAGCGTACGAAACGGTCCTTGGATTTTTCCAGCTCGTCGCTGGTGACGCCGTCTTTCGCGATGCGGGCGATCTCGGCGTCGACCGCGGCCTCGATGTCGGCAAGCTTGGCATCGCCGCGCGGCGCGCCGTAGACGGTGAAATTGGTGTCGTCGAGCATGGTGCCCTGGAAGAAGGCGCCGGCCTCGGCGGCGATGCCTTGCCTGACGACAAGCTCCTGGTAGAGCCGGCTGCGGTTGCCGCCGCCGAGGATTTCGGACAGCACGTCGAGCGCTTCGGCTTCGCCGGGCTTTGCCGTGTGATAGGACGGAACCACCCATTGCGTGGTAAAGCTCGGCACGCTGACGCGCCCGTCGGTCAGCGTCACCGTGCGCCTGGTGTTCTGCTCCGGCTCGACCGGGCGGATGCGCGGCGGCAGATCCGGGCCGCGCGCGACCTTGCCATAGGTCTTTTCGGCCAGCGCCTTGACCGTTTCCGGCTCGACATCGCCGGCCACCACCAGCACGGCGTTATTGGGTGTATAATATTTGTTGTAGAAGGCCATCGCGTCGGTGCGGTTCAGCTTCTCCATCTCCTGCATCCAGCCGATGACCGGAATGCGGTACGGCTGGTTCTGCCACAGCGTGGCGTCGATCTCCTCGTCGAGCACCGCCTGCGGATTGCTATCGATGCGCGAGCGGCGCTCCTCGAGGATGACGTCGCGCTCGGTTTTGATGACGTCGTCGTTGAGGATGAGATTGCGCATGCGGTCGGCCTCGAAGCCCATCATCTCACCGAGCGCCTGAGGCACCACCGTCTCGTGAAAGGCGGTGTAGTCGTAGGAGGTGAAGGCGTTGTCCGAGCCGCCGATGGCGGCGACGGCACGGTCGAGCTCGCCCGCCGCATGGTTGCTGGTCGCCTTGAACATCAGATGCTCGAAGAAATGGGCAATGCCGGACTTGCCCGGCGGCTCGTCGGCGCTGCCGATCTTATACCAGACCATATGGGTGACGATGGGGGCGCGGTGATCGGGGATGACGACGATCTCCATGCCGTTGTCGAGCAGGAAATCGGTGACGACGCCATCGTCAGGATTGTTATCCGCCAGAGCCGGCGCGGCCATCACCAGAGCCAGTCCCAAGAGCGTTCCGCGCAGCCATTCAGCCTGAAATGTCATAGATGGCTCCGGTTTGTAGTGGGACGATAGGCGGGGTTGCTGGTCGAGGCAAAGCGAATTGTTCGTCATTTTGAAGGCGCCATCGTGGAAGCCGAACTCAGGCGGCCTCGATGAACCGGATGACCGTCTCGCCATAGTTGCGCTCGTCGACAACCGAAAAGCCCGGCCCTGCCTCGAACGGCGCCGCCGCCGCTTCCTCGACGACGCATAGCGCGCCGGGGGCGAGCCAGCCGCCTGCTTTCGCCGAGCGCAAGGCGCGTTCGCCAAGGCCTTTGCCATAGGGCGGATCGGCAAAGACCATGCCGAATGTGGCGATGGTGCCCGCCTCGCCCAAGCCCGTCGCGTCGCGGCGGAAAATCTTGGTGCGGCCGGTGAGGCCGAAGGCCTCGACATTGGTGCGGATCAGGCCGCGCCCTTCGGCGGATTCCTCGATGAAGACAGCGTAGGAGGCGCCGCGCGACAGCGCTTCGAGGCCGAACGCGCCGGTGCCGGCGAACAGGTCGAGCACGCGCGCGCCGTCCAGTCTTTCGGGAAAGCGATGCGCCAGCACGTTGAAGACCGCCTCACGCGTGCGGTCGGTGGTCGGGCGGATGGCAAAGGTGCGGGGCGTCGCCAGCGGACGCCCGCGAAACTCACCGCCGACGATCCGCATTGCTTCCTTTCGGGCCGCCGCGCGGCCGGTCGCCACCGCCATCCGGGCGCTCGCCGCGCGGTTTGCCGAACGGCTTTGCACCGCCGCCTTGCGGCTTGCCGCCGGGCTTGCCGTAAGACGGCTTGAACGATGCCTTGCGCGCCTTGTTTTCTGCCGCCTTGGCGGCGTCTGCCTCCGCCCTGCCCTTGCCGATCGGCCGTGCGCCCGGCGCCATCCAGACATTGGCCTTGCGCTGGCCCGGCGGCTCGATCGGCCGCTGCTCGCGTTCGGATTTTTTCCCACCGAAGCCGCCACGAGGCTTATCGCCACGGGGTTTGTCCCCGAAGTCGCTGCGTTCAGGTCTGGGGCCACGCTCGCCAAAGCTCTTTTTTGGCGCAAAGCTCCTGTCAGGGCTTGTCGACAGCTTGCCGAGCGCTTCGTCGCGGCTGCCCTCGCGCCGCTTGCGGTTCTTGATCAGGCCGCCCTCGCCGATCGGCCGGCGTTCGCCGTCGCGGGTGAATTTCGGCCGCTCGGGCTCCTCCTCGCGCTCACGCCTGACCGGTTTGTTGGAAAACGGCTTGGCGATATCGGCATCGAAATTGGCGCCGGACTCTTCGACCAGGCGCTCGCCGAGCTGGTCGCGCAGCACGCGGCCCTTGATCTCCAGCACATGGCCTTCCGGTAAATCGTCGAGCTGGAACGGCCCGTAGGAAATGCGGATCAGCCGCGTCACGTCGAGACCGAGCGCGCCCAGGATGTTCCTGACCTCGCGGTTCTTGCCTTCGCGCAGGCCGAGTGTCAGCCACGCGTTCGAGCCCTGCTCGCGGTCGAGCGTCGCTTCGATGGCGCCGTAAAAGACGCCGTCGACGGCAATGCCTTCGCGCAGGCCGGCAAGCGCGCTTTCCTCGACCTTGCCGTGGACGCGCACGCGGTAGCGTCGCAACCAGCCGGTCGCCGGCAGTTCGAGCACGCGCGACAGGCCGCCATCATTGGTGAGCAGCAGCAGGCCTTCGGTGTTGATGTCGAGCCGGCCGATAGTCATCAGCCGCGGCAGCTCGGGCGGCAGCACGTCGAAGACGGTCTTGCGGCCTTCGGGATCGCGGTTTGTCGTGACCACGCCGGCCGGCTTGTGGAACAGGAACAGCCTGGTGCGCTCGATCGGTGGGATCTCCATGCCGTCGAGATGGATGATGTCGCCGGGCATGACGTTGAAGGCCGGCGAGGACAACACCTTGCCATTGACCTTGACGCGGCCGGCCGCAATCAGTTCCTCGGCGTCGCGGCGCGAGGCCAGGCCGGCACGCGCCAGCCGCTTGGCAATGCGTTCGCCGGCTTCTTCCGTTGCCTCGACGCGACGCGGGCGCGGCTTGAAGCCGCCTTCCGATGCCGCCTGTGCCCTTTGTACCCCTTGCGGTCGATCGCCGCCAAAATTACGCTTGGGACGATCGCTAAAATCACGCTTGGGACGGTCGAAGCGCCTCTCGCCGCGCTCGCTGTCGGCAGCTGCTGGCCGGTCGCCGCGCGGTGCGTAAGGCTTGCGCGGACCTTCGCGCTTTTCATAAGGCGTGCCCTCCGGACGCGGCCCTTTGCTGAACGGCCTGTCGCCGCCTTTGAAGTCGCGCTTCGGCTGCTCGCCTTCGGCAGCTGCCGGCCGGTCGCCGCGCGGCGCATAAGGCTTGCGTGGACCCTCGCGCTGTTCATAAGGCTTGCCTTCCGGACGCGGCCCTTTGCTGAACGGCCTGTCGCCGCCTTTGAAGTCGCGCTTCGGCCGTTCGCCTTCGGCCGCCGCCGGCCGGTCGCCGCGCGGAGCGTAAGGTTTTTTGGCGCCGAAGGGCGGCTTGCCGCCCTTGCCGGGAGCGCTATCGCGACCACGCGTCCCTGCCGGCTTCGGGCCGGCCTTGCGGGGGAATTTCTTGTTTTTGTCGTCCATGTGGCCTTTGCTCGTTTGCGCGGGTAGTAACAGGATCGCGCTCTAGTGGCGAGGAGATAATCGGAATGGAAACCGCGTGAAGCGGCAGGATTTCATGGCGCTGGCGCTGAAAGAAGCCGAAGCCGCCGCCCTGCGTGGCGAAGTGCCCGTTGGCGCGGTCGTCGTCGGCGGCGATACGGTCGTTGCGAGTGCCGGCAACCGCACCCGCGAGTTTGCCGATCCGACCGCCCATGCCGAGATGCTGGCGATCCGCGAGGCCTGCCGCAAGCTTTCCAGCGAGCGGCTCAGCGGCCACGATCTCTATGTGACGCTGGAGCCGTGCGCCATGTGCGCCGGCGCCATCTCCTTCGCCAGGCTGCGCCGGCTTTATTTCGGCGCTGCCGACGAGAAGGGCGGCGCAGTGGTCAACGGCGTTCGCTTCTTCACGTCACCGACCTGCCACCATGTGCCCGACATCTATCCGGGCATGGCCGAGAACGCAGCAGCAGCATTGCTGAAGGACTTTTTTCGCGAGCGACGCGGACCCTGATTTCTGGTCGGGGCCGAAGATCCAAATCCAGCCAGGCAAATCCAGGCCAGAAAGTCTCTGGGGCCGTCAGTCTACCAGGGCAGCCAGTCGAACATGCCGCTGCTCTTGCTCTTGGCGGCCGCCTCCCTCTTGAGGCGGCGTTCCTTCTTGTACTCGTCCTCGCCGAGGTCACCCTGCGGCGCGCTGGCGGCGGCAGCGCGGTATTGCACCGGCGGCTCGCTCAGATATCTGCGGGTGGTCGGGTCGCCCTGTTTGCCTTCAGCCCGGCGGCGCATGATTTCCGCGGCGCGGCTCTTGTCCGAATCGGCCGGAGTCCAGGCTGGCGGGTGGCTCGAGCCCGACTGCTTCAGCGCGGCCTTGACCGACGCCGGATCCGTCTGCACGTCATCGATGACCTGCGCCTGGTAGGCCGGGTCGTCCTGATGCAGGGTGGCATCGGCGCGCAGGCGGGCACGGCGCTGCTCCGGCGATTCGGGCCATTCGGCGCTTGCCGTCTCGATGCTTTCCTGCGGCGGCGGCAAGACTTCCTTCTGCCCCGGCCCTGGCTTCACCAGCGTGGGGCGCGGCTTGTAGTCGATACTCTCCTTGCGCTTGGGTGCGAAGGAAAAAGCCCCGGTGAGGTCGCCAGCCAGCTGCGCGCCCGCGGTCTTGTCGGTTCCGTAAGTGGGCGAGCCCATGCAGCCGGACAAGGCGAGGCCCGATACGACAAGCGGCGCCAGCAGCGCAACGCGCGCGTAAGTTCTCTCGGTCATGCCAAAAAGTCCCACTGTAGACAGCCTCTCGATTGCCGCCGGCCAAAGAAAGGTCCGGTCCCCATCGCCTATGCTCTTCCGACGGAATTCCGGCGACAATTTGTCGTCCGGAGTTTCGCGTGTTTACCTCAACCACTCGTTAAGGGCAACGCGCGGGGGCCGATCGGCCGCCCGCCGTGGCATTTGTGCACCGCCTTAAAGACGGCTCAAAGCCTTCAGCTCATGCAGAACAGCGGCGTCACGGGCCGAAACATCCGGGAATTCCGGATCTGATCCGACATCGGCGGTGTAGCGCCAGGAGCGCGCGCATTTCACAAGGCCGCGGTCCTCCGCTTTCTCGACGACCACGGCGACGCCCTTGACGTCGTCGAGGGTAAAGCTGCCCGCCGGCGCTTTGCCGTGCACGATAACCAGATCGCTGGTGATCGCCATCTCGGCCATATCGACATCGGCGATCGCCGCTTCGAGCGCGGCATCGTCGAGGGTGACGACCGGCACCGCTTCCAGCGAAGAGCCGATGACCTTCTGCGCACGGGCAATTTCCAGCGCGCCGGTGACGACACGGCGAACCTGCCGAACCTTGCGCCACTTCTCCGCCAGCGCCTCGTTCCTCCAGTCCGCCGGGATTTCCGGGAACTGGTCGAGATGCAGGGAGACCGCATCCGGATGACGGTCGAGCCAAGCCTCTTCCATGGTGAAGGGCAGCATCGGCGCCAGCCATTTCACCAGGCAGTCGAAGAGATGGCGCACCACCTGCACGGAAGCCTTGCGCTTCACGCTGGAAGGCGCTTCGCAGTAAAGCGCGTCCTTGCGGATGTCGAAATAGAAGGCCGACAGCTCGACCACCATGAAGTCGAGCAGCGCGCGGGTGATGCGCTTGAATTCGAACGCGTCATAGCCCGAGCGTACGACTTCATCGAGTTCAGCGAGCCGGTGCAGCATCAGCCGCTCCAGTTCCGGCATCTTGTCCAGCGGCACCTCCTCGCCGTCGTCATGGGCGAGCGTGCCCAGCATCCAGCGGATGGTGTTGCGCAGCTTGCGGTAGGCGTCGATATTGGTCTGCAGCACGTTCTTGCCGAGCCGCTGGTCTTCCCAATAATCGGTCGTCACCACCCACAGCCGCAAGATGTCGGCGCCGGACTGCTTGATGACGTCCTGCGGCACGACGGTGTTGCCGAGCGACTTCGACATTTTCCGCCCCTCCTCATCCATGGTGAAGCCATGGGTGACGACGGTGTCGTAGGGCGCCCTGCCCCTGGTGCCGCAGCTTTCGAGCAGCGAGGAGTGGAACCAGCCGCGATGCTGATCGGAGCCTTCGAGATAGACGTCGGCCGGCCATTTCAGGTCGGGCCGGTCCTCAAGCGTGAAGGCATGCGTCGAGCCTGAATCGAACCAGACATCGAGGATGTCCATGACCTGCTGCCATTTCGAGGCATCGTGATTGCCGAGGAACCGCTCCTTGGCGCCGACGGCGAACCAGGCGTCGGCGCCTTCTTTCTCGAAGGCGTCCATGATGCGCTGGTTGACTGCCTCGTCGCGCAGCACATTGCCGTCGGCATCGGCAAAGACGGCGATCGGCACGCCCCAGGCGCGCTGGCGCGACAGCACCCAGTCAGGGCGCTCCTCGATCATGGCGCGGATGCGGTTCTGGCCGGCGGCGGGTACGAAGCGGGTATCGTCGATGGCTTTCAGAGCGCGGCTGCGCAGCGTCGTGCCGTCGCCAAGCTCCTTGTCCATATAGACGAACCATTGCGGCGTGTTGCGGAAGATGATCGGCTTCTTCGAGCGCCAGGAATGCGGATAAGAGTGCTTCAGGCGGCCGCGCGCGAACAGCGCGTTGCGCTTGATCAGCTCGTCGATGACAGCCTGGTTGGCGTTGCCCTTCTTGCCATTGTCGTCGATGACGCGCGCCGCTCCATCCTCGCGGTCCGGGCCGAAGCCCGGCGCGTCCTTGGTGAAGAAGCCGGCATCGTCGACGGTGAAGGGGATCGCGGTGTCGATGCCACGCTGGCGAAGATCAGAGGCAGCATCCATCCAGGCGTCGAAGTCTTCGCGGCCATGTCCCGGCGCGGTGTGGACGAAACCGGTGCCGGCATCGTCGGTGACGTGATCGCCGGCGAGCATCGGCACGGGAAAATCGTAGCCGCCGCCCAGAGCTTTGAGGGGATGCGAAAGCGTAAGGTTTTCAAGCTCTTCGGCGCCAACGCTGCGAAGCCGATTCAGAGTGACCTTGGCCTTCGCGGCAGCGTCGTCCGCAAGTTTCTCGGCAAAGATCAGCTTTTCGCCGGGCTGAGGACCAAAGGCGTTCTCGGCGGCCGTAACCTCGTAGAGACCATAGTTGATGCGCGGCGAGTAATTGACGGCGCGGTTGCCGGGGATTGTCCAGGGCGTCGTAGTCCAGATGACGACGTTGGCATCAAGCAGATCGAGCGACGTCTGCGTCAGCTTGGGGTCCAGGGCTGGCTGCCCATCCTCGATGTTGATGACCTGGCGAGCGAGGCTGACGACCGGAAACTTCGCCCAGATCGTGTCCGACTCATAGTCCTGGTATTCGACCTCCGCCTCGGCCAGCGCGGTGCGCTCGACCACGCTCCACATAACCGGTTTGGAGCCGCGATAGAGCTGGCCGGACATGGCGAATTTCAGCAGCTCGCCGGCGATGCGCGCCTCGGCATGGAAAGCCATTGTCGTATAGGGATTGTCGAAGTCGCCGACGACGCCGAGCCGCTGGAATTCGGAACCCTGCACCTTGATCCAGTGCGCCGCAAACTCGCGGCATTCCTGCCGGAACTCGTTGACCGGCACCTCGTCCTTGTTCTTGCCCTTGGCGCGGTACTGCTCCTCGATCTTCCATTCGATCGGCAGGCCGTGGCAATCCCAACCGGGTACATAGTTCGAGTCATAGCCGCGCATCTGGAACGAGCGGGTGATGACGTCCTTGAGGATCTTGTTCAGCGCATGGCCGATATGGATGTTGCCATTCGCATAGGGTGGGCCGTCGTGCAGCACGTATTTTTCGCGGCCGGCTGCGTCTTCGCGCAACTTGCGGTAAAGATCCATGTCCTGCCAGCGTTTGACCAGCAGCGGTTCCTTTTCCGGCAAACCGGCGCGCATCGGGAAATCCGTCTGCGGCAGGTAGAGCGTTTTGGAATAATCGATCGTCTCGGCGGTCTCGGTATCAGTCATTCGTCTGCCATATGCGTTGCCCGGCGGCAAAAGAGCCCGGGCGTTGAACTATCATGATCTGGAAAAAGCGCGAGAGGCGCGCGCAAGATTCCCGGCGGCTCCGGCGGCGGTCAAGCCGCCCGGAACACCGGGCCTGTAATTCGTATCGCAGTCGCGGGAAGGCGCGAAAAGCTCGTCATGGCTGGGCTTTTAACCGAGACAGGCGACGTTGAAAAGCCCGAACTCTGATGCTTCCTTGCGTCATGTGCCAATTGCGCATACATTTGTAGGCAAATGGCAAGCGGAATGGCCTGTGCCAAGGAGACGTTCATGTCGGTCGCAGCAAGGGCAATTCGCGCAACACACGACTTTTCCGTCCCTACGGACAAGATCGATCATCTGCGCAGTCTGGGTTTCAGTAGCGAAGAACTCTATCGTATCGTTGCCCCCCGCCGCACGCTGGCGCGTCGCAAGGAACGTGCCGAGCCGCTTTCGCCAGCTGAATCCGACCGCGCCCTGCGCCTAGAACGCATCGCCGAGCAGGCGGATCGTGTATTCGGCAGCCATGAGAAAGCCCAGCGTTGGCTGAGAAGCGAGATCATAGCATTGGATGGTGCAAGGCCGATCGATCTCCTCGAGACAGAGACCGGCGCCCACGTCGTTTCCGAAGAGCTTATCCGCATCGACTTTGGCATGCTTGCCTGACGATGCGCATCTGGCGCATCTCCAATTTCGCGGATCTCTCGGGTCGTGGCGGAACGCTCGTTGATGGAAGATGGAACAGGCGCGGGATGCCC
This sequence comes from Mesorhizobium sp. M0698, assembly GCF_040320455.1. Taxonomy (NCBI): domain Bacteria; kingdom Pseudomonadati; phylum Pseudomonadota; class Alphaproteobacteria; order Hyphomicrobiales; family Phyllobacteriaceae; genus Mesorhizobium; species Mesorhizobium sp. M0698. The sequence continues at coordinate 27,064 of NZ_JAMYPQ010000019.1, read as the reverse complement.
ATCGTGTATTGCACCGACCACCCTTCGACGGCACTGCTGGAGATACTGGTGCATGCGACGCGCGAAACCGTTCCGGAAACCTACCAGCTTATCGAAATCGATGTTCCGGACGGAATAGAAATGACCGAACCGGTTATCCATGACGGCTGGGACAAGGATATGGAATCGACACGGCGACAGGGCACGGACTTTCTCTCGGCCAATCGTTACGCGCTCATGAAAATTCCTTCGATCATAATGCGCAAAGCAAACAACTATCTGCTCAACCCGACCCATGACGATGCGACACGCATTACGATTGCGGGCCTATACCGTTATCCGTTCGACAGCCGTTTGATCAAATGAGCCGACGCCTACCCGCTCACATCGAAAAATCGAAGCGATAGGTCGTCGACACGCCGATCATGAACTGATCCCTGGAGCCGCGCTCCTTGACCAGGCTGGAATCGGCGGCCGGGCCCATCAGGCGGGAATATTCGCCGAACAGGCTGGCCGTCATCGGCTCGGTCACCTTCCAGGTCACTGCGCCGCCCAGGCCCGCCGACCTCACCCCGCCGCCCGGATGATATTCGCTGAGCCCCGAGGCCAGGGACTCCTTGCCATCAACGCCGTAATAGGCGTCGAAATAGTCCGATGAGGCGAACGAAACGCGCGGCCCGCCCGAAATCCTGACATCGGGCGTCACATCGTAAAAGGCGTCGGCGGCGATGTCGGCGACAAAGCCGTTATGGGCACGAATGCCGTGCCGCAATTCGGCGCGGGCACGCAGCCAATCCAAAGGATAGAATTCGAAGAAGCCGCCGGCCTCGCCGCCCCAGCGCACCGGGTCGAGGCCTTTCAATTCGTCGGCGTCACCACCGTCGCGGGAAAACAGGAACTTGCCCGTCAGGCCGGCGCGGACGCCGCCATCGTCGATCAATGCCAATGAGATATTGTCGTTGCGCGAGGTGAAGCGCGCCGCGGGACCAGCCTTGCCGAGCGAGATGATCGGCGAGGCACTGAGCAGGTACTTCTTGCCGCCCTCGAAATTCGGGGCAACCATGCCGGTGGCGCCGACCGTCAGGTACCAGTCTCCGGACAGCCAGCCGAAGGTTCCCTCGCCGGCCTTGGCAACGCCGCAGGTGCCGAGCATGAATGCGGCCAAGATCGTCGGGACAGACCGCATCGTTACTCCATACGTCGAACGCATTGGCCGATACAACCAGCCTTGACTGAAGCCATGGCGCCAGTTCGGTAAAATTTGACTTAATATCCGCAACATTGGCAGCGTTGGCCGGCCTGTTCCGCGTTGCAGTCGATTGTTTGGCGCACCAAGATTCCAGATCAAGTGTTTGGAATACGATAGCAGTTGCCTCGGCAGGGGTTACAAACATTCGCGGACAAACATGCCTGCGCTGTGAAGAGCGCGGCGACCGGCGCTCAACCCCGCATTCCAAACCGGCCAAGCGTGAATCATATGAGGCCAAATTTCGAGACCTACTTTAACGTCAGCCGCGCCAGCGGCTTCGGCGAGCCGAGTTGCGTCCGACAACAGCGTCTCGGCCGAACCGGCTTGTATCAGCATTGGGGGAAATCCGCTCAGATCGGCGAACAAAGGCGAGATCAGCGGATCGCGCCGACCAACGCCATTGGGAACATAGGCCGTTGCCAGTTCCTCCAAATACGCCCGGTGGATGATAGGGTCGATTGCGTCCTTGGTTGATAGTGTCGCGCCGGACATCGAAAGGTCCGTCCAAGGCGAAACCAGCCAAAGACATCGCGGCAACGGCTCGCCTGCCGTGCGCAATATACTGACCAGGCACAGAGTGAGGTTGCCGCCCGCACTGTCTCCGCCAACCACGATGCGATCCGACGCGATGCCTTGCCGGCTCAGAAAGCGCCATGCGGTGAGTGCGTCTTCATGTTGCGCAGGGAAAGGATGTTCCGGTGCGCGGCGATAGTCGATCGCGAGGGTGCGTATTCCCATTGCCCGACCTGCCTCGGTAACCATTCGACGATGACTTTTAAGGGAGCCGGAGCAGTAGCCACCACCGTGGAAAAAGAGCAGAACCTTATCCCTGTCACTCCCAGGCGCCAGGGACCACTCGCCCGCGAGGCCATCGAAAACCACATGCTCGCATCGGATGTCCTCCGCGACTGGCCACACCGAACCGACTTCGTCGAGCCGTGCCCGGCGTTCGTCCCAGCGGACCGTTCGAGGCTTTGAGGTCAACAACCTGCGGACGGCGTTGATCTCCGTCAGATCGAGGTGTTCGTCCGCATCGCTCATTTTGCTTCCCTAGCCTCATCAAGCGTAGAAAACGGCATATAGCAGCAGCACACGTCATCGTATAAAGGGCCAATGCCAGCACTGGGAATTTTCGTTACACTTGCGCCGCGGCGAATACACGGGACGACGGGTCGCCCGTAAACCCGCTTGTTATCTTTTAGCACTGGCTCACCCCCCACATGATCGAATTATTCCATCTGGTATTTGGCCGCTTCGGGTCAAAAACGGAGGTCTAGCGGATCGCTCGGGAGTGTGGCGCTCACAGCCTGCTCGCTGGACGGGCAAGGCGATCGGCGCTACCTTCCGGAACAAAGAAGCTAGGCAACCTTGAGGGAGAAGGGCAATGACCGTGCACAGCGATGCCATGAAAGACGCCATTGGCCAGACGCGGGCGAAATGGGGGTGGTTCGTGGCGCTCGGGGTGCTGCTGCTTGTCTTCGGCGGCATCGCCTTCGGCAATCTGTTCATCGCAACCGTCGCCTCCGTCTTTGTCGTGGGCTGGCTGATGCTGATGGCCGGCATTGTTGAGATTATCCATGCCTTCGGCGTGAAGACATGGGGCCGCTTCTTCTATTGGCTGCTCAGCGGCCTCCTCTACGCCGTCGCCGGCTTCTTCGCCTTCGACAATCCGGTCCTCGCCTCGACGGTGCTGACCTTCCTCCTGGCGGTCGCGCTGCTTGCTTCAGGCGTGCTCAGGGCCTGGGTAGGCTACAGCCACCGGCCGCAGCCGGGCTGGGGCTGGGTGGTCGCGGCCGGCATCATCAGCGCACTGGCGGGACTGGTCATCGCCATGGGCTGGCCGGTCAACAGCGTGTGGGTGCTCGGCCTGTTCCTGGCCGTCGACCTGATCTTCCAGGGCTGGACCTTCATCGCCCTTGGCTTGGCACTGAAGAGATAAATTCTGGTTGAGCATGATCTTAATCGGAAAACCGGTTCCCAGTTTTTGCTTCGCTGACCTTCAGTTCGGGACCATGCTCTAAAAAGCTATGGCCGCGTCCAGCCCGGAAAGCGGCCTGACGCCGGCGAGCAGTGCCTTCGCCTCGGCCTCGTCACGCTTCATCTGGGCGACCAGCGCGTCAAGCCCATCGAACTTCACCTCCGAGCGCAGGTAGCCGAAGAAGGACACGGCACAAATCTCTCCATAGAGGTCGCCGGAAAAGTCAAAGACGAAGGTCTCCAGCAGCGGCGCGCCACTGTCGTCGACCGTCGGCCGGCGGCCGAAGCTGGCGACGCCATCATGTAGCGAACCGTCGGCGCGGCGGAAGCGGACGGCATAAATCCCTTCCTTGAGGGTGGCTTCCGGCGAAAGCCTCATGTTTGCGGTCGGAAAGCCGAGTGTCCGGCCGAGCTGCTGGCCGCCGATCACCTCCGCCTGGACGGTGAAACGGTAGCCGAGCAAGCCGGCGGCCTCGGCCACATTGCCCTCGCACAGCAGCGTGCGTATGCGGCTCGACGACACCACCTCGGCGCTTTCGTCGCGAAACGCATCCACCAGCGTGACGCCGAAGCCGTGGCGCTCGCCGGCAGCCATCAGATAGGCCGGACCGCCCTGGCGGTCCTTGCCGAAATGGAAATCGAAGCCGGTAACGGCGTGGCTTATGCCGAGGTTGCGCTCGAGCACGCCGGTGACGAAGGCCTCCGCCGACAAGGAGGCGAACTCGCGTGTGAACGGCTGTTCGACCAGCGCCGCAAAGCCCAGATGCGACAACAGCCGCGCCTTCATCGGCGGCGGCGTCAGCACGAACAACGGCATGTCCGGCCTAAACACCTTTCGCGGATGCGGTACGAAGGTCAGCACCAGGGCGGGTACGCCGCGACGCTCCGCTTCGGCGCGCGCGCGTTCGAGCACCGCCTGGTGGCCGCGGTGGACGCCGTCGAAATTGCCGATAGCCACCACGCCGCCGCGCAGATGGGCCGGCAGCGGTGCGGTTGCGGAAATGCGTTCGAACATGGCCGTCATGGCTTGAACCTATTGCAGCCTGGGAATCACCGCGACCGGCCTGTAGCCATATTTTTCCAGGAAGGCCGCGAGCCTGGCCGGATCCGGCTGCAGCGTCTCACCGTAATCGCGGGCATGGATGCCGCCCGATACGTAGAGCACGTCGAAGCCATTGTCGGCCGCGCCCTTGATGTCGGTCATCATGCCGTCGCCGATGGCCAGAACTTGCGAACGCTCGACCCGGCGGCCGAGAATGACGGCGATCTCCTTCATGGCGACGTCATAGACCGGCGCGTAGGGTTTGCCGGCGATCAGCGTGCGTCCGCCAAGCTGTGCGTATTCGCGGGCCAAAGCGCCTGCGCACCAGATCATGCGTTCGCCGCGCTCGACGACGATGTCGGGATTGGCGCAAATGAAGGGCAGGTTCCTGGCACGCAGCCTCTGCAGAAGATCGGCATAATCTTCCGGCTTCTCCACCTCGTCGTCGAACAGGCCGGTGCAGACCACGCCGGATGCTTCGAACTCCTCGACGAGTTCGACGTCGAGGCCCTCATAGAGCGTGAAATCCCGATCGGCGCCTATGTGGAAGATCTTTCGCGGCCCTTCGGCGATCAGGTCGCGGGTAACGTCGCCGGACGTCACGACACGGTCGTAGGCGGCGGGCGGAACGCCGATGGCGTTCATCTGTGCCACCACGTCGGCGCTGCGACGCGGCGAATTGGTGATCAGCACGACAGGTATTTTCGCCGCGCGAGCAGCGATCAGCGCGGCAGCCGCCGCCGGGAAATGCCATTCGCCATTGTGCACCACGCCCCAGACGTCGCACAGGATGGCTGAATAGGCTCCCGACAGGTCTGCGAGCGAACCGATGATGTCGGGCGAATCCGCCATGCCGTTGTCCCTGTACCATGATGCTTGCAAGCGCCGCGACCGACGGTCCGTAGCGGCCGGCCCGGATTAACCGAAGCGCTTCGCTCTGTCACCAGCTTTCGTTGTGCCCGCAAGATTGCCGCCCGGGGACGCCGGCGAGGACGTGATGGCGAAAGCCTTCTTTTTCAGAGCCTTATGGGGCTTTGCCGCGGAGCAGCATTGCCGATTGCGGACGTGTGGTTAACGGGCATTGAAAAACCGTGCCGACCTTGAACGTATTTTAGCAATCGGAAATTTAAAAATGCGTGGCATCGTCCGGAAAAAAACAGGGCGGGCGGGAATGCTGAAGGCAATGATCGGAAATTTCCGACGCGACAGACGTGGCAACTACTCCTTAATGACCGCAATCACCATTGTACCGCTGATGGGCGGGTTGGCGCTCAGTGTCGATTACGGGGAGTTGCTGCGCCAAAAGCACGAAACGCTGAACGCACTTGATGCGGCCGGCCTCGCCGCCGCCCAGCAGATCGTTGCCGGCGCCAGCGACGACGACGTCAAGGCCTACGCCAAGACATTTTTCGAAACCAATCTCGCACGTATCGACCCGGCGAACACAGCGCTGACCGTCACGCTGCCCAACAACAATGCCGGCGGCGGCACCTTGAAGCTCTGCGCCGGCCTCACCTTCCACCCCTATTTTCTACCGGCCGCCAGCCTGCTGATCGGCGGCACGGCAAGCGACACGACCTTCACCGAATGTTCGGAACTCCGCCTCAAGAACACCCTCGAAGTCGCGCTTGTGCTGGATAATTCCGGCTCGATGAGCGATCTCGGCTCCGGCACCGGCGAGAAGCGAATAGACCTGCTGAAGTCGGCCGCCAAGCAGCTTGTCGATACGCTGGCGCTTCAGGCGCAGCAGATGAAGCAGATCACCAAACCGGTGCAGTTTTCTCTCGTGCCGTTTGCGGCCTCGGTCAATGTCGGCCCTACCCACGACCAGGACAGCTGGATGGATCAGGACGGCATCTCCCCGATCCAGCACGAGGATTTCGACTGGACGACGATGAGTGCCGCCAACAATCCGGACAAATATGCCGAGAAGCTCAACGGCGTCTGGTACAAGCGCGGCACCGGCTGGGGCGAGACCAAGGACCAGCCGCTGACGCGTTTCAGCCTCTACGCCGACATGACGGTCGAATCGGGCCGCGAAGAGGTACCCAATTCGAAGCAATATGTCTGCGACACATACAAGAAGAACGGCACCTGCCAGTACGGCCACTGGAGCGCACCGGAATATATCTACACCACAAGCCGCTATGCGAGCTGGCAAGGTTGCGTCGAAGCACGGCCATATCCCTACAATGTCGACGACACCACGCCCGATACAGCCGCGCCGGCCACGCTTTTCGTGCCGATGTTCGCCCCGGATGAGGCTGGCACTCTGTGGCTCGATTTCAACCGTGACGGCATCAACGACGTCATCAGCACGTCCTACAATTACGGCAACAACTGGTGGGCCGATTGGCCCTATGTCGCCGGTCCTACCGCTTCCCAGCGCCAGTCTGACATGCGCAAATATTTCCTGGTAAAGCCATACGGTTCGCAATCCGCAGCCGCGGGCGATGGGCCGAATTCCTCCTGCACCACCAACCCGATCACGCCGTTGAAGGACGTCAGCCAGGACGCAGAGAAGCAGGAGATCAAGGACGCCATCGACGCCATGGCGCCGAACGGCAACACCAACGTGCCGGAGGGCCTTGCCTGGGGCTGGCGAACTGTATCGAGCAACCCACCGTTCACCGATGGTCGGCCGAACAGCGAGAGGGGCAACGACAAGGTGGTCGTGGTGCTGACCGACGGAGCCAATACTTATAGTGCCGTCAGCGACGGCAGCTACGCCAACAACAGGTCGACCTACGCCGCCTACGGCTACACTGGGCTGACCTATCCGGGATCTGGAAGCGTAACCCGCCTGTTCATGAATACCAGCACCGATATCGGCAAGACCACCTATACCGGTGCCAACTACACGGCAGCACTCGACGAGCAGATGAAAACGCTCTGCGCCAATGCAAAGAATTCGAACGTTCTGGTGATGACGGTGGCGCTCGACCTGTCGCCCACAGATGCCAGCGACAAGAAGGCAATCGATGCGCTGAAGGCGTGTTCGTCGGATTCGCGCTTCCGCAAGGATTCGGCCGACCCGAGCAAGCCTGCCAAGCTGTTCTGGAATGCAACCGGCGCGACGCTGTCCGACAATTTCAAGGAAATCGCCAACGAATTGTCGAACCTGCGCATCGTCGGCTGAAGGCGATGGGATTGGCAACTAAGGCAGGGGGCCCGGCGCGCTGGCGCAAAGGCTCCTGCCGTCATGCCCTTGCGGGTGATGGAAGCATGTGGTGAGTGTCCCCACCCGGAGATGCGCTCTTGCCTGAACCCGCCAACCACCTTGCCTTCGCGCTGGTCTGCCTCGGCATGGTGCTGACGCCCGGCCCGAACATGATCTATCTGATCTCGCGCTCGCTGTCGCAAGGGCCGAAGGCCGGGCTGATCTCGCTGGGCGGTGTGGCGCTCGGTTTTTTGTTCTATGTGCTGTCGGCGGCGTTCGGCATCACCGCGCTGCTGCTCGCCGTGCCCTTTGCCTATGATGTGCTGCGCCTTGCGGCGCGCTTTATTTGCTGTGGCTCGCCTGGCAAGCGGTGAAGCCCGGCGGGCGCTCGCCCTTCCAGATCCGCGAACTGCCGAAAGACAGGCCGCGCAAGCTGTTCGCCATGGGCCTGATGACCAACCTGCTCAACCCGAAGGTGGCAGTGCTCTATCTGTCGCTGCTGCCGCAATTCATCAGCCCCGGCAAGGGCCACGTGCTGTCGCAGCTTCTGGTGCTCGGTGCCACGCAGGTCGCGATCAGCCTGACCGTCAACGCCATCATCGCGGTGACGGCCGGCTCGATCGCCATCTTCCTCGCCGGGCGGCCGCTATGGCTGGTGATCCAGCGCTGGATGATGGGCACGGTGCTGACCGCGCTGGCCGTCAAGATGGCAACCGACGCGCAACGCTGATCGGTCCTACATCGGCCGCCTGACCTGCTCTGCCCGCTCCGGTTCGACCACCCTGCGGTAGAGATGCCAGGTCGCGTGGCCAAGGATGGGCATGACGACGGCAAGCCCGGCAAATAGCGGGATCGAGCCGATGACCAGGAGCACGGCGACCATCAGGCCCCACAGCGCCATCTGCAGCGGGTTTGTCATAACTGCGCGCGCCGACGTCTCGACTGCCGAGACCGCGCCGACGTCGCGGTCGAGCAGCAGCGGAAAGGCGACGACAGTCGTCGCCAGCACGATCGCGGCGAAGGCGAACCCGGCCAGGTTGCCGAGCAGGATCAGCGTCCAGCCCTTGCTGGTCGTCAGCACTTCGCGAATAAAGCCGACGATAGAGGCCGGAGGCTGATTGCCGTACAGGCTGGTGTAGATCGATTGCGCGGTGAACAGCCAGAGCAGGAACAGTACCACCAGCGTGATACCGATGACTGCAATCGCGGGCAGCGCCGGCGAGTGGCGCACGTCGAGCGCATGCCACCAGGATGTATCCATGCCGAACTCGCGCCGGCGGCTGATTTCGTAAAGGCCGATAGCGGCGAACGGACCGACCAAAGCGAAGCCGGACATCAGCGGATAGATGAGTTGGATGGCGTTCGAGCCCGAGGTCCACTGCGTCAGGATCAGGCCGACCACCGGATAGATCAGGCACAGGAACACATAATGCGACGGCTTGGCCCAAAAATCCTCTACGCCGAGACGGAGCGCATCGATCAGATCCTCGGTGCTGATGCGGCGCACCGTGGGCTGTACATGCATTCCACGTGCGTCCGCCATGACATGAAAGCCGGCCATAACCTTTCTCCCGTGTGTCGGGGCGGTCACCGCCAGGATGGCCGCCCGCAGCTGCCACTTCAAGAACGCCCGTATGATAGCCGATCTCCGCACGCTTGTCGCCACCGCCCGGCGCCGGGGCGCCGGGCGGCTGAACGAACGGATTAGGCCGCGAAGCGATCGATCACCTCGGCCAGCGGCACGTGACCGAGGCAAGCGCCTGACCCGGCGGGCTTTTCGCCAGCCTCGACAGCGAGCGCGTATCGCACGGCCGGATCGGCTTCGATGCGGCGGCGGAGCGCCGCCAGTTTGGGATAAGCGGCGCCGTCGACCGCCTGGTGGAACTCCGCCCAGCGCGCCACGCCGATCAGCGTGGTATCGGCAAGCGTCAGCCGGCCGCCGACCAGGAAATCCGTGTCGACGATCATCGCCTCAAGCTGGTCATGGCGGTTGGTAACGACCTTGCGGCCGAAATCACGCAAGGTCGCCAGCAGCACCGGTTCCGCCGATTCCATTTCATATGCGGCCCAGAGCGGGGTGAAGGCGGCGGTGAAACCGGTGTTCACGAAAGCCATTAGCTGGTGCATCCGGTCGGCCTCCGGCGAGCGAGGCTCGAAGCTGATACGGCGTTGCGTATCGCGGGCTTCGAGCCAAGCGGCAATCGCCATGGTCTCGGTGAGCACCCTGCCTTCGTCGGTGATCAACACCGGCGTTTCCTGACGGCCGTTGATGCTGGCATAGGCATCGTTCTTCATCTCAGAGAGCATGTCGACACGACACAGGCGGTAGCGTTGTTCGAGGCGTTCAAAAGCAGCGACAAGCCCCATCGAACTTCCCAGCGGGAAGCCGTAAAGGAGAATAGGTTCCATTTCTTTGTCTCTTCCATGATTTAGGGATCACGCTGCGCAGCGAAACTTGACCCTAAACGCTGGTCGCCCCATGTAAATTACGCACTATTCTGTAACCAGGTCCCCGCCATGAAAGATGTCGTCTCACGCTGCCCGATCGAGGAGACCATGCGTGTGCTCAGCGGTCGCTGGCCCACCTTGCTGCTCTACTACCTCAAGGACGGTACCAAGCGCTTCAGCGACCTGAGGCGTGACAATCCGACAGTGTCGCACCGCATCCTGGCGCTCGAACTACGCAAGCTGGAGGAAGCCGGGATTGTGCGGCGAACAGCGCATGCCGGCTATCCGCTACACGTGGATTACGACCTGACGGAGCCCGGTCTCAAGCTTGTGCCGCTCATCGACGCCCTGGGCGATTGGTGGGAAGATACCGAGGACGATCGGGCCAGCCGGGCTACATCGACGCCGGAAACCAAACTCGTGGCGGCGGAATAGCCGACCGGCGATCACCGCGCCGCCAAGAACTGCCGGCGAGAGCCCAGCGCTCCAAGCCGTTCATACATTAGATCCCGCAAGACCAAGGCGACCGGCTATGAGGCGCGCCATTGTGGTCGGCCAAACCGGACAAGGCACGGGCCATCCAGCACCAACTCCTGTAGCATAGCTCGCCAATCCCGATCACCTGACCCGCCGTTCGATCTCATTGCCCGATCAGATCGGCTTGACTATTCTGGATGGCTGTCGCTTTCGATTCTGACGTGAATGAAGAGCCTACTTATCCTCTTGAAGTTTCTCCTGAGACTTTGCCATTTGATCGTCCCCAAGTTCCATATTGTGCATCGTTGCAATCAACCATTCATCATGATCCCGCGTCGCCACTACGCTGATTAATCCGCGCCGACGCGGCCATTCGTTTCCCATCGGATCGAGCGCGCCAGTCATGGACCACCGCAGGTCGAGCGTGGCAACATCAGGGCGAACAAGCTTGTTCCGCACGCTTTCGGCGGATAGATGGCTGTGCTTGAACATCTTCTCAAAAATTGGGGCATGGAACTGCTCGATCTTGTCACGTCCAGTCGCCTGCATACCGAAGACGTTTGTAAACTCGGCATCTGCCGCGAATACGGCGGCAAAGGCGCGAGCATCGTGACGATTCCAAGCTTCGATCAGCCTGTGCGCGACACTTTCCACCCCTTCAGTTCGGATGTTGCCGGTAGCCATGCTGATCTCCTGTCATATAGTTCGGTTGCCATACTATATGGGCACCATATAAGTTTGGAAAGATGGATAATCAGCCATACACGCAGTCTCTGCTTCTCTATGCTTATCAATCGTCGGCGAGCGCTTTGGTCCAGGTTCTCCGGGAGAGCGGCCATTCGGCAATCAAGCCCAAACACGGCGCTGTATTCGCCAACATCGACGCGGAGGGAACCCGACCCAGCGTCCTCGCAGAGCGTGCGGGCATTGGCAAAGCATCGATGGGTGAGTTGATCGATGAACTGGAGCGCCTCGGTTATGTTCGGCGCTCGCATGATCCGAACGACCGACGGGCCAAATTAATCGTTGCAACTAACGCGGCGCTTGCGGTGATCCGGACCGTCCACGATTTCAATCAGCGTCTCGAAGACCAATACCGGAGGCTGCTTGGTGCTCAGGCGTACGAATCGCTCCGGTCGTCACTGCAAGCGATATCCCCCAGAGAAAATTTGCAACCGAGGATACCTCGCCAGCGCTCGTCAAGCCGCAAAGATGGGGCAAAAGAAACTCTCGGTCCGTGAATGCCTGACTGGGTATCGAGCCCCTGGGCGTATCGAGCCCGAACAGCCGCCTGGGCGAATGCCGCCATCCGAGCAAGCCTGTTTCGATTGAGCAGTGAAATCAATCTGACACAGTGCCATCACGTCGAAACCATCATCACGCATTTTCACCGCCCTGCCCGGCAAAAGCCATGATCGCGGTTATGTCAGGCGGGCATGACCGTTACGAAAATCGAAAATTATGAGGCCCAACCAAGCCTAAGCAGGCGCGTGCTGCTCAGAGCTGCCGGCCTTGGCGCCCTTGCCGGGCTCGTCGCCTGCGCCACCGTGCTGCCCACCGGCGAAGGCGCCGGTGTCTCTGCCTCCGCCGCTGGCACGCTGGCCGGCATCCGCGCTTCGGCGGGTCTCGGGCCGCTTGTCCCCGATGCGCCGCTCGAGCAGGCGGCGCTGCAGCAGGCCAGCTATATGGCGCGCGGCGGCCGAATGAACCACACCACCGGCTGGGGCAAGGACTTTGCCTCGCGCGTCAAAGACAATGGCATTGCCGGCGCTGCCGCCGAAAACATCGCCGAAGGCCGCTTCGACCAGCAGAAGCTGTTTGATATCTGGGTGCATTCGCCAGGCCACCGCCGCAACATGCTCGACCCGCGCTTCACCCGCTTCGGCCTCGCCTATGTGCGCGACGGCCGCGACAGCACGCTTCGCTACTGGTGCCTTGTGCTCGGCAGATAACTTCCGCCATTTGGTCGGCAGAAGCCTGCTGGCGACCGATCCGTCAGTCTTTGCGGCCGCCGCCGAGCAATTCCTCGACGTCCTGCGCACAAATCGGCCTGCTGAAATGATAGCCCTGCATTTCGTCGCAATTGTTTCTGCGCAGGAAAGCCACCTGATCATCTGTCTCAACGCCCTCGGCGATGACCCTCAGGTTGAGATTTTGCCCCAATGAAATCACCGCGCTGGCCACAGCCTGATCGTTCTCGTCGGCGGCGAGATCCTTGATGAAGGACTTGTCGATCTTCAGCCGCGCCACGGGAAAGGTCTTGAGTGCGCTGAGGCTGGAATAGCCGGTGCCAAAATCATCGATCGAGATCTGGACACCCAGGCTTTGCAGGGCGTTCATGGTGGCGACCGCCAGCTCGATATCCTGCATGATAAGGCTCTCGGTCACCTCCAGCTCGAGATACCTGGCCTCCAGGCCGCTGTCCTTCAGCGCGCTGACGATGCGATCGATCAGGTTGCGCTCCCTGAATTGCCGCGCCGACACATTCACGCAAACGGTCAAGGGCGGCAGTCCTGCGTCTTGCCAGGCTTTGTTCTGCCGGCACGCCTCATGCAGAACCCAGTCGCCGATCGATACGATCAGACCTGTCTCCTCGGCGGTCGGGATGAACATCGTCGGCATTACCGTGCCAAGCGTTGGGTGGTTCCAGCGTATCAGCGCCTCGACCGCAAAAACCCGACCTGACCGAAGGTCCACCTGCGGTTGGTAGAGCAGCGTGAATTCCGAACGCGCCAAGGCGTTTCGCAACTCTTCCTGAAGCACGAATTTTTCATGCGCCCTGGTGTTGAACTCCGGAGCGTAAAACTGGAAATTATCGCGGCCGAACTCCTTGGCGCGATACATGGCCGCGTCGGCATTTGCCAGCAGCGTATCGGGATCCGTCCCATCCTTGGGATAGTTGGCAATGCCGATGCTGGCCGTCGCCCGCACAAGATGCGCTCCGAGCTGAACCGGCTCGGCGAGTGCAGCCCTGAGCTTTTGCAAGGTCTCGGAAACGAGATCGACGTTCGCCGGCTGGTCGAAAAGCACGACGACGAATTCGTCGCCGCCAAGCCGCACGACGGTATCGGTCGCCCGGACGCAGTCGACCATGCGACTTGCGACGATCTTCAGGAGCTCGTCGCCGGCATTGTGGCCGAGCGTGTCGTTGACGAATTTGAAATTGTCCAGATCGATGAACACCACTGTCACCCAGCGATCGTATCGCTGGGCGTACAAGACTGCCTGTGAAAGCCGGTCCTCCAACAAGGCGCGATTGGGGAGCCCGGTCAGCACGTCATGATTGGCCATGAAGTGGATCCGGTCTTCGGCCTGTTTGCGTTCGATGGCGATCCCGGCGATGCGCGTGGTGAAATCGATGAGGCGAGTCTCGGCCTCGGTCGGTTCGCGCACCGTCACAGAATACATCGCAAAAACGCCGAGCACGGCGCCCTGATGCGACAGGATCGGCGTCGACCAGCATGAACGCAAACCGTGTGGCCGCGCGAGTTCGCGATAGTCCTGCCAAAGCGGATCCTGCATGATGTCAGCGACAATCACCGGCTCGCGCCGATAGACTGCGGTACCGCAAGACCCTGCCCTTGGGCCTACCGCGGCGCCGTCGACGGCGTCGGTGTAGTCTCTCGCCAGGCTCGGCGCGGCGGCGTGGCGCAAGTGGCTGCCATCCTTGTCGAGCAGCAAGACCGAACCGAATATCCCCGCCAGTTGGGACTCGACCAGACGCATGAGCCGCTCGAGCACGTCTTCGAGGGGAGCGCTCTTTGCGATCATCTCGAGGATATGCGCCTGCCCGTCGCGAAGGATTTCGGCCTGCTTGCGCGCAGTGATGTCGCGGGCAATGCCGACGAGGCCGAAAATGTTGTTCTGAACGTTGCGCAACGGCAGTTTCGTAGACAGGAACCATTTGCCGGTGCCTGACGCATCGACGACGAACTCCTCCTCGTCGATCATCGGCTGTCCGTCGCGCATCAGTTGCTGCTCGATGACGCGAAATTTCTGCGCAAGATCCGGCGCGTGAAGGTCGAAGTCGCTCAGACCGATCATGTCGCTCGTGCTGTCTCGACCGCTGTCGGACGCAATGGCTCGGTTGGCGACGACGAAGCGGCTTTCGGTGTCCTTCACCCACATGTAGTCAGGCACCAGGTCGATCAGCGTCTGCAAGGAGATACGCTCGTCGACGACCAAGCGGTTGGCGCTGAGCTCGCTGATGTCCTCATGCGTGGCCACCCAGCCGCCGTCAGGCATCGGCTGATGGCAGACCTGAATTGTCCGGCCATCGGCGAGCTCGGCTGTCCAGTTCCCCGAAGCCGCGCCCGAATTGACTGCCCGGGCCAACGCCAGATAAGCGTCCGCATTCATTGCCGAGGTTCCGACAGCGACGCGCCGCTCGACGATTTCGCGCAGCGCCGCACCCGGCTGCAATTGCTCCGGTGCAAGGCGATAGATTTCCGCATAGCGTCGATTGCACAGGATCAGCCGTTCATCGGCATCAAAGAAACAGATGCCTTGCGAGATGTTCTCTATCGCGGTCTGGAACCGCAGTGCCTGGTCCTGAAGTGCCGCAATCGTGGCGCGAAGCTCGCGCTCGAGGGCCTCATATGAGGCAGTCGCCAGTTGTGCCAGCGTCGTCAAATTTGCGGATTCGGGCGCGTCGGTTTGCCTGGATGACTTCGTGGCCAAACACAATTCCTCCCGCTGATGCTTGAGGCAAGCAAAGGAGGCTCGCCTTCAACCCAAAAGCGACTGCATATTGGTCCGGATATACTAATGGCAGGTGAAACTGGCTCAACGCCGACGCTACCGGCACAGGCAACGGAAGCCGTGAGCCGGTCGCGGTGCCGGAGCCGTGAGACTTAGTCCATATGCGCGGCAGGCGCGCCACCGGCGGGCGGCGCAGCCTTTGGCTTGCGCAGCAGGAAAACAAAGGGGACAGCAAGCAGTGTCATCATCATCAGCAGCTTGAAGTCATTGACGTAGGAGATCATCATCGCCTGGATATTGACCATGCGATCCATCAGCGACAGCGCCGTCGGATCGCCGCCCGCCGCTGCCGGCGATGCCGCCCAGAGGTTGGGATTGAACGCATTGATATAGGCCGAGAGCTCGGCGTGGTTGATCTGCGTGTTGCGTACCAGCAGAACCGTCACCACCGATACGCCGATCGACGAGCCAAGATTGCGCACCAGGCTGAACAGCGCCGTTGCATCGGTGCGGAAGCGTGCGTCGAGCGTGGCGAAAGCCACGGTGGACAGCGGCACGAACACCATTCCCATTCCAAGGCCCTGGATGACGCCGGAGCTGAGGATAAGCCAGTTGTCCATCTGCGGCGAAAAGCTCGACATCGTGTAGAGCGATTGCGCGGTCAGCAGGAAGCCGATGACGACGAGGATCCTGGCATCGATCCTGTGCATGATCCGCCCGACGAACAGCATCGCGATCATCGTGCCGACACCGCGCGGGCCCAAGACGATGCCTATGGTGAGGGTCGGATAACCGAAGATGGTCGACAGCATTGGCGGCAGCAGCGACATGCTCGCCAGGATGAGCACGCCCATGACAAAGATGAACGCGAGCCCGGTGACGAAATTGCGGTCGAGGAATATCTTCGGGTCGATAAAGGGGTGCTCCGCCGTCAACGTGTGGATGGTGAATACCCAGAAACCGGTGATGGAAAGACCAAGCTCGATCCATATCTCGATCGAGGAAAACCAGTCGACCTCGCCGCCGCGATCGAGCATCAGCTGCAGCGCGCCGACACCGAGCGAGAGCATGGTGAAGCCGAAGAAATCGAAGCTGCGCACGCGACGGGCGACGCTGGGAAGATATGCGGCCATGCCAAGGAAGGCGATGATGCCGACCGGCAGGTTGATGAAGAACACCCAGCGCCAGTTGAAATTCTCGGTCAGCCAGCCACCCAGCGTCGGGCCAAGGATTGGTCCCAGCATGATGCCGGCGCCCCAGATGGCCATGGCCTGGCCGTGGCGTTCCCTAGGGTTGATGTCGAGCAGGAAGGTCTGCGACAGCGGCACGATGGCCGCGCCGAACACGCCTTGCATGAGCCGGAACAAAACGATGGTCTCAAGGCTCCAGGCGATGCCGCACAGCATTGAAAAGACGGTGAAACCGACCACGGCCGTCAGGAACAGCTCCTTGCGGCCGAAGCGGTCGGCAAGCCAGCCGGTCACCGGCGTCATGATCGCCGCGGCAACGATGTAGGAGGTCAGCACCCAGTTGATGTTGTCGGGGGAGGCGCCGAGATCGCCGGTCATGGTCGGCAGCGCAACGTTGGCGATCGTCGTGTCGAGCGCCTGCATGATCGTCGCAAGCATGAGCGCAACTGTGATCAGGCCGCGGTGCGGTACTTCGCGAAAGGGTTCTGGGCTGCTCATGACCTAAAACTTCCAGCAGGTAACAAAAACGTGTACATTAGGTTTCCGGACGGCGAGGCCCTCGCTGTAGAGAGACCCTCATCGCGGTGGGACGCGAGCATCGATGTGGGGGTTACATCGACTGAGCGTCTCGACAAGCGGGCGCCTGCCGCCCGGAAACCTGAGGACCGAAGATCCTGCGCGGCGTTGTCTGCTCAGGCAGGCTACAGCGCAGCCCGTCCACGCATTCAACTTTTCCTGCGCCTCCCTCGGACCAATCCTGCATCCATCTCGCTGTTTGCTATGCGGCCGCTACCAGGCCTCTTTACCTGGCCTCGCCTGCCGTGGCGCGGCCGAAAATGCTCGGCAGCCCGCGGGAAACGCCGGTGTCCACCGTGACCGTCGCGCTCATGCCGGTGCGCAGCGCCGTCTTGGCGTCGGCATCGGCCAATTCCAGGCGGACCGGAATGCGCTGCGTGACCTTGACCCAGTTGCCGGTGGCGTTCTGCGCGGGCAGCAGCGAGAACTCGGCCCCGGTGCCGGCGCCGATCGCCTTGACGGTGGCTTCGAACGTCTTGCCCGGATAGGTATCGACCACGATTTCGGCCTTCTGGCCCGGCTTCATGTTGGTGAGCTGGGTTTCCTTGAAATTGGCGTCGACCCAGGTGTCGCCGGTCTCGACCAGCGAAAACAGCGGCGTGCCCGAACCGACATACTGGCCGACCTTGAACGAAGCGGCCTGGCTGATGATGCCGTCGGCAGGTGCCTTGACCGTGGTCTGGACCAGATCGTAGGCCGCCTTGTCGCGTGCGGCGAGCGCCGCCATTACCGTTGGATGCTTGTCGGTCTCGATGTCGGGATTGCCGCCAAGTGCCGCCTTGGCGCTGGCGATCCCTTGCTGGGCCACGGCCAGCTGCTGCTTCGCCTTGTCGAGGTCGTTCTTGGCTTCGTCCAGAGACGACTTGGCGTTGATGCCCTTGCGGGCAAGGTCGGCGGCGCGGTCATATTGCGACTGCGCGTACTGGACCTGGCTTTCGTCGGACTTCTCCTGCGCCAGCGCCTGGCTGTAGGCCGCACGCAGCTGCTCGACATTGAGCCGTGCGCCAGCCACCGCCGCGTCGGCCTGGGCCAATGCGATCCGGTAGGGCTCGGGATCGATAGCGAACAACACGTCGCCCTGCTTGACAGACTGGTTGTCGAAAATGTCGACCTGAACGATGCGGCCCGCCGTATCGGCGGCTATCGACACCTTGGCCTGCTGCAGATTGGCGTTCTCGGTCTCCTGATAGCGGCCGCCGGTCACCCAGACATAGCTGCCGCCGGCGATCAACGCAGCGGGCAGCACAAACATCAAAAGGAAGCGGCCGGCACGGCGCTTCTTCTTCGGCGCCACCGGCGCCGGAGCTATCTGCGGAGCGACCGTTACCGGAGCTGCCGCCGGCTTCGCGGGAGCTTCCATCTCCAGCTTGGCCGCATTCTCATCTAGTTTGGCTACCGCGTTCATGCTGCTGCGCCTTCCGTATTCTTCACTTTTCCGAGGGCGGCGTCTCACCATCTGCAAGATTCTGCACCATTGTCTCCAGCGCCCTGACCAGGACGTGGCGATCTTCCGGCGAAACGCCAACGAGCGATTCCTCATAAACCTCGCCGGCAAGGCTCTTGACGTGGGTGTAGGCCGCGTTGGCCTTGGCGGTCGGGAAAATCATGCGCACTCGCCTGTCGGTTGCGTCGGGACGGCGCTCGATCCAGCCGCCCTCCTCCATGCGATCGACAAGACGCGAGACGCTGATCGGCTCGATTTCGAGAAGCTCGGCAAGCCGCGCCTGCGCGACACCCGCCTCCTTGGCGACACGTACCAGAAGCCGCCATTGCGCCGAAGAAAGGCCGAAACCACTGGCGCGCGCCTCGAAGCGCTTGCGCATCAGGCGCTGCACGTCGTGGATCAAAAAGCCCAATCTGTCGATGCCGTCGGAAACCATGAGCGACATATATAATAAGCGTGCTCATAATTCAAGGAGCCGGATTGTGCCAGAAGCCGGCAAGTGTGCATGGCAGTCACATCATGAGCGATTGCGAATGAGCATCGTGACCACGAAGAAAGCACCGAACGAACTGGTGATGATGCCGATCGGCAGTTCCTGCGGCGGCAGCAGCGTGCGCGCGAGAAGATCGCTTGCCAGCAACAGCACCGCTCCGAAGATAGCGCAGGTTGCGATCAGGCGAAGGTGTAGCGGGCCGGCAAGGGTCCTGGACAAATGCGGGATCATCAGGCCAACGAAACCTATGACGCCTGCTACCGAGACAAGGATTGCTGTCGAGAAAGCGGCGACGAGAAATGTCATCCTGCGCATCCGCGCAACCGGCACACCGAGGCTTTCGGCGGCATTCTCGCCGGCCAGGAAAGCGTCGAGCCGACGATGGTTCCAAAGTCCATAGACAAGGATGGTGCCTGCGCCCAGAGCAGCCAGCCCGACATTGTCCCAACGCGCGAGCCCGAGCCCGCCCATCGTCCAGAACAACACCGAGTGAGCGGCGCGCTGGTCTCCGGCAAAGACGAGATAGTTGGTCAAGGCGGTGAACATGAAGGAGACAGCAAGCCCGGCGAGGATCAGCCGTTCGGGGCCTTGCCCCCTCACCCGCGAAACCAGCAACAGCACGATGCCGGCGGCTAATACGCCGCCCGTGAAGGCCGCGACCGGCAACGTCCAGATGCCGAAATGGTCGCCAAAAATGGTGATGACGGAAACCGCGCCGGCCGCCGCTCCGGACGACAGGCCGAACAGGAACGGATCGGCGAGGTCGTTGCGCGTTACCGTCTGCAGCAGCGCGCCGATGACGCCCAGCCCGGCGCCGACACAGATGGCCATAATCGTGCGCGGCAGCCTGAGATCGACAACGATCTTGGCAATCGGGATCTTGCCGGCCGGACCGGACACGATATCTCCGTCCAGCCCGGCCGCATGTCCGAGCGCAGCAATCACGTCGCTCAGCGCGATGACCGTCGATCCATAGGCAATCGACAACAAAGCAAGAGCGGCAATTGCTGCTGCTCCTGCTGTCATGGCCAATTCGAACGCTCTCTGGCGCAAGCTCAGAAAGCTTCCGGGTGCATCGCCCTGGCGATCTTGCCGATCGCCTCGATGTTGGCAGGCCCAGGTGTCAGTTCGGCATAGCGCAGCGCGACGAAGCGTTCATTTTTGACCGCATCAGTCTCCTTCATCGCCGGATGGGCTTTGAGGAAATCGAGCAGTTTCCTGTAGCCGCCGCCGTCCTGGTAGTCGAGCAGGATAAGGAATTGCGGATTGCGGGCCGCCACCGTCTCCCAATCCGTATTGCCCCAACTCGTCGCCATGTCGGCCATGATGTTGTCGCCGCCGGCAGCAGCGATCATGGCGCTGGGGATCGCGAACTTGCCTGATGTGAAAGGTTTGTCTTCGCCGGAGTCGTAAAGAAACACGCGCGTTCCCTTGCGGTCGCCGATCTTTGCCGTGATATCGGCAAGTTGTGCCTTCCAGTCCGACACAAGCTTTCCCGCCTGGGCCTCCTTGCCAAAAATCTTGCCCAGCTTTTCGACATCACCATAGAGCAGGTCCATCGAGGCCGCGGGGCGGTTCTTGTCGAGATGGACGCAGCTTTCCGTCAGCACAAGCGTCTTGATGCCGTACGGCGCCAGCGTATCGGGCGTCACCTCGCCACCTGGTTTCATGCCGTAATACCAGCCGGCGAAGAAGAAATCGGGCTCGACGGCGACGAGGTTTTCGAGCGTCGGGTATTTCGGCGCGAGTTCCGGGATCGCGCCCTGCTCAGCCTTGAATTCCGGACCGACCTTGTACCATCCGGTGATGCCCGTCAGGCCGACGATCGACGGTTGCAGCCCCAGCGCGAAGGCCATCTCCGCCATGTTCAGATCTTGGATAACGGCGCGCTTCGGCGCGGCTTCGAACGTCAGCGGCGTGCCGCAGCTGTCAACGGTCACGGGAAAAGCGAAGGCGGCCTGGGCAAGCAGTAGGGAGGCAAAAGACAATACGAGGCGTTTCACGAATGTTGCTCCTTGGTCAGATCAGGATGGGAAGAGGCACGGTTAGGAACGTCGAAGATCGTAAGTTCGCGGTCCTCGGTGGGATGGCGCAGCCGAAGCATGTCGACGCCGAAAGTCTCGCGGATCAATTGCTTGGTCAGCGCCTCGTGCGGACCGGCGAGTGCCTGCAGGCGGGCCTCGTTCATCACCGCGACCCTGGTGGCAAATGGCGTGACCAGCGACAGATCATGAAGCACCGCCACCACGGTCATGCCAAACTGCGATACGAGTTCGAGAAGGTCGCTGCGGGCGCGCGGATCGAGATGATTGGTCGGTTCATCGAGGAACAGGATTTTGGGCTCCTGGGCGATGGCGCGCGCCAGCTGGGCGCGTTGCCGCTCGCCACCGGATAGCGAGCCGATTGTGCGGCCGAGCAGCGGCATCAGGCCGGTTCTGCGAAGCGCTTCGATGACGATGTCGCGTTGCTCGCTCCTTCGTCGCAAGCCCGCATGGGGGACGCGCCCAAGCTCGACATAGTCGATCACGGCAAGCCGCGGGTCGGGCTGATCGGTCTGGCCGACGACCGCCATGTGCAGCGCCCGCTCGGCGGCCGAAAATCTCTCCAGCCGGCGTCCGGAGAATCTCACGTCTCCCGCGCTTGGCCGCAGCGTACCGCAGAGCATGCGCAGCAGCGTCGTCTTGCCGGCGCCGTTAGGGCCGATGATGGCGAGGCGGTCGCCCGCCGCTAGCGAAAGGCTCACCGCACTGACCAGGCGCTGGCCATTTGCCGTCGCACTCAGTTCGCGCGCTTTAAGAAGAGGCTGGGAGGCGTCCAACTTACCGTCACTTTCTCAATGGCGACGGAAGGAAGCTGGACGGACCGGCCGACAAGACCGATGTCCACGTCTCCTCCCGGCACACCCCGTCCGGTCAACTCATGCTGATGGCAGGTCTCCTGGCTCGCGGGTCTTTGCGCCATCCTGCCTTCCCAGCCTTGCCGGCCAGTGGCACTTCGGATCTTGCTAACCGCTTACAGTTGCGGGGGCAGCCACGGCCTCGATCCGAAGACCTCACCGTGTTCCCTTTTCACCCCTTGCCTTTCGACTCGGGGACCATCACTCAGCCACCCTAATTTTCCGCCACTCACAGCGCAATAAATTTTCGGAGTTCGGACAGCCGCTGGAGCAAGGGTCTTGTCAGAAGGAGTCATGCATACCTCGTAATGTAATAACATTACGTACCTAGAGGACGTTGTCTGCTTCTGTCAACCCCCAACATGATTTGGGACAAATGGCTGCCGGCATCTGGGCGCGAGGTCGCCGATGCGCCGGAATTCGATCCCTGTAGCGGCAAGGCTGGAAATTTGGATACCGGTCAAAGTGTGAGGCGCGGCAGGCG
The DNA here is from genome assembly GCF_040320455.1 of Mesorhizobium sp. M0698. Taxonomy (NCBI): domain Bacteria; kingdom Pseudomonadati; phylum Pseudomonadota; class Alphaproteobacteria; order Hyphomicrobiales; family Phyllobacteriaceae; genus Mesorhizobium; species Mesorhizobium sp. M0698. Next base: position 4,948 of record NZ_JAMYPQ010000019.1, on the reverse strand, counting down.
ACCCCGAAGCGCAGGAAGCGCTGCTACCGCTTGTGACGAGCATGCAGAAGATCGGCGTTCAGATGCTCAGACTATCGATCTCATCCAGGCGGAAAACGCTTCGATATGCGCTTGTCGGGGGTGATTGGCTACGCAGGCAAGGTAAAAGCCATAGCCTGGCAGACAGAGATCATGTGCCTTGACTAGCCTGCCAGCCTCGAGTTCGCCACTGACGACCACATCGCTGCAGATAGCGATACCTTGGCCTGCCGCTACCGCGTCAATCGCGTGCAGCTCTTCGCGGAAGCTTAGGTCCCATGCCTGGTTGGCATTGGGGATGCTGGGATCGATCGAGCGTGCGATCGCCAGCCATCGTTGCCAAGTCGGCGCTTCCGGGTCGCGGTTCGTCCAATTGAAATGGATGAGCGGGTATTGCAGCAGATCGGCGGCGCGCTCGATCTGTCGGTCGCCTCCTGCGAACAACTCCGGGCTGCATACCGGAAAGAATGCGTCCCGAAAAATTTCCTGCGCGGGAACATCCCGCGGCATCCTGCGCGCATAGCGGATCGCGACGTCGGCGTCACCGGCTCGCAGGTCCAGAACGGCGTCTGTCCCGATGATCTCCAGTGGAATGTTCGGATGCTGTTCGCGCCACTTCGACAGGCGCGGAACCAGCCATCGGCTGGCAAATGCATTTGGGCTCGTCACGCGCAACGGGCGTTGGCCAACTCCGGCCGAGGCTGATGCTATTGCCGCAGCGAAAGCGTCGAAGCCGCTGCAAATTACCGGGAATAGCCGTTCGCCCACGCCTGTGAGCACGAGCGGTCGTGGGCGCCGCCGGAACAGCAGTTGCCCACAGACCTCCTCCAGCAATCGAATCTGGTGGCTGATGGCCGTTGGCGTCACTCCGAGTTCCGTCGCGGCCTTCCTGAAGCTCATCAGCCTGGCAGCGGCTTCGAAGGCGCGAAGCGACCCGAGCGGCGGAAGTTTTCTCATCCAGGCAGTTTAGATGAATTTAGCTCATCCAGCGACTGAGATATTCGATTTTGCAGCGAATGGCGCCGCATGAGATCATTGTGATCCGGTGAACGACAGCGGCCTGTCCAACCGTGCTGGATCACGAAGGGTATCCCTCGATGAGCACGTTCAAGCTTATAGACGGTTCCGAGCCGACGTTGCAGGCGCCAGATATCGCCCGGCTCAGGCAGGCGATTAGCGGCGATCTGATCCTTCCGGACGACCCTGGCTATGACCAGGCGCGCAGAGTTTGGAATGGCATGGTCGATAAGAGGCCGGCGGCTGTCTTCTATTGCGCCGAATCCAGCGATGTCGTTACGGCCGTCAACTTCGCCCGATCGCAAGGCTTCCTCGTCGCCGTCCGCGGCGGTGGTCATAACGTCGCCGGCAGTTCGGTATGCGACGGCGGCTTGGTGATCGATGTGTCACGCATGAAGCGGATCGAAGTCGACCCGATCCGCCGTGTTGCGCGCGCAGAAGCCGGCCTGAACCTGGGCGAGTTCGACGCAGCCACACAGGTCCATGGTCTTGCGACGACCATGGGTGTCAACGCGGATACCGGCATAGCCGGACTGACACTCGGCGGCGGGTTCGGCAAGCTTGGCCGCAAACATGGACTGAGCTGCGACAACCTTGTCGCTGTCGAAATCGTGACGGCGGACGGCCGGTTGCTCACGGCAAACGCGGCCGAAAATGCAGATTTGTTCTGGGGCATTCGGGGCGGCGGCGGCAATTTCGGAATAGTCACCACCTTCGAATACAAGCTCCATCCCGTGGGTCCGCTCCTCATCGCGGGATCGATGCTATACCGCTACGAAGAGGCACGCGAAGCGATGCGGTTCTATCGTGCGTTCTCGAGCGGCGCCCCGGATGAGCTGAGCCTGGATGCAGCACTTGTGACGGCGCCCTCGGGCGAACGCTTCTTCAGCATATCGGCGTGCTACATCGGCCCACTCGACGAAGGTCAGCAAATCATTCAACCTCTGAGAGAGTATGGCACGCCAGTTGAGCGCCGGATTGCTCCTGTCCCCTATCTTCAAGTCCAATCGGCCGGGGACAGCCTCTTTCCGCGCGGGCGGCGCTACTACTGGAAGGCGCAGTTCATGCGCGAAATCACAGATCAGGCGATCGATACCATGCTTGCGGCTTACATGACTGCACCCAGCGAATCGCTTCTAGTCCTGCAGCAGGTTGGCGGCGCCATCTCGCGAGTACCGATGGACGGAACGCCCTACGCCAACAGAGATGCACTTTACGATTGCTTCCCGATATCGATCTGGGACAATCCGTCTGACGACGAAACGCACATCCGATGGGCGCGCGACCTGTGGGATGCAATGAGACCGTTCTCGACCGGCGGCGTCTACGCGAATAATCTCGGCGAAGAGGGCACTGATCGGGTTCTGGCGGCTTACGGCGAGAATTATCCGAGGTTGGCCGCACTAAAGAACAAGTATGATCCCACCAATTTCTTTCGCTTGAACCAAAACATTAAGCCTGCGACCTGAGCGACCGCCCCAGGCCGATGCTCGAAATTCTGCGGCGCTGCTACAGCTCCAAATTCCAGTTCTGGCCGACCAGATCCTTGCCGAAGGAATGGTGGCGCTCCTCGTTGGTCAATTTAAAGCCCGCAGCCTCATAGATGTGGCGAGCGGCGGCGAGAACGTCGTTGGTCCACAGCGTCAGTGTCCTGTAACCCCTGGCGCGGCAAAAGCCGACACATTCCTCGACCAGCCGCTTGCCGATGCCGAGGCCGCGCGCCGAAGGCTCGACATAGAGCAGGCGCAACTTCGCCACCGCGTCCGACTGGCGCACGACGAAGACCGAGCCGACGACCTCCCCTTCCCGCTCGGCGATCCAGCTGCGTTCCCATTTCGGATCGAAGGATTTGACGAAGGCACCGAGGATTTCGGCGACCAGCGCTTCATAGGTTTCGTCCCAGCCATATTCCTGCGCGTAGAGCAGGCCCTGGCGATGAATGATCCAGCCGATGTCGCCGACTTGCAGGGGCCGCAGCATATAGGGAATTTTGGGCTCGGCGCTTCCGCCCAGCAAACGCTGCACCGTCTGCATGGCCTTGACCAGCTTGTCCTGTTCGGCAACCGAAAGCCGTTCGAGCAAAGCCGCGACCTGGTCGTGCGAACCCTGGTTCAGCGGCGCGAAGGCCTGCCGCCCGGCCCTGGTCAGCGCGATCGACGAGCGCCGCGCATCCGCCTCGATCGTGGCGCGCTCGACCAGATCACGCTCCTCGAACCTCTTCAGCAGCCGGCTGAGATAACCGGCATCGAGGCCGAGATCGCGCGCAAGGTCGGTGGCGGTCAGGCCATCGCGATGCGCCAGCTCATAGAGCACCCGCGCCTCGGTCAGCGAGAAGGTGCTTTTCAGCAGCCCTTCGTCGAGCAGCCCGATCTGGCGGGTGTAGAAGCGGTTGAAGGCCCGCACCGCGTCGATCCGCTCCTTGCCTGGGTGATCATGAATGGTCATGGCATCCTCCTCCCGGCAAGATCAGCGATTTAGTTGACTTAGTCAAGTATCCATTTGAAGCAATTGTCCTGATGATGCTCACCGGGCGCCTTGACTCGCGCGAGTTGCCAGCCTATTTCAGCGCCACGTTAGCACTCCCCCAAGATGAGTGCTAACCACATGTCCGGCGCCGCCGGACGGAGGAACTGTTCTCACCATTCTCATCGAGGAATAAAAAATGGCAAAGTCGAAGTTCCGCCCGCTTCATGACCGCGTGGTCGTTCGTCGGGTCGAATCCGAATCCAAGACCGCGGGCGGGATCATCATCCCCGATACGGCTAAGGAAAAGCCGCAGGAAGGCGAGATCATCGCCGTCGGTTCCGGCGCCCGCGACGAAGCCGGCAAGCTCGTCCCGCTGGACGTCAAGGCCGGTGATCGCATCCTGTTCGGCAAGTGGTCGGGCACCGAAGTCAAGCTCAATGGCGAAGACCTTCTGATCATGAAGGAATCCGACATCATGGGCATCATCGGCTGAATATCGGCCTCACCCTCGTTTAAATCTTCGGGCTCAATCCAAGCCCCTGCCAGGAGCTAAAAATGGCTGCCAAAGACGTAAAATTCTCCCGTGACGCTCGTGAGCGCATGCTGCGCGGCGTCAACATCCTCGCCGACGCGGTGAAGGTCACGCTCGGCCCCAAGGGCCGCAACGTCGTCATCGACAAGTCGTTCGGCGCACCGCGCATCACCAAGGACGGCGTCACCGTCGCCAAGGAAATCGAGCTTGAGGACAAGTTCGAGAACATGGGCGCGCAGATGGTCCGCGAAGTTGCTTCGAAGACCAACGACATCGCCGGCGACGGCACCACCACCGCGACCGTTCTGGCACAGTCGATCGTCCAGGAAGGCCACAAGGCGGTTGCCGCCGGCATGAACCCGATGGACCTCAAGCGCGGCATCGACCTCGCCGTCGCCGACGTCGTCGCGACGCTGATCAAGAACGCCAAGAAGATCAAGACCTCGGAAGAGGTAGCCCAGGTCGGCACCATCGCCGGCAATGGCGACGTTTCGGTCGGCTCGATGATCGCGGAAGCGATGCAGAAGGTCGGCAATGAGGGCGTCATCACCGTCGAGGAAGCCAAGACCGCCGAGACCGAGCTTGAAGTCGTTGAAGGCATGCAGTTCGATCGCGGCTATCTCTCGCCCTACTTCGTCACCAACGCCGAAAAGATGGTTGCGGATCTGGAAGACGCTTACATCCTGCTCCACGAGAAGAAGCTCTCCAACCTGCAGGCCATGCTGCCGATCCTCGAGGCTGTCGTGCAGACCTCTAAGCCGCTGGTCATCATCTCGGAAGACGTCGAAGGCGAGGCCCTGGCCACGCTGGTCGTCAACAAGCTGCGTGGCGGCCTGAAGATCGCTGCCGTCAAGGCGCCGGGCTTCGGTGATCGCCGCAAGGCCATGCTGGAAGACATCGCCATCCTCACCGGTG
>NZ_JAMYPQ010000018.1:0-139273 GCF_040320455.1 Mesorhizobium sp. M0698 | reverse complement strand
CCGCTAAACACGGGGGCTGCGCGGCGGACACGCCGACGTCACCGCAATGCCACGCCATTTTGCAGAACTTGACGCACACAACTGTCAGTCGCCTTTGGATCATGGGCGTGAATTCGCGGGGCGGACGAGCGGCCGCTTAAGATCAAAACTCGGTCGCTCGAGGTAATTGGGTTTTGACCTCAGCGATACTCGAAGATCGACCGGAAAATCCCGGGCGCTATCACCGATAGCGGATTGACCTCCAGGTTCGGCTTGTTGGCGTTGCCCTTGAGCCTGTAGGTGACGCCGATCAGGCCGCGGTCGCGGCCGTTGCCGAGCAGTGCGCCGATCAGCGGCAGTTCGCCGAAGATGCGGTTTACGCCGTAGGCCGGCATGAACGTGCCGGTCATGTCCATATTGTTGTTCTGGTCGTAGAGCGTGCCCTGGAAGGTGGTGCCGATGCGCGAGCCGCGCAGCACGCCGTTGCGCAGCTTCAGATAGCCGCTGCCCTTGTCGATTTCGCTGAAACCGCGCTCGAAATTCACCCTCGACGTGTCGAGATTGCCTTTGACCGCCTCGTTGAGGCTGCGGCTGTCGCCGGCCGGCGTCGTCGACACGATCGAGGCGAGCTTCGGCTCATTAACGATAAAGAAGTTCTTGGCGTCGACCTGGCCTTTCATCGGCCCGTCGCCGGCCCCGGTGAGCGCCAGCGTGATCGAGCCGCCTTCCATATGCTCGTAGATGTTGAGGAAGCGCAGTATGGCGCCGGCGTCGGCCGACTTCATGTTGAGCGTGCGCAGGCCGCCGCCGGTCGTGTTGCTGATGGTGATGGCGGCTCCCGAACTTGCTGTGGCGCTCACCTTGAGCCCGTTCACCCGGGAGCCGGCGGCGCTGTAGTCGAGCTTCAGATTCGACAGCACCTCGTCATGGAAGCCGGTCAGGGAACTGACGTCGGCGCTGACCGAGATCGCATCGACGCCAGTGGTCTTGGTGGCGGTGTCGACGTCGGACGTGAATTGCTTGATCAGCGAGCGTGCGTCTAGCGCGCTGCCGCTGACCTCGACAGCATAGGCCTTGCCCGACCGCTTCACCGAGACGGCGACGTCGTCGCCCCTGTTCAACGTGACCTTGCTGAACCGGGCCGAGGACAAGGCGCCGTTGACCAGCACCGCGCTGCCGTCGATGGAAAAGGTCTTGCCATCGAGTTCGAAATTGGAGAGCGTCGTGGTGTCGCCGGTCTTCGCCATGGCGAAGACGACCTTGGCGGGAATGCCAGGCCCCTTGCTCCAGCCGGCCCAGGGAATGTCCAGCCTGGCATTGGTCAGGTCGGCCGACACGTTCTGGTTGCCGGTGCCACTCTTGTCGATCGCCACCTTGATGGTTCCGGAAAGCAGCGTCGACAGGCCAGGCATGGCGGTGGCGCGCGTCTTGTCGTCGAGCACCAGCGCCACTTTACGACTGCGCGGCGGGCCGCCATCCCTGAGCGGCTCGATCAGGTCGAGCTCGGCCGGAATGCCGTTGAGCAGCGCCTTCGCCGAGATCACCGCCCGGTCGGGCGCGACCGTGATCGAGCCGTCGGCATGGCTGACTGTCTGGCCCTCGAACGGCTTGCCCAGCGACAGGTCCTTGTAGTCGAGCGCCACCAGCCAATCGAGTTTGGAAGAGTCGACACCGGACTGCAGCGGAATATCGGCCTTGACGTGGCCGGTCACCGTGCCGGATAGGTCGTCCGGCAGCAGGCCGACATGGCGCATGGCGTTGATCGGGTCAAAGGATGCCAACTCGGCGATTGCCGGCGCCTCGCCGGCGACATCGATGTCGAGCGCGCCGATCACCGGCGGATGGTTCGCGGCCTTGACGGTGAGCGTGCCGTTGCTCGCCGCCACCGTGCGGCCGCTCGGCATATAGACGCTGCCCGACGACAGCGCGACGTCGACGTCATTGCCGTGGAAGCCGACGACGCCAACGGCATCGCGGATCGGCGGAATGCGGCCGGCCGTGTCGAAGCGCGATCCTTCGACCTGGAATCGGCCGAACACTTCATCGGCGGAAAGCGGCACGCCGTTGCCGAGCCGTCCGGGCACGACCTGGAACTGCAGGCTGCCATCGACGACGCGGCCGCCGAACAGGTTCTTAAGCACCCACAGCCTGGCATTGCGCGCCGAAAACCATGGCCATAATTGCTTGACGTGCGAGACCGGCATGTCGTGGACATTGAGCGCCACCGATATGCCCGGCGCCTGGTTGGCGACGAATGAAACCGAAGCCGTGCCCAGCACTTCGCTGCCCGGTCCGGACCGGACGCCGATCTGCTCGGCGACCAGCTTTTGGCTCGTCGGCTGGTAGACGCCGGCGATACGGGCAATGAAGCTGAGTGCCGGCTCCGGCGAATCGGAAGGCGCCAGGGTCGAACCGTCGCTGGTCAGGTCGTAACGATAGGATGGCTCCTCGCCCGCTGCGCCGGTAGCCGGCTTCGGCCCGATCGAACCGGCGAAATCGAAGGTCGAGCGGCCGGTTTTCACCAGCAAACTGTCGACCTGGATTTTGTTCGACCCGGCGACGAGTGTTGCATCGAGATCGATGTCGGCCGGAAGCAGGCCGCGCGAACCGAGATCGAGCACCGATCCGGTCAGTGACAGGGCAGCGGTCAGCCGCGAACCGTTGTCGCCGGTCCCTTCCGACCCCGCCAGCTTCAAGGCGATCGCACCCAATTTGCCACCTGCCGCAGTGTCGGCATCCGCTGCCTGGATGCTGGCGTCCAGCGTGGTGATGCGTCGCGTCGCCGGATCGCGGGTGGCGGAAGCGGCGATGGTAAGCGCCCTGCCGTCGACATCCGCGTCGGATGAAAACTCCATGCTTCCCGGTCCCGACTGCGAGACGGAGGCCTCGGCGATGGTGACCGACTTGACGGATCCGGTCTCGGGCAGTGCCAGTTCGACGTTGCGCAGATCGATCTGGCGCATCGAATCCTCGCGCACCGCGTCGAGCGCGCGGTTGAGGTTGGCGAAGACGGCGGCGGAAAGTTTTTCCGGATCGATGAGGCCGTCCTGGTTGCGCAGCTCGGCCGTCCAGTCGCCGCCGGACGGCATTGCCGCCATGACGATGTGCGCGTCGGAAATCCGGGCGCTGGTCAGCCGTACCTCGCCCGAAAGCAACGGGATCAGCCGGATGCCGAAGCGGACCCGGCCTGCATCGGCCATTGGTTTTCCGTCGGCGGTCTTGAGGCTGACGTCGCTGACCTGCAGCGCAATGAAGCTCGACCCGTCAAGCGTCAGCCGTGCCGGCCCGACGGCAACGTCGACATCGAAGCCGGCCAATTTCTCGATTGCCGTTTCGGCTTCCGCGCGAAGCCGCTCCGAGCCGAAGCCGGACACGCCGATCGCATAGACGCCGGCGGCAGCCAGCAACACAAGGGCGACAAGGCCGGCAAACAGCCGCGCCATCATACGGACGCCGCGACCGATCGACGCCTGGCCGAGCGGCGGGACGCGGCACGCGGACGGAAAGGTTCCCAGGTCGGTGATCTCGTCACGCCTGAACCTGATCTTCTCGTGCTGCGGTAGCTCCTGATCCACGCAATCTTCCGTTGAAACGAATTCGATCGTGGACGAATCCCCGCTCGACATTATATCGATGCAGCCTGGCGCGTAACCTCAAACAAGGGCATCGATATGGCTGACCTCGACGTGGGCGATGTTGCGCCGCAGTTCGATCTTCCGCGCGACGGCGGCGGTTCACTCAGCCTCGCCGCATTGCTGGGAAAACCCATCGTACTCTATTTCTACCCACAGGACGACACCACAGGCTGCACCAACGAGGCGATCGGCTTTTCGCAGTTGAAGCCGGAGTTCGAAAAGGCCGGCGCTGTCGTCATCGGGCTCTCGCCGGACAGCGTCAAGAAACACGACAAATTCAAGGCGAAATACGATCTGAGCGTCGACCTTGTCGCCGACGAAGAGCGCAAAGTGATCGAGGCTTACCATTTGTGGGTAGAAAAGAAGCTCTACGGCCGCACCTATATGGGCGTCGAGGGGGCGACGTTCCTAATTGGCCGGGACGGACGCATCGCCAGGATCTGGCGCAACGTCCGCGTCAAGGGGCACGCCGAAGAAGTGCTGGAGGCGGTTCACGCCCTTTGAGAGCTGCGCCAGGCCGCTGCAATTCGATACCCGTTTTGCGCGAAGACCTTTGCCTGTCGTTCGATCCGGCAAAACTTTGTTAACCCTAATAATGTGTAATCAGGCTCGTCGTTGGTGTCGTAACGAAAGCTTGGTCCCGTGAACGTAGCCAGTCAGTCAGCGGTCTTCGGCAGACGCAAAGAGCCCCACACGGTCATCATCGCCCGGGGCGACCAGATAAGGCATTTCACCATACGCCCGTGGCTTGCGGCATTTTGCGGCTCGGCGCTGGCGGCGATCGTCATTGGCTACCTGCTGGCGACCTCCTATCTGGTGCTGCGCGACGATCTGATCGGCGCCACGACGGCGCGGCAGGCGCGCATGCAGCAGGCCTACGAAGACCGCATCTCGGCGCTGCGCAGCCAGGTCGACCGCATCACCAGCCGGCAGCTACTCGATCAGCAACTGATGGAAACCAAGGTCAGCGAATTGCTGGAACGGCAGAGCCAGCTCAGCCTGCGTCACGGCCGCCTCGGCCCGATCCTCGAACGAGCCGAAAACGAGGTCGCAACGCCGCCCGTGCCGGCGGCAAAGCCGGACGAACATGCCGACGCGACCGGGAGTATCCAGCCGACGGCGTATACTGTCGCCAGCCTTGCCGCTCCTGTGGGCGTTGACGACACTAGGCCGTTCTCGCTGTGGTCGACCCGCGCCGATCCGCTGCCGAGCGAAAGCGCGGCCGACCGGGCAGACAAGCTCTTCGTTTCGATCAACAACTCGCTGAAGGCCATCGAGAGCCAGCAGCTCACCCGCATCGCTACACTTGCCGACAATGCCTACAAAAGCGCCGACGCGATCTCGCAGGCGCTCGAGGCCGCCGGCCTGCCCGTCGATAGCGAATTCGAAAAGAGCGACGTTGGCGGCCCGCTGATACCACTCGACAGCTCGTTGGTCTTCGACAGCAAGGTCAAGGAGTTGGACGAGGCTCTTGACGCGCTGGATCATCTTAAAAAGGAAGCGCGCCGGCTGCCGCTCGCCAACCCCGCCCCCGGCCGCAGCGTTACCAGCCCGTTCGGCGTGCGCACCGACCCCATCCTCGGCACGGCCGCCTTGCATTCCGGCATGGATTTCAGGGCGCCGATCGGTATGCCAGCCAAGGTCACGGCAGCCGGCTTGGTCGTCAAGGCCGGCTGGAACGGCGGCTACGGCCGCATGATCGAGGTCGACCACGGCAACGGTTTTGTGACGCGTTACGGGCATCTCAGCGAAATCGACGTCGCCGTCGGCCAGAAGCTCGATGCCGGAGACATCATCGGCAAGACCGGCAACAGCGGCCGCTCAACCGGCCCGCATCTGCATTACGAGGTCCGCCACAACGGCGAGGCGATCGATCCGCTGCGGTTTTTGACCGTCGGCAAGAAGGTCGAGCGGTATCTGTAGAGCCGGCGATTCATTCGGCGTGAAGCCTGGCGCGCGGCCAACCGCCCGCCAGGCGATATCAAAGATAGATCGCTTTCAGCCCTCAGCAGCAGCCATGAACGCGCCGAGCCGCCGGTTGAACGGCTCACCGGTCTGCTGAACGCTGTGCCCCGCGCCGGCGATCACGGCACGATCGGCACCAAGCACGTTTTCGAGCACGTCGCAGACGGCGTCGAATGCTGCGCTGTGCCCGCCGGATACCACCAGTTTCGGGAACGGCGCATCGGCAAGTTGCCGAAGCGGAATTTCGGCCTCCCATGGCCCGCGTTCGACGACGAGCATGGCCGCGCCTTGCGCGAGCGGGGGCGGCAGCGGGTCTGGCAATTGTATCGCCGAGCCGACCAGATGGAGGAACTGGCGCAAGAAAAGCGCGGGATCGTCGCGGGGTCCGCTTTGCCAGTGGGTCTTCAGGCGCGTCACGAGTTCATTCACGGCAACATCCCCGCGCGCAAGGTCAAAGGCCGGCGGCTCGATCACCGTGAGCGAACGGATTGCTCGCGGGCGCATCGCTGCTGCAAGAAGAGAGATGACGCCGCCATAGGAATGCCCGACCAGATGGACGCGGCTTTCGTCCCAGAGGTCATGCGTCCGATCGAGGAATCCGGCGACCAGTCTGGCGTCGACGACGAAATCCTCGCGTTCGGCAGGGGAACTTGATCCGTATCCGGGCCGGTCGACCACAACCAGCTTCCAGCGCTCCGCAAGCGGTTGCTGGGCGGACCATGTCATCATGCCGTTCGTGACGCTGCCGTGGACGAACAGAACCGGCGGCCCGTCGCCCCGCACCTCATAGCCGAGATCAATCCCGTCGAGGGTCAGCTTCGGCATCGCATCTCCTCCCGCAGACCGGCGAGAGGAAGTATGCTCCCTGCAACGGAAAGGCGCAACGAACTCCGATCCCTGGCCGGCTCACAGCCGGGTTCCGAAATGGGCTTCAGGGCGCTGATCGGATTGCCGGCCAAGGTCATGCCTGGCTCCCGTCCAGCCGGTGGCGCTTCATACTGGAAAATTGCCAGAGTTGGCCCATCCGCCGGCGGGCGCGAATTCGCCGGCGTTAGAAGGACCTTGGCCACAGGCGAATTATTTTTGAATTCCATTTGACTGAATAAATCTTCAGTGCCAGTCTGGCCTCTCTCGAGGGCACAAGGCATGGCACTGCGGGGAACCAATCAGGAGTTCGGGCGGCCGTATAACCGGCGCATCGTGCTCGAATCCATCCGCCTTCACGGACCGATCGCCCGCGGCGAAATTGCCAGGCGGGTCGGGCTCACCGTGCAGACGGTGTCTACCATCGTTCGCGAGCTGGAAGAGCACGGTTACGTGTTGTCGCTGCGCGAAGAGCCCAAGGGACGCGGCCTGCCACCGGCAACGCTGCGCATCAATCCGGAAGGCGGCTATGCCGTCGGCATCCACGTCACCCCGCTGGGCATCAATGCCGCCCTGATCAACCTAAGCGGCGATGTTATCGAGAGCACCTACCGCGAAGCCCCAAATGCAACGCCCGACCACGCTTTCGAGCTGATCGGCGCCATGGTGCTCGAATTGACGGCATTGCGGCCCGGTGGCCGCGTTCTCGGCATTGGCATGGCGCTGCCCGGACCGTTCGGCGTGGAGTCCATGAGCTTTGTCGGGCCGACCACCATGACCGGCTGGAAGGATGTGGCGCTGCGCGAGCGGCTGGCCGCCTCGACCGGACTGCCGGCCTTTTTCGAAACCGATATGGCGGCGGCTGCTATCGGCGAGCGCCTCTACGGCCTCGGAACGGCATATTCCGAGTATTACTATCTTTATTTCGGCGTCGGTCTCGGCGGCGTCATGGTGCATGACGGGGCGGCATTGCGCGGCGCCTGGGGAAACGCCGGTGAAATCGGCCACATTCCCGCAGTGCCGGGCGGCGAGCCCTGCCCGTGCGGCAATCGTGGCTGCCTCGAACGGTATCTCTCGCTCGAAGCGCTGCGGCGCCGCAACATCGCCGACGCCGAGTGGGTGAGCGAGATTGCGCCGATCTTCCGCAACGCCGTCACCATCATCGAAAACCTGTTCGATCCCGAAACCATCATCCTCGGCGGGCTGGCGTCCACCGAGCTGCTCGAAAGGCTTGCCGGCGCGGCCGCGCACCTGCCCAATTCGGTCTCGGCGCGAAGCGACCGCGCGACCCCCCGCGTCCGCGTCGCGCGCGGCGGCCAGCATGCGGTGTTGCGCGGCGCCGCCGCGCTTGCCGTCTCAGGAGTGCTTTCGCCGCGCTTCGGCCAGATCTTCACCGCCGAGCGCGAACGCGGTCGGGATCTCTTGCATAACAAGGGGATCGCAGCATGAGCGAACCGCTGCTGGTGCTCGACAACGTAGCCAAGAATTACGGCGCCATCGAAGCGCTGAAAGGCATCAGCTTTTCGATCGACAAGGGCGAAGTGGTGGCGCTTCTGGGCGACAACGGCGCCGGCAAATCGACGCTGGTCAAGATCATTGCCGGCGGCCTGGAGCCGTCCTCCGGCCGCATGCTGTTCGAAGGCAAGGAATTCCTCGCCAAATCCCCCGCCGAGGCCAAGGCCGCGGGGATCGAGACGGTCTACCAGGACCTGTCGCTTTGCACCAATGTCGACGTGGTCGCCAATTTCTTCATGGGCCGTGAGATCACCAGGAAGGTTCTCGGCATTCCAGTGCTCGACGAGCGCGCCATGGAGCAGGTGGTGCAAAAAGCCTTGGCAAGCGCGGGCACCCGCATTCCCTCGCTTCGCACCAATGTCGAGCACCTCTCGGGCGGTCAGCGACAGGCCATCGAGCTCAACCGGTTCGTGCATTTCGGCGGCAAGCTGGTGCTTCTCGACGAGCCGTTCGCAGCGCTTGGCGTCGAGCAGACGCGGCGCGGCCTCGACATGATCCGCCAGGTGGCGAGCCAGGGCATCGGCGTCGTCATAATCACTCATATCATGCAACAGGCCTTCCAGGTCGCCGATCGGATCGTGGTGATCCGGCAAGGCGTCGTGGCGGGCGACGTCGCACGCAACAAAACAAGTCCCGACGCGGTGATCAACATGATCACCGGAGAGACGCTCGCCGGTGCCGGACCGACGAACTGAGGGACAAACGAGGGGTCCGGCGCAAGAGGAGCGAACGACATGAAGAAAATACTTCTTTCCGTCTTCGGTATCCTGGCACTGGCCTTTGCCACGCTCACGCCGGCATTCGCCCAGTCCAAGGGCACCGTCTACTACATGGTGCCGACATTGCTCGATGAGTTCCAGACCGGCTCGGTGAGCGCGCTGGAATTGTTCCTGAAGCAGGTCGGCTACGAGATGAAGACGCTGAACGCCGACAACAAGACCGACGCTCAGCAATCGCAGATGAACGACGTCATCGCGCTGAAGCCGTCGGCGATCATTCTTGCCGCCGTCGATTTCAATGCGCTGAAACCGTCGATCGAGGCCGCCCGCGCCGCCGGCATCCCGGTCGTCGAGTTCGACCGCCAGATCACCTCGACCCCGTCCGACTTCACCTCGGTGGCCGGAACCGTCGAGATCGGCTACGTCGCCGCCGACCAGGCGCAAAAGCTCCTGACCGCGAAAAACGGCTCGGTGAAGGGCAAGATCCTGCAGGTGCTCGGCGATCCGGGCGACCCCTACACGCTCGATATCCAGAAGGGTTTCGAGGAGAAGATGAAGGCGTTCCCGGACGTCAAGATCATCTCGCTGCCGGCCATGCAATGGGCGGCGGATGCAGCCGGGACCATCGTGAACGACCAGCTGCTCGCCAACCCCGACATCGACCTGATCTTCAGCCATGCAGCGCATCTTTCGGTCGCTGCCGTCGCCTCGCTCGAGGCCGCCGGCAAGAAACCGGGCGACGTCATGCTGATGAGCTCGAACGGCGCTCCGGTCGGCCTCGACCTGATCCGCAAGGGCTGGCTCAACGTCGAAGTCGAGCAGCCGCTCTATGCCCAGGCCGCGGCGGTCGCCATGTTCATGGACAAGGTGGTCAACAAGCAGGAGATCAAGCCCGGCGAATATGATGTGCTTGGCCTGAAATCGACCCTGACCAAAGAAGCGTGGGGGCCGAACATCAAGATCCCCGGCGCTGCGATCACCAAGGAAAATGTCGATAACCCTGCCTTCTGGGGCAACATGAAGCCGCCGACCGAAACCATAAAGCCGGTCGAATAGCAAACTCGCCAGAAGCTCCGGGCCATTGCCGGCCCGGAGCCCAGCCCTGCAGCCCCGGTGCGTTCAAACGGACGCGCACGGGTATGCTGCAGCAATTTTCAACCGCGCCTGATAGTCCGAAGACCGAGTGGTTTTTCGGGGTCGGCGCCAACCGGATCCTGAGATGAACCCCCGCACGCGCCAAACCCTCGAGTTCATCCTCGACAATCTTGTCTGGTTCATGCTGGTCTTCGTGCTGGTGGTCTTTTCCATCCTCATCCCGAACTATTTTCAGCTCGGCATTTTTGCCAACATCATCGAGGCGTCGAGCGTGCTCGGCGTCATGTCGATCGGCTTGGCGCTGGTCATCATCGCCGGCCATATGGACCTGTCGGTCGAATCGGTGGCGGCGCTCAGCGCCATGGCGGTCGGCATCCTGTTCTGCTCGTCGGGCATCGGCCTTGGCATCCAGTTGCAGCCGCAATGGCTGATGGTTCCGGTTTCGCTGCTCATCGCGCTTGCCGTCGGCGGCCTCATCGGCGCCTTCAATGGCTACCTGGTGGTCAGGGTCAAGATGAGCGCTTTCATCATCACCCTGGCATCTTACATCTGGGTGCGCGGCCTGGTGCTGGTTATCTCCGGCGGCCGCTCGGCGCAGGACCTTACGCCGGCAATCCGCTGGTTCGCCATTCAGCGCCTGGGTGGCCTGCCGCTGACTGCCTGGATCGCCATTGCGTGCTTCGTGGTGTTCTCGCTGATCATGGCCAAGACGCCCTTCGGCCGGCACCTGATCATGATCGGCGGCAACGAGACGGCGACCTTTCGCGCCGGCATCCGCGTGAACCGCAACCTGGTCATAGCCTTCGTTCTCGCCGGCGCCATTGCCGGCCTTGCCGGCTGGCTGCTGGCGATCCGCACCTCCGGCGCGACAGCTAATCTCGGGGTCGGCCTGTTGTTCAATGCCTTCGCCGCGGTCGTCATCGGCGGCGTCAGCCTGAAGGGCGGCGTCGGCACCTTGCCCGGCGTCTATGCCGGCGTGCTGCTGCTCTCGGCCATCAACACGGCGATCAATTTGATGGGCCTGCCGGCCAACTTCACCCAGGTGATCCACGGCCTGCTGGTGCTCGCCGCCGTGCTGCTCGATGCGTTCAAGCAAACCATCCGCCAGAGGCTCGCATGACCGGCCGTCTGGAAGATAAGGTCGCGCTGATCGTTGGAAGTGCGCGCGGGATCGGCAAGGGCATCGCACAACGCTTTGCCGAAGAGGGCGCGACGCTTGTCCTGGCCGATACCGAGGCTGAGGCCGGGCAAGCGACTGCGGACGAGCTCGGCGCCGCCTTCATCCGCACCGACATCTCGCAGATGGCTGATGCCGAGGCTGCTGTTGCACTGGCGCTCGACCGTCACGGCCGGCTCGACATCATGGTGCAGAATGCCGGAATCTATCCCTGGCAATTGCTGGAAAACACCAGTCCCGACGATTGGGACCGGGTCATGGCGGTAAACTTGCGCGGCAGCTTCATCGCTGCTCGCGCCGCACTGGTGCCAATGAAGGCACAGCATTTTGGCCGCATGCTGTTCACCTCCTCGATCACCGGCCCGCATGTCACCAGCCCCGGCCACGGCCATTATTCAGCGACCAAGGCCGGCATCAATGGGCTGATCCGTTCGGCTGCGCTCGAATTCTCGGGCTACGGCATTACAGTCAACGGCGTCGAGCCCGGCAACATCCTCACTGAAGGCATAGAGCAGCATCGCGGTGCGGCCTTCATCAAGAACATGGAAGACGCCATCCCGCTCGGCCGTCTCGGCAGCCCTCGCGATGTGGCCAATGCCTTCCTGTTCCTGGCCTCTGACGATGCCAGCTACATCACGGGCACGACCATCATCGTCGACGGCGGGCAGCTTTTGCCCGAGGGCAAGGATTTCCGGCTGCTGCCGCCATGACCCTCGATTTCGGCGGCGGTTTCTTCCTGCGCCGGGCGACCACTGCCGATCATGCAGCGCTTGCGATGATCTGTCTCAAGACCGGCGATGCCGGCAAGGACGCCAGCGGCCGCGAGGACGACCCGGAACTGCTCGGCCTCCTCTACACTATTCCCTACCAGGTGCTCGAACCCGAGCTGGCCTTCATTGTCGATAGTCCCGCAGGTGCGGCCGGCTACCTGCTTGGCGCGGCCGATACGGGCGCTTTCAATGCCAGCGTGGCATCAGACTGGTATCCCGACCTTCAGCGGCGCGTGGCAGACCCCGGACCCGACAGCTCGCGCTGGCGCGGCAGCGACTGGGCGCGGCATCGGGTCCATCATCCCGATTTCGCTGTTCCGTCTGCGCTGACCGCCTATCCGTCGCACGGCCACATCGACCTGTTACCGCAAGCGCGCGGAAGAGGCATCGGCAGGCGCGCCATGGAATTTCTCGGGCAGCGCCTTGCCGCGAGCGGCTCAACCGGCATCCACCTCGAGGTCATGCCGGAGAATGATGATGCGCTAAGGTTCTACGAGGCGATCGGGTTTGATGTGCTGCAGGACGCTGATCCGCCGAAGCATCGCATCTTTGTTGCAAAACGGCTTGCTCATGCGGCGGAAGCTGCAGGCTGAGCGCGGCAGGCAATTCCATGAGTTGCACGGAACACGGTGACCGGGAGGTTTATAGAAGTACAATGCTGCGGTGCTGCAGCAACGAGCTACCCCGCGTGAACACCTTTGCCGCACGGAACCAAACCTTCGTCGCGGCAATGGACATGGAAGGGCCGCCGCATCAACGCGGTGCGGCTAATCAGAGTCTTGGCGGAGCGTCTACTAGTCCAGTTGTGAGCGGAATAGGAACATCCGTACGCGGTTCCCCCGCCACAATCGAGAACACATAAAGCAGATAGATAGCTAATACCAATAGCGCGAGGAATGAGCCATTGGCGAAAATTCCTGCAACCGTGGTGCTGCGATAAGGTTCAACTTTTTCTTTCTTAAAGATGTCTTCTTCGCTACGCGTTGTCTTCACAACCCGTTCGCCTGGAAGCCGGTTTTTTTCAGCCTCCTTCGATATCTTGTCTGCGAGATCTCCCGCGATCACGGCATCATTCGGAAGATGACTCGTAAGCCATCCAGGAATATTTTCGCTCCCGCCCATGCCCATGCGCAAGTGAAATACTGCAAGTTGTAGCTTTCGGCAATCGTTTCCCTCATGAGAGGCAAGCAGATCAGACTTAAGTCCCTACGGAAAGACAGTTCGAATCAGACCAAAGTCCGAGTAGCACAGTGGTCGGATGCGTCTCACCTGGGCAATCAGCTTGAGCGGTGTAGCCCAAACTGAACACATCGAGGAAAATGGTGGGCGATGACGGGCTCGAACCGCCGACATCTTCGGTGTAAACGAAGCGCTCTACCAACTGAGCTAATCGCCCGCCCCGGGCCGGACCTTTAAGCAGTTAGGACCGGCTTCGCAAGGCCAAATGAGCGGCGAGTGGCTTGGCCGGGAGCCGGTTTCGGCAACAAAGTTCGGCTTGTCAAAAAACCTTCTCCTGTTTGCTGTTATGCTGTCCGGGTCCGCTTGACACCCGGTGGCTTACCCCTTATCCACCGCCCCAACGACGAACACGGCTGACACGTGCTCGTCCATGCGCGGGTGTAGCTCAGTTGGTTAGAGTGCCGGCCTGTCACGCCGGAGGTCGCGGGTTCGAGCCCCGTCACTCGCGCCATTTCTCCTTTGGGGTCACGTCCCCTTGATGTCGGAGAAATGTCGACGTTGATTTGTCAAAAATCATCTTCTTTCGTGACCCGGTCTAGGTCCATTCCTTTCGAATTCTGGCATTGATCCTCATCCATCGACCTGCCCGCCTGTTTGTGGTCAAGCCAGAAGACAATAGCTTCTCGGACAAGAGTCGGGTCTAACCCATTCGCTCCCGCTTACAGTCTCATCCCGCAGTGCCGGGCTTCACCCCTCGGCGAGCAGCGCCTCGACCTCCTGCAGCGTCGGCATGGACGGCGCGGTGCCCGGGCGCGTCACCGAAATGCCTGCGACGGCGCAAGCGAAGCGCACCGCCTGCAGGGGTTCCATCCCCCTCGACAGCGCCGCAGCCAGGCCGCCATTGAAGGCGTCGCCCGCACCCGTGGTCTCGATGACCGGGCCGGCGGCGACCGCTGCGACATGCTCGGAACGGTCGGCCGTGTGCAGCAGCGCGCCCTTTTCGCCGAGCGTCACGATTACAGCGCCCACGCCCTTCTCGAGCAGGCTGTCGGCGGCACGGCGGGCATCGTCGATGGAGGATACCTTGATGCCGGTCAGTTCCTCGGCCTCAGTCTCGTTCGGCGTGACATAGTCGCAAAGCGTGTAGATACGGTCCGGAAGCCTGGCCGCCGGCGCCGGGTTGAGGATGGTGGTCACCCCTGCCCCGCGCGCGATCTCCAGCGCCCCCAGCGCCGCCTCGATCGGCTGTTCGAGCTGGGTGACGAAAACGCCGGCCGCGCGGATCAGGCCGGCATTTGCCTCGATATCGGCGGGCGAGATCAGCATCGCCGCACCAGGGCTGACGATGATCGCGTTGTTGCCGCTCGTCTCCTCGATGAAGATATAGGCGGCACCGGTGTAGCTTTCCGGCGTGTCGATGACGGCGCTCTTCACGCCGGCGTGCGACCAGGTCTGTCTCGCCATATCGGCAAAGGGATCGACGCCGAGGCGGGTAAGGAAGGTGATATCGGCGCCGAGCCGGCCGGCTGCCACCGCCTGGTTCGAGCCCTTGCCGCCGGGGCCGAGCGTGAAGGACGTGCCCAGGATCGTCTCGCCCATGCGCGGCTGGCGGGCGGCGCGGTAGGCCGTATCGGCGACGAAGACGCCCAATATGACAACCGGCTTCATGACGATCGGTTTCGCCGGCATGCCGCTACTCCGCATCCGGTGGCACGACGCCCTTGCGGAACGCAAAACAGCCATAGAAGCGGCGCTCGCCGGTCTGGATGACGCAATAGGCCTTCTTGGCGCGTTCGTAGAAGGCGTAGCGCTCGACCGAGATCATCGGCCAGGCCTTGCCCTCGGCGGAATCGATCTCTTTTTGCACTTCCTGCTGCACGGCGGGAATGTCGTCCGGCTTGCCGACGATCTCCATGCGCGCGGCCGCGTCGTCGACGAAGGTGTCCAGCGGATAGAGCGACAGTACCGCCTTGACCACGTCGGCCGCCGACGCATCGATGCGCAGCAGCCGGCCAAGCACGGTCTGGCGCGCCACCGAATCGGACGGGAAATTGGTGTCGGCGATAATCAGATCGTCACCGTGGCCCATCGCCCGCAGCGCCTGCAGCACATCGGCATTGAGCAGCGGATCGATTCCTTTGAGCATGGTATTCCTCGCGAAGTTTGCTGGGGCGAAATCAGAGACGCTTGCCGGTCTCTGCGTCGAAGAGATGCACCTGGTCGAGCCGCGGTTTCAGGTGCAGTATGTCGCCCGGCTTGAAGTCGTGGCGCTCACGGAACAGCGCCACCATCTCGCCCTCGCCGAAGCGCAGGAACACCAAAGTCTCGGAACCGGTCGGCTCGACCACCGAAATCTTCGCCGGAACACCATCGGGATGGATTTCGAGATGCTCGGGCCGCACGCCGTAGACGACATTACGGCCATCCTCGACGGCACTGGTCGCCGCAATCGGGAACGGCGTCCCGGCGATCTCGACGACGGGCTTGTCGCCCTTGCGCACGACGCCCTTGAGCAGGTTCATCGAGGGCGAGCCGATGAAGCCGGCGACAAACAGGTTGGCCGGCCGGTCGAATAATTCCAGCGGCGCGCCGACCTGTTCGATGCGACCGTCGCGCATCACCACGATCTTGTCGGCCATGGTCATGGCCTCGATCTGGTCGTGGGTGACGTAGATGGTGGTGGTCTTCAGCCGCTGGTGCAGTTCCTTGATCTCGGTGCGCATCTGGACACGCAGCTTGGCGTCGAGATTGGAGAGCGGCTCGTCGAAGAGGAACACCTGCGGGTTGCGCACGATGGCGCGGCCCATGGCGACGCGCTGGCGCTGGCCGCCAGAGAGCTGGCGCGGATAGCGCTTGAGGTAGGGATTGAGGTCGAGGATGTCGGCGGCGCGCTTGACCCGCTCAGTGACCACCGCCGGGTCGGTTTTGCGCAGCTTGAGAGCAAAGGCCATGTTCTGCTCGACCGTCTTGTGCGGATAGAGCGCGTAGTTCTGGAACACCATGGCGATGTCGCGCTTGGCCGGCGGCAGATGGTTGACGACGCGCTCGCCGATGGCGATGGTGCCGCCGGAGACCGTTTCCAGCCCGGCCACCATCCTCAGCAGCGTGGACTTGCCGCAGCCGGAAGGCCCGACCAGCACTACGAACTGCCCGTCGGCGATGTCGACGCTGACATCGTGCAGAACCTTGACGGTTCCGAACGCCTTGGCCACATTGCGGATCGCGACTTGAGCCATCATTCCCCCTTCAGTTGCCGTGAAGCTAAACAACGCAAACGGCGAGGGCAAGTCAGTCTCTTATAGATAAAAAACCCATTCACGTTGACACCGCACTTCGTTGTGCGAATAGTGACAGTGTCCGGCTTATGACCCTGTTCCGGGCGCACCGGTACGCTTGTCCGGCACTGAATGCCAAGCGTCGCGGGAGGGAGAATTCGGGCCGCTATTTACGGGAGTCGCTGTCGTTGGGGAACATAATCGGCGCTCCACCATCTGAACCAATTCACAATTGACCTTCTGGGAGGAACGAAATGAAAGTCAGCCTTTATAACCAACTTGTCCGCGCCGGGGCCACCCGCCGCGACGTGCTGAAGGGAGCGGCCAGCATGGCCGCCCTCGCGGCGGCCTCAAGCGCCGGACTTGGTGCGCTGACGCGCACGGCTGCGGCCGCCGACGACCTGCGTGCGCAGATCCTGCAGATCCCGGGTGTCGGCAAGGGTCAGCCGACCGATGCCGACTTCCAGCAGGTCGGCGAGCTTTGCCTTGGCGCCACCAAGGCCAATGTCAAGGAAGGCGAATTCGCCGGTGTCGAACTCACCTTCATGGGCCTCAACAACCAGAACCTGCACAATGTGCTGTTTCGCGGCTTCCTGAAGCCGTGGGAGACCTATACCGGCGCCAAGATCAACTGGATCGACCTGGCGCAGGCTGACTACAACGCCCGCCTGCAGCAGTCGATCGCGACCGGCACCGTCGATTTCGACATCATCGAAATGGGGGCACCGTTCGAAGGCGACGTCTGCGGCAAGGGTCTCACCTCCGAGATGCCGGACTGGGTCAAGGACCAGATCGACATGAAGGATGTCGTGGCCTATCTGCAGCCGCCGGTGGGCACATGGGACGGCAAGCAATATCGCGTGACCGTTGACGGCGACGCGCATAACTTCAACTACCGCACCGACGTGTTTGCCGATGCCGACCTCGCCAAGGCCTGGAAGGACGGCGGCGGAGAAGGCGAATGGGGCGTGCCGAAGACCTGGCAGCAGGTGCAGGCGGTGACGAAATTCCTCAAGGGCAAGCAGGTGAAGGGCCAGGATGTCTTTGGCTATCTCGATGCGCCCAAGCCCTGGGGCGGTTTCGGCTTTTATTTCCTCGGCAGCCGCGCCAGCGCCTACGCCAAGCATCCCGACGACAAGGCCTGGCTGTTCGATGCCGACACGATGAAGCCGCGCGTCAACAATCCGGCATGGGTGCGGGCGATCCAGGACGTCATCGATGCCCTGCCCTCCGAACCTGCCGACCAGATCAACGCCGACCCGAACACCACCGCCTTCCAGCAATTCTTGGCAGGCACCGGTTCGATGGTTACCTGGTGGGGCGACGTCGGTTCGAACGTCAAGACCAACGATTCCTCGGTCGTCGGCGACATCACCGGCTTCTCGATCCTGCCGGGCTCGGACGATGTCTACAACTCCAAGACCGGCCAGTGGGACAAGCTCGCCAGCGGCCCGAACCATGCACCGAACTGCGCCTATCTCGGCTGGGGCGTTTATGTCATGGCCCGCGTCGACAGCGACGAAAAGAAGAAGAAGGCGGCATGGTCTGCCGCTGCCCATCTCGGCGGCAAGGACCTGTCGCTCTGGTGCGCGGCCTATCCGTCGGGTTTCCAGCCCTATCGCAACTCGCATTTCAACATTCCGGAATGGGTGGCGGCGGGCTACGACGAGGCGTTCATCACCTCGTATCTGAAGTCGGAAGCCGACAGCTACAACCATCCGAACGCGGCGATCGAGCCGCGCATCCCCGGCATCTTCCAGTACTACAGCGCCGCCGAGGACATTTTGGCCAACACCTTTGCCGGCAAGATGAAGGCGCAGGAAGGCGCCGACGCCATCGCAGCCGCCTGGGAGAAGCTGACCGACCAGATCGGCCGCGACAAACAGGTCAAGCTCTACAAGGCCTCGCTCGGCATGTAGGCTGAGATAGTGAAACTGGTTCGGCGGCGCACAGCCGCCGGACCTCACCTTGACCGACTTGGCCTCGACCGGCTCGGCCGGTCATCGAGCCTCCTGTGAACGGGCAAGAACGCGTGGCTGACCGGACCCTGGCTGACCAGACTTTGTCGACAAGTGAATGGCCGGCAGGCGCCGTGCCATCCGACCTGATACCGCGGAGCCGCAAACGGCTTGGCTGGGCTCTGATGGCTGCTGCGACGCTCGGCCTTCTGGCGGTGATCGCACTGCAAATCCTTTACAAGAGCGATGTCGATGCTATCGGCTTCGAAACCTGGCGGCCGGTGGTCTACGCCTATGTGCTGTGGGGTGTCGCACTCGGCATCGGCCAGGTGCTGACGCGCGGCGAGGACGGCCAGCGCGCGCTGTTCCTGCTGCCGGCGCTGCTGTTCACCATAGCCATGGTGATCTTCCCGACGCTGTTCGGCTTCTACATCGCGCTGACCGACTGGAACCTCAGTTCCTTCAGCGGACGGCAGTTCAACGGGCTCGACAATTTCTGGCAGATGCTGAACGACGCCTATTATCGCAACGCGCTGTTCAACATGGTGCTCTACGTGCTGGCGGTGTTCGTCGAATATGTCATCGCCTTCGGCCTGGCGCTGCTGCTCAACGCGCAGATCCGGGCGCGAAAATTCTTCCGCGTCGTGTTTCTCATGCCGCTGATGCTGTCGCCGGTGGCGGTGTCGTGGATGATCGGCAAGTCGCTGATGGAATACCGCTTCGGGCCCGCCGCGACGCTGGCGCGCCATCTCGGCTGGGAAAACCCGGCCTTCTTCTCAAACCCGATCACCGCCCGCATCTCGATCATGGTGCTCGACGCGTGGACGTTCATCCCATTCATGATGATCATGCTGCTCGCCGGCCTGCAGGCGATGTCGCGCGAGGTGCTCGAGGCAGCGCGTGTCGATG
Source organism: Mesorhizobium sp. M0698 (assembly GCF_040320455.1). Taxonomy (NCBI): domain Bacteria; kingdom Pseudomonadati; phylum Pseudomonadota; class Alphaproteobacteria; order Hyphomicrobiales; family Phyllobacteriaceae; genus Mesorhizobium; species Mesorhizobium sp. M0698. The sequence continues at coordinate 120,233 of NZ_JAMYPQ010000018.1, read as the reverse complement.
GCGCGACTGCCTGGCAGACCTTCTGGCAGGTCACCTTCCCGTTGATGCTGCCGGTGTCGGTGACAGCGGTCATCCTGCGCATCATCTTCAAGCTGAAGCTCGCCGACATCATCATCACCGTCACCTCCGGCGGCCCGGGCGGCGCGACCGATTCGGTGTCCAGTTTCATCTACCGCGAATATCGCGACCGCTCGAACGTCGGCTACGGCACGATGCTGGCGATGGCCTATTTGATCATCATCATCGTGTTCGTGACCTGGCTGCTGAAATTCGCCAGCCGCTTCGTGCGCAACGTCAACTGATCGGGCCGGCGAGATGAGCGTTCAAACCACCGACTTTGCCGCCTCCGAAATCCGCTCGCCGGCGGCGTTCTTCGCCAACCGCGTCTTCATCTACGGCGCCCTCATCTTTTGGGCTTTCATCTGTCTGTTCCCGATCTATTGGACGATTACCACTTCGTTCAAGACTGCGGTCGACGTCACCCAGGGCCATCTGATCCCGTTCGTCGACTTCCAGCCCGACTGGAAAGGCTGGCGGTCGCTCGGCCTGTCTCCGGACTCGATCTTTCGGACGTCGACGGTTCGCGACGAGTTTATCAAGCGCTTCATGAATTCGGTTATTACCTCGGTCGGCGCCTCGACCCTCGCCATCGTCATCGGCAGCCTCGCCGCCTATGGGCTGACCCGCTATCGTTACAAGTTCGCCTGGTTCAGGAACGAGGATATTTCCTTCTTCTTCCTGTCGCAGCTGATCCTGCCGCCGGTGGTTTTGGCCCTGCCCTTCCTCGTGCTTTACCGCGAAGTCGGCCTGCTCGACACACGCGTCGGGCTGATCCTGCTCTACACGCTGATGGTGCTGCCGATCGTCATCTGGATCATGCGCGACCAGTTCAACTCCATCCCGGTGGAGTTGGAGGAGGCAGCACTCGTCGACGGCCTGTCGATCTGGGGCGCCTTCTTGCGCATCGTCATGCCGATCGCGCTGCCGGGCATGGTCGCCGCCTTCATCCTGGCGATGGTGCTGTGCTGGAACGAGTATTTCTTCGCCGCGCTTTTGACCTCGACCGACGCAAAGACCATTCCTGTCATGGTGGCCAGCCAGACCGGCTCACAAGGCATCAACTGGTGGTCGATGGCAGCGCTTGCCACCGCCGCCATCACACCGCTCGCCGTCATCGGCATCGCGCTCGAGCGTTACCTAATCATGGGCATGACAGCGGGCGCGGTGAAATAACTGCGCCGGCTCTCCCTTCTCCCCTTGTTGCGGGAGAAGGGAAAAGCGCGCTAACCCGAAAGTGTTGCCCGCAAATGCTCGAGGATCATGGCCACCCCTTTTTGCCCCAATTCCGCCGAGGCTTCGGGCGCACTTGCCGTGTACCAGCCGGTGTTGTCGGCGAAGCGGCCGGCATCCACCGCTTCCGGGCACAGCGCCAGCATCAATGACGTCTCGCCGGTGCCGGCATGGTCGAACGGGTACCGGCTGTGCATTGAAGCCGGCATCAGCGGATGCACTTGCACCCAGTTGAAGAAATTGCTGCCCTCGTCGTGCTCGGCATAATAGTCGGCCATCGCCGGAGAGCCCCACCAGCCTTCGCCACGTTCTTTCTCCAGGAAGCGGAAGATCGCCTGCCGGCCGGCGGCCTTGAAGGCGAGATCGGTCGGCATGCCGGCGGCAAAATTTTCGGTCTGGTGGTGAATGATGGCGTGGATGTTGCGGAAGCCGATGCGCAGCAGGCTGTAGAACAGTTCTTCCGCAAATGGCGCCAGCACATTGCCGCCGACCTGCACCGAACCACTGCCTTCCGGTGCTGCAACCGCATAGCTCGCCGCGCCGTAATAGAAGGGCGGCAGAATGACGATCTCTGCTTCTTTTTCGAACAGTTCCAGGCTCTTGACCACCGCCAGCGTGTCCATTCCGACGGCCATGTGCTCGCCGTGATATTCGAGCACACCGAGCGGCAACACGACCGGCCGGTTCTCGGCGATCGCCTTGCGGATCTGGTGCGGCAGCATCAATTCGTAGCGCATGACACCTACTCCATATTGGTGTGGCGGGCGCGCATCGCTCCCGGCGAGACGCCGGTCAGATCCCTGAGCTTCAGCACCATCACTTCGAAGAGGACGAACAGCGCGCCTTCGAAAACCGAGCCCATCGGCAGGACGGATGTCTTTTCAGGGTCCTGGTCGTCGGCCATGGTCTGAGCCGGGATAAGCAGTGTGAAGTCGGCCAGCTTCGCGGCAGTGCTGTCGGCTTGCGCGGTGAGCAGCAGGACTGTGGCACCGGCCTCGCGCGCGACCTGCAACAAGGTCAGCACGGTCGACGTCTCACCCGGGCCGGAACTTGCGAGGAAGACATCGGCCTCGCCCAGCGGCGGCGTGGTCATGTCGCCGACGACCGACACCGGCAGACCGAGATGGTAGAGCCGCATGGCAAAACCCTTGACCTGCAGCGCCTCGCGGCCGCAGCCATAGGTGACGATCTTTTTCGCTCCAGCCAGGATGGCGCAAGCGGCGTCGATGCGGCTTTCGTCGATGCGCTCCAGCACAGTGCCAAGCTCGTTCAGCGCAATCCCAAACAGGTTTTCGCCGGCAGCCGTCATGACATTTGCACCAGCTTGCCGGTGCCGGAGAACCATTTGAATATCTCAGTCACATCTGCCCCGAACAGCTTGTTTTCACTCATGCTATCACCGCGAAAATCGGTGTCCAACGACACGCAGTGCTTTTGATGCGCCACAGCCGTGATAGTGTCACGGCAAATCGCAAATGAGGAAACGGCAGCATATGAAGACACGGCATTTCGACCGCATCGGCAATGGCGGCATCACCTTCACCGAGCTCGGCTTCGGCACTGCGCCGCTCGGCAATCTTTATCGCGCCGTATCCGATGAGAATGCCAATGCTACGCTGGAGGCGGCATGGCGGGTCGGCTGCCGCTACTACGACACCGCGCCGCTCTATGGGCTGGGCCTTGCCGAAACGCGGCTCAATCCGTTCCTGCGTTCGAAGAAGCGTGACGACTACGTGCTGTCCAGCAAAGTCGGGCGCATCATGCGCGCCTGCCCGCCGGAACAGCGCACCGGCATCGGCAAATTCTTCGACACCCCATCGCGCCGCGAGGTCTACGATTACAGCTATGACGGCGTCATGCGCTCCTTCGAAGCCTCGCTGGAACGGCTCGGCGTCGACCGCATCGACATCCTCTTCGTGCACGATGTCGACATCTTCACCCATGGCAGCAAGGAAGCCTCGGACCAGCGCATCCAGGAATTCATGAGCTCCGGCTATTACGGATTGCTGGCATTGCGCGACCAGGGCGTGATCAAGGCGTTCGGCGGCGGCATCAACGAGTGGCCGGTTGCCCAGACGCTGGCCGAGCGCGGCGATTTCGATCTGTTCCTGCTTGCCGGGCGTTACACGCTGCTGGAGCAGGAAGCGCTGCAGTCTTTCCTGCCGCTATGCCAGCAACGCGGCATCGGCATCGTTCTCGGCGGGCCGTACAATTCCGGCATCCTGGCAACCGGGCCGAAGCCCGGCGCCTACTACAACTATTCGGAGGCGCCGCAGGACATCATCGACCGCGTCACCCGCATCGAGGCCGTCTGCAAGCGCCACGGCGTGCGCCTGATCGAGGCGGCGCTGCAGTTCCCGCTGCTGCATCCTTCCGTCGTCTCGGTAATCCCCGGCGGCCAGCGGCCGGGCGAAGTCGAAAGCAATCGCTCGCTGCTCGACGCGAAACCGCCATCGGCGCTGTGGGCCGATCTCAAGAAGGAAGGCTTGATGCGCACTGACGCGCCGACGGCATAGTGCCGCCTTTCCAACGACGCTGCGGGCACAGAAAAGAAAAACCGGATATACCGGCTTTTCTTTTCTCTGAAAGACTTAAGGAGGCGCTTAGTTGACCGCGTCCTTGAGGCCCTTGCCGGCCGAGAACTTCGGCACGGTGCGCGCCGGGATCTTCACTTCCGCACCGGTCTGCGGATTGCGGCCGGTCGACGCGGCGCGTTGTGACACGGTGAAATTTCCGAAGCCGACAAGCCGGACATCGCCGCCCTTTTTCAGTTCGCCGGTGATGACGGAAAACACCGCATCAACCGCCGACTGCGCGTCACCCTTCGAAATACTCGCGGCATCGGCGACAGCGGACACCAGTTCGTTCTTGTTCATAAAAATTCCCTTCCATGAGAAAACCGGAACACTCGACTCATCCGGCAGGAAACGGACTTTAGAAAGAAGCGCTCCGGCAACCAAGTCGAAAAGCGCCACGAAAGTTGAAAAAAGCCCGGAAATCCGGGGTTCTTCACATGAAAAAGCCGGGCTCAAGGCCCGGCTCTCTCTTTGTGCATTGCAACTTTAGCAAGAGCTAATGCGCCAGCGATTTACCAGCTTCGTCCCCGACATCGACCACGGCCGGCGCATTGACGGGTTCAACCCACTGGATCGGTTCCGGCATGCGCACCAGCGCATGGCGCAACACTTCGCCAACCCGTGAGACCGGAATGATCTCCATGCCGCTCTTCACGTTCTCCGGAATCTCCGCCAGATCCTTGGCGTTCTCTTCCGGGATCAGTACCTTCTTGATGCCGCCGCGAAGTGCGGCAAGCAGCTTCTCCTTGAGGCCGCCGATCGGCAGCACCCTGCCGCGCAGCGTGATCTCGCCGGTCATCGCCACATCGGCCTTGACCGGGATTCCGGTCAGCACCGAGACGATCGCCGTCGCCATCGCCACGCCAGCCGACGGTCCGTCCTTGGGCGTTGCGCCTTCCGGCACGTGGACGTGGATATCGCGCTTGTCGAACAGCGGCGGCTCGACGCCGAAATCGATGGCCCGCGAGCGGACATAGGACGCCGCCGCCGAAATCGATTCCTTCATAACGTCGCGCAGATTGCCGGTCACGGTCATGCGGCCCTTGCCGGGCATCATGACACCTTCCACCGTCAACAGCTCGCCACCGACTTCCGTCCAGGCGAGCCCGGTGACCACGCCGACCTGATCGTCGCTCTCGACCTGGCCGAAGCGGAAGCGCGGAACACCAAGATAATCGGCAAGATTGTCCGCCGTGATGTTGATCGTCTTCTTCTTCGTCTTCAGGATCTCGGTCACCGCCTTGCGCCCGAGCTTCATCAGCTCGCGCTCCAGGCTCCTGACGCCCGCTTCACGGGTGTAGGTCTGGATGATGCCGCGGATCGCGTCCTCGCCGACGGAGAACTCCTTCGGCTGCAACGCGTGGTCGCGGATCACCTTGGGCATCAGGTGACGCTTGGCGATTTCGATCTTCTCGTCCTCGGTGTAACCGGCGATACGGATGATCTCCATGCGGTCCATCAAGGGCGCAGGGATGTTCAGCGTGTTCGCCGTCGTCACGAACATCACGCTCGACAGGTCGTATTCGACCTCGAGGTAATGGTCCATGAACGTCGAGTTCTGCTCGGGATCGAGCACCTCGAGCAAAGCCGATGACGGATCGCCGCGGAAATCCTGGCCCATCTTGTCGATCTCGTCGAGCAGGAAGAGCGGGTTGGATTTCTTCGCCTTCTTCATCGACTGGATGACCTTGCCGGGCATCGAGCCGATATAGGTGCGGCGGTGACCACGGATCTCGGCCTCGTCGCGCACGCCGCCCAGCGCCATGCGGATGAACTCACGGCCGGTCGCCTTGGCGATCGACTTGCCGAGCGAGGTCTTGCCGACGCCGGGAGGTCCGACGAGGCACAGGATCGGCCCCTTCAGCTTCTTCTGGCGGCTCTGCACGGCGAGGTATTCGACGATGCGGTCCTTGACCTTGTCGAGGCCGAAATGATCGGTATCGAGCACGTTCTGGGCAAAGGCCAGATCCTGCTTGACCTTGGAGTTCCTGCCCCACGGGATCGACAGCAGCCAGTCGAGATAGTTGCGCACGACGGTCGATTCAGCCGACATCGGCGACATCGTCCGCAGCTTCTTCAGTTCGGCTTCCGCCTTTTCGCGGGCCTCCTTGGAGAGCTTGGTCTTCTTGATGCGCGCCTCGATCTCGGCGGCCTCGTCGCGGCCGTCCTCGCCCTCGCCGAGCTCCTTCTGGATCGCCTTCATCTGCTCGTTGAGGTAGTATTCGCGCTGCGTCTTCTCCATCTGGCGCTTGACGCGCGAGCGGATACGCTTCTCAACCTGGAGCACCGAGATTTCGGCTTCCATGAAGCCCATCGCCTTCTCCAGCCGTTCCTTGACGGACAGCGTGGCGAGCATCTCCTGCTTCTCGGGGATCTTGATGGCAAGATGCGAAGCGACCGTGTCGGCGAGCTTGGAATAGTCGTCGATCTGGCTGGCGGCACCCACCACTTCGGGCGAGATCTTCTTGTTCAGCTTGACGTAGTTCTCGAAGTCGGTGACGACGGAACGGGCCAGCGCCTCGACCTCGACCTCTTCCTCCTCCGGTTCGACCAGCGCCGCAGCACGGGCTTCATGGAAGTCGGGACGGTCGGTGAACGCGACGATTTTCGCGCGCGAGGCGCCTTCGACCAGCACCTTCACGGTGCCGTCCGGCAGTTTCAGCAATTGCAGCACATTGGCGAGCGTGCCGATGTCAAAGATGGCATCGGGCTCCGGATCGTCGTCGGCGGCATTCATCTGGGTCGCAAGCAGGATCTGCTTTTCCTGACCCATCACTTCTTCCAGCGCCTTGATCGACTTTTCACGCCCGACGAAGAGCGGAACGATCATGTGCGGGAACACCACGATGTCGCGCAGTGGGAGGACTGCGAAGACCCCGTCGCTGGGAGCCTTGGATAATTTGGCCATTGTCCAACCTTTCATGTCGCGGCCGCCAATCGGCCAACCGCGAATCTCATATTAACGACCGGGGATCGTTCCGCCTACCACCGTTTGTGACGGGAGTTTTACAGCACAGAATTCGGCACCACGGCCTTCTGCCATTAGTTGGAGGCACAGGGGGTAAAGATCAAGGGTCAACACGGTCCGTCCCTCCAATCCGCAGCCATTAGGCGGCGCCGTACGCGGTGTGCGACAGCAAAACGGCGCCCTGCGGCGCCGTTTCAGAAAAATCCATTGCCGGCTCACGTCAGGCGCTGACGTTGCCCTTCTTTTCCTTCTGCTCGGAATAGATGTAGAGCGGCCTGGCGTTGCCTGACACCACCTCTTCCGAAATAACGACTTCGCGCACGCCTTCCAGCGCCGGCAGCTCGAACATGGTGTCGAGCAGGATCGCTTCCATGATCGAACGAAGGCCGCGCGCGCCGGTCTTGCGCTCGATGGCGCGCTTGGCGATCGCCGACAGCGCGTTCTCGTGGAAGGTCAGGTCGACATTCTCCATCTCGAACAGCCGCTGATACTGCTTGACCAGCGCGTTCTTCGGCTCGGTCAGGATCTGGATCAGCGCCGGCTCGTCGAGATCCTCCAGCGTCGCCAGGACAGGCAAACGGCCGACGAACTCTGGAATGAGGCCGAACTTCAAGAGATCCTCAGGCTCGACCAGGCGGAAAACATCGCCGGTGCGGCGATCCTCGGGCGAAGCGACGATGGCGCCGAAACCGATCGAGGTCTTCCTGCCGCGATCCGAGATGATCTTGTCCAGGCCGGCGAAAGCGCCACCGCAGATGAACAGGATGTTGGCGGTGTCGACCTGCAGGAATTCCTGCTGCGGATGCTTCCTGCCGCCCTGCGGCGGCACGGAGGCGACAGTGCCTTCCATGATCTTCAAAAGTGCCTGCTGCACGCCCTCGCCCGAGACGTCGCGGGTGATCGAGGGATTGTCCGACTTGCGCGAGATCTTGTCGATCTCGTCGATATAGACGATGCCGCGCTGGGCGCGCTCGACATTGTAGTCGGCCGACTGCAACAGCTTCAGGATGATGTTCTCGACGTCCTCGCCGACATAGCCGGCCTCGGTCAGCGTCGTCGCGTCGGCCATGGTGAAGGGGACGTCGATGATGCGGGCCAGCGTCTGCGCCAGCAACGTCTTGCCGCAGCCGGTCGGGCCGATCAGCAGGATGTTAGACTTCGCGAGTTCGACGTCGTTGTTCTTGCCGGCATGGGCGAGGCGCTTGTAGTGGTTGTGGACGGCCACCGACAGCACGCGCTTGGCGTAAGGCTGGCCGATGACGTAGTCGTCGAGAACCTTGAGGATTTCCTGTGGGGTCGGCACGCCCTCTCGCGACTTCACCATCGAGGTCTTGTTCTCCTCGCGGATGATGTCCATGCACAGTTCGACGCATTCGTCGCAGATGAACACCGTCGGCCCGGCGATCAGCTTGCGCACTTCGTGCTGGCTTTTGCCGCAAAACGAGCAATAAAGCGTGTTCTTGGAATCACCGCTGTTGTTGCCGACCTTGCTCATTTTCCTGTCCTTTCATGGCCGCCCGCCGATGGTCTGGTTGAAAGGGCGCATATTCAATCTATCGCGGGAATCCGCTGCCGCCAGTGCCCCGGCTCCCGCAACGCATTCCGTACGAAACACAAATCGGAAAACGGGGCAATGATTCGAACAACCCCACGCAAAGCTAAGCCGTCGAAAATCAACATAGCCTTAACGTAGGCAATTGCACCCGTCGAGGGAACAGCCAATTGTGGCCGAAATGCCGCAAGCTGCGCCAAAAGCGCGTGATCCCGCCACTCATTGCCACCGCAGGGCCACCGCGGGCCTATAAGGCAATACCTTCGACCGGCTCACGTGACGAAATGACCTTGTCGATGAGGCCGAAATCCCTGGCCTCGTCGGCAGTCATGAAATGGTCACGGTCGAGCGTTTTTTCAATCTCATCGTAGCTCTTGCCGGTGTGCTTGACGTAAACCTCGTTGAGGCGACGCTTCAGCTTGATGATGTCCTGGGCATGGCGCTCGATGTCGGAAGCCTGGCCCTGGAAGCCGCCGGAAGGCTGGTGGACCATGATGCGGGCGTTCGGCGTGGCAAAGCGCATGTCCTTGTGGCCCGCCGTCAAGAGCAGCGAGCCCATCGAGGCGGCCTGACCGATGCAGAGCGTCGACACGGCAGGCTTGATGAACTGCATGGTGTCATAGATCGCCATGCCGGAGGTGACGACGCCGCCGGGCGAGTTGATATAGAGGTTGATTTCCTTCTTCGGATTCTCCGCCTCGAGGAACAGCAGCTGCGCGCAGACCAGCGTCGCCATGCCATCCTCGACCGGGCCGGTGATGAAAATGATGCGCTCCTTGAGGAGCCGCGAGAAAATGTCGTAGGCCCGCTCGCCGCGATTGGTCTGTTCGACCACCATCGGAACGAGGTTCATGTAGGTTTCGACGGGGTTCTTCATGGACTATCCCTTTTTGAGGATGGGATTCCGGCGCCGGAGATTTGCAATCGGGCAGAATCGGTTCTGGATCGTTATTGTGTAAATAGGATGCCGGCTCACCCTAGCGCAAGGCCGCCTCTCCTAGCCATCCGGTTAAGTCGAATCAAGGTTTCCAAACCAGTTTCGCCTGTCGCCGTGCCGGCAGCCCCTCTCCTGCCGTGGGAAGGGGCGCTCATGCTTGGCCGTTGTTTAGCAGTTTCTTAACCGCATCGCTTAACGAAAAGTGGTGAAACCGCTTTTTCCGGCCACGGCTTACCCTACAATTCAACGTTGAACTCGCTTCACGCAGTTCAAACAGGGGGAGTGCGATGATCAAGAAAGTTGCTTCCTTGGCCCTTACCGGCATCAGCGTTCTCGGCATGGCGTCCGAAACGGCTGCCGGCGGACGCTCGGTCGAATGCTACGAGCAGGTTAACCGGCCGGCCGTCTACGACACCGTCTACGAGGATGTGCTCGTCAGCCCAGCCGGCCAGCAGGTGCAGTATGAAGCGCCGATCTACGGGACGCGTGAGCGCGTGGTGCAGATCGCGCCGGCGCGCGTTAGCTACGAGACCGTGCCCGCCATCACCCGCACCATCTACCGGTCCGTGAGGGTCAATGACGGCGGCTATTCCTGGGAATGGCGCATCATCAATGGCCGCAAGGTGCTGTGCAAGGTCAGGCACAAGGCGCGCTATGAACGCATGGCCGAGATCGTCGTGGTTGAGCCGGAACGCCGGCGGCGCGTTGTCCTCCCCGCCGAATACGAGAGCGTCGCCGAAGAGGTTCTCGTGCGGCCGGAGCAACGGCGCATCATCGACATTCCGGCGTCCTATCAGACAGTGGCCCGCCGCGTGGTGGTCAGGGAGGGCTCATCCAGCTGGCGCCGCGTGCATATTCCGAGGCATTGCCAGTATTAGCGCTCAGGCCACCTCCGCCCTGAGCCATTTCTTCAGGCCGTCGACATCGCCGTTGCCGACGTAGGCCGCAACCCTTCTGCCGACTGCCGCGCCGAACTTGTAGCCGTGGCCGGAGCAGGCCGAGACGACCAGGCATCTGCCTTTCTGGTGAGCCAGGAATTTCTCGTCGGCGGTGAAGGTGTAGGCGCAGGTGACCACCTCGGTGACCTTATACTCCTCGATATGGGCAATCGGCGGTGAAAACAGGTTGCGGATCGCCTCGCCCTCGCCCGGCACCGGCTGACGGTTCCAGTCTGCATCGCTGGTCGGCACCCTGTGCAGGCCCGAGCCGAATTTCATGCCGGCGCCGCCTGTCGGCGGGATGGCGTAGCCGTCGACAGTGCCGCCGATGTTGAGGACGACCGGTGCTGCCTGCCAGACCGCTTTCAGGTCCGCCGGCGGTTCGACATAGGCGAGCGCGGTGCGCCAGGTTTTCAGCTCGCCATCCAGCTCCGGGAACAGTTTTAGCACCCAGGCGCCGGCAGCGACGACGATCCGGTCGGCCTGCATCGTTTCGCCGCCCGCCAGCACGACATGCCCGGCCTCGGCGTCGATCTCGACCACCTTGCTGTTCTCATAGACATTGGCGCCGTTCGCGCTCAGCCACCTGGCGAGGCCGGCAGCGATCTTGCGGCAGTGCAGCGCGCCGCCGTCCGGCGAAAAATACGCATAGCGGAATGAACCAGGTTCTAGGAACGGCCAGCGTTCGACCGCGGCATCCGGCTCGAACAATTCGAACGGGTAGTTCCCGGCTTCCATGCCTTCTCGGTATTCCTCGGCCTCGTCTCCCGGCTGGCGCGAAATGCAGATGAAGCCGCGCGGATCGAGATGGCTTTCACCGAGATCGGCCCACATCTCATCCCAGGCTTCATAGGCTTCGGTGATCAGCCGGCCGTAGCCCGTTCCGGCCCGGTAGGCGCGGCGGATGATGCGATGATGGTCGCCGGAGGCGGCGAGCGGATTGGGGATCGGTCCCTGCTCGACGATCGAGACGAGGTGCCCGGCCTTGACCAGCGACCAGGCCGTGGAAAGCCCGGCAATGCCTGCACCGACCACGATCACATTCATGAAAACCGTCCTTCCGCAACCGCTTCGGCGGCTCACCTCACGGGAGGGCCAACATACGGTCTGGCACCAGACTGGCAAGCCGCGCTAATGATCTGGCATGACCGAATTGAAGCCGCCCTATCTTGCCTTTGATCCAGCCTCCCGCCGCCTGCGGCTCGATCCGCACGAACCGGCTTTTTTCCAGGACCCATATGAAGCCTACGCCTTCCTGCATGGCGCATCGAACGCCTTCTTCTGGGAAGAATTTGGTTTCTGGTGTTTTGGCGGCTTCGACGACGTCAACCGACTGCTGCGCGATCGCCGCTTCGGCCGCCAGAACCCGGCCGGCATTCCGGACAGCCGGGGCATCGGCCAGGACCGCACGCATCTCAGCGCCTTCGACGGTGTCGAGGCCAATTCGATGCTGGAGTTGGAGCCGCCCGTCCACACACGGCTCAGAACGCTGGTCAACCGCGCCTTCGTCTCGCGCCAGGTCGAGCGGCTCAGGCCGCGCGTCGAGACGTTGGCCAACGAACTGATCGACCGTTTCGAACCGGACCGGGTCGACTTGCTGCCGGCTTTCGCCGCTCCCTTGCCGATCACCATCATTGCCGAAATGCTCGGCGTGCCGGTCGAGATGGGGCCGCAGCTGCTCGACTGGTCGCATCGGATGGTCGCCATGTACATGCATGGCCGCACCCGCGAGACGGAGGACACGGCCAATCGCGCCGCGCGCGACTTTTCGAGTTTTTTGCGCGGCTATGTCGCCGAGCGGCGAAAGAGGCCGGGCGAGGATCTTCTGTCGCTGCTGATTGCGGCACAGGAGGACGGCCAGAAACTGTCGGAGGACGAGCTGGTATCCTCGGCCATCCTTTTGCTCAATGCCGGCCATGAAGCAACTGTCCACCAGACCGGCAATGCGGTGCGCTCGATCCTTGCGCAAGGCGGCGACCCGCGCCGCTTCTTCGCCTCACCGGAAGCAACAGCCGCGACGGTCGAAGAGTGCCTGCGCTTCGACGCGCCGCTGCACATGTTCACGCGCTACGCCTATCAGGAGGTCGAGGCCGGGCCGGGGATCATCGTCCAGCCGGGCGAGACGATCGGGCTGTTGCTCGGCATGGCCAATCGCGACCCTACTGCGTTTGCCGAGCCCCTCGCCTTCAGGCCGGACCGTGCCGACCAGAAGAACGTATCGTTCGGCGCCGGCATCCATTTCTGCATCGGCGCGCCGCTCGCCCGGCTCGAACTGCAGGTGTCGCTGAAAACCTTGTTCGACCGGCTACCGCAGCTGCATCTTGCCGAACAGCCGCGCTTCCGCGACACCTATCATTTCCACGGCCTGGAAACGCTCGCCGTACACTTCTGAGCATTCGGTCCGGCAGGGGTGATCAAAGCTTGATCACATACTCCTTGCGAGTCGTTTCAAGCACTTCCCAGCTGCCCTTAAAGCCCGGCCTCAGCACGAAACTGTCGCCTGCCCTGACAGTGCGCGCCTTCCCGCCGTCTTCGGCGATCACCGAAACCCCTGACAGGATGTGGCAGAACTCCCATTCGTCATATTCGATGCGCCATTTGCCCGGCGTTGCTTCCCAGATGCCGGCATAAAGGCCACCCGCCTGTTCCTCGACATTCCAGGTGCGGAATTTCGGTTCGCCTGAAATCAGGCGATCCGGCGCCGGTGCGCCATGCTCGGCTTCGACGGTGTCGACGCCGACGGAAAGAAATTTCGGCGTGGTCATGGCGATCAAACCTTGGCGAGAGCCTGTTCCAGATCGGCGATGATGTCGTTGACGTCCTCGATGCCGACCGAAAGCCTGACCGTGTCCGGCCCCGCCCCGGCGTTGATCTTCTGCTCGTCGGAAAGCTGGCGATGCGTGGTCGATGCCGGGTGGATGACCAGCGACTTGGTGTCCCCGACATTGGCCAGGTGCGAGAACAGCTCGAGCGCCTCGACGAACTTGATGCCCGCGGCATAGCCGCCCTTCAGCCCGAAAGTGAACACCGCGCCGGCGCCAAGCGGCGAGTACTTCTTCTGCAGCGCATTGTTCTTGTCGCTGGGCAGGCCGGGATAGGACACCCAGGCGACCTTGGGATGGTTGGAAAGCCATCCGGCGACCGCCGCCGCATTGTCGCAGTGGCGCTGCATCCTGAGCGGCAAGGTTTCCAGACCGGTCAGGATAAGGAATGCGTTGAACGGCGAAATCGCCGCGCCGATGTCGCGCAGGCCGAGGACGCGAGCAGCGATGGCGAAGGCGAAATTGCCGAAGGTCTCGTGCAGGACGAGGCCGCCATATTCGGGGCGCGGCTCCGACAGCATCGGATATTTGCCCGACTTCGACCAATCGAACGTGCCGCCGTCGACAATGGCGCCGCCGATCGAGTTGCCGTGACCGCCGATGAACTTGGTCAGCGAATGCACGACGATGTCGGCGCCATGCTCGATCGGCCGCAGCAGATAGGGCGAGGCCAGCGTGTTGTCGACGATCAGCGGCAGGCCGTGCTTGCGGGCAATGTCGCCGATCTTCTCGATATCGACGAAGACGCCGCCCGGATTGGCCAGGCTCTCGATGAAGATTGCCTTGGTCCTGTCGTCGATCTGGCTCTCGAAGGTCGAGATATCATTGGTGTCGGCCCAGCGCACCTGCCAGCCGAAATTCTTGAAGGCGTGGCCAAACTGGTTAATCGAGCCGCCGTAAAGCTTTGTCGCTGAAACGAAATTGTCGCCGGGCTGCATCAGATTGTGGAAGACCAGCACCTGCGCGGCATGACCCGAGGCGACGGCAAGGCCTGCCGTGCCGCCTTCGAGTGCCGCGATGCGCTCTTCCAGCACCGCCTGAGTCGGATTCATGATGCGGGTGTAGATGTTGCCGAACGCCTTCAGCCCGAACAGCGAGGCGGCATGGTCGGCATCGTCGAAGACGAAGGAGGTCGTCTGGTAGATCGGCGTCGCTCGCGCGCCGGTCGCCGGATCCGGCTTGGCGCCGGCATGGACGGCGAGCGTGTTGAAACCGGGCGTGCGGGCCATCGAAAAACCTCCCTGAATGGTGAATGGTGAATGGTGAATGGTGAATGGTGAATGGTGAATGGTGAATGGTGAATGGCAAAGTCGGCCAGCCCCACCCTGATTGCAAGCGGCTCATATGCCGCCTTGCCGGCCTTCCAGAAAAATCCTTCTATTCACCATTCACTATTCATTACCTACTTCTGGCGAACGCCGAAACTCTGGAACCCCGGCCGCATCAGGGGCTTCTTCGACGACAGCACGCCGGAATTGACGCCGGTCCAGCCGATCTCGCCGGACAGCTTGCCATATTCGATCTTGGGGCAACGGTTCATCACCACCTTGATGCCGGCGGCTTCGGCGCGCGCGGCCGCCTCGTCATGGCGTATGCCAAGCTGCATCCAGATGACCTTCGGCAGCGGATCGAGCCGCAGCACCTCGTCGACAATGCCGGGCACGGCAGCGGAAGCGCGAAAGACGTCGACCATGTCGACAGATCCTGGAACGTCGGCGAGTCTGGCATAGGTCATCTGGCCTAGAATCGCCTTGCCGGCCTGGCCGGGATTGATCGGGAACACCGAAAACCCTTTGCCGAGCAGATATTTCAGCACGAAATAGCTCGGCCGCACGTCATTGGCCGACGCGCCGACCATGGCGATGGTCTTCACCGAATTGAGGATGCCGGCGATATAGGCGTTGTCGTAGGCGTCGTGGTTCATGCCTCGTCATACAGCGCTTCGGAGTGAGGTGCCAACTGCCGCGTCAGTGGCTTGCAATGGGCCAGGGAAAGCCGTCAGCCGGGCAGCGAAATCGATCCGTCTTCCGCGATCGGAAAAGCCGGATTGTGCGCCACTTCCCAGATGTGCCCGTCCGCATCGGCGAAATAGCCGTACCAGCCGCCCCAGAAGGCGCGCCCGGCCGGCTTGACGATCTTGCCGCCGGCCTTCTCAGCCGCCGCAAGCACTTCGTCGACCTCGGCGTCGGAGCGGGTGTTGTAGGCGAGGTAGACGGCCGACGGCGCCTTCGAGAAGCTGACGCCCGAATCCTCTTCGGCGCTTGGGCGCGGAAACAAGCCAAGAATGGCGCCGCCCATCTGGAAGAAGGCAACGCCGTCGGTGATCCCGGCATGGCGGGTCAGGCCCATCGCCTCATAGAAGCGCGTCGCACGGTCGAGATCGTCGGTGGCGATGGTGATGATGGAGATGCGCGGTTCCATATCCGCCTCCTATTCCTCCGGCCATTCCGGCTTGCGCTTGCCGATGAAAGCGCCGATGCCCTCTTCCGCATCGCGCGCCAGCATGTTCTCGACCATGACGCGCCCGGTGTAACCATAGGCCTCGGCGAGCCCCATCTCGGCCTGCTCATAAAAGGCTTCCTTGCCGATCTTGACGACCAGGGACGATTTGGACGCAATGGTTTGCGCGTATTTGGTGACAATCTGATTCAGATATTCGCGCGGCACGACGCGGTTGACCAAACCGAATTCCTTGGCGGTTGCCGCATCGATCGTCTCGCCGGTCAAAAGCATCTCCATGGCGTGTTTGCGCGAGACGTTGCGCGACAGCGCCACCATCGGCGTCGAGCAGAACAGTCCGATATTGACGCCAGGCGTGCAGAAGGTCGCCTCGTGCGAGGCGATGGCGAGATCGCAGCTGGCGACCAACTGCAATCCGGCCGCCGTCGCCAGGCCGTCGATCTCGGCGATCACCGGCTTAGGATGGCGAACGATCGCCTGCATCAGCGCGGCGCAGGCGGAAAACGTCTTTTCGAAGAAGGCCCTGCCGCGATCGGCATCGGCGCGGTGCGTGCTCAACTCCTTGAGGTCGTGCCCGGCGCAGAACACTTTGCCGGCCGCCCCAAGGATGATGACGCGGACGGATTTGTCGGCCTTGGCGCGGTCGAGTTCCGCCATCAGCGCCGCCATCACTGCAAGCGAAAGAGCGTTGGCCGGCGGATTGGCGAGCGTCAGGCGCAGCACGCCGTTGTCCAGCCTGGAGACGACCGGCCCTTCGGCAACGGCAGGCTTGATGGCGACGATTTCGGCCATAGGTCGTTCCTCCGCGATTCCGGATCGATGATGGACTAATCTAGTATGCCGTCCCCCTTCGTCCAACTCCCTCGTCCGCTTCTGCCATAATGAATGGGCTGTTGCCGGGAACGCCACGTCGCGTTCATACAAGCAGGGCGCAAACCGGGAGACTGAAATGCCCGCCCACAGCAATCTCAAGCCGGTGCTGACGGCTGCCGAAATCAACGCGCTGATGGCGACCATTTTCCCGCAGCTCAACGACCAGTTCACCTTCTACGAGGCGTTGGAGGTGTTTCCAGGCGGCTGTATCGTGCGGCTCAACGCCGACGAGCGCCATTTGCGTCCCGGCGGCACCGTGTCGGGTTCGGCGCTGTTCACGCTGGCCGACATAGGCGGTTATGTCTGCGTGCTCTCGCATGCCGGACCGGATGCGCTTTCGGTCACCACCAGTCTCAACATCAATTTTGTCCGCAAGGCCGAGGCCGGGCCGATCGACGGCCATTGCCGCATCCTCAAGCTCGGCAAGAGCCTGATGGTGTTCGATATCGACATCGTCGCCGGCCCGGAGGGACACACGGTAGCGCACGCAACGGGCACCTATTCGATCCCGCCAAAGCGGATTGATGGTGTGGTAAAATAATACCTTTCATCCAAAGCATTGTTTTTGCTGTATTTTGATAGCTCGCCGACATTTCACGCGCCTTGACGCAGTCGCCGTCCTCTCCTATAAGCCCTCACGGAAACAGCGGCCCGCAAAGGTCGCCGTTTTGTTATTGGCAGCGGGCAAGCGCCTTTCGCCAATCCAAGCAACAAGAAACGCCTTCTTTTGAAGGTCCGAACCGAAAGCAACAATCCATGGCAACCTTTTCGCAGAAGCCTGCGGATGTGGTGAAGAAGTGGGTGCTGATCGACGCCGAGGGTCTCGTCGTCGGCCGTCTCGCCACTGTCATCGCCAATCATCTTCGCGGCAAGCACAAGCCCACCTTCACCCCGCACGTCGACGACGGCGACAACGTCATCGTCATCAATGCCGACAAAGTGGTGTTCACCGGCAAGAAGTTCACCGACAAGGTCTATTATTGGCACACCGGCCACCCCGGCGGCGTCAAGGAGCGCACCGCGCGCCAGCTGCTCGAGGGCCGCTTTCCCGAACGTGTCGTCGAGAAGGCCGTCGAACGCATGATCCCGCGTGGCCCGCTCGGCCGTCGCCAGATGAAGAACCTCCGCGTCTATGCAGGCACGGAACATCCGCATGTCGCCCAGCAGCCCGTCGTCCTCGACGTGGCCAAGCTGAACGCCAAGAACAAGAAGGTTTCGTAAGATGGCTGAGCTTTCCTCGCTCGCAGAACTCGGAGCTGCCACCGGCAATACCAACACCCAGCCGGCCGCACCCGTCCACGTCCAGAAACTCGATAAGTCGGGCCGCGCCTACGCCACCGGCAAGCGCAAGAACGCCATCGCCCGCGTCTGGGTGAAGCCCGGCTCCGGCAAGATCGTCGTCAACGACAAGGTGTTCGCCGAATATTTCGCGCGCCCGGTGCTGCAGATGATCCTCAACCAGCCGATCATCGCCGCCAACCGCGCCGGCCAGTACGACATCGTTGCCACCGTCATCGGCGGCGGCCTCTCCGGCCAGGCCGGTGCCGTGCGCCACGGCATCTCCAAGGCGCTGACCTATTACGAACCGGCGCTGCGCGCCGTGCTCAAGAAGGGTGGCTTCCTGACCCGCGACAGCCGCGTCGTCGAGCGCAAGAAGTACGGCAAGGCAAAGGCCCGCCGGAGCTTCCAGTTCTCCAAGCGTTAAGCGCTGCGCAATTACACGTTTTCGAAAGGCCGCCTCCGGGCGGCCTTTTCCACAAAAAGGGGCACCAATCACCCCATCGGGCGCGGCTCGCACGCATGGTGGCAGACTTCAGGCCTTGATGAAGTCAATGAACGCCCGCAACGGCGCCGGCACGAGGCGCCGGCCGGGATAGTAGAGGAAGGGCCCGGAGAAGCTCTGCCACCAGGATTCAAGCAGCGGTTCGAGCGCCCCGCTCTCGAAGTGAGGGCGTAGCCAATCCTCGAACAGGCTGATGATGCCGGTGCCGGCGATGGCTGCATCGACTTTGAGGTCAGTCGCCCCGCCCAGGGTCACGACAAGCGGCCCCGTCGGGTCGACCCGCACCACCTCGCCGTCGCGCTCGAATTCCCACGGCGGCATCGCACGGCTGGCAAAGCGGCCGCGCAGACAGGCGTGGCCGAGCAGGTCGCGCGGGTGTTGCGGCCGGCCATGACGATCCAGGTAGGCCGGGCTGGCGGCGGTGGCGAAGCGCTGCACGCGCGGTCCGATCGGCACAGCGATCATGTCCTGCTCCAGCCGCTCCTCATAGCGAATGCCGGCGTCGCACCCCGCCGCCAGCACATCGACGAAGCTCTCCTCCGAGATCACCTCCAACCGGATGCCTGGATAGGCGGCAAGGAACCGCGGGACGATGCTGGGCAGCACCAGCCGCACCGCGCTGACCGGCACATTGAGGCGCAACGTACCTGCCGGCCTGTCGCGAAAGCCGTTCACTACGTCGAGGGCCGATTCCACCTCGGTCAAGGCAGGACCGAGCCGCGCCAGCAGGCCTTCGCCAGCTTCGGTCAGGACGACGCTGCGGGTCGTCCGGTTGAGCAGCCTGACACCGAGCTGCGTCTCCAGGCGCCGCACCGCCTCGCTCAAGCCGGACGCACTGCCGCCGCTGGCGCGTGCCGCATCCCGAAAACCTTTGGCGCGCGCTACGGCCACGAAGGCGTTCAGGTCCCCGAGATCAATCTGCATTGTTCGTCATTCCGCACAGCCCGTGCGAATTGTACCCAATTATCATGAGATCGGACAGCGTCTATCTGTGCACCGTTCCTGAAGGAGAAAGACCATGTCCAGCGTCGACCAGTCCGGCACATTCATCCTCGGCGACCGCAAGGTGAGACGGCTCGGCTACGGTGCCATGCAGCTCGCAGGGCCCGGCGTCTTCGGCCCACCAAAGGACCACGACGCGGCATTGGCCGTACTGCGCGAAGCCGTTGCACAAGGCGTCAACCATATCGACACCAGCGACTTCTATGGCCCGCACGTGACCAACCTGTTGATCCGCGAAGCGCTCGCACCCTATCCCGACGACCTCGTTATTGTCACCAAGATCGGTGCCCGACGCGGCACGGATGGCTCATGGCTGCCGGCCTTCTCGGCAGAAGAGCTGACACAGGCGGTGCACGACAATCTGCACAATCTCGGACTCGACGTGCTGGAGGTGGTCAACCTTCGGGTCATGTTCGACGCGCATGGCCCCGCCGAAGGGTCGATCGAGGCGCCGCTTGCGACGCTTGCCGAGCTCCAGCGACAGGGCCTTGTGCGCCACATCGGGCTGAGCAACGTCACCGCTGCGCAGATCGCCGAAGGCCGCAGGATGTGCAGGATCGTCTGCGTGCAGAACCAGTACAATCTGGCGCATCGGGGCGATGATGCCTTGATCAACGATCTCGCCCGCGACGGCACCGCCTATGTGCCGTTCTTCCCAATTGGCGGCTTCAACCCGTTGCAGTCGTCGACCTTGTCCAAGGTCGCCACACGCCTCGGCGCCACGCCCATGCAGGTCGCGCTCGCCTGGCTGCTTCGCCGCGCGCCCAACATTCTTCTGATTCCGGGCACGTCTTCCGTCGCGCATCTGCGCGAGAACCTCGCCGCTGCCGACCTCGAACTGTCGGACGATGTCATCAAGGAGCTGGATGGTGTGGCAATGGCGGCCTGCGGATAGATTACCGAAGGCAGTGATGAGCCAATCTCCCCCAAGTGGGTTCCCTTGCGGGGGAGATTGCCGGCAGGACAGCGAAGGCGCGCGACCTCACAGGCGGGACAACCGAGACGCTGAAGGATCGTCGCATTTTTCTGCCACTACGCCACATTTTGTTCTTGCTTTGTGCCGGCAGCTATGCTACTAATCTGCGTATGGTGCTAATTGGCTCCAACGACCCGCCCACAGAGGCGGGTTTTCTGTTTCTGGGTTCCTTCGAAAGTTTGGCGCTGCCGGCCTGGGGTCGGCGGGACAGCGCCCTTCTGCCCTGCCGGGCATCGTCCCCACAAGAGGGAGATCCAGTTCTCGCCGCGCCGGTCTAGTTGATGCTGGCCGTGTTGGCCGGCTCGGCCGGGCGCTTCTCACCGGCATAGGGCACGCGAAAACCGTTCGCCGCCAGCCAACTGATGGCGGCCTTCGGTTCGTCGGTCTGGATGATGGTGGCGCCGC
The DNA here is from genome assembly GCF_040320455.1 of Mesorhizobium sp. M0698. NCBI lineage: Bacteria > Pseudomonadati > Pseudomonadota > Alphaproteobacteria > Hyphomicrobiales > Phyllobacteriaceae > Mesorhizobium > Mesorhizobium sp. M0698. The sequence goes on along the minus strand of NZ_JAMYPQ010000018.1, from coordinate 99,651 downwards.
GCTCGACCCAGAAGCCGTAGGTCTCGCGCGGCAGGCTGGCCGCAACCGCCAACTCGTCGCCGCGACCGCCAGCGAGGAAGCCGCCCGGCTTGTTGACGATGGCATAGGTGTCGGCCCAGATGTGCCAGTCGCCCCTCACCGCCAGCGCGCGCATGCGCGGGCTGAACAGCGGGCCGCCGGTCTCGGTCAGTGTCTCTGATCCCATGCGCCAGTTGATCATCTCGACCGCGCGCATCGGGAAGGCCCGGCTCACTTTCTCGGCAAACATGGCGTCGCGAACCGCGTCATCGGCGATAATCGGCATGAACTGGAAGCCGCTGCCGATCGCGTCCATGGCGGCCTTGACACTGGCAATCCGCTCCGCATTCCACAGGTTCTCCTTGACGATCACCTGTTCGGCCATGCCGAGGTCGCGCGCAACCGCGACCATGCCGACGAGGCTTTCGGTATCGAGCTTGTTGTCGAGATTGATCAGGATCCTGTCCCTGGTCGTCATCAACATCTCGCGCAACGTCGAGACCGTCTCGCCCGTAACGGCGCCGGTGCCTTCGATCACCAACCGGCAAGTCTTGAGTTCGGCCATCGTGCGGTTGACCACCTCACCCTTGCAATTCGTCGTGCGGTCGAGCCAACTGTCATGCATGACGACGAATTGTCCGTCCTTCGAGCGCCTGATATCGACCTCGACGATTTCGGCGCCCATTGCGATCGACGCCTCGACGGCGGCGATCGAATTTTCGGGATAGAGCGTCTTGCCGGATTGCATGCCGCCGGCGCGGTGCGCGGCCACTATCACATGGTCGCGCCATTGGTTGGCGTGCTCGAAGCGGTTAAGAATCTGCCTGGCGCGCGTTTCGCCTGCCGATGCCTGGCCAAGGGAGAGCGCCAGCGCCGCGGAAAGCAGAAGGCTCAGCCAAATCGTTCGCATGAGACAAGTCGTTCGCACGAGAATCGCTCCGTACCGGGATCGCACCCCGGTTAAGCGATGCCCGTGACAGGCAGGTGAACGAAGCCGGCTTGCAAAATGCCGGAAAATCAAGTCAGCGCCGGCCGAAGCAGTCTTCGGCGGCTACTTTCGGTTGCTTGCCAGGCAATCTCCTGGCGAGCCATGCCGGGTTCGCCTGGCGAGCAAGGATTTGTGACCGGATCGAATGGCCATGATCCTCCGCAGGGGTCGCAATTCTGAGAATTATGTCCAATAAGGTTGCGCGTCGACGCACAGGAGATCGCTTCATGCCGCCAAGGACCATCGATCACGCCTTCACCACCCGCTCCAGGACGGGTGCGTCGTTCGAGCCGACCTATGCCGGCGCCCTGTCGTTCATGCGGCGCAAATATTCGAAGGACGTGAAGGACGCCGATGCGGTGGTGTGGGGCATTCCCTTCGACGCTGCGGTCACCAATCGGCCGGGCGCCCGTTTCGGACCGCAGGCAATCCGCCGCGCCTCGGCCATCCTCGACAACGATCCGCAATATCCGTTTTCGCGCGATCTGTTCGAACAGCTTGCCGTGGTCGATTATGGCGACTGCCTGCTCGACAGCGGCAATCACCAGAAGACGCCTGCCACGATCGAACGCGAAGCGGCGAAGATCCTGAAATCCGGCGCCTTTCTGCTGTCACTCGGTGGCGATCACTTCGTCACCTGGCCGCTGCTCAAGGCGCATGCCGCCATCCATGGCCCGCTGGCTCTGGTGCAGTTCGACGCACACCAGGACACCTGGCCCGACGACGGCAAGCGCATCGATCACGGCTCCTTCGTCGGCCGTGCAGTCAAGGAGGGCATCATCGACCCCGACCGGTCGATCCAGATCGGCATCCGCACCCATGCGCCCGACACGTTCGGTATCAAGATCCTGTATGGCCATGAAGTGGAGGAAATGCGTGCGTCGGACATCGCGTATGCCATCGTCGACCGTACGGGCGGCAAGAAGACCTACGTTACTTTCGACATCGATTGCCTGGACCCGGCTTTTGCGCCCGGCACCGGAACGCCGGTCGCGGGAGGCCCGTCTTCGGCAAAGATCCTGTCGGTGCTGCGCCAGATCAACCAGCTCGATATCGTCGGCGCCGACGTCGTCGAGGTTGCGCCAGCCTATGATCACGCCGATATAACGGCAATTGCCGGGTCGATGGTGGCCATGCACTATCTCGGGCTGTTGGCGGAACGAAAGGCCCGACTCGAAGAAATGAACCAGGGCAATCACGGCGTCGCCGGATTGAATCAGGCAAGCGGCATATAGCTTTGAGATAACAGGAATTTTGGCAAGCAATGAAACCGAAAATCTTCATCGACGGCGAGCACGGCACCACCGGTCTGCAGATAAGGGCGCTGCTTGCCGAGCGTGGCGACCTGGAAATCATCTCCATCCCGACCGAGCGCCGCAAGGAAACGGCAGCGCGCGCCGAGTTCCTCAATGCTGCGGATGTCGCGATCCTCTGTCTGCCGGACGCAGCCGCCAAGGAAAGCGTTTCGCTGATCGCCAATGACACCACCAAAGTGATCGACGCCTCGACGGCGCATCGTGTCGCCGATGGGTGGGAATATGGCTTCGCCGAAATGGACAAGGACCAGGCGAAGAAGATCGCTTCGGCGAAGCGCGTCGCCAATCCGGGCTGCTGGCCGCAAGGACCAATCGCGACGCTGCGGCCGCTGGTTGCGGCGGGGCTGCTGCCGGCCGATTTTCCGGTCACCGTCAACGGCATTTCCGGCTATTCCGGCGGCGGCCGGCCAATGATCGAGGATTATGTCGCCAAGGGCGAGGATGCACCGGAATTCCTGCCCTACGGACTGACGCTGCAGCACAAGCACGTGCCGGAGCTCAGGACGTATGCTAGGCTTTCGCACGATCCGATTATGCAGCCGGCAGTCGGCAATTTCGCGCAAGGCATGATCACGGTGGTGCCGCTGCAACTCGGCGGCCTCGACCATGTGCCGACCGGCGCCGAGCTTCACGCGGCGATCGCCGATCATTTCGCTTCCCTCGATGGCGGCGCGGTCGAGGTGGCGCCGTATCTGCATCAGGAACGCATGCCTGACATCGATCCGGAGATCTATAATGGCACCAACCGGATGAAGCTCTATGTCTTCGCCAATGACGATCGAGCGCAGGCGCTGCTGCTTGCGGTCTATGACAATCTCGGCAAGGGCGCCTCGGGCGCCGCCGTGCAGAACATGGATCTGATGCTCGGCCTCTGAATGGATGTGCCGGCATTTCCAAAGCGCTGGAAGGTCGGCGCGCCCGAACTCATCGCCGAAACGTTCAGCAGCCGCATCTGGAAGGTCGCGCGCGAAGACGGCTCACCGGCAATCGTCAAGGATCTAAAGCCTTTCGACGATGTCGAGGACGAGTTGCGCGGCGAGCATTTTCTCGCCTGGCGACGCGGCGAAGGCGCGGTGCGGCTGCTGGGCCGCGATGGCCACCGCATGCTGCTCGAGTATGCCGGCGAAACCTCGCTGTCACAGATGATTGCGGATCAGGGCGACAATGTCGCCACCGCGATCGCGGCGGAGGTAATGGCCAAGCTGTTCTCGCCGTCGAAGCACCCTGCCCCGCCGGACCTTCAGCCGTTGCGGACCCGGTTTTCCAGCCTGTTCAAAAAGGCGAAGGCCGATCGCGCCGCCGGCGAAAAGAGCCTGTATGTCGAAGCTGCCGAAATCGCGGAACGGCTGTTGTCCAATCCGCACGACGTACGGCCGCTGCATGGCGACCTGCATCACGACAACATCATGCACGGTCCGCGCGGCTGGCTGGCGATCGATCCGAAGGGCGTTCTCGGCGACCCCGGCTTCGATGCCGCCAATGTGTTCTACAACCCACTCGACCGAGACGATCTTTGCCTCGATCCGCGGCGGATCGCGCATATGGCGCATGTCTTTGCCGCAACGCTCGGCCAGTCGCCGCCCGCGATACTGGACCACGCCATCGCCTATGGCTGCCTGTCGGCTGCATGGCACCATGAAGATCGGAATGCGGTCGACGAAAACCGCGAACTGGCGATTGCCGCGGCAATCCGGCGGGTGCGGCTCAGCCTCTGAGAGCGATCTCGTGGGGCAGCGGGTAAGCGCCCTTGGTACCGCGCCAATGCGCGGCGGCGAAGCCGAGCAGAAACAGCGCGAATGCTTGATGCGTCAGGGCCATGTGCAGTGGCACATGCATCAATAGCGTGCCGATGCCGATCGATGCCTGCACCACGACAATCAGGAACAGCAGCGTCGCGCGTCGGGCATGCGTCGTGCCCGGCAGGCGCCGGCGTGTCGCAATCATGTGCCAGAGCGCGGCCGCGAAGATCGTGTAGGCGCCGACCCGGTGGACGAATTGCACCGTCTTCGGGTTTTCGAAGAAATTGCGCCATGCCGGCTCCAGCAGCAGCAGGTCGCCGGGAACCAGCTTGCCGTCCATCAGCGGCCAGGTGTTGTAGCTCAAGCCGGCGTCTAGCCCTGCGACCAGCCCGCCGAGATAGATCTGGACCAGCGCCAGCAGCACCAGCAAGCCGGCCAGGCGTTGCGTTGAGCGGTCGGCGGCCGGTTCGGAGTGTGGGGCCAATCCGCGCGCGACCACCATGGTCGCCGTGAATATCAGCGCCGCCAGCGTCAGATGCGTCGCCAGCCGGTATTGGCTGACCGAAACCCGGTCGACCAACCCGGACGCCACCATCCACCAGCCTATCGCGCCCTGCAGGGCGCCGAGAAGGAGGATGCCCGACAATTTCGTTCCGAGCCCGCGCTCGATGCGGCGCGTCGCCCAGAAGAACAGCAGCGGCAGGGCGAAGACCACGCCGACACTACGCGCCAGGATGCGGTGCACCCATTCCCACCAGAAGATCGACTTGAACGCCTCGATGCTCATGCCGTTGTTGAGTTCGGCATATTGCGGGATCTGCTGGTAGCGCAGGAACTCCTCCTGCCACTCGGCATCATTGAGCGGCGGGATGACGCCGTGTATCGGCTGCCATTCGGTGATCGACAGGCCGGAATTGGTGAGCCTTGTAGCGCCGCCGACCAGTACCAGCGCAAACAGCACCAGGAGCACGACATAGAGCCAACCGCGCACCAGCGCGCGGTTGCGAAGGTCGCGATCGCGGGCGGCGAAAGGCGCGGCATCGGATATGGCAGCAGCCATGGATTTGTCCCGGCAGTTGAAGTCGCGGATTGGTGAACCATCGCAACCCGGCTTGCAAGACCGGACAGCGCGGCACGCCGTCGCGCCGTTTCTGGCGGGTTGCGCGTATTGGCTGTTCGGCCTAAGCGATAGCTTCAACGAGATCGCGCCATGCCCATTCGCCTGAAAAAGCTGATCGGAAGCTTCCTGCTGGTAGTGCTGGTCATAGTCTATGCGCTGGTCGCCTCGATCGTGGCGGTCGCCCAATTGTCGCAGTCCGGGCCGCTGGCGCACTTCATCTTCTTCCTGCTCAGCGGGCTTTTGTGGGTGCTGCCGGCGATGGGCATCATCAAATGGCTGATCCTGGAGCCGCGGCCGAAGGGGCGAGGCAACAGTTAGATCGTCACCACCGTCTTGCCGGCATTGGCCAGCGGCGTCGTCACGCCCGACAACATTGTTCGGATGTGGGCGACGCTCTGATAGCGGCCATTGACCGAAATGCGCGGCAGGGCGTGCAGGAAGCCGGCATGCTCGGCGCGGAGTATGCCGTGGCGGGTCGTCACCGCCGAGGCATAGCCGGCATCGCGGACTAGGCCTACTTCGCGGCGGCCGACGGCACTGGCATAACCGTAGGGATAGGCGAAATGGCGCGGCTCCTCGCCGAGTTTGGCCTGCAATATGCGCTTGACGTCGCCGATCTCATGTCGCGCATCGCTCTCGGAAAGCCGCTTCAGATTGCAGTGATTGACGCTATGTGCGCCGATCGTCACCAGCGGGTGCTCGGCCATGGTGCGGATCTCGTCCCAGTTCATCAGCGTGCTCGGGCGCGGAGCACCCAACTCGATGCCGTTCGAGCGCGCCAGATCCCGCAACACCGCACGCTGGTCCTGCTCGCGCACCTTCAGCGTCAGATGAGCGTGCAGGCGCGCATTGGCCTGGACCTTTTTTCCCGGACTCGAGCAGTCGATTGTCACCGGGCCATCCGGCGTCGTCAGCGTCAGGCGATCGCGCGCATTGACGATGTCCTCGACCACGTCCCACCACAAATCGGCAGCGCCGTCGATCAGTCCCGGCGCGACGTAGATGGTGATCGGCGCGCCGTGTTTCTCCAGCACCGGCAGCGCCTCGGTCATGTTGTCTCGATAGGCGTCGTCGGCGGTGATCGTCGCAAACTGGCCGTCCTTGTCGCCAGCCTTGATGCGCTCGATCGCCTCGTCAAGCGTGACGAAACTGTAGCCGTTCGCCTTCATGTCGGCGATCACGGTGTCGAGAAACCCAGGCGCGATGTTCAAGTGGCGGTTGACGCCGTTCGGCTTTTCCGGTGTCGCGGTTACCCGATGCAGCATCAGGATAGCGCCGAGACCGCCGATAAACGGCTTGGCCAGCGGAGCGAGACCGGAATAGCGGGCGAGATTGAGCGCCAGTTTGCGGATTGCCTCGCCCCCGTCGATCATTCATTCACCTTTTGCGCCTAAGCTCATCAAGCATGGAATGCGCCTGCGCGGACCCCCAATCGCGACGAATACGCCCTAAGGATTGAGGTATGGTTGACGCCACCGCGTCATTTGACGGCAATCAGCTGGCAAGCAGCGAGGCGTCGCCGTGTGCCTTGCCGGCCGGCAAAGCCGGCCTGTCAACCTCGGTCGCCGATAGTGCGGCGTTGGCGGCGTACGCAGAATTCTGCCATTCGGCGCTTTTTGCCCCTGCGCAAAGCGCAGGCTGGATCCTGAACTGGGCCGCACATACCGGCGCCGACGTTGTCGTTGCGACGCTGCGCGCCGAGGACAGGCCGGTTTTCTCACTGGCGCTGGAGGTCACTCGCAGTGGAGCGTTCCGCGTCGCCCGGTTCATGGGCGGCCGCCATGCAAACGGCAATTTTGCCGCCGCCGACCCGCAATGGCTGGCGAATGCCGATAGCGCGGCGATCCGCTCGATGCTGGCTGCGATTGCCAAGGCGCGGCGCGACATCGATCTTGTTGCGCTGGAGCGGCTGCTGCCCGATCTCGACGGCGTTGCCAACCCGCTCTCCGCCTTGCCGCATTTTTCGAGCCCCAATCTGTCGCTGGCCGCCGGTCTTGTGGGAGGATTTGACGCACTGCTCACCCGCGTGAGCGGCAAGCGCAGGCGCAAGAAGCATCGCTCGCAGGCGCGCAAGTTCGAGGCCGTTGGCAGCTATCGTCGCATCGAGGCGAGGACTGCGGACGAAGTGCACATGCTGCTCGATGCCTTTTTCGAGATGAAGGAATTCCGCTTCCGCAAGATGGGCATCGCCAATGTTTTCGGTGAGGCGGAGGTGCGCGCTTTTTTCCGCTCGCTGTTTGCCGACGCGCTTCAAGAGGAAGATCCGTCCTTCGTCCTGCATGGGCTGGAAGTCGCCGGCAAACTTCGTGCAGTCACCGGATCGAGCCGCTCGGGCAAGCGGCTGATCTGCGAATTCGGGGCGATCGCCGAGGACGACCTCGCACACACCAGCCCGGGCGACTTCCTGTTCTTCGAGAACATCCAGGAAGCCTGCGAGGCGGGTTTCGAAATCTATGATTTCTCGGTCGGCGACGAACCCTACAAGCGATTGTGGTGCGATGTCGAAACGCAGCATTTCGAGGTGCTGGTTCCGCTGACGCTGAAAGGTCGTGCGCTGGCGCTTGCGCTCAGGCACGGCGCAAGCCTGAAGGCATTCATCAAGCACAGCCCAATGGTCTGGAAGCTGACCAAGCTGCTGCGCCGCAAAGCCGTGGGGCGGACAGCACCGGCCGCAGGCGAAGACGACAGCTGATTTCGATTTGAGAGAAAACTGCCTCAGGCGGCCGAGCGCCGTCCCGGCATTGGGCCCGGCGCCACATGGCCGATTGGCGTGACCAGCGTCAGGTCGGGATAGCCACTCTCGATGAGCGCGACCGCGGCCTGCGTCACCTCGTCGTCCGGCTCAAGCATGGAGAGCAAGACCTCGGTCCCCTCGCCCACCAGGCGGCTGATGCCTTGCGCGTCGGCCGGTCCGCATTCGACCACGACCAAATCATAGGCGGTGGTCAGCGACTGCATGATAATCGGCAGCCGGTCGGCGGCGCGCATGGCGCGGACCGGATCGGCTGTGCCGACGGGAATAACGTGGCAGTCCGAATAGAGATCGGGGTGGATCACATCGCTGAACTGCGCTTGTGAGGCGAGCAGATCGGTGATGCCCGGAAACAGCCCGCTGTCCAGCATCGGCCGCGAGGCAGCACCCGAAGCGGTGAGATCAAGCAGCAGCACGCGTAGCCCGGCGTCGGAGACTGCGCGCGCCACCAGCACTGCCGAGGCTGCCGCCTCGTCGCCTTCTGGCGACACGAATATGGCGCGGGCGGCACCGGTGGCGATCAGTTTTTCCGCGGCCTTGTCGATGTCGACCTCGCCGAGGATAGAACGTGCCGGTTCAATGTCTCCAGCGGCCATTTCAGAGTACTCCGGTTCGATTTTCTCGGCAGCCGCTTCCGCCACCGCGACGGGTTCCGGCTCCACTTTGCTTTCAATGATATTGTCGTCATCGGCCTCATCGATCTCGACGACTGCCGGTTCGGACCGGCCAACCGACGGGTCGGGCTCGGCCATCACGCGTTCGGCCTGGACAGCCGGCATCGCAACCTGCTCGATGCGCTCGAAATGGGCACCGGCGGCCGGACGCATGGCGCGGCCGGAAAACAGTTCCTGCAGCAGCGTGACGATCGCCATGATGAGCAACGAGCCGACAAAGGCCGCACTGACAATCGGACCAATCTTGGGGAAATAAGGTTCGGCCGGCACCTGGGCGTCCGAAAATACGCGAGCGTCGACGGGCAGATAGTTGCGATCCTTGCGTGCGGCCGCCTGGAGATAGCTGGATGAATAGAGATCGAGCTGCTGACGCTTGGTCGCGGCATCACGCTGCAGCGCATCGAGTTCCACCTGCTCTTCGCCGGCGCGGGCGGACGCCGCCTTCAGCGTGTTGACGTCTGCCACGAGTTGAGCCTCTCGCGCCTTCGCCGTCTCGGCCTGCGCCATCAGACCTTTCATGATCTTTTCCGCTTCGTTGCGGATCTGGCGGTCGAGATCCACGAGCTGCGACTTCAGCGCGCGGATGCGCGGATGGTTGTCGAGCAAGGTGGTGGAAAGGTCGGCGATGTTGTTCTTGAGTTCGACTTGCCGCTCGCGCAGGCGCTGGATCAGTTCGGAAGACAACACCTCCGGAACGGCATCCAGCGAGCCGCCATTGCGCAACGCCCTGCGCACGCTGTCAGCGGTCGCTTCCGCCGAAGCGCGATTGGCGCGCACGCGTGACAGTTCGCTCGACAATTCGGACAGCTGCTGGGTGGCAAGCACCGAATTGTTGCCGCCCATCAAAAGATCGGACTGCGCACGGAATGCGGCAACCTTGGCTTCCGCCTCCTTCACCCGGTTCTGCAGATCCGCGATTTCCGGCGCCAGAAAGTCGGTGGCGGCGGAATTCGATTCGAGCTTGGCATTGCCCTTGGAGGCGATATAGGCGTTTGCAATGGCGTTCGGGATCGCGGCGGCAAGCTTTGGATCCTCTGACGAGAACTCGATTGCGATCGCGCGGGTTTTTTCAACGCCATAGACGTTGAGCTTCTCATGCATTGCGTCCAGCACGCGCTCTTCCAGCGGAATCTCGAACGGATCGCTTTTCAAGCCAACAAGGACAAGGGCGCGGCTCAGCGCCGACATCTTCAGCGCCTCGTCGAATTCGGGCAATTTCGCCAGGTTGAGCTTCGTCGCCACCTGCTTGAGGATGTCGGGGGACGAGATGATCTGGACCTCGGTGGCCACAGCCTCTTCGTCGGGAATCGACCGCTCGTTGCCGTTGGCCCCGGCCGGCCGCGTGAACTCCGATTCTCGAGGCCCGATCTCCAGCTTGGCTGCCGCCTTGTATTCGGGCGTTGCAAGCCAGGCGAGCGCAAAGGCCAGGCCGGTTACAACCAGTGCGACGACAAGGATGCGCAACCAGTTTCGCGCCAGGCTGGCGAAAAGCTGCCTGAGATCGACGTCGACATCTGCGGCCGCGGATTGAACGGACATGCATCCCTGCTCCGGTACTGAGTCAGCATGCACCGTAAACAACTATGGTAACTCAGCCGTTAATATCGCGGTAAGAACCTGTTAGGCTCTACTAACAAGCCGCAAACAAGAGGCTGAAAACCATCTGCATTTGTCGATCCGGCCCGCATCGGCCGCGCGCCTTTACCGGCCATTAACCCTAACAGGATGATAACCGAGCTCGATCGTTAAGGTTTGCCGCAGAGTCGCCGGCTATTCAAAGGTACGTGTCCGCTCATGAAAAGCACTGCTCCCCTTTTCCGCGCGCTGCTTGCCGTATCGATGCTTTCGGGCTGCTCCAGCTACCGGCCGACGCCGGCCGCATTCCATGAAGTTCTCGACCAGCCCTATCGCCTCGGCGCCGGCGACCGCGTCCGCGTAACCGTGTTCGAGCAGGAAGGACTGACCAATACCTACAGCGTCGACCAGTCCGGCTATCTCTCGCTGCCGCTCGTCGGCAACGTGCCGGCGCGCGGCCACACCGCCCAACAACTTGAAAGCGAGATCGCCGAGAAACTGCGCCAGGGTTATTTGCGGGATCCCGATGTTTCGGTCGAAATCGATCGCTACCGGCCGATCTTCGTCATGGGTGAAGTGAGCGCGGCGGGCCAGTATTCCTACGTCCCGGGCCTGACCGTGCAGAAGGCCGTCGCCATCGCCGGCGGGTTCACGCCACGCGCCAACCAGGAAAGCGTCGACATTACCCGCGACATCAACGGCAAGGTGATAACCGGACGCGTGGTGACCTCCGACCCGCTACTGCCCGGCGATACAGTCTATGTTCGCGAACGCCTGTTTTGATGTGCTGACAAAGTGGCGGACACACTCAGGATCGTCCACTGCTTTCGCTCACCGGTCGGAGGCATCTTCCGGCATGTGCGCGACCTGACCGAGGCTCAGGTCGCCGCCGGCCATGCCGTCGGCATCGTCTGCGATTCGACGACGGGCGGCGATTTCGAGGAACGGCTGTTCGAACAGATGAAAGGCAGCCTGGCGCTCGGCATTCACCGCACCCCGATGCAGCGGCATGTCGGGCCAGGCGATCTCGCCTCGGCCCGGCGCACCTATAGGATCATAAAAGAATTGCGGCCGGACGTGCTGCACGGGCATGGCGCCAAAGGTGGCGCCTATGCCCGTCTGTTCGGCTCATTGTTGCGGGTATCCAGGTCTCGCGTAGCCCGCCTTTATTCGCCGCATGGCGGCTCGCTTCACTATGACGAGACCACCGCCATGGGGAAGCTGTTCTTCGCGCTCGAGCGCTTCATGGCTCGCTTCACCGATTGCCTGCTGTTTGTTTCCGATTATGAGCGACGGACTTATCGCAGGAAGGTCGGCGAGCCGCCCATTCCGAACGCTCTCGTCCACAACGGCCTGCGCGCCGCGGAGTTCGAGCCGGTGCGGACCGAGCACAATGCGGTTGACCTCCTCTATATCGGCATGATGCGAGACCTCAAAGGCCCGGACATCTTCATCGATGCGCTGGGGCTAGCCGCGACACGGCTCGGCCGCCCATTGAAGGCGCTGATGGTCGGCGACGGCGACGACCTGCCGCGCTATCGCGCCCAGGTGAATCAGCGCGGCCTGGACGTCGGCTTCCTGGCGCCGATGCCGGCCAGGCTCGCCTTCACGCTGGCCGAACTGGTCGTCGTTCCCTCGCGCGCGGAAGCCATGCCCTATATCGTTCTGGAAGCGCTCGCCGCCGGCAAGCCGATCATCGCGACGTCAGTCGGCGGCATACCGGAAATCTTCGACACCGGCTCGCCTGCCCTGATCCGGCCCGACCCGCGCGAACTTGGCGACAAGATAAGCGCCGCATTGGCCGATCTCGACACCTACAAAGGCCTGATGCCCGGCCTCGCCGACCTCAAGGCACGCTTCGGCGCCGATGTAATGGCCGCCGAAATCGAAAAGGCTTATTTCGCCGCGCTCAAAAAATAGAGCAACGGGTTTCCACCGGGCTGCTCCTGGTGAAAGCGTCTCCAAAGCCATCTGTTGTTTCAAGGGTTTCTTAGCTCTCTTTTGCTATTCACCTGAGGGAAACCTGCGGACGCCCCATGAACGAAATCGACCCAGCGCGCCGTTTTTCTCTAGACGCGGTGCGCAAATTCGACGCCCCTGCCGAGAACAATACGGCCGGCGGCATGAACGATGTTGCCCGCCAGGTCGCCTCGCAATACCGGCGCGATACGATGTCGCCGATCATGGTGAGCGGCGTCCTGCGCATGATGGAATTCGCGCTGCTGTTGGTGTCAGGTCTTGCCGTCTATTTCTATTATGTCGGCTTTTTCAACTATCTTGCCTGGCAATACTCACTGACGATCGCCGCCACCTCGTTCCTGGCGGTCGTTCTGTTCGACGTCACCGACTGCTACCAGATCGTCGCGCTGATGCGGCCGATCGCCAATTTCGGCCGTCTCCTGCTGGTCTGGGCCGGAACATTCGCCTTGATGGCGCTCACCGCCTTCACCATGAAAATGTCGGAAGACTATTCGCGCCTGCTCTTCGGCACGTGGTTCGTCGTCGGTTTCGTGTTGATCCTGGGTCTCCGCCTGGTGATGTCGAAGCTGATCCGGCGCTGGGCGCGCGACGGGCGGATGGAGCGCCGCGCCGTCATCGTCGGCGGCGGCAAGGCGGCGGAGGTATTGATCCGCTCGGTCGAAAGGCAGCCCTACAACGACATCCGCATCTGCGGCATCTTCGACGACCGCGGCGACAAGCGGTCGCCGCCGGTTGTCGCCGGTTATCCCAAGCTCGGTACAATTTCCGAACTCATCGAATTTGCCCGCATCGCGCGCATCGACATGCTGATCGTATCGCTGCCGCTGACCGCCGAATCGCGCGTGCTGCAGTTATTGAAGAAGCTGTGGGTGCTGCCGGTCGACATCCGGCTATCGGCGCATTCGAACGCGCTGCAGTTCAGGCCGCGCGCCTATTCCTACATCGGCTCGGTGCCGATGCTCGATATCTTCGACAAGCCGATCAACGACTGGGATTCGGTCGCCAAGCGCGCCTTCGACATTGTCTTTTCGATCATCGGCATCATCGTGTTCTCGCCGGTGATGCTGGCGACCGCAATCGCGATCAAACTCGACAGCAAGGGGCCGGTGCTGTTCCATCAGAAGCGGCACGGCTTCAACAACGAGATCATCGACGTCTACAAGTTCCGTTCGATGTATACCGACAAGGCGGACCCGACGGCCAAACAGACCGTGACCAAGAACGATCCACGCGTCACCCGCGTCGGCCGCTTCATCCGCAAGACCTCGATCGACGAACTGCCGCAGTTCTTCAATTCGCTGTTCGGTTCGCTGTCGCTGGTCGGGCCGCGCCCGCACGCCATTGCCGCGCAGTCGCACAACCTCCTCTACAATGAGGTGGTCGACGGCTATTTCGCCCGTCACAAGGTCAAGCCCGGTGTGACCGGCTGGGCGCAGATCAATGGCTGGCGCGGCGAGATGGACACCAACGAGAAGATTCGCATGCGGACGGAATACGACCTCTATTACATCGAGAACTGGTCGCTCCTGTTCGACCTCAAAATCCTGTTCCTGACGCCGATCCGCCTGCTCAACACGGAAAACGCATATTGAGCGCGACGGCCTATGAATTGCCGGCGGCGGCGGTCAACGCCAAGCTGATCGCACTGATTGCGTCGGGGGCGGTTTTCCTCGGCGTCTTCCTGTCCGGTTTCGTCATTGCCGAGCCCGCGCCGTACGATCTCTACATGATCGGGCTGATCGTGGTGTGGCCCTTGTTCGGCATGCGTATACAGCGCGCGGCGGTGCCGCTTCTGGTGCTGCTGGTTATCATGAACATCGGCGGCATGATCTCGATGACGCAGATGTCGGACCTCGCCGGCACGCCGCTCTATCTCGCCGTCTCGCTGTTCCTGGCCTTAACCGCGGTTTTTTTCGCTTCGGTAACGGCCGTCCAACCCAGTCTCTACCGGGTGATCTTCGTCGCCTATGTGGTGTCGGCAGTGCTGACTTCGTTGGTCGGCATAGCCGGCTATTTCCATGCCTTTCCAGGAGCGGAGATCTTCACCAAATACGACCGTGCCGCCGGCGCCTTCCAGGACCCGAACGTGTTCGGTCCGTTCCTGGTGCTGCCCGGCATCTACCTGCTCTACCTGCTGCTTACCGGCTCGGTCGCACGCATGCCGCTATTGGCGGTGCCGTTGCTGATCATCACCTCCGGCATCTTCTTTTCCTTTTCGCGCGGCGCCTGGGGCATGTTCGCCGTTTCGGCGATCCTGCTGACCGGTGCCTTGTTCCTGCAGAGCGCCAGCGGCAAGTTCAAGCTGCGCGTCGTCGTCATGACCATCGCCGCCGTCGGACTGCTGGTCATCGCAATGATCGTCATCCTGCAACTGCCAGGCGTCGCCGAGATGTTCTCGAACCGCGCACAGCTCGAACAAAGCTACGACACCGCCCGGCTCGGCCGCTTCGCCCGCTATACGATCGGCTTTCAGATGGCACTGGAGCATCCGTTCGGCATCGGCCCGCTCGTCTTCGGCAAGATGTTCGGCGAGGACACGCACGACATCTGGCTGAAGATGCTGATGGATTACGGCTGGCTAGGCTTCGTGTCGTTCCTGACGCTGACGTGCTGGACGATCGCCGCCGGCTTCCGCATTCTGCTGCGCGACCGGCCGTGGCAGCCTTATCTTCTATGCGCCTACGTCGCCTTCATCGGCAATATCGGGCTCGGCACCTTCATCGACATCGACCACTGGCGCCATGTCTACCTGCTGCTTGGCTTGATCTGGGGTGCCATCGCGCTCGAATACCGCCACCAGTGGCAGCTGCGGGCGGCGCAGCGACCGGCAATCCCCGTCGCGGTTGCTTCAGGCAGGACAGCAACCGAATTCGGTTGACCGGACCCGGTCTATCACGATACATCGCGACCGGTCCGGAGTGTAGCGCAGCCCGGTAGCGCACTTGACTGGGGGTCAAGGGGTCGTCGGTTCGAATCCGGCCACTCCGACCATTAAAATCCAAAGGCTTAGCCAGTTTTCCCCCAAAACTGGCTGTACAGACGATAGCCGCACTGCAGCCAGCGCAACAGGCGTGATCTCATCGAGGGAACCGATCACGCATCACTCGTGCGAGGCACGGAGGCTGGCGTCTAGCCAGAAGCCCACCGAGAAACCGCGCGGTAATGGCTAGGTAAGCTTTGCTGCGTACGCCAACCTTTATCGTGAGCCCGTATTCCAGCTTCAATAAGAAAAGGTCCCGCCGCACATGCCAGAACGGCGGGACTCGATCAGGCGCCTTGCATCAGGCAGGGGTGACTCGGGGGTTGGGCATGCCCGGTGCGCGCGGATCGTACTGAACCCTAGGCGCATCAGCCGCAATGCGTCCACCAACCGTCGGTTGGAAAGAACTAATTCAATCCCGACGGCTGGCCTGGCCTGAACAGGCGCGCGCTCAAGGCTCAGTTTCTTCCCGGGGAGGAGCTTTTTGGTCAGGACAATCAGGATAGGGCAATTCTTCACACGGAGAGGGCCTGTCGCCAACGCTGCGGTAATGTTCCGCGAGTTTTGCGAAACCGTAGGCGAAGGCGAAAAGAAGCGCGAGGACAACCGCTATTCGGACGGCCATACCGTATTGTAGCAGGATCCTCCCATTGGAGCGCGCGGCGTTTTGGTACGTTTGAATGTTGAGTTCGAAAAAGGTTGGCTGTAGTTGAATTGCCGTCGTCCGCAGTTGTAAAGGGCGAGCGGACGCTTCGAAGATGCCACGCGCTTTCGCCCTTTCCGGGAGAGATGCAATGTCGCTTCAAGGGGTTGCCTGTCCTGCCGATCTGACCATGTTGACCAAGGCACTCGATGCCCGATGCCGTGAACTAGGCCTCGCTGATGGATATCCAGGCAGAGAACTGCTCGGCCGCAGGGTGATGGATTTATTTGAAAGTGGTCAGCTCAGCGCCGAAGATTTGAGACTGGCTCTGAGCGGCGAGATCTTTAACGCCAAAAATCCTCCGGCCGGAGCCAGTGGGCTTTGATACGGCAAGCGGCTATCCGCGCAGCCATTTGAATTACTGGCCCAGCGTCGGCTTCCGTGTGCGCAAGAGCGCGTGTGAACAAATGTGATTTTGCGGTCGCTGCCAGACGGGCTAACTTTACCCATTGAACGAAAGAGGAGAATGATCATGAAGACATTCCTCGCAATAGCCGCGGCACTGACCATGTCCATATCAGCTGCCGCTGCGGATTGCCCCGCGCATTCCAAGGTCCAGGCATCGGTCGACACGCAGACGAAGACAGCAAGCGTCGAGAAGGCCGATATGTCGACTGTCACGGACGCTCAGACGATCAAGAAAGAAGAGCCACCGAAGACCGAGTAGCGGTAACGCTCAGCGGATCCCACGACCCGGATAAATGGCTACTGGCACACATCCACCCACTCGGCGTCGACGAGTTCGGCCAGGCGTTGCGGGCTGAGCCGTACGGCGGCATTCGTCGCGCCTGCCGCCGGGACGACCTCGTCAAAGGCGCGCAGCGAGATGTCGCAGTAGACCGGGAGCGGCGCCGGTAGGCCGAACGGGCACACCCCACCGACGGGATGATCGGTCGCGGCGAGCACCTGCTCGGCGTCCAGCATTCGCGCCTTGCCACCAAACCGGTCCTTGAATTTGCGATTGTCCAGCCTGGAGATCCCGCTGGCCACGATCAGCATCGTCTGGTCGCCGGCGCGCAAGCAGATCGTCTTGGCAATCTGCGCCGGCGCTACGCCATGCGCTTCGGCGGCCAGAGGCACCGTCGCCGAGCTTGCCTCCGTGACGATGACTTCAATGTCGGGCGCGTGTGCGGCGAAAAAGGCGCGAACGGATTCGAGGCTCATCTCCAGCAATTTCCGTCTGGCGTCGCCGTGGCGGCCGGCCAGTCCACTACGTGGCCGAAAAAACGAAGCCCGCCAGGGCAACCCATGGCGAGCTCGTGGAATAAAAGCATGGCAGGTCGCTACGACACGGATCGCCTTTTGGCAGGCAACACGGCTTCGTCAAACAGAGCGCTTTCCGGAAGTTGAAGCGCGGAGGCAATACGCCGACGTTTCGAGGGATCGGCATCCTTGCCGCTTTCAACGTCGGCAATCTCATAGGCTGCCAGCCCGCACGCCAGGGACAGCTCTTCGATGCTGTATCCACGGGCTTCCCGGGCGGTTCGGACGGCACTGCGTTCAGGCGTAACCGCGCTCGCCGCCAGTTCGGAGTAAGGTTCGCGTTTTGCTATTTGGGGCATTGGCAACTCCGTGGGATGAAAGAGTTAGATCAAATCATGTTGTTGCCTGAGACGATCGGGAGAATGCCCGCTCGCCGGTGATTTGCCAAGCATCAAAGATAGCGTCACGGCATCGTGAACCGACGCCGGAATGAATGGCGGATGCCGGCGCGCCGACATCTGGCCGGATCGTCAGCAGACACAGTTCGGAAACAAAATTCTACAGGCCGGAAAAACTGCCGAAAAACTCCAAGGCGATAGTCCCAACCGCAGCGCTCGAGTCACCGACCTGAATCGGTGACGCTCAAATTCCGCCTGCGCAAAAAGGAAACGATGTCATGAAGAAGCCTCTTCTCTCCGCCCTTGGACTTGCAATCGCACTTGCCCTCTCGATGCCGATCATCGGCGCAAGCAGCGCGAATGCGACGACGATGCACACCACCGTCAAGAAGCATCACCGCCATCACTACCATCACCGCGTCCACCACTACCGCCACCATCACAAGAAGGTTGTCGCGAAGAAGTACTGAAAACACCCTCGGGCGAACAACCCGCAATCAGGCGTTCTGGTGCTTGATCAAGGGCGGCGCGCTTGCCGGGCTTTCCGTGTCGGCGAAAAATGGCGGCGGTCCGCTGACCACCGCCATTTGCTTATCTCAACGTGCCGATCTTGAACGCGCTCGCGGTGCTTGTTGCTGCCGGCCGCCGAGGAACAGACTGGCGACGAGCCCGACCAGAACCAGCCCGACAGCGGCCGCCGTCGCCGGGTGATCTCGGGCGGTCTTCTCGATCGCCCGGCCTTGCCTTCTGATTGCCGGCAAGGCATCGCCGAGGCGCTCAGTGATATCCGAATAATAATCCGACGCGGTATCGCGCCCGTCTTCGTAAAAGGCGCCGCCCCGCTTTAACACGGCTTTCTTCAAGGTGGCCAGTTCCCTGGTCAGGGCCGCGACCTGTTTGTCCAGATCGGTGTCGGAGATGCTCGAAAGCGATGCCATGACGTGCTTCCTTCATCTGTAGAAGGAAGCCTAACGCATGACCCTGAAGACCGTTCCGGTCAGCCCGGCGGGCTCTAGCGAACCTGATCGAGCAGGCGCTTGCATTCCAGGAGGTCGAACAGCGCCTCCTGCAGCAATGCGCGATTGTCACGGGAAAGTTTTGACGTGTCCGGCGGAACCGGACCTTCCTCGTCGGTCTTGCCTATACCGAAAAAACGACGGCTGGGTTTCACCCTCGGCTGGCCAACCAGCATTTCGTCGTCCGGGCCGCGCGGCTGCGCCGCTTGCGTCAGCGGTACCGTGTCGGCCTGTCGGCGCTGCGAGATCGCCTCGACCGCCGCCATGTCGCCACTGCCGACGGCGATCAGAAACTGGTTGCCGTTCTCGCGCAACAGCTTCTGCACGCCCTTGATCGTATAGCCCTGGTCGTAGAGCATATGACGAATACCCTTGATCAGTTCTACGTCCTGCGGACGGTAGTAACGGCGGCCGCCGCCGCGCTTCATCGGCTTGATCTGGTTGAAACGCGTCTCCCAGAAGCGCAGCACGTGCTGCGGCAAATCCAGATCCTCCGCGACCTCGCTGATGGTGCGGAAAGCATCAGGGCTCTTGTCCATGGGCGAATCCTCACGCTAGAGCATGATCGCGAAAGGCGGGAACCGGGTTCGGGCGACATCACGCTTAACAAGGAGAGCAGCTTTCCGTCCCGCCGGAACGGATCACACCCAAATACCGATCCGGCCTACCGAATCGCATCTTATTTCAGCGGTTTATGAAACAATATTCAAGCCCGGCGCAAAAGCAGGGTTCGCTTTTCAACCGAAGCCTGGAGCAGGATTCTTGGCAAGGGGATTGGGCGGCTACTTGCTGCCCTTGACTTTGCTGTTTTGATGGGAGCGCAGGATACGGTTCTTCAGCACGTTCGACGACTTGAAGGTCATCACCCGGCGCGGCAGGATCGGCACTTCCTCGCCGGTCTTGGGATTGCGCCCGATGCGCTCGTTTTTGGAGCGCACGTGGAAGGTCGCGAAGGACGACAGCTTCACCGTCTCGCCGCGAACGATCGCCTCGCAGATCTCATTCAGCACCGCCTCGACAAGCTCAGCCGATTCAGTACGCGACAGCCCAACCTTGCGGTAAACGGCTTCGGCGAGGTCGGCGCGCGTAAGTGTCTTTCCCCCCATACGAACCGTCCCATCAGCTCAAAAACATAAATCGATACAAGCAACGGCAGAACCTAAGTAATTGATCCGTCAAGGTCAAGGACCCGAACCCGATAGTTCGGCACTTACCAGCGGAGCAGGACGGCACCCCAGGTGAAGCCGCCGCCCATCGCCTCGAGCAGTACCAGGTCACCCTTTTTGATGCGACCGTCGGCGACGGCTGCGGACAGTGCCAGCGGCACGGAAGCCGCCGAGGTATTACCGTGCAAATCGACGGTCACCACCACCTTCCGCTCCTCTATCCCGAGCTTTTTGGCCGAAGCGTCAATAATTCGTTTATTGGCTTGATGCGGCACGAACCAGTCGAGATCGGCGGCGCCGATGCCGGCCTCTGCGAACGTCGCCTCGATGACGTCGGTGATCATGCCGACCGCATGCTTGAACACTTCGCGGCCTTCCATCCTGAGGTGCCCGACGGTTCCGGTGGTCGACGGCCCACCGTCGACGAAAAGCTTGTCCTTGTGGATGCCGTCGGAGCGCAGGCTGGCCGCCAGAACGCCTCGGTCGGCGATGCCGCCTGCCCCCGTGCCTGCTTCCAGCACCATCGCGCCGGCGCCGTCGCCGAACAAAACGCAGGTCGAGCGGTCGTTCCAGTCGAGGATACGCGAAAATGTTTCCGAGCCGATCACCAGTACCCGTCTGGCCAAGCCGCCGCGGATATAGAGGTCGGCGGTCGTCACTGCATAGACGAAGCCGGAGCAGACCGCCTGCAGGTCGAAGGCAAAACCGTGGTGCATGCCGAGCCGGTTCTGGATCTCGACCGCGGTCGCGGGAAAGGTGTTGTTGGGCGTCGAGGTCGCCAGCACGATCAGGTCGATGTCGTCAGCCGTCAAGCCGGCGCTGTCGAGGGCTGCGCGCGCTGCCGCCTCGCCCAGCGAGGCCGTCGTCTCGTCGTCGGCCGCAATGTGGCGCTGGCGAATGCCGGTGCGCTGGACGATCCACTCGTCCGACGTCTCGACCATGCCTTCGAAATCGGCATTCTTCATAATGCGGCGGGGCAGCGCGGCGCCCGTGCCGCGCACGACTGATCTGATCAATGCTCTTTCCTATTCCTTTGCGTCGATGACGACGTCGGATTTCCGGATTGTCTGGGCATTCGGATTGCGGGCATGGAACAGGTCGAGATCGGCTTCGATGCGGTCAAGCAGATTGTTGCGCACCATGTCGTAGCCAAGCTCGATCGCCGCCGCGAAGCCATCCGAATCAGCCCCGCCATGGCTTTTCACCACGATGCCGTTCAATCCAAGGAAGACGCCGCCATTGGAGCGGCCGACATCCATCTTCTCGCGCAGGCGATCGAAGGCGGTCTTGGCGAAGATATAGCCGATCCTGGCCATCAGCGTCCGGTTCATCGCCGCGCGCAGATAGCCGGCGATCTGCCTGACGGTGCCTTCCGCCGTCTTCAGCGCGATGTTGCCGGCAAATCCTTCGGTAACGACGACGTCGACACTGCCCTTGCCGATGTCGTCACCCTCGACAAAGCCATGGTAGTTCATCGAGGCCATGTTGGCCTCGCGCAACATACGACCCGCCTCCTTGACCTCTTCCTGGCCCTTGATCTCCTCGACGCCGACATTGAGCAGGCCGACGCTCGGCCGTTCGATGCCGAAAACCGAGCGCGCCATGCCGGTGCCCAGAATGGCAAAATCAACCAGTTGATGCGCATCCGCGCCAATGGTGGCGCCGACGTCCAGCACCACGCTCTCGCCGCGCAATGTCGGCCAGAGCGCCGCGATTGCCGGGCGATCGATGGTCGCCATGGTGCGAAGGCAGAATCTGGACATTGCCATCAGCGCGCCGGTATTGCCGGCCGAGATGCAGGCGTCGGCAGTGCCTGCCTTGACCGCCTCGACGGCCTTCCACATCGATGACTTCCAGCGGCCATGGCGCAGCGCCTGGCTCGGCTTGTCGTCCATCCGAACTGCGATCTCGCAGTGGATGAACTCGCTCGCTTCCGCCAGCTTGGGGAATTTGGCGAGTTCGGGCCGTACCACTTCTTCGCGCCCATAAATGACGAAGCGTATATCCGGACGGCGGGTGGCGACAGTCATGAGCGCCGGGATGACCACGCTTGGCCCGTGATCGCCGCCCATGGCATCGATGGAAATCCTGATCACGCGGTGTTCATCTCACGGTTGCTTGGCCAGCGGGCTTGCCAAGGTGCGGGGCTCGCGAAGGTTCGGCGAAAATAACGGTTTTGGGCTGCCGCACAACCAACTTTTCTCAAATTGGGTCAGCTATCAGGATTTTCCCAACAGTGATCTGAGCTTTTGCTGGAATTCATTCTCCACAGGCTCGGCATCGCCGGCGGCCTCCAGCGATACACCCGGCTTGCGCGGATATGGATCGATCGCCAAGCCAAAGAACTGCTCGGCAAGCGCCCCGACGTCGATCGCATCGCCGGAAAAGGTTTCCGGGCTGTCCGGTCCTTCGGCGTCGAGCAGGATCTCACCGCCCCCGTCGAAACCTTGCCGCCCGAGCTTGGATTGCTCCGGCAGGAACAGCGCTTCGACCGGCTCATCGATATGCGCCTCGACCGGGTCGAGGGTGACGATGCATGCCTGCGTTATATCGGCCTCGACATGGCCGCTGACTTTCACGCCGTTGCGCTTCCAGGGCTCGACCAGGAGTTCGGCGCGATAGTTCTCGACCGAAAGCAGCTCGTGCTCGACGGCCAGCAGGGCGCGCTGCCCAGCGTCGGCATCGATCACCACCGGCAGCCCCTTTTGCGGCAGCCGGGCGACATTTGCCAGGAATGACACCGGGCTGTGGGTATCAGGGTGTTTCATCTTCGCCTCCACTTCGCCACCTTCATCGGCCTGCCGTCGCTCAAGCGTTGGCCACGGGAAATGCCACCGTTCCGGAAACGATCGATTCGGTCGGCTGTTCCGCGAGTTGCCTTGATGCATCGGCGGCATAGAGTGCCAGTTGCGACGCTTGCGGCCAGGCGCCGGCATCCGGCCTGACATTGCGGGCAAGGGCGGCGGCGAGTGCATCATGGTCATTTCGTTGCAGCGCATCATCATAGGCGGCGGTACGGCCATAGAACATCTTCGCCAGTTTCCGCATTCGCTTCGGCACGCCGACGTCGCCAATGCCCAATTCACGCAACGAATGTTCGACATCCATGAAGAACTCATCGATCAGCACCTGCGCAACCTCTGCCGCAGCACCGCCCTCGCCGCGCAACCGGTGCTGGAACAGGAACATGTGCAACGACAGCATCTCGAAGCGGCCGAGCGGCGTGTCCGGGACGTTCCAGGCGGAATAAAACACCGTTTGCCGCGCCGCCGCCACGATTTGTGCGTAAAGCGCCTCGGTGATGGCGCGGTTGGCATGTCGTTCGCGGCCAAAGAGGCGCTGGAACATTTGAGGGTGGTCTCCCGGGACCGTTTGTTGAAGTGGCCTTGTTGCATCGGCAAGCAAGCTGGTTTACCGGTTTTGCGGCCCAGCGCAAGTTGCGGCCAGCTTATGGAGTTGTAGTTGCGCGCGCTGAAATTCAAGTCGACTTTCCTGCCCAGGCCCGGCGGTGCGGTTTCGCTGCTGGTGATCGCTGCGGCGCTTTCCGCCTGCAATTCGTCCAAGATGATCGGCGATCTCAATCCGAGCGAGACGCTGACGCAAGGCTACGTCATCGACCAGCAGGCGATCGACCTGGTGCCGGTCGGCTCAAGCCGCGAACAGGTGCTGCTGGCGCTCGGCACTCCCTCGACGAAGGCGACCTTCGATAACGAGGCCTTTTATTACATTTCTCAGACGCGCAAGCGCTATGTCGCCTTCGACAAGCCGCGGCTGGTCGACCAACATGTGCTGGCGGTCTATTTTGGCGATGACGGGCGCGTCACCCAGATCGCCAATTACGGCTTGAAGGACGGCAAGGTGTTCGACTTCATCTCGCGCACCACGCCGACCGGCGGCAAGGACCAGAACTTCCTCAGCCAGATCATCAGTGGCGCCAGCAAGCTGGCGCCTGGTGTTCCCGGCGCCAGCGGCGGCAGCACGCTCGGCGGCACCTGATCCACCCGAGGGTGTCGGCTTCCTTCCGTTCCTTTCGCTTCCCTGTAAGCGGCATATCTCAGGCAATGAAAAACCCGCGGGAGCGATCCCGCGGGTTTTTGTCTTAAGGCCATAGCGACCGAGCTTAGCCGTGCGCGAGAACGGCCAGCAACAGCAGCGCGACGATGTTGGTGATCTTGATCGCCGGGTTGACCGCTGGGCCGGCAGTATCCTTGTAGGGATCGCCGACCGTGTCGCCGGTCACCGAAGCCTTGTGCGCTTCGGAGCCCTTGAGGTGCTTGAGGCCGTCCTTGTCGACGAAACCGTCTTCGAACGACTTCTTGGCGTTGTCCCAGGCGCCGCCGCCGGAGGTCATCGAGATGGCAACGAACAGGCCGTTGACGATGACGCCGAGCAGCGAGGCGCCGAGCGCGGCAAAGGCGGATGCCTTCGAACCGGAGATCAGGAGGACGCCGAAATAAACCACCAGCGGCGCCAGCACCGGCAGCAATGATGGAACGATCATCTCCCGGATCGCTGCCTTGGTCAGAAGGTCGACGGCGCGCGCATAGTTCGGCTTCGAGGTGCCGGCCATGATGCCCGGATCCTCGCGGAACTGCTTGCGCACCTCCTGGACGATAGCACCCGCGGCGCGGCCGACGGCGGTCATGGCGATGCCGCCGAACAGATACGGGATCAGGCCACCGAAGATCAGGCCGGCGACGACGTAAGGATTGGAGAGGTCGAAGGAGACGTCGCCCATGCCCTGGAAGTACGGGTATTTGTCGCCATTGGCGGCAAAGAACTTCAGGTCGTTAGAGTAGGCCGCGAACAGCACCAGCGCGCCGAGGCCGGCCGAGCCGATGGCGTAGCCCTTGGTTACCGCCTTGGTGGTGTTGCCGACAGCGTCAAGCGCGTCGGTTGACTGGCGCACTTCCTTGGGCAGGCCGGCCATTTCGGCAATGCCGCCGGCATTGTCGGTGACCGGGCCGAAGGCATCGAGCGCGACGATCATGCCGGCGAGGCCAAGCATCGTCGTCACCGCGATCGCCGTGCCATAGAGACCGGCGAGCTGGTATGTCGAGATGATGCCGCCGACGATGACGATCGCCGGCAACGCCGTCGCTTCCAGCGAGACCGCGAGGCCCTGGATGACGTTGGTGCCGTGACCGGTGACCGAGGCCTGGGCGATGGAGTTCACCGGACGCTTGCTGGTGCCGGTATAGTATTCGGTGATCACCACGATGAGGCCGGTCACCACAAGGCCGACCAGGCCGCAGATGAACAGGTTCGTGCCGGTGATGGCCATGCCGGCGACAGTACCGATCTCACCCCAGCCGATGCATGCCGAAGTGGCGACGGCAAGGCCGACAATCGACAGCAAGCCGGTGACGATAAGGCCCTTGTAGAGCGCGCCCATGATCGAGCCGCTGGAACCGAGCTTGACGAAGAAGGTGCCGACGATCGAGGTGAGGATGCAGGCGCCGCAGATGGCCAGCGGATAGAGCATGGCCGCGCCGAGCACGGCGGTGCCACCGAAGAAGATGGCGGCGAGGACCATGGTGGCGACCACGGTCACCGCATAGGTCTCGAACAGGTCGGCGGCCATGCCGGCGCAATCGCCGACATTGTCGCCGACATTGTCGGCGATGGTGGCCGGATTGCGTGGATCGTCTTCGGGAATGCCGGCTTCAACCTTGCCGACGAGATCGCCGCCGACGTCGGCGCCCTTGGTGAAGATGCCGCCGCCGAGACGGGCGAAGATCGAGATCAGCGAGGCGCCGAAGCCGAGCGAAACAAGCGAGTCGATGACGACGCGATCGTCGGGCTGCAGACCCATGAACTGGGTCAGGATCAGGTAGTAGATCGAGACGCCGAGCAGGGCCAGGCCAGCAACCAGCATGCCAGTGATGGCGCCCGACTTGAAGGCGATCTCGAGGCCGGCAGCGAGGCTGTTGGAAGCCGCCTGCGCGGTGCGCACATTGGCGCGCACCGAGACGTGCATACCGATGAAGCCAGCGGCGCCCGATAGAACGGCGCCGATCAGGAAGCCGATGGCGGCGGTGATCGAAAGCAGCCACCAGGCGAGCAGCAGGACCACGACGCCGACGATGGCGATAGTGGTGTACTGGCGCGCCAGATAGGCCTGCGCGCCTTCGCGGATGGCCGCGGAAATTTCCTGCATGCGTGCATTGCCCTGATCGGCCGCGAGGACCGAACGTGTCGCCCAGATGGCGTAAAGGACTGAAAGCAGACCGCAGGCGATGACAGCTGAAAGTATGGTCATTGCCGAATTTTCCTCGATTGGTGGCCCAAAAGAACCCCTCCCCGGGCCGTTGAGACAGGGACGAATTTTCCGCAACCGGAATCCGTCCCTTCGCAGCGGCTTATGCGAAACAGGGCTCGGAACGTCAAGATATTGTTCCGTTCCTGTCCGGCTTTCGCCCAAAAGATCCCGGGTTTCGTCCAAAAGGCTGGACGGCAGTGTGCGCCTGTCGACACTGCCATCCGGTTAGATCGGTTGAAATCGGCGAACGGCGGTCAGGCTTTACGCGGGTCGCCGTCCGGCTGGACGACGAAGACCAGCACCACCAGCATGGTCATGTAGAATTTGAACGCCGCCTCCTGACCATTCCAAATCGAAGACTGCCACATGGCGAACCACTCGCCGCCAACGACCATGAAGCCGAAATACCAAACAAGGAAACCCATGGTGGCGGCTATGATGACGAACTTCTTGGCATCGTTGAATGCCTCTCCGCTGGCTTTGCGCGCCTGCCAGAGTTGCCAGGCGGCGATTAGGTAAAGCAGGCAGGTCAGCGCCTCGCCAATGATGATCAGCCAGTAGCCAGCCGTCCACAGCGACGGGTTGGTGATCGAGCGGTACATCAGTGCATTGCCGGGAAAGGTCGTGTCCATGCTCAGCACATGCTGGACAAAGGCGAAGTTTGAGCCGTAATCGGTGATGTTGCCGAAGGCGACGAGGAAGGCGAAAGCCGCCAGACACAAACACATGACGATCTTGGAGAAACGCGCGGTCATGGCAAGAACTCCTGCTGAAAGATCGGGGCATCGCACTCATCAATCGCCGAGTCCCGAAGATCGCGCAACGGGTGGGCCAGTGATCATCGTGCTCACAGCCATTGCGAGACATTATGCCGGCAAGCAAGACATTGCCGAGACTGTCGAAGCCCTCGATCTCGACAGTGATTGCGCGGTGGGCGACTTGGTCTCTGTGGTTAGAGCCGACACACAGCACGATTTCGCCATCATCCGCCGCCGCTGGATCACCGGCGAGACGGGCACAACGCTGGAACTGACGCTCGATCATCCGACGCGGTCGACCGGCCACTGAAAAAAGAGCGAACTTCGCCCCGAGACGCTACTCGGGCTCGCGTCCCATGCGCCAGGCGGTATAGCGCTCGACCGCCGACAGCCCGTCATAGATCAGCACGGCAAGGGCGGCGACGATCAGGCCACCCTGCAGGATGAAGGCGAGGTTGTTCGACAGCAGGCCTGCGATGATCACCTCGCCCAGTGTCCTCGCCGCTACCGTCGAGCCGATGGTCGCGGTGGCGAGGCTGATCACCACCGACAGCCGGATACCGCCGAGAATGATCGGCGCGCTGAGCGGCAGCTCGACCTTGACCAGTCTTTGCCAGCCGGTCATGCCGACGCCACGCGCCGCATCGACGACGTTGGCCGGCAGCGTCGTCAGGCCGGTCAGCGCATTCTCGAAGATCGGCAGCAGCCCGTAGAGAAACAGCGCAATCAGCGTCGGCTTTTCGCCGAAGCCGACGGCCGGCACGGCAAGCGCCAGCACCGCCACCGGCGGAAAGGTTTGGCCGATATTGACCAGGCTGCGCGACAGCGGCAGGAATTCGGCGCCGGCTGGCCTGGTGACCAGAATGGCGAGCGCGACCGCAACAATCGTCGCGGCAACCGTCGCGATCAGCACGGTCCGCAGATGCAGCAGCGTCAACGTCAAAAGGCTGCCCTGATTGTAGATTACCGGCGCGTTGTTCTCTGTCAGCGGCTTCAGCAGCGGTTCGAACCAGCCGGGATTGGTGACGAAGGCAATAAGCACTACCACCAAGGCCAGCCTGAGCAGCGACGGAAGCCAGGCTTTCATGCCGGCCTCGCCGCGCGCTTAACCAGCCCGTCCACAGTGACGCGGCCAAGCGATTTGCCGTCAGAATCTTTCACCGGAAGTGCCGGGCGGCCCGACCACAGGAGTTCGGCCAACGCGTCGCGTTGGCTGGCGTCACCGGGGATCGCCTCGCCTTCGGCCGTGCCTTTTTCCACCGCGTCGCGCACCCGGCCAAGCGACAACAGCCGGAACGGTTTTTCGCTGGCGCCAACCAGGGTCTCGACAAACGCGCTGGCCGGTTTCGCCAGTATCTCGGCCGGCGCGGCATATTGCACTACTTTGCCGCCATCCATCACCGCGATCTTGTCGCCCATGTGAACGGCCTCTTCCATGTCATGGGTGACTAGGATGATGGTGGTGCCGAAGCGTTTCTGGATCGCCAGCAGATCCTCCTGCGCCTTGTTGCGGATGATCGGATCGAGCGCACCGAACGGCTCATCCATCAACAGCACGTTGGGTTCCGCGGCAAGCGCCCGGGCGACGCCGACGCGCTGCTGCTGACCGCCGGAAAGCTCATGCGGATAGCGTGGCCCGTAGGCTTGCGGGTCGAGCTGGTATAGCGTCATCAGCTCGTCGACGCGGGCCTTGATGCGGTTGGCGCCCCAGCCGAGCAATACCGGCACAGTGGCGATGTTCTGCGCCACCGTGCGATGCGGAAACAGGCCGTGGCCCTGGATGGCATAGCCGATGCTGCGACGCAGCTCATAATCCGGGACCGAGCGGTTATCGACGCCGTCGAGCTTGATCACGCCCGATGTCGGCTCGACCAGCCGGTTGATCATGCGAAGCAGCGTCGTCTTGCCGGAGCCGGAGGTGCCGACGATGACGGCGATGCTGCGCGGCTCGATTACTATCGACACGTCGTCGACGACTGTCGTCTCGCCGTAGCGCTTGGTGATGCCTTCGATCTCGATCATGCCGTTTCAACCCTGCGCTTGCTGGCGCTCATTTCGATCACTGCATCGAGGATGATGGCAGCGGCGAAGGCCAGCACCACCGTGGGAACAGCACCGAGCAGCACCAGGTCCATCGCCGTCTGGCCGACCCCCTGGAATACGAACACGCCAAAGCCGCCGCCGCCGATCAACGCGGCAATCGTGGCGAGGCCGATATTCTGCACCAGCACGATGCGGATGCCGGTGAGGATCACCGGGAAAGCCAGCGGAAACTCGACGCCGAACAGCCGCTGGCGGTCGGTCATGCCCATGCCGCGCGCTGCGTCGTTGGCGGCACGCGGCACACCGGCGAGGCCGACCACGGTGTTGGCCACTACCGGCAGCAGTGAATAGAGGAACAAAGCGACGAAAGCCGGCGCCGTGCCGATGCCGCGAATGCCGAGCGCGGCAGCTCCCGGCACATGCGAAGCGACCCAGCCGAGCGGTGCAATCAAGAGGCCGAACAGCGCAATCGAAGGAATGGTCTGGATGATGTTCAGCACGTTGAGCACACCGGCCCGCAATTTCTCGACGCGGTGGCAGAGGATGCCGAGCGGCAGGCCGATAATCACCGCTGCCGCCAGCGAACCCAGCGCCAGCGTCACGTGCTTGGAGCCTTCCGCCCAAAAACTATCGGCGCGATTGAAATATTCCTTGAGGATCGACAGGCTATTCCAGCTTCCCGAGACGAGCAGCAGCCCGATCGCCGCTGCGGCGGCAACAAGCACGCCGATCCGTGCCTGAGGCGACAGGTTCAGCCTAGTAAGCACGTCGGCGAGCAGAAGCGTGAAGGCGAAGATAAGCAGCCAAAAGCCCGAAGCCGGCGAGATACGGGCGAAGGTGTTGCCGGCAGGTGTCAGGAAACTGCCGGCGACGCCGATCAGCAGCGCCAGCGCTGCAAGCGCAACCACACTGGCGGCGAGGCGCAGAACAAGCGGCGTTTTCAGCAGCGCAATGAGCGCCGCTGCGACGACAATCGCCATCAACAGCGGACCGACCATCGCAGGCAAAGATTCGAGGATCGAGCGCGCCTCGCCGGGTACGATGCGATTGGCGCGGAACGTGGCGAATGGTGCCGCAAAAGCCGCATAGGCTGATATCGCCGCGATGACCACGCCGAGCTTGTCGAACCGGATGCGCACGCCCTCCCCCATCGGCCGATCCGGCGCACCTCGAAAGCGGCGCGCCGGAATCGCCTTACTTGAGGAAGCCGTTCTTTTTCAAAAAGTCCTCGGCGACGCCCTTGACCGGTTCGCCGCCGACCTGCACTCGGCCGTTCAACTCCTGCAGCGTGACAAGGTCGAGCTTGGCGAAGACCGGCTTCAGCAGCGTCTCGATTTCGGGATGCTCCTTCAGCACCGCCCCGCGGATGATCGGCGCCGGCTGGTAGACCGGCTGCACACCCTTGTCGTCCTCAAGCACGATGAGGCCGGAGGGCGCGATGCCGCCGTCGGTGCCATAGACCATGGCGGCGTTGGCGCCGTTAGTCTGGTTGGCTGCGGCGGCAATGGTGGCCGCCGTGTCGCCGCCGGACAGCGTGATCAACTGGTCCGGCTTTAGCGTGAAGCCATAGGTCTTCTGGAAAGCGGGCAGCGCGGCCGCCGAATTGACGAACTCGGCGGAGGCCGCCAGCACCACCTTGCCGCCGCCCGAGACATATTTGCCGAAGTCGGAAAGAGTGACGAGCTTATTGGTATCGGCGACCTCCTTGCGCAGGGCGATCGCCCAGGTGTTGTTGGCCGGTGACGGTGACAGCCAGACGATCTTGTTGGAGTCGTAGTCGAGCTTCTTGGCAGTCTCGTAGGCCTTGGCGGCGTCTTTCCACACCGGATCGTCGGCCTTCTCGAAGAAGAAGGCGGCGTTGCCGGTGTATTCCGGATAGATGTCTATCTCGCCGGCTGTAATCGCCTTGCGCACCACAGGTGTGCCGCCGAGTTGGATGCGGTCGGTGGTCTGGATATTATTGGCGTTCAGCACCAGTTGGATGATATTGCCGAGCACACCGCCCTCGGTGTCGATCTTCGACGACACCACCACCTGGGCACTCGCCGAGGCCAACGCAATTCCGAGCGCTAGTACAGCGCCGGCCAGAACCTTGATTGAAAACATCTCACAAATCCCTTGCTGTGAACCGGAATACGGCTGCCGCATATGAGCATGGCTTCGATGCCCCGTCGGGGTACACGGTTTCATAAGAGGGGGGATGGGCGCAATAATTTTGTTCAGATGTGAGTGAATCCGCTGCCGCGACGTCCCGACAGCGTGACGTCAGTTGGCCGCACGCAAGCCCGTCATCTTCAACACGCCCAGTGCCACGAAGCACAGCGCGACGACCGGGAAAATCATCCAGTTCAGCATCTCCCAGCCCCAGGCATTGTAGACCGCGCCCGACATCAGCGAGGCGAAGGCGACGGAGCCGAACAGGACGAAATCGTGGAACCCCTGGACCTTGCCTTTTTCGGATGACTGGTAGCTGTCGGCCACCATGGCGGTGGCACCGATGAAGCTGAAGTTCCAGCCAAGGCCGAGCAGGATCAGCGCCGTCCAGAACTGCCACAGTGCCAACCCTGACAGCGCCACTATGGCGCAGCCAATCAGCAGCACCAGGCCGATGGCCACGATCCGCTCCGCGCCGAAGCGATAGATCAGCGACCCCGTGAAGAAGCTCGGCGCGAACATCGCCATCACATGCCAGGAAATGCCGAGCGTGGCGTCGTCGGTCGAAAGGCCGCAGCCGACCATGGCCAGCGGCGCGCCGGTCATCACGAAGCTCATCAGTGCGTAGCTGCCGACGGCGCAAAACAGCGCTGCGACGAAGCGCGGCCTGGTGACGATTTCCGAGAGCGGGCGGGCGTCGCTGTCGGCGATTTCCACCTTGTCGGTTGCCTTGGCCGGGATGCGCAACAAAGAGAGAATGGCGGCGCCGACCGCCGCCAGCACCAGGATGGACGCAAACGAGCCGGCAAACTTCACCGGCGAGAACAGATCGCCGGTGAAGATGACGATCTGCGGCCCGAGTATGGCGGTGACGATGCCGCCGGCAAGCACGAAGGAGATGGCACGCGCCTTGAATTCAGGCGGCGCATTGTCGGCGGCGGCAAAGCGGAACTGCTGGACGAAAGCGCCCCCGATGCCGATCACGGCCAAGCCGAAAGCGAATAGCCAGAAGCTGGCATGAAACAGCGCCAGCGTGGCGACCAGCCCGCCAAGCGCCGTGACCGCTGTGCCGGTCATGAAGCCGTCGCGCTGGCCGAGCCGGCGGATGATCGCCGCGGCCGGCAGGGAACCGAGCGCCACGCCGACATTGAAACCGGTGATCGGCGCGGTTGCCAGCGACTTGTCAGCATCGAGCAGGTACTGCCCGGCCAATCCGCCCATGGAAATGGCGATGGGTGCGGCCGAGCCGATGATCGCCTGCGAGGCTGCGAGGATGAAGGCGGTGCGACGCGCTTCCTTGCCCGCCCCAACGGCGACGATAGCAGTCATGAGGCGTCCTTGCCACGGCCCTCGCCACGCACCCGGCGCGACACGCGATCAAGCACCGCATTGACCAGTTTCGGCTCGTCTTCCTCGTAAAATGCCTTGGCGATGTCGACATATTCGGAGACGATGACCGCCACCGGCACGTCCTCGCGCTGCATCAGCTCGTAGACGCCGGCGCGCAATATGGCGCGCAATGTGGAATCGAGCCTCGACAGAGGCCAGTCCTCGGTCAGCGCCTGTCGGATGACTGGATCGATGGTCTTCTGGTGCTCGACAACGCCGGCAAGAATGGCGCGAAACCATTGCGCATCGGCTTCGCGATAGAGCGCGCCATCGACTTCCTTGCCGAGCCTGAACGCCTCGTACTCGGCGGTGATCTCGAACACGCCGCTGCCGGCGACATCCATCTGGTAGAGCGCCTGCACGGCCGCCAGACGGGCAGCACCGCGCTTGTTGGCGTGGCGAACCGCAGGCTGGCCGGGCGAAGCGGGTTCGCTCACGATCGCTCTCCCAGTTGTTCCTTTAGGGCGATCATGGTCAGCGCCGCACGCGCGGCAAAGCCGCCCTTGTCGCCTTCCGAACGTCTTGCTCGCGTCCAGGCCTGTTCGTCGTTTTCGGTGGTCAGGATGCCGTTGCCAA
Organism: Mesorhizobium sp. M0698; assembly: GCF_040320455.1. NCBI lineage: Bacteria > Pseudomonadati > Pseudomonadota > Alphaproteobacteria > Hyphomicrobiales > Phyllobacteriaceae > Mesorhizobium > Mesorhizobium sp. M0698. Next base: position 66,841 of record NZ_JAMYPQ010000018.1, on the reverse strand, counting down.
TGCAGACCGCATCCTGCACGGATAGGTCCATCAGGGCACGGCTGGATTCATTGGCGACGATATCGAAATGATAGGTGTCGCCGCGGATCACCGTGCCGAGGGCGACGAAGCCGTCATAGTTCGTCCCGCCTTCGGAGGCACCGTCGAGCGCGAACGAAATCACCGCCGGGATTTCGAGCGAGCCCGGAACGGTGACGACATCGTATGTCGCGCCCGCTTCCTCGAGGGCCTTTGTCGCGCCTTCGAGCAACGCGTCGGCAAGGTCGTCGTGAAAGCGCGCCTCGATGACAAGAAGGTGGGCCTTCTTCTTCGGACGGATGAACGCTTTGCCGTGTTGGGATGTGCCTGCCATAGATGTCTCCGGGGATCGCCGGTGACTTAGGCCGAAGCCGGTTTGATCGCAAGCGGAAGATTGCCGAAGGAACTTTCAAGGCCAACTCGGCGGCGGTCGCATCAGGGAATGGGCTTTATGGACGAGCGCCTCAAAGCCCCTCTTTAGCCGCCTCCACCAGTCGCGCCGCGTAGCGGGCCATGGTGTCGATCTCGAGGTTGACGCGGTCGCGGACCTGGCGCTCGCCCCAGGTGGTGACCGTCAACGAGTGGTGGATCAACAGCACGTCGAAGCGGGTGCCTTCGACCTTGTTGACGGTGAGCGAAGTGCCGTCGAGCGCGACGGAACCCTTGGGGGCGATGAATTTGGCAAGGTCGCGCGGTGCTTCCAGGGTGAAGCGAACGGCGTCGCCCTCTTCCTTGCGCGCCACGATCTCGGCCATGCCGTCGACATGGCCGGACACTATATGGCCGCCAAGCTCGTCGCCGATCTTCAGAGCCCGCTCCAAGTTGATGCGCGTGCCGGATTTCCAGCCCATCGCGGTCGTCAGCCTGAGGGCCTCTTCCCAGGCTTCGACCTCGAACCAACGTGCGTTGGCGCCATCTTCCGGCAATCCCGTTACCGTCAGGCAGACGCCGCCGCAGGAAATCGAGGCGCCGATAGCAATGGTCTGCGGATCGTAGGCGGTGTCGATACGCAAACCGACGCCTTCCCTGAGCGGCTTCACGGCAGCGACAGTGCCGACGTCGGTGACGATCCCGGTAAACATTACTTTGGTCCAGTGAACATCAGTTCGGTCCTAGATGTCTCTTATCCATTCGGCATACGTGTCTTCGCCGAAACGCATGTCGCGCAATTTACGAAACCCTGGCGGGATATGGTTGGCATCGATCGGCGATGCGAAGCCGCCCTCGCCGATCGCATCCGGCCCCTGAAACAGCACGATGCGGTCGACCACTTGTTCGGCGAGGAAGGCCTTGGCGACCTTGGCGCCGCCCTCGATCAGCACGCTGGCCATGCCGAGTGCCGCCAGATCCTCGAGCAGTTCCGGCAGCGCAATATCGCCTTCATACGTCTCAGTGCCGATGAAGCGCACGCCGGCGCGTTCGAGCGCGGCGCGCCGGTGCGGATCGGCCTCGGCGCAGGCAGCGACATAGAGCGGCACACGGTCGACGCCGGCGACCAGTTTCGAAGTCTCGGGTAGCCTGATCTGACGGTCGAGTACGATGCGCGCCGGCGAACGGCTCTCCAGTCCCGGAAGCCGAACCGTCAGCGCCGGATCGTCCTCCAGTGCGGTGCCGATGCCGATCAATATGCCATCGGCTTCGGCGCGCATCAGATAGACTTCGCGTCGGGCGATATCGCCGGTGATGGAGACCTGTCCCTCGCCTTTCACGCCGATCTTGTTGTCGCTCGAAAGCGCAAGTTTCAGGATCACTTCCGGGCGTTTTTTCAGAGATCGAATTAAATAGCCGGCCATCTGCTCCGCGGCCTCGGCCGCCAACACTTTTTCCACCACTTCGACGCCGGCGGCACGCAAGATTGCATAGCCCTTGCCGGAAACACGCGGGTCCGGATCGCTGGCAGCGCCGACCACACGCGCCACGCCGGCACTGACCAGCGCATTGGCGCAAGGCGGCGTGCGGCCGTGATGGGCGCAGGGCTCCAGCGTTACATAGGCGGTGGCGCCGCGCGCCAGTTCGCCGGCCTCTGCCAAAGCCTCGGTCTCGGCATGCGGCCGGCCGCCGACGGCGGTGACGCCGCTGCCGACGATCATCGGCCCGTCGCCATCGTCGCGTACGATCAGCGTGCCGACGGAAGGATTGGTGGACGTCCGGCCGGCATTTTTGCGCGACAGCCTGAGGGCTGCCGCCATATAGCGGCGATCGAGGACCTCTTGCTCAGCCGTGCTGCGTTCGGACCCTGCCATGCTCAGCTGGCGTCCTCTTCGCTCTTCAGCTCTTCGCCCCTGGGCTCGTCGGTTTTGAGCTCGTCGCCTTTGAGTTCGCCCAACACGTCGTGGAAATCCTTGGCCTCGCGGAAATTGCGGTAGACGGAGGCAAAGCGCACATAGGCGACATCATCGAGCGACTTAAGCGCCTCCATGACCAGCCGGCCGACTTCCCCCGAGGCCACCTCGGTCTCGCCCGAGCTTTCGAGCTGGCGCACGATGCCGGTCACCGCCCGGTCGATACGTTCCGGGTCGACATTGCGCTTGCGTACCGCGATCTCGACAGAACGCAGCAACTTGTCGCGGTCGAACGGCACCTTGCGTCCAGACTTCTTCACCACGACGAGATCGCGCAATTGGACGCGCTCGAAAGTGGTGAAGCGGCCGCCGCAATCCGGGCAGACGCGCCGCCTGCGGATCGCTGCACCGTCTTCGGCAGGGCGCGAATCCTTCACCTGCGTATCTTCGGACTGACAGTAGGGACAGCGCATGGAGAGCCTTCGGTTCGCGATTCTCGTAGTGCGAACGGCTTAGAGGTTTTTGCCACGATGGCAAAGTATGGCCGATGACCGATCGCGCCTCAGAGATAGCGAGGCGCGAGGAAAATTGCGAGAGCGGCAATCAGTTGACAGCGGTCCGCCAATCAGGGCGCGACGTCGCCGGTCGGGAAGCCGCAAGACGTGCCGAGATAGCGATAGGCCTTGGTGAAGCCGTCCATCGATATGGTCGCGACCGGCTTGTCGGCGAATCTGACATCGAGGGCGCTGGTGCGGCGCATGGCGCGCAGTACCGCGAGCGTGGTCTCGGACTTGTTGTCTATCATCCACTGTCCGTCGGCGATAAGACGAAAACCGGCCTTGATCTTGTCGTTGACGTCCCGGAACACCACCGGGATGTTATCGCCCTTGGGCAAGTCACTGTTTCTCACGGCGATGATGAGGCTCGGATAACCATCGGGTGGCAATACGTCGCCATTCGAGATGGCCAGTGTAAGGGTGCCGCTGGTGCCGTTTGCATCGAAAAAGACCGTCGACGCGGCGCAGGTCTTGCGCACATCCTCACCGGTGTTGACCTCGTCCACCGTGGTGGACCAACTGCCGAAGGTCTCTGTCTTGGGTGCTGCCGGGGTCGGCTCGGTCTGCGCCAAGGCGGGGCCGGACAGCTGCAGAATAGCCGATGCCAGCAAGGCACCAAAGCCGGCGAAACGGAAAGTTTGCATCATTAAGCTTCTCCGCAGTTGCCTTGCTGTCGCACCGGAGTTGTCACGGGCGACACTCCGCGTCGATCAACCGAGATACGGATAAAGCGGAAAACGATCCGTCAATGCCGCCACCTTGGCCTTCACGGCCGTCTCGACGGCAGCATTGCCCTCGTCGGAATTGGCGACTTTCAGTCCATCCAGCACTTCGGCGATCAGCTTGCCGATCTCACGGAACTCGGCCTGACCGAAGCCGCGCGTGGTGCCGGCCGGCGTGCCGAGCCGAACGCCCGATGTCACGAAAGGCTTTTCCGGATCGAAGGGGATGCCGTTCTTGTTGCAGGTGATGTTGGCGCGGCCAAGGGCAGCCTCGGCGCGCTTGCCGGTGGCGTTCTTGGGACGCAAGTCGACCAACATCAGATGGTTGTCGGTGCCGCCGGAGACGATGTCGAGACCGGTTTCCTGCAGACTGGAGGCCAGCGCCTTGGCATTGGCGACGACGCTCTCCGCATAGATCTTGAAGCTCGGCTTCAGCGCCTCGCCCAGAGCCACCGCCTTGGCGGCGATCACATGCATCAGCGGTCCACCCTGCAGGCCGGGGAAGACGGCCGAATTCATCTTCTTGGCAATATCCTCGTCATTGCAAAGGATCATGCCGCCGCGCGGCCCGCGCAGCGATTTGTGCGTCGTGGTGGTGACCACATGGGCATGCGGCAGCGGCGACGGATGCATGCCGCCGGCGACCAGGCCGGCGATGTGGGCCATGTCGACCATCAGATAGGCGCCGATCGAATCGGCGATCTCGCGAAAACGCTTCCAGTCCCAGACACGTGAATAGGCTGTGCCGCCGGCCAGGATCAATTTCGGCCTGGTCTCATGGGCGGTCTTCTCGATCGCGTCCATGTCAAGCAGATGATCGTCCCGGCGCACGCCGTAGGAGACGACCTTGAACCATTTGCCGCTCATATTGACCGGCGAGCCATGCGTCAGGTGTCCGCCGGAATTGAGGTCGAGGCCCATGAAGGTGTCGCCGGGCTGCAGCAGCGCCAGGAACACCGCCTGGTTCATCTGGCTGCCGGAATTCGGCTGGACGTTGGCGAAGTTGCAGCCGAACAGCTTTTTCGCGCGTTCGATGGCCAGTTCCTCGGCGACATCGACGAATTGGCAGCCGCCATAATAGCGCTTGCCCGGATAGCCCTCGGCATATTTGTTGGTCATGATCGACCCCTGTGCCTCGAGCACGGCACGCGAGACGATGTTTTCCGAGGCAATCAGCTCGATCTCGTGGCGCTGGCGGCCGAGTTCGTTGCGGATTGCGCCGAAAATCTCGGGGTCGGCATCGGCAAGCGTGGTTTCGAAAAACGATTCGAATTTGTTCGACACTGCCGCTGCTGTTGCCATGGGCTGAAATCCTCAAGGTTCGGGGTCTGTCGCGCCATTAACACAGTTGCTTTCGGCCCGCCACGTTTGCAGCGCGAAATTTGCTGGCCGGATTGCGCCAGAGAGACTGGCAGCCTCTATTTCCTTGCCTGCCGGCCCTTCAGCAGGGCCTCGGTGAGCGTGATCTCGGTGAACAGCGCCTGCATCGTATGGTCGTTAATCTGGCCGCTGCGAAACATGGCGCGCACAGCCGCGCGTTCGGCCTCGATGCCGGCCAGCCTCAATTCGAGCTCCAGACGTCCGGCTTCGCGGGCCTCGGCGCGCGCCTCGTCGGCTTCGTCGGAGGCAGCGATGCGGCGACGGTAGCCGGCGACGATGCTGTCGGCGGTGGCAAGCCGGGCGCCGGGTGTTTCCCCTTCATCGCCGTCGGTCGCGCCGGCCATGCTCTCGATGCGGGCGATGGCGGCCTTGGCCGCGCCCACGCGCGCAAGACGCTCCTCGGCAGCGCCAGGATCCTCGCCCGGCTCGACCAGCCCTCGTGCCACCTTGGGTAAGGCAAGGCTGGCAATGAGCAATGAGCAGATGATGACGCCTGCGGCGAGGAAGATCACCACGTCGCGCGCCGGAAAGGGCGAACCATTCGGCATGGCGAGCGGCAGCGACAGGATGCCGGCCAGCGTGATGGCGCCGCGCACGCCGGCAACAGAGCCGGCGATCCGAACGCGCAGCCCGAACGGCTCGGCCTTCTGCTCGCGTAATCGCGCTGAGACGCGCGTCGCGATGTCGCCGACCCAGATCCACAGGAAGCGCAGCCCGATCAGGCATAGTGTCAGCGCGACCACCGTGGCGATTGGCTGGATGACCGGATAGCGGCTGCCGAGCTCAGGCGGCACGTTGCCGATGATTTCGGGAAGCTGCAACCCGAGCAGGATGAACAGCGCGCCGTTGAAGACGAAGGATAGCGTCGTCCACAGCGATACGGTCTGTATGCGTGCCGAGACGCCGAGAAAGCGGAAAATCCCGGAGCCGCCGGTGAGCACTCCGGCCGTGACCGCCGCCAGAATGCCCGAGGCGCCGACATTCTCGGCGCCGAGATAGGCGATGAACGGCAGCAGGACCATGACCAGCACCTGCACCTCGGCCGGCACGCCGCCGATACGGTTCAGCAATTGCAGCGCCTTGGCGGCGACGAACAAGGCAGCCACGCCGGCCAGGATGCCGGCAGCGACGGCATAGAGGAAAGTCACGGACGCCGCGACGAAGGAGAAGCTGCCGGTCAAGGCAGCTGCCACCGCAAAGCGGAACATCACGAGGCCCGACGCATCGTTGAGCAGCGCCTCGCCCTCCAGGATGTGCATCAGCCGGGCCGGGACCAGGCTCTTGTCGACGATCGAGGAGACGGCCACCGCATCCGTCGGGGACAGCACCGCAGCAAGTGCGAAAGCGACGACGAGCGGGATGCTCGGGACAAGCCAGTGCAAAGCGTAGCCGAAGCCGACAATGGTGAAGAAGACCAGCCCGATGGCGAGGTCGAGGATCGGCCCGCGCAGCGCGATCAGTTCGCGCTTGGGCGCACCATAGGCGTCGCTGAACAGCAGCGGTGGGATGAACACCAGCAGAAACAGCTCGGGATCGATCTCGACATGCATTCCGCGCACCGGCCAAGCCAGTGCCGCGCCGATGGCGATCTGCAGCACAGGTAGCGGAACCCGCACCGGCCGGACCAGCGCGCCCGAAACGGCGACGAAGATGAGCACGACCAGAATGAACATTGCGACATGCATGATGCGATTTCCGAATACGGCGCCGCGCGTTCTTTTGCTGGCGATCAGTCCAGCAAAGCTTGCCGCGAAAGACTCGGCAACGAAAAAGGCCGCCCTTCCGGCGGCCTTTTGCAAATGAACTCAGCTGCTTAGAGCGCGGATGTGATCTGCAGCTCGTTGGCTCCGTCGAGGCCGTAAATGTCGTCACGGAACTGGACCACGCCCGGCCCTGTCGACCAGGCCGAGACGTAGAGAAAATAAACCGGCACCGGATTGGTGACCTGCACCGGCGTGTTCTCCCCGGTCTTGATCGCCGCCTCGAAATGCTGGCGGTCCCAGCCCGGTGTGTCGCGCAGAATCCAGGTGACGAGGTCACGCACGTTCTGGACCCGCACGCAGCCAGAGGAATCGAAGCGCATCAGCTTGCCGAACAGGCTCTGCTGCGGCGTGTCGTGCATGTAGACGCCGTCCGGGCTGGGGAAATTGATCTTGACCGAGGCCATCGCGTTGCCGGAACCGGGATCCTGGCGGAAGCGGTATTTGGCGGCATCGTCGGTCGACCAGTCGACCGTCATCGGGTCGACCTCGCTGCCGTCCGGCGCAAACAGGCGGATATGGCTATCCTTGAGATAGTTGGGGTCCTTCCGCATCAGCGGAATGATGTCCTTGCGCACGATCGAGACCGGCGCGTTCCAGTACGGATTGACGATGATTTCGTTGATCTTGGAATTGACGATCGGCGTCTGACGATCGATCTTGCCGACGATTGCGGTGTGGCGCAGCACGACGCGGTCGTTCTCGACAGCCTCGATCTGCGCCGCCGGGATGTCGACCAGCACATAGCGGTTGCCAAGCGTGCCGGCCCGCTCACGCAGCCGTTGCAGATTGGTCTGCAGCTGACCAAGCCGAACCGGCGCCGACACGTTCATTGCCGCGAAAGTATATTTGCCCGTGGTTCCGTCGGCCGGCAAGCCGTGACGCAACTGGAAGCGCTTGAGCGCCGAGTCGACGTAAGAATCGAACGCTTCCGAGAGCCCGGCGCTCTGCGCCAGATCGCCCGATATCATCAAGCGCCTGCGCAGCGGCACCACATCGGGATCCTCGACGCCAAGCTGCAGCTTCTTGGTGTCTGGAACCTGCTCCCAGCCGCCTTGCGCGACGATATTCTGATACTGCATGATCGCCTGCTCGGTGAAGGACACCGTCTGCAGGCTGAAGATCGGCAGCGTCGAGGCAACCTTGCCGCCTTCGCTGGCACGCGCATCGAATTGGTCGTCCCAATTGCCGCGCGCCGAGGATTTCAGGATATCCCCGATCACATCCTGCGCACTGGCGCGGCCGGCGACCATTGCGGCTGCGAGCGCGGAGGCTCCTGAAAGGAAGAAACGGCGGCTGGTTCTCATGGACGTTCCAGACATTCTTGCTACAATTCAACCCACCGGGCGGTCTCGCCCGCACTCTAGAGTTGGCTTCTTAACAATTAGCCAACCATGGCCCGCATCACTTCGGTGTAAACCACATGGGAAGTGACTTGAGCACAGGACAAATGCACGGCTTTGGCCCCAGCATCACCCGCATCTTCGGTTCCATTGGAATATGGCGGCAACGTGGCTGTTGCTCGAATTTGGATCGGCCGGCCTGACGAAACGGCAAGACCGGTGCTTTTCGGCACTGGCCTTTGGTCCACTCCGCGGCAGCACTTCCGTAGTCCAGCTTCAGATCTAGATGCGATTACATACGGTAGGCGATGGTATCGTTCCAGAACCGATCCAGGCGCTGCAGGGCGCGGTTCATCTGCTTGAACTCTTCCGTGTTGATGCCGCCAACCTGCTCGATCGAACCGACATGGCGCTCGTAGAGGCCGGCGACGACTTCCGCCACCTCATTGCCCTTCGGCGTCAGCGAAACCCGCACCGAACGGCGGTCGATGCGCGAGCGCTGGTGGTTGATGAAGCCGAGATCGACCAGCTTCTTCAGATTGTAGGAGACATTCGAGCCGAGATAATAGCCGCGCGAGCGCAGTTCGCCGGCGGTCAGCTCCGAATTGCCGATGTTGAACAGGAGCAGCGCCTGGATGGCGTTGATGTCGGAGCGACCGTTGCGGTCGAATTCGTCCTTGATCACATCAAGCAGACGGCGATGCAGCCGCTCGACCAGCTGCAGCGATTCCATGTACAGCGAACGGATCGCCTCGCGGCGGTCATCGGATACGTTGGCGGCCTTCGCCGCCGGACGCGAATTGATCATTGTCTTTGCCTCTCGTTTGTCGCCCGGTGATTTTTTGTTCTTCACCTTGATCGCGACACTATCGAATACTCATAAAATTCGACTTAAACGCCAAGGCTAACAAGAGCTTACCGGTAAGGGGTTTCGAAAGAGGCTTAACGGACGGTCACCCGAGCAAGGATAATTAACCTAAAGATTTAGCCAACGATCCTGGCCGGAATTGCTATCGCCGGGCTTGCCGCTTCTGGATCCAGATCACCACGCGGAACACTATGTAGAGCAGCGCCACCGCAAGGTGCGAGGCGACGATCAGCGGCCGGTGGCCGAACAGCTCGGGGAAGCCGGCATACATGACGCTCTCGGTCACCGCGCAGATGAACCAGATCACCGGCCCCCAGGACGCCAGCATCCAGAGGCCGGCGGCAGCGAATGGAAAAAACACCGCCAGCACCACCGCCGCCACCTGCCAGTGCACCGGCATCAGGTCGAAGCGCCACAACGGGCCGGGGTAAAAGCCGATCAGCCGGATCCAGTACAAGATGCCGAACAGCAGACAGTAGCCGGCGATGACGCGCTGGAACCAGGCGAAGATGACCTCGATCGTCGAGGGCTGCAGCACTACGCGTCTCGAGGCCACGTCGCTCACAGCTTCAGTTCCCGCTCGCCGAGCGGTGCGAAATAGGCGTCGACGTTGGCGGCGCTGACGTCATCGATGCCTGCCGGCCGCCATTGCGGCGTCGAGCCTTTATCGATGATGGCGGCGCGGATACCTTCATAGAAGTCGTGCCCGGCAAGCATGCGGTTGAGGATACGGAACTCCATTTTCATGCACTCGTCCATCGACAACGTCTGCCCGGCGCTGATCTGGCGCCATGCAACATGCAAGCTGGTCGGTGAACGTGTGCGGATGGTGGCCAGCGTCTTTGCCGCGAACTCGTCGACAGCGGCTGCCCGCTCCAGACTGGCGACGATATCGGCCAGCGACGGCTGCGCGAAATGCCGGGCGATGGCTTCCAGCGTCGGCCTGTCGGTCTCGCGCCTGGCCGGGACGAAGCAGCCGCGCAGCACCGATTCCGGGTCGCCGCTTTCCGCCAGACGGTCGAGGAAGCCGGCCTGGTCCTCCGCCTTGATCGTATGGGTGGCGAGGCCCGACCACAAAGCATCGCCATAGCGGATGCGGTTGCCGGTCAGCGCCAGATACATGCCGAAGCTGCCGCCGAGATCCGGCAACAGATGGCTGGCGCCGACATCCGGGAAAAAGCCGATGCCGACCTCGGGCATGGCAAACTGCGCGTTCTCGGTCAGCACTCGCTGCGAGCCATGGAAGGAGATACCTACGCCGCCGCCCATGACGATGCCGTCGATCACCGCGACATAGGGTTTCTTGAAGCGGGCGATGCGGGCATTCAGCCGGTATTCATCGGCGAAGAAATCGACCGGAGGCCTTCCTGCGCGGCCGGCTTCGTAGATGTGGAGGATGTCGCCGCCCGCCGAAAATGCCCTGCCCTCGGCCTTGACGACGACAACGTCGACGCCGTCGTCGCGCTCCCAACTGCGCAGCGCCTTGTCCAGCGCCTTGACCATGCGGTGGGTTACGGCATTGAGCGCCTGCGGCCGCGTCAGCGTGACGACGCCGGCCCTGCCCAATCTTTCGAAGCGAATCTCGTCGCCTCCGCCAAAATCCATCGCCAGAGAATCCCTCCCCGCGCCCGCCGGGAGTGAAGTGCTAAAGCGTGGCGCATGGCCGCGTCAATGGCGGCGGCCAATCCGCTGCATGGTCGTCGGCGTCACCCAGTGCTAATGCTGGCGCTTTGAACCGGAAGGTTGAACCATGCCTTGGTTGCCGCGCCTTGCTGTTGTGGTGGTCGGCCTGATCGCTGCGAACACTCCTCCCGTATCGGCCGAAACCGTCGACGAGCTCTATCAATCGCAGACCATCGTCACCGGCCAGGGCGAGGTCAACAGGCAGATCGGTTTCAAGGCCTGCCTCGATGCGGTGCTGGTTCGTGTGTCCGGCGATCAGCGGCTGCCGAAGAAAACTGAGATGGCGGCGCTGCGCGACAAGGCCGGCAGCTTCGTTGCCGAATTCCGCTATCGCGACCGTCTCGAAGGCATTCCAATCCATGACGAACAAGGCACGCATGACCGGCCGCATGATCTCACTTGTCTGTACAGGCCTGACGTTATCGATCCGGTGCTTGCCACGCTCGGCAGCAAACCATGGCTTGGCGAGCGGCCACGCCTGGCAATTTTCCTGGCGGCGGAGCAAGGCACAAGGCAGTTCGCGCTGACCGCCGACGATGAGCGCGGGGCGGCGATGCGCGAATCCTTCGTCAATGCCACCGGTCCGCTGGTCATGCGGATTGTGTTTCCCGAAGAGTCGCTGCTGTCGGCCTCGAAGCTTGACGACCAGGCCCTGCGCCATGCCGATATCACGACGCTGGACCAGCTTGCCAGGAAGGCCGGAGCCGACCAGGCGCTCGCCGGCAGTATCGTCTGGAGCGACAAGGAACTGGGCTGGATAGCCGACTGGCGGCTTGCCTTGAATGGCAAGAGCTACAATTGGCAAGTGCGCGGCGTCAGCTTCGACGAGGCATTCCGCGTCGCCATGCGGGGTGCTGCGCAGATCCTGTCGGGCAATGGCCAACCAGAATAGCGCCCGACAGGACCGCTGGCACAATCGTGTCGCATTGGTCAGCAGCGCAGGCTCGTGGTAAAAGCCGCCCGATCCGGAGTTTTTGCGATGAACAAATTCACCCCTGCAAAGCCTGCCGGCGCGCGCAGCGTCGACGAGATCACCGGCAGCCGGCGGCTGCGGCGCATGCGCAAGGCCGATTGGTCGCGCCGCCTTGTCCAGGAGAACCGGCTGTCGGTCGACGATCTGATATGGCCGATCTTTGTCGTCGACGGCAGACAATTGCGCGAACCGATCGCCGCCATGCCCGGCGTGTTCCGCCTGTCGCTAGACCTCGCCGTCAAGGAGGCTGAGCGCGCGGCCAAGCTTGGCATTCCGGCGATCGCCACTTTCCCCAATGTGGAGCTCGGCCTGCGCGATCAGACCGGTTCGCACATCCTCGATCCGGAAAACATCATCAACCGCGCCACCCGCGCCATCAAGCACGCAGTGCCGGAGATCGGCATCATCACCGACGCCGCGCTTGACCCGTTCACCTCGCATGGCCATGACGGCATCTTGCGCGAAGGCATTATCGTCAATGATGAAACGGTGGAGCAAGTGACGGCGGCGGCCGTCATCCAGGCGGCGGCGGGGGCCGACATCATTGCCCCCTCGGACATGATGGACGGCCGTATCGGTGCCATCCGCGATGCGCTCGACGCCAATGGGTTTCAGGATGTAGCGATCATGTCCTATGCGACCAAGTTCGCATCCGCTTTTTACGGCCCCTATCGTGAGGCGGTCGGCACCGCCGGCCTGCTCAAGGGCGACAAGAAGACCTATTATATCGATCACGCCAATTCCGACGAAGCGGTGCGCGAGGCCGAGCAGGATCTCGCCGAGGGCGCCGACATGCTGATGGTCAAGCCCGGCCTGCCCTATCTCGACATCATCCGGCGGCTGAAGGACGAGTTGCAGATGCCGACCTTCGCCTATCAGGTCTCGGGCGAATATTCGATGATCAGGGCCGCCGCCGCCAATGGCTGGATCGACGGCGAAAAGGCGATGCTGGAATCGCTGCTCGCCTTCAAGCGCGCCGGCTGCGACGGGATTCTCACCTACTTTGCGCCCGAAGTGGCGGCGATGCTCAAGGGGTGATGCGCCTTTGTAGCGTCTACATCGAGCAGTGTTCGTTCGTTCAAAGCGCGACATGGAACGCCGCAGGACATCGCTTCAAGTTTACGCTGCCCCTCGTTGCCCTGCCGGGCATTTTCTCCCCGTAAAGTGGCAGGGAGAAAGACGCGTTCGTAAAAGATTTCACCAATCTCCAGCGTTGCAAAAACATCGACGTTGCGGCCAGCCCCTTCTCCCCGTCACTATACGGGGAGAAGCTGCCGGCAGGCGGATGACGGGCGGCGCCGACATTGAGATTAGTTATTCCAACATGATTTGGAAGCGATTGCCCCGCCGGCGATTCAAAATACCGCTTGCAAAATGCAATCAGTTAAGCTACCCCGATAACTGCTTGCATCTCACAATTGGTTATCGAGGAGGCTCTCATGTCCAAACTTCGCGTCAGCGCTTTCACCTTGTCGATCGACGGCTTCGGCGCCGGTCCCGACCAAGACCTGAAGAACCCGCTGGGTGTTGGCGGGGAAGCCCTGCACGAATGGATGTTCGGCACCCGCACCTTCCGCAAGATGGTCCTCGGCAAGGATGGCGGGACCACGGACACTGACGAGGCGTTCGCCGCGCGCAGCTTCAAAAATATCGGCGCGTGGATCCTGGGCCGCAACATGTTTGGGCCGATCCGCGGCGAATGGCCGGATGACAGCTGGAAAGGCTGGTGGGGTGACAACCCGCCCTACCATGTGCCGGTCTTCGTGCTCACGCACCATCCACGTGATCCCATTGTCATGGAGGGCGGCACGACCTTCTATTTCGTGACCGACGGCATCCACTCAGCGCTGGAGAAGGCGAAAGCAGTGGTTGACGGCAAGGATGTACGGCTGGGCGGTGGCGTTTCTACGATCCGGCAATATCTCAAGGAAAAGCTCATCGACGAAATGCATCTGGCGATCTCACCGGTCCTGCTAGGCGCCGGCGAGAGCCTTTTTGCCGGCATCGACATGCCCAAGCTCGGCTATCGCTGCAGCGAGCAGGTCGCGACGCCGAAGGCCACGCATGTCATCATCGAGCGCACCTAGCTTGTTGCAGGGCGCCGCCATGGAGGCGCCGCCTTCCTCGCCGCTTTAGTCAGTACTTCTCCGGCACATACAGTTCGCGCGGCAGTACCTGGCGCTCGTATTCGGGATTGAAGACGCGCTCCGGCAGTGTGATCTCTTCGTGCGGCACCTCCTCATAGGGCATCTGCTTGAGGAGATGGTCGATGCAGTTCAGCCGTGCCCGCTTCTTGTCGTTGCCCTCGACGATGAACCACAGGGCTTCCGGGATATTGGTGCGGGCGAACGTTTCTTCCTTGGCCTTGGTGTACTGCTCCCAGCGCACGCGCGACTGGAGGTCCATCGGCGACAGTTTCCATTGCTTCATCGGGTCATGGATGCGCATCAAAAAGCGCATCTGCTGCTCCTCGTCAGTGATCGAAAACCAGTATTTGACAAGCGTAATGCCTGAGCGGACCAGCATGCGTTCGAAATCCGGAACGTCGCGGAAGAACTCCTCGACCTGATCCGGCTGGGCAAAGCCCATTACCCGCTCGACGCCCGAGCGGTTGTACCAGGAGCGGTCGAACAGCACGATCTCGCCGCCGGCCGGCAGATGAGGAACGTAGCGCTGGAAATACCATTGCGACTTCTCGCGCTCGGTCGGCGCCGGAAGTGCTGCGACGCGGCAGATGCGCGGATTAAGCCTCTGGGTGATGCGCTTGATAACACCACCCTTGCCCGCCGAGTCGCGGCCCTCGAAGACCACGACGAGCTTCTTCTTGTGATAGGCGACCCAGGATTGTAGCTTGATCAATTCGGATTGCAGCGTGATGAGATTGCGAAAATACTGCAGGCGGTCGATCGATGGCGGATGCGCATTCTTGTAGATCTTGGCGATCTCCATCGACAGCGCCGGCTCCGAGATTTCCAGCTCATAATCTTCGTCGAGCGTGTCGGCGAGTTCCGCTTCCAGCCAGTCCCTGGCCGGGGAATTCTGTTTTATCTCGGTCATTTGCGCTGCTCCGCTTACAGGCCTTGCCGGCCGCTGTCAGGCGCTCTGCCGCCCGGCCCGGCGGCCGGAAATCGAAGCGCTGGACCGATGTTAGTATAGGCCGGCAATGACGGTTTTATTGCAGCCACTACTGCGCTGGCTATGCGTTCAATCCGCAAGATGTGATCGAGCTTGCCCTGCGGGGCGGGCGACAAGCGGAACGAATTATCCTACAAATGCCCGGTTCACTGAGGGGCTGTCGTTTGCAACGCCCTTTCCCGATAAATCGTGAGGATACGACATGGAATACCGCACTCTCGGCCGTTCCGGGCTGAAGGTTTCGACCCTGACAATGGGCACCATGACATTCGGCGGCGGCGGCGCGTTTTCGGCGGTTGGCAAGACCGACCTCGACGAGGCGCGTCGGATGATCGACCTTTGCATCGATGCCGGCGTCAATGTCATCGACACCGCCAACGTCTATTCGAACGGGGTGTCGGAAGAGATCATCGGCGAGGCGCTCGGCGGCAAGCGCAAGGGCGACGTGTTGATCGCCTCCAAGGCGCGCATGCGGATCGGCAAAGGCCCCAATGATGAAGGCCTGTCGCGCTACCATTTGGTCCGCGAATGCGAAAGGAGCCTTAAGCGGCTCAGGACGGATGTCATCGACATCTATTTCCTGCACGAGTGGGATGGCCTGACACCGCTCGAGGAAACCATCGCCGCGCTCGACACGCTGGTCGCGCAGGGCAAGGTCCGCTATGTCGGCTGTTCCAATTATTCCGGCTGGCAGGTGATGAAGGGGCTTGGCATCAGCGATCATCATCACCAGCCGCGCTTCGTCACCCAGCAGATCCACTACACGCTGGAAGCGCGCGAGGCCGAGTATGAATTGTTGCCGATCTCGGTCGACCAGGGGCTCGGCGTGCTGGTCTGGAGCCCGCTTGCCGGCGGGTTGCTGTCCGGCAAATACCACCGTGACCAGCCGACCGCCCGCCAGCTCAGCGGCTGGTCGGAACCGCCGATCCGCGACGAGGACCGGCTGTGGCGGATCGTCGACGTGCTGATCGATATCGGCAAAAACCACGGCGTGTCGGCAGCGCAGGTGGCGCTTGCCTGGCTACTCGGCCGGCCCGCCGTCAGCTCGTTGGTGATCGGCGGACGAACCGAAGCGCATTTCAAAGACAATATCGCCGCTGCAAGCCTGGTGCTTGGCGATGAGGAGCGCACACGCCTCGATGCGGTCAGCAGGCCGCCCGTGCTCTATCCCTACTGGCACCAGCAGTTCACCGCAAAGGACCGGTTCGGTCCGGCCGATCTCGTCCTCGACCGCGACGGCGCCTGAAAAGCCGGGCTCTCCGGACTGCGCGGAGATATGGAGCCCGATCGTGCCTTGCGCTGTTGTGTTTGCGGTCCAATGCTCCTAGGCAAAGGCCAAGCACAATGAAAGGAAACGATATGGCACGAGCACCGAACTACGGTCAGGAACGCAAGGAACGCGACCGGCAGAAGGCTGCCAAGAAGGCGGAAAAGCAGGCTGCCAAGGTCGCAGCCAAGGAGCGATCGAAGCCCGAGGGCGAGAGAGAGTCCCAAACCAAAACCGAAACGGCCGAGTGATGACGCCCGGCCTGTCAGGCGGTCCGCGCCTCGGTCAAATCCCGCTATGCCTCAGGCGGGCGCCTTGTCGCTGACGAAGACGTTCACTTCACGAGCGGCGGCAATGAAGGCCCGTCTTGCGTTCATGGCCGGCTTGTCGCCGGCCAGCGCATCATGACAGGCTTGCAACGCTTCGCGGTGCTTGGGGCTGCGCTTGCCGGGCCAATTGTTGAGGAGGTAGTCGGAAGCCTCGCGGGCCGTACGCAAGAGCTGATTGCTTCCCGCCGCGCCCTTGACGGTCACGGGTGTGTCAAATCGGTTGTTTTCCATCGCTGCTCTTACGCCATCGGCATTTGCGAAGCGAGACCGAAAGTAGCATTCTTCGCTCATCTGCTCTTTTCGTGATCAATGGCAGCCGATCCTCACTCAAGCGACGACGGCAAATCCCCGGGCGCGCAGGCCGCGCCGGTCGTTGCGCAGCGAGGTCACCAGCCGGTCGCGGCTGCCGATGATATGGGCCGAAAGCAGGCGGGCGGCGCTATCGGCATCGCCGGCCCGCACCGCCGACAGAATGGCATGGTGTTCGGCCCAGGCACGGCCGAGCGCTGCCTCGTCGCGAACCTCGAGCCAGCGGGCGCGCGACAGGCGTGTCATCACGTCGCGAACCGCTCTGAACAGGAACTCGTTGCCGGATAGACGCGCCAACTCGATATGAAAATCCCTGCCGACGCGATGCCATTCCTCGCGCGGCGTCTTGTCGTCGCAAGAATCGAGCATCGCCTCGATGATTTCGACGGCACTTCTGTCCTGCAAGGTGCAAGTTAGTCTGAGTGCCGCGACCTCGACCGCCTCGCGATAGACGGCGATCTGCTCGAGTTCAGCAAGATTGATGGGCGAGACCGTCCAGCCGCGGCCGGCGCGGCAGATCAGGCCTTCAGTCTCGAGCCGCAGCAATGCCGCCCTGACCGGCGTGCGCGATGCACCGAAGCGGCTTTCGACCCAGCGCTCCGTCAGCCGCTCGCCGGGACCGATCTCGAGCCCGAGGATCATCTCGCGAAGCTGCTTTTCGACGTTCTGCATCTGCGACATTGGCGTTCCGTTCAGGTCATTTGTTCCGGCAATCGGGTCACTGGCCGGCGTTGGCCGATCACGCCGGCCTTTGTCGATCATGTTTGAGAGGCCCGCATTGACAGCGACGGGGCTTGCGTTCATGACAGATACCAGTTTGGTATCCCAAATTGGTATCCGTAGCAAGTTTCATGCAAGCTGGCCGGACAGGACATGACATGCCGCAAGACGCCGCCCTCGCCATGCAAGGCACGCACAACGTCCACTGGCGCCGCAATCTCGCCGTGTGTTTTGCCGGCTCGTTCAGCACGCTTGTAGCGATGACGCTGCTGTTGCCCTTCCTGCCGCTTTACGTCGAGCAGCTGGGCGCCGAGGGCCATGCGGCGATCGTGCAGTGGTCGGGCATCGCCTACGGCGCCACCTTCCTTGCTGCCGCGCTGGTCGCGCCCCTGTGGGGGCGGCTAGGCGACCGCTACGGCCGCAAACTGATGCTGGTGCGAGCCAGTTTCGGCATGGCGCTGTGTATGTCGCTGACCGGCATGGTGCAGACCGTCTGGCAATTGGTGCTCTTGCGCCTGCTGATCGGCTTTGCCGGCGGCTATTCTTCGGGCTCGACCATCCTGGTTGCCATGCAGACGCCGAAGGATCGCTCCGGCTGGGCGCTGGGCGTGCTGTCGGCCGGAATCACGGCCGGTGCCCTGGTCGGTCCGCTGCTTGGCGGCGCGCTGCCGCCGCTGATTGGCATCCGCGCCACATTCCTGCTCGCCGGCGGCGTCATTTTCCTGGCTTTTCTGGCAACCACCTTGCTGATCAAGGAGGCCCCTCGCCCGGTTGCCGCCAAGGCCGCGTCAGAAGAAAAAGTGAAAGACGGCTGGTCGCAGATTCCCGACAAGCGCCCCGTCGTCGCCATGCTGGCGACCGGCATGCTGTTGAGTTTCGCCACCATGTCGATCGAGCCGATCATCACCGTCTATGTCCAGCAGCTCATCGAAGATCAGAGCCAGGTCACGCTGGTCTCCGGCATCGTCATGTCCGCGGCAGCGCTAGGCGCCATCCTGTCGGCGTCGCGGCTCGGCAAGCTCGCCGACCGTATCGGCCACTGGAACGTCATCGTTGCCGCACTCGCCGTCTCGGCG
Organism: Mesorhizobium sp. M0698; assembly: GCF_040320455.1. NCBI lineage: Bacteria > Pseudomonadati > Pseudomonadota > Alphaproteobacteria > Hyphomicrobiales > Phyllobacteriaceae > Mesorhizobium > Mesorhizobium sp. M0698. The sequence continues at coordinate 48,419 of NZ_JAMYPQ010000018.1, read as the reverse complement.
CTGCTGCTGATCCCGCAGGCCTTCGTTACCCAGGGCTGGCAGCTCGTCGGCCTGCGTTTCCTGATGGGCCTGGCGCTTGGCGGTCTTTTGCCCTGCATCACCAGCGTCATCCGCCACAATGTGCCCGACGGGGTCGGCGGCAACGTGCTGGGCTTGTCGATCTCGGCGCAATATGTCGGGCAGGTCGCCGGACCGTTGCTCGGCGGCTTCGCCGGCGGCCATTTCGGTATGCGCTCGGTGTTTCTCGGCACATCCATTCTGATGGCGGGCGGAGCGGCCTATAACTGGCTGGTCCAGTCGCGCCGCGAACGCGACATGCTGGCGGAAGCCGGCAAATCCTGACACGGTTCGCGGCACTATCTCAGGCGGTCGCCAGGAATCACGGAGGCGTGGAAATGAGCACGGATGAACACGCGGCAGGCGGCCGCATTCTGGTTCTTGCCGGCGGCCTATGCGGCGCAACCGGCGTGGCGCTTTCGGCGGCGGCGGCACATCTCGGCGGCGCTTTCGTCGGTACGGCCGCATCCTTCCTGCTCTTGCATGCGCCGGTCTTCCTTACCGTCGGGCTGCTCGGTGGCAATAGCATCCTGCGAACCGGAAGCCTCATCCTTCTCGTCGGGCTTCTGCTATTCTCGGGAGATCTTTTGGCCCGCGACTTCCTTGGCTCGCGGCTGTTCCCGATGTCGGCGCCGATCGGCGGCACGTTGCTCATCGGCGGCTGGCTGATGATGGCCGCCTCGGCGCTGGTGCGCCCGCGCCGCCATTGATGCGGCAACCAATGGCCGCCGCTGCTCCTTCGCCAGCCGCCCTCGATCCACGAGCTCTGTCTTGCCAGCTCAGTCTCGCGGACGTTCGGGCCGGACTTGGCCATCGCTGTTGGTCGTCTTGACTACACGCCGCCGCTCCGGCCGTTCGGTGGCCGGCGAGATGCCCCAATAATTGCGATAGATGTCTTCGAACAGATGCTTGATCGGGTGCATGGTTTAATCTCCTCTAGTTTTTTGACTCGATCCAATCAGCGGGCACAAAAATAGGCCACCGATCAGCTCCGCTTGCGTCCTACGAGGAAACCCAGGTCGCGAATCCACGGACCGGTCCTGTCTCGCCGCTTCCGGGCCTCCGCGCTCGAACGGATGCTCCAGTCGTTCCGGTAAATGTCCTCGAACAGATAATTGACGGGGTGCATGGCGCTCTCCTATTGTATCGATCCAATCTGGGGGCGAAAAACGCTCTTGGATCGATTCAAAAAATACGCATCGCACCACAAATGTCAAGCAAAAATTTGAATCGATCCAACGAAGGTGTTAGGTAGTCGGCGATACTGTTGGACCGGAGTCCCGGAGACAAACAAATGGCATCACTCACCGAAGGCAGGAGGCCCATCCGGCTGGCGGACATCGCCAAAGCCGCGGGCGTATCACACGGAACTGCCTCCAATGTCTTCAGCCGTCCCGAAATCGTACGCGAGGAAGTCCGCGAGCGGGTCAAGGCGGCGGCCGACGCGCTGGGCTACGCCGGCCCCGATCCAAAGGGCCGCCTGCTGCGCGCCGGCAAGGTCAATGCGATCGGCGTCGCCACAACCGAGCCGCTGTCCTATTTTTTCGACGACCCCTTTGCGCGCGTGATGATGGCCGGCATCTCGGAGGCATGCGACGCCACCGGCGCGGGAATAGCCCTCGTGTCGGCCGGCAACGAGGAAAAACTTGCCTGGAATATCCAGAGCGCCCTGGTCGACGGCTTCATCCTGTTCTGCATCGAGGGCGGTCCGCGCCTCGTCGAGCTGACGCGCGAACGCAAGCTCCCCTTCGTCGCGCTCGAGCTCGGCTCGCAGGACGCCACGGTCTCCGCGATCGGCGTCGACAATGTTGCCGGCGGCCGGCTCGCGGCGCGCCATCTGGCGGAACTTGGACACCGCCGCTTCGCCGTGCTGTCGCTGGCCTTCGCCGACGACAGCACCGGACTTGTCTCGCCCGAGCAGGTCCGGACCGCAGTCTATACAGGAACCCGTGACCGCCTCCTCGGCTATCTCGAAGAGCTTTCCCGGTTCGGCGTCGATACCGCCAAGGTGCCGGTCTACGAGACTGAAAACGATGAGGCCAGCACAAAGGCTGGTCTCGAAACCCTCTTCGCCTCGGCGGAACCGCCGACCGCCATCCTGGCGATGTCGGACCGGGTCGCGATGGAAGCATTGGAATGGCTCAGCGCGCGGGGCATCGCGGTTCCTCGCGATGTTTCCGTCGTCGGCTTCGACGGCGTGCCTGAAGCCGCAATTTGCGAGCCTCCGCTCACCACCATCGCCCAGCCGATCGCCGAGATCGGCCGCCGGGCAGCGCGAAGAATCCTCGACTTCGACGGCACGGTGCGGCGAGAAACGCTCGATGTCGAACTTATCGTCAGGGCGTCGTCCGGGCCGCCGCCAGGCACAGGTTGACTGGGCAGATCGGCTCCAAATCTTATCGATTGGCCGCCATCGGACCGATGCCAAAGGATGGACGGACCGGTGACGCCTCGTTGCGGACCGGCTTGCCCTTGCCGGACCAGCCGATAGCGGACAGCCATTCCAGATAGAAGGCGAGCGCGAACTGCATGGCGATGCCGGCGGCGAGCAGCAGACTGTCATAGGCAAAGCCGCCCGGGTTGACCAGCTTCATCACCTGCGCCGCCATGGCAATCACCGTGCCGGCAATGAAAACCGGCAGCGAGCGTTTGCCCAATATGGCGAGCGGATTGTCGCGGCCGGTGCGGAACAGGTTCGAGACGAAAGGCAAGGCGACGACCAGATAGCTCATCGCCAGGATGTGCAGCAGCCGCGGCAACGACAGGAACGTCTTGTCGAAACCGGTCAGCACCACCGGCAGGTCGAGCCACGACACATGCCCCCACAGCGGGCTGTGCACCCAGACGAGCGCCGTCAGCACATAGGCGGCGGCCGCGCCGACCAGCCAGCGATTGGCCGGGATGGTGCCGCCGCGCCGCACATGCAACACGCTGGCCATGCCGATATTGAACAGCAATTGCCATGACAGCGGATTGAGGAACCAGAAGCCGGGCTCCGGGTAGTTCGGCGGCGCGATCTGGTAGATTCCGGCAATCAGCCAAAGGGCTGCGGATACTGCGAGCGCCGCCAGTGGCCGGTAGCTGATGAACAGCAGGAAGACCGGAGCCATCAACAGCAGCGCCGCATAGACCGGCAGTATGTTGTTGTAACCGAGCTGATGGCCGAGCGTGACGATGCCGACCAGGACTTGTGGCGGGTTCCTGACGAGCGGCTCGATGTTGATCAGCGTCAGAAGATCCGGCCGTTTCGCAAACACCGCCGCCGCGCAGAAGATAGCCATCACCACCATCGTCGTGACGATGTGGGTGACATAGAGCACACCGGCGCGGCGCCACATTTTCAGCGTTGCAATCAGCCGGTTTCCCGGCTGGAACTTAGTGCCGTAGGCGAGAGCGACGGACATGCCGGAGATCAGCACGAAGGCCTCGGCCGCATCTGAAAACCCGAAATTCTTGTAGGTCAGGGTTTCGAACACGGTGCCCGGCACGTGGTCGACGAATATGGTCAGGAGGGCGAGAGCCCGGAACACATCAATACGCGTATCGCGTTCCGGCGAAACTGGCATGGTCATCGATAAAAGGCCTTAAAGCTGGTTGTTCATGCCCGGCATGCGATCCCTCGGGCGACCACCCGGCGCACACTGCTTCGATCCCCCCGCGGGGATTATATCGGCAAAGAAACGGACTGAAATGCGCCCGGTTCAATCAACTTTCGCGGAGCTTGAAAATATTCCGTTTTGAAGCCGGCAAATTAACGAAAGTAACGCGGAATCAAAAGGATGTGACTATGGCCGAGCAAAGCCTCGAAGACGGTATTTTGCAGGAGAATTCAGGCTTTTTCTACCGGCTCCATCGATCCGCCAATTTACCCGGTGACTGGCTGTTCCTGTTGCATGGATCGGGTGTCGACGAGACGACCTTGCTGCCGCTTGGTCGGCAAATCGCGCCGCATGCGGCGCTGGTTACGGTCCGTGGCCGCATCCCTCAGGAGGACGGTTTCCGCTGGTTCACGCGAATCACCCCGACGCGATTCGAGCAGGCAAGTATCCGCGCGGAGGCAGATGCGTTTGCAGGCTTCGTCGCCGGCGTCGCGAAGCGCCACAGCCCCGATCTCCGCCGCGCGACCTTTCTCGGGTATTCGAACGGCGCCAATCTGGTTTCAAGCGTCATGCTGCTGCATCCGGGCCTCATCGAGCGCGCTGCATTGCTGCGTCCGATGCCGGTGCTCGACGAGGTGCCGCCGGCCGACATGTCGAAGGCGCGGGCTCTGATCGTCGCCGGCGCCGCCGACCTGACCTACGCGCCATTCGCGCCGGTGTTGGCCGCTCTACTGAGCTCGCATGGCGCCAAGGTCGAGACCCACACCATTGCCTCCGGCCATGAAATCGGCGACGCGGATGCTGAAATCGTCAGGCAGTGGCTGGCGGGGTCAGGCAACCGCTGAACGAGCGGATTGAGCGCACGCACAACGCGGGCCCGACCATCGAATGTCAGTGTGCGGCGGGCTGGAATAGCTCGATCACATTGCCGGACGGGTCTTCGAGCAGGGTCTGCGAGCCGCCGACGCCGTTGATGATATCGTTGCGGAAGGCGAGCCCGGCGCCCTTCAGGCGCGCAACCTCTTGCTTCAGATCCGGCACCACCAGCAGGATGCGGTTCCACCCTCCCGGCACCGGCCGGCGGCCATCCGGCATCGCCCGTGCGCCCGAGCTCTCCGGCCCGCTCAGCAGAAGCCGCAGATCGCCGCGCGTGACCGAGCAGAAAGCCGGCCGCGCATCCCGTTCAATGGCAAAGCCCAGATGCTTCACGTAGAAATCGATGGAAGCGGCGACATCGTCGACAATATAGCGAACACTGACGGGCGTCATGACCGGGGACCTTTCAGTTTGAGTAGAACGTTTTATTAAAGGCTGCTCATCATCGGCAACGCCCCGGCAGCACTACGACGCCGCCGACACACTATGACCGTCGGTTCGCCAGGGGATCAGGGCAAGCAGACCAGCACTGCCGACCACGGCGAAGACAGCGCCGTAGATGAACACCGCCTCATGGCTTACACGATCCCAGAGCTGTCCGGCGACAACGCTTGCCGCGAGTTCCAGCAGGCCGACCGTGGTGCTGTACCAGCCGATGCCGCTGGCACGCAGCTCTTGCGGCACGAAGTCCGAGGCGAATGCCTTGCCGACTGAGCGGAAGATGCCTTGATAGAACCCGTAGAAGGCAAAAAGCAGCCCGATCAGATAGATGTTCCGGGTCAAGACGAAGCCGAGATAGGCGATCAGGAAGATGACGAAGGACGACAGTAACACGCCCTTGCGGCCGAAGCGGTCCGATAGAAAGCCGGCCGGGTAGGAAATCAGCGCCGCAACGAGATTGAAGCCTGCGTAGATAAGAATGGTTGCCTCCAAAGAGGCACCGATATCCTGTGTTTGCAGAATCAGAAATGCATTGCTCGAATTGCCGATGCCGAAGAGAGCTGTCACCAAGAGATAGATCCAATAGGCTTTGGGAAACTGCCGCAGATTGACGTCGATCTTGGCCTTTGCGGCTACGGCCAGTGGCTGCTCGTGCACCAACACCACCATGAGGAAGGCGAGGAGACCGGGAATGAGCGCGAGATAGAAGATCCAGCGGATATCGACTTTGAGCGCGATGAGAAGCAGCACCGCGAGCAGTGGCCCCAGAAACGCTCCCAGATTGTCGCCAATGCCTTCTAGGCCGAATGCTTTGCCTCGGTGCTCGTCGGCCACCGACGAAGCAAGGAGCGCGTCGCGCGGAGCGGACCGGAAACCTGCAGCGAGCCGATCCACAAACCGCGCGCCCAGGACCATCGGCCACACTGTGGCCACGCCGATCAGCGGTTTGGCGATAGAGGCCAGAAAATAGCCAATGAGGGCTATCGGTTTCCGCTTCTGAAGCCTGTCCGAGAGCCAGCCCGAAAAACCTTGCACGATGTTCTGCGTCGCCTGGGCGATTCCGTCGACCAGACCGACGACGCTCCCGCTTGCGTGCAGGGTCTGGGTTAGGAAGATCGGCAGGATCGGATAAAGCATCTCGGTCGAAATGTCGGCAAACAGGCTCGCCAGCGCCAGAAGCACCGTGTTTCGGGAAATCCAGGCGAAGGTTTTCCTTGGCGCTGGCCCAGTCATTGCTTTGCCCTGTTCGGCAATCCGTTTGGCTGAAACGCAACGGCTACCATGTCGGTTGCAATGCGCCACTGCTGAGTGTCCTGCCCCATCCCGAAGGTCCGCGCAGCAAAACCGGTGCCCACGCGGTCCTTCGATTCGGGATCATGGTCTACGCCCGCCCCATGCGGTTCCAGGCGTCCAGCCCGGCGATCTTGTAGGCTTCGGCCAGCGTCGGATAGTTGAAGGTGTTGTTGACGAAGAAGTCGACGGTGCCGCCGAGATTGATGACCGCCTGGCCAATGTGGATGAGTTCGGTCGCGCCCTCGCCGACAATATGGGCGCCGAGCAGACGGCGTGTTTCGATCGAGAACAGAAGCTTCAGGAAGCCGGTGTTGACGCCCATGATGTGGCCGCGCGATGTCTCGCGAAACCGCGCCACGCCGACCTCGTAGGCAGCACCGCTCTCGCGCACCTGCTCCTCGGATTGCCCGACGGTGGAGATTTCCGGCACGGCGTAGATGCCGTAGGGAAAGGTTTCGGGCGGCGGCGGCAAGGGCACGCCGAAGGCATGGCAGGCGGCCACCCTGCCCTGCTCCATCGAGGTCGAGGCCAGGCTCGGAAAACCGATGACGTCGCCGGCGGCATAGATGTTGGACGCGCTGGTCTGGAAGGTCTGCGGATCGACCTTGATGCGGCCCCTGGGATCGGCATCAATGCCGACCGTTTCCAAGCCCAGGCTGCCGACATTGCCGGTACGCCCTGCAGCATAAAGCACGATCTCGGAACGTATGGTGCGGCCGTCGGCCAGCATCACCTCGGCATAGTCGGGTTTGGAGGCGATCTCCTTGACGGCGCTGCCCAAGCGGATGGTCATGCCGCGGTCGCGCATCTGATGGATGAAGTCGTCGACGATCTCGCGATCGACGAAATCCAACATCGTATTGCGCGGCTCGACCAGCGTCACCGGCACGTCGAGCGCCGAAAAGATCGTCGCATACTCGACACCGATAACACCGGCGCCGATCACCGTCAGCGTGCGCGGCAGGCGGTCGAGCTCCAGCATCTCATCGCTGTCGAAAATCCGTGTTTTGTCGAACGGCACGTCGTGCGGCCGGTGCGGCCGGGTGCCGACCGCGATCAGCGCATGGGCGAAGCCAACCTCGCTGTAGTCGCCGGTGTCGGTGGTCAGGCTGACCTTGTTGGGGCCGAGGAATTTTACCGCGGCGCGCGCACTCTTGACCGTGTTGCGCATGAACTGGTGCTGCAGCACCTCGACCTCATGGTCGAGCGTCTTGTGCAGGCGCTCGACCAGATCGCCGACCGAAATGTCCTGCTTGACGCGGTAGCCGCGTCCATAAAAGCCGCGCTCACGCCAGCCGGAGAGGTTGAGCACCGTCTCGCGCAACGTCTTCGACGGTATGGTCCCGGTATGCACCGAAACGCCGCCGAGACGCCGGCCTCTGTCGACCACCAGCACCGACTTGCCGAGCTTGGCCGACTGCACCGCGGCGCGGCGCCCGGATGGGCCGCTGCCGATGACCAGCATGTCGTAGTCCATGTCGCCCCGTCCCCTCGGCTCGGCACCTTTTGTTGCGCCGCAGCAAGCTAACGCCATCCGCGCCATGAATTCAACAAGTCAGACGACGCCGGGCACTCCGTCACCATATACGGCGGCGAATGGCTCGATCTTGATTCCGCCGCGAACCTTCACCATTTCATCAACACGCGGCCCGTGCATTAACCCGGGTTCGATTACGAGGAAATGACATGAACGCTCGCGTTCTCGACGGCGATATCATCACCAGCAGGCTCGAAGACGTCCGCGCCTATGAAGGCGTGCGCACGCGGCGCATTCTCGCCTTCGTCATCGATTATTTCATCGTCGCGCTGCTCACCATTCCATTCGCGATCCTGGTGTTCCTGTTCGGGCTGTTGACGCTCGGCCTCGGCTGGATGCTGTTTTCCATTCTCGTGCCGGCCGTCGCCATCCTCTACATCTGGAACACGCTCGGCAGTAAAGACCAGGCCACCACCGGCATGAAGGTGATGGGCATCCGGCTCGACCGGCTCGACGGCAGCCGCATCGACGGGCTGACCGCCGTCGTGCATTCGGTGCTGTTTTGGGCCGGCAATGTCATCCTTTCGCCGCTGGTCCTGCTGGTGAGCCTGTTTTCCGACCGCAAGCGCACGCTGCACGACCTGCTGCTCGGCACCGTCGTCAGCCGCAGCGGCCGCTGAGCAGACTTTTGAAGCGCGGCCGCAGCCTTTGCGCACAAATGTGAAGACGTCCAATCAACCAGGCTTTCACAATCCTGTTGAATTTTTCGGCGTCCGCGCCAAAGGTAGAGCGATTCGCAGGAGTGTTTCCAAGGCTCGATGACGCAGCACCCGACCCAGTCGCCGCAGTTCTTTCTGACCGCGCCCTCGCCATGTCCCTATCTCGAGGGCCAGTTCGAGCGCAAGGTGTTCACACACCTGGTCGGCGACAAGGCCCCCGAGATGAACGATCTGTTGACGCAGGGCGGTTTCAGGCGGTCGCAGAACATCGCCTACAGGCCGGCCTGCGAGACCTGCCGCGCCTGTGTGTCGGTGCGCATCCTGGCGCAGGAATTCACCGCCAGCCGCAACTTGAAACGGGTCATACAGCATAATTCGGATCTGGTCGGCGCCATGCACGACGCCGAACCCTCCACCGAACAGTATTCGCTGTTCCGCAGCTATCTCGACGCCCGCCACCGCCGTGGCGGCATGTCAGACATGACCGTGCTCGACTACGCCATGATGGTCGAGGATACCCATGTCGACACCAAGGTCATCGAATACCGTCGCCGCGGACCTGACAGCTTCATCACCGGCAAGGGCCAGGGCGAGCTGATCGCCGTGGCGCTCACAGACAAGATGGCCGATGGCCTGTCGATGGTCTATTCCTACTTCAACCCGGACTTCGAGGACCGTTCGCTCGGCACCTTCATGATCCTCGACCACATCGCCCGCGCCAGGGCGATGGGCCTGCCCCATGTCTACCTGGGTTACTGGGTCAACGGCTCGCGCAAGATGAATTATAAGATGCGCTTCCAGCCGCAGGAGCATCTCGGCCCGAAAGGCTGGGAACGCTACAATCACGAAGCGGTTTCGCGCTGATCTTCGCTTTCGGTATTCACTCTTAAATTGTTTCGAGGAGGATGCCGCTGGGCTTCCGGCCGATCGGCTGGAAAACCGGGCGGTCAATTTTGCGCCTCCAAGCCTACGCGAGAATTGCCGCATGTCTTCCCACAACGACCACCAGAGAGGCCTTCTGATCACCGCCATCGGCGGGCTGACGCTGACCGTCGACATTCCGCTGATCCGGCTCGCCGACGGCGAGGCGTGGACGATCCTGCTGTTGCGCACCGGCACGACCTTCGTCGCCACGCTTATCATCTGGGCCGCCTGGCGCTCGCTGAGCGCAAAGGCACCGCAGCTTGTGCCGGGCTGGTCAGGGCTCATCGTTGCCGGCCTCTACGGGCTCGGCTCGATCGCCTTCATCACCGGCGTCTACAACACTTCGACCGCCAATCTCGTTTTCATCCTGGCCTTCACCACCATGTTCGCGGCCGTTTTGTCGTGGCTGTTCCTGAAGGAGAGGCCACGGCCGCTGACGCTCGCAGCGCTGGCATTGATGATCGCCGGCGTCGTGATCATCGTCGGCGATTCCGTCGGAACCGGGCATCTCTTCGGCGACCTGATGGCGCTATGCTCGGCTTTCATGATCGCCGCGGCCATCACCATCTCGCGCGCCAGCGGCAAGGATATGGGCTTCACCGCGCTGATCGGAGTCGTCCTGCCGCTGGCCGTCGGCGCCGTGATGGTTTCCAAGGTGGGTTTTCACGTCAACGCACCCTGGTGGATCATCTTCAACGGCGCCGTCATCATGCCGATCTCGTTCTTCTGCCTCGCCAACGGCCCGAAATACATCTCCGGGCCGGAGGTGGCGATGTTCTACCTGCTTGAAACCGTGCTGGCGCCGGTCTGGGTGTGGATGATCTTCGCCGAAACACCGTCGCGCAACAGCCTGATCGGCGGCGCGATCCTAATCATGACCTTGATCGGCCATTCGCTCTGGCAGTTGCACGAGGGGCGCAAGCGCCGCGCCACCTTCGCCGTCAGTCACCCGGCCTGATTCTTTTTCGCGGCGGCGCGTCCGGCGACAATTTCGATCTGCGGCGGTGCGTCATCGTGCTCCGCCGGTTCGGCGGCAGCGAGCTCATCGGTCAGTTCCACTTCGCGCAGCCATTCGCGCCAGATTGCGACCAGCAGCGCCATCAGCACCGGGCCGATGAACAGGCCGAGAAAGCCCATCGTCTTGACGCCGCCAATCAGGCCGAAAAAGGTTGGCAGGAAGGGAAGCTTTATCGGCCCGCCGACCAGCTTCGGGCGCAATGTCTTGTCGACGATGAAGAGTTCGACCGCGCCCCAGATGAACAGTGCCAGCCCGGCCATCGGCGAGCCGCTGGCCGCGAGATAGATCGACACCAGCGTGAAGGACAGCGGTGCGCCGCCGGGGATCAGCGCCATGATGCCGGTCAGCGCGCCGAGCGTCACCGGCGACGGCACGCCGGCCAACCAGTAAGCGATACCCAGCACCAGCCCTTCGCCGATGGCGATAACGGTCATGCCGGTCACCGTCGAGGAGATTGTCGCAGGCACCACGCGTGAGATCCGTTCCCATCTGGCCGGCAGGATGCGTTCGCCGAGGCGATCGACCTGTCCGGCGAAATGCTCGCCGTCGCGATAGGCGAAGAACAGCGCGATCATCATGAATAGCAGCGTCAGCAAAAGGCCGAAGGCGCTGCCGCCGGCGGCAAGCACGCCGCGATAGATGCTGCCGATATTGGCGCCACTGATCAGCTGGATCAGTTCGCCGATACCGCCGGGGTGGCCAACGTTGACCGTCCATTGTTCATTGAGCCATTCGCCCACCACGGGCATGGTGGCGATCCAGTGCGGCGTCGGCGCACCGTAGCGGTTGGTCTCTATCGCCCAGTTGACCCACTCGCGCACCTCATTGATGGCGTAGGTGCCGGCAAGCGCGATCGGCACCACCAGGAAAGTCAGGATGAACAAGATCGCAAGCGTCGCAGCGATGGTGCGGTTGCCGCCGACGCCGGCGAGCAGCCGCCGATAGAGCGGCCAGCTGGCGAAGGCGATAACCAGGGCGGCAAGAACCGGGAACAGGAAGCCGTGGAAGAAATAAACGCCGGCGGCAACGATCAGCACCAGGAGCCAGCGCGCCGCCGACAGCGGCGGAATGACAGCGGCCCTGAGCGGCATCGACAGGCCAAACAGACGCTGCTGCCGCTCCGGCTTCTGGATCCTGACTTCCTTCAAGCGGCTACCTCTCCCTGGCCCATCGTATCGCTTATGCCCTGATATAGTGCAGCAATCGTGACGACATCCCAAATGTTTGGGTGGAGCTGCTAATCTCCCCCCTTGAGGGGGAGATGTCGCCGAAGGCGACAGAGGGGTCGGGACGTCCTGACGCGACCTTACCACGAACAAAGGAGGCTGGCGCTTCATGCGCGGGGACCCCCTCTGGCCTGCCGGCCATCTCCCCCTCAAGGGGGGAGATTACCGCTTCACCCGAACTTGCCAGTCCTCGGGAAACCCTTCGGCACCATGCGGCCGGCCGAGGCGCGGGCGCCAATCCATTCGGCAAGCTCGTCACGCGATTTGGTGAAGGTGCGGTCTGCCGAATCCTGCCAGGACAGGCCGCTTGCGAGCGTGAAGGTCTTGAGGTCGAGGACGCCGCCATCTTTGTATTTCTGCAGGCGCACGCCCTTGCCGCGCCCCATCTCCGGGATCTCGGCCAGCGGGAATACCAGCATCTTGCGATTCTCGCCGACAATGGCGAGATGGTCGCCGGCGACGCTTATGCAGCGCTGGGCTTCGTCGGGCGCCTTGACGTTCATCACCTGCTTGCCCTTGCGGGTGTTGGCGACGACTTCTTCTTCCGGCACGATGAAACCGTTGCCGTCATGCGACACCAGCAGCAGCTTGCGCTTGGGATCATGGACGAAGGCGGTGACGATATCCTGGTCGTTGTCCATGTCGACGATGATGCGGATCGGCTCGCCGTGGCCACGCCCACCAGGCAGCCGGTCGGCGCCGATCGTGTAGAACTTGCCGCCGGTGGTGGAGACCAGCACCTTGTCGGTCGTCTGGGCGTGGAAGGCGAGCTTGAGGCTGTCGCCTTCCTTGAAGGTCAGGGCCGAATGGTCGGTCAGATGACCTTTCATGGCCCTCAGCCAGCCCTTTTCTGAAACGACCACGGTGACCGGCTCGCGCTCGATCATGGCGTGGGCGATATCGGTCAGGTCATGCTCGGGTGCGTCGGCGAACTCGGTGCGGCGCTTGCCGATGTCGGTCTCGGGCCCGTATTTCTGGCGAACATTGGCGACTTCCCACTTGATCGTCGCCCACTGCTTGGCGTCGGACGCAAGCAGTGCCTCGATCTGCTTCTTCTCGCCGGTCAGGCCATTGAATTCCTCGCGAATTTCGAATTCCTCGAGCTTGCGCAGCGCCCTCAGCCGCATGTTGAGGATGGCTTCAGCCTGGGTGTCGGTGAGTGACCAGCGGGCCATCATCACCTGCTTGGGCTCGTCCTCCTCGCGGATGATCCTGATCACCTCGTCGATGTTGAGGTAGGCGATCAAATAGCCGGCGAGGATCTCCAGCCGCCTTTCGATCTCGCCGAGGCGGTGCTTGGAGCGGCGGATCAGGACGTCGCGGCGGTGCTCCAGCCATTCCTTGAGCACACCTTTCAGCGACAGCACGTTCGGCACCTTGCCGCGCGACAACACGTTCATGTTGAGCGGAAAGCGGCTTTCGAGCTCGGTCAGCTTGAACAGCGATTCCATCATGATGCCGGGATCGACCGAGCGGCTTTTCGGCACCAGCACGACGCGGATGTCCTCGGCGCTCTCGTCGCGGATATCCTCGAGCAGCGGCAGCTTGCGTGCCATCAAGAGCTCGGCGATCTTTTCGATCAGCCTGGCCTTCTGGACGCCGTAAGGGATTTCGGTGACGACTATGTTCCAGGTGCCCCTGCCCTGGTCCTCCTGGCTCCATTTCGCCCTGACACGAAAGCCGCCGCGACCCGTTTCGTAGGCTTCGAGGATCGAGGCTCGGCTGTCGACGATGATGCCGCCGGTCGGGAAATCCGGACCTTGCACGAAATCCATCAGCTTGGTGACGGGCGCATCCGGACGATCAATCAGGTGAAGCGCGGCGTCGCAGAGCTCGGCCGCATTGTGCGGCGGGATCGAGGTCGCCATGCCGACGGCGATGCCGGACGAGCCGTTGGCGAGCAGGTTAGGGAAGGCGCCGGGCAGCACGGCCGGCTCCTCGTCTTCCTCGTTGTAGGTCGGGCGGAAATCGACGGCGTCCTCGGTGATGCCTTCCAGCAGCAGCGTCGACACTTCGGTCATGCGCGCTTCGGTGTAGCGCATGGCGGCGGCGTTATCGCCGTCGATATTGCCGAAATTGCCCTGCCCGTCGACCAGCGGGTAGCGCATCGAAAAATCCTGCGCCAACCGCACCAACGCGTCGTAGATCGACTGGTCACCATGCGGATGGAATTTGCCCATCACCTCGCCGACGATGCGGGCGCATTTGGCAAAGCCCTGGTCGGGGTTGAGCCGCAACAGACGCATGGCATGCATGATGCGACGATGCACCGGCTTCAGCCCGTCGCGCACGTCCGGCAGTGCCCGGTGCATGATGGTCGACAGCGCGTAGGCGAGATAGCGCTCTTCCAGCGCCTTCTTCAGATCGACCGGCTCGATATTGTCGCCGCCGCCACTCTCGGGCGGCAAAAGCCTTTTTCCCATGGGCTGGCACTAGCCGAGCGGGTGATTCGCGGCAAGAGGCACCGGTATGCATCCTCCTAAAGCGAGTCGCATTCGACCGGCCCCATGCGACGCTTTAGGTCCTTGTTTTGATACATGCCGTTATCGCAAAACCCGCTGCACACTTTTGCGCGACATCCATTATGCAACAGGAATTGGAAGCGTCACGACGCCGGCCAACATCAACCCGTTACATCCTGCTTCTATCGCAAGGCTGATGGATCGGGTTTGCCTTTGGCCGCGATTTTCGACCATTGTGCCGGGGCCCGCCTTTTTCCGGTCCAGTTCGTCACCGAATGGTGACGACGCGACGATTTGAAAAGAATTTCAGGACACTCTCAGGGGAGCTCTCGATGACGATCAGACACTCGACACTTATTAAAAGACTGGCTTTTTCGACCTTTTTGCTGACGCTGCCGCTGAATGCGGCGTTCGCGCAGGATACCGCGGTCGCCGACCGGCTGAAGGCTGCCCTCGCCGCGCAGGGTGTCGACCTCTCCTGGACCGGAGTAACCGGCGACACCTCCAGCATGGTTCTGCAAGGCGTAGCGGTCAAACCGGCGGCCGAAAAGGAGGCGCTCAAGATCGGCGACGTCAAGCTCGAAGGTGTGACCGAAGCCAATGGCGGCTATCAAATCGCGACCGTATCGACGTCGCCGTTCGAACACAGCGAAGATGGCGTCACGCTCAATCTCAGCCCCTTCGTCATCCACGACATGACGGTTCCGGCCGAAGGCGCAACCGGTCCGCTGGGCTCGCTGATGATGTACAAATCGGCCGAGCTCGACAACATGACAGTCAAAGTGGCTGACAAAACTGCTTTCTCGATGGACGGGCTTGCCATCGCAATCACGCCGCCGGCCGACGGCAAGGCCATGGCGTTTTCCGGCACTACGGAAAAATTCGCTGCCGACCTGACCCTGGTCGAAGATCCGAAGTCCAAGGAAGTCATCAACGCGCTCGGCTACCAGAACATATCAGGCAATCTTGAGATGGAAGGCACCTGGCAGCCTACCGACGGCAGGATGGACTTGTCGAAATACGAAATATCGGTCGACAATGCCGGCACGCTCGGCATGACCTTCGATCTCGGCGGCTACACGCTGGACGTCATCAAATCACTGCAGGAGATGCAGAAGAAGATGGCAGCGCAGCCCGAAGGCGCGGACAATTCGGCGCAAGGCATGGCCATGCTCGGGCTGCTGCAGCAGCTTTCGTTCAACAGCGCCTCGATCCGCTTCGACGACGATTCGCTGACCAAAAAGGTGCTCGATTATGCCGGCAAGCAGCAAGGCATGTCCGGCAAGGACATCGCCAACCAGGCCAAGGCGATCGTGCCCTTCGGCATGGCGCAGCTCAACAATCCGGAACTGACCGCGCAGGTTTCGGCCGCGGTCAACAAATTCCTCGACGACCCGCAAAGCATCGAGGTCTCGGCCGAGCCGCCGGCAGCGGTGCCGTTCGCGCTGATCATGGCGGGCGCCATGTCCAACCCGCTCGACCTGCCGAAAACGCTTGGCGTGACGGTTACAGCAAACGAAGACTGATCGAGACAGGCTTCAAGCAAAAAGCCCGGCAGCGATGCCGGGCTTTTTTATGAATCAACAGCACCGGTTCGGAGCGTTTTCTAAACCTCTTTCTTCGTCGCCACGACGCGCAGCGACAATTCGCGAAGCTGCTGCGGGCTGGCTTCCGACGGCGCGTTCATCAACAGGTCGTAGGCCTGCTGGTTCATCGGGAACATGGTCACTTCGCGCAGGTTCCTGGCGCCGACCAGAAGCATGACGACACGGTCGATGCCGGCCGCCATGCCGCCATGCGGCGGCGCGCCATACTGGAAAGCACGGTAAAGGCCACCGAAGCGTTCCTCGACCGTTGCGCGGTCCAGCCCGACGGTTTCGAACGCCTTGACCATGGTTTCGGGCAGATGGTTGCGGATGCCGCCGGAGGCGATCTCGAAGCCATTGCAGACCATGTCGTACTGGAACGCCTTGATGCCGAGCAGATCCTCGCCGTTAAGCGCATCGATGCCACCTTGCGGCATCGAGAAGGGATTGTGCGCGAAGTCGATCTTCTTCTCGTCCTCGTTCCATTCGAAGAACGGGAAGTCGACGATCCAGCACAATTCGAAGCGGTCGCGGTCGACAAGATTGAGCTCCTCACCGGCGCGGGTGCGCGCCGCACCCGCGAAGGAGACGAATTTCTTTGGGTCGCCGGCGACGAAGAAGGCGGCATCGCCATCGGCAAGGCCGAGTTGTTGTCGGATCGCCTCGGTGCGCTCCTCGCCGATGTTCTTGGCCAGCGGCCCGGCGCCTTCAAGCTTCTCGCCCTCCTTGCGCCAGAAGATGTAGCCGAGGCCGGGCTGGCCCTCGCCTTGCGCCCATGAGTTCATGCGGTCGCAGAAGGCGCGAGACCCGCCGGTCTTGGCCGGAATGGCCCAGACCTCGGCCTTCGGATCGTTGGCAAGGATGTTGGCAAATACCTTGAAGCCAGAGTCGCGAAAATGATCCGAGACGGCCTGCATCTCGATCGGGTTGCGCAGGTCCGGCTTGTCGGTGCCGTATTTGCGCATGGCGACATCATAGGCGATGCGCGGAAACTTCTCCGTCACCGGCTTGCCGGCGGCAAATGTCTCGAACACCCCCCGCATCACCGGCTCCATGGTGGTAAACACATCCTCCTGCTCGACGAAGCTCATCTCCACGTCGAGCTGATAGAATTCACCCGGCAGACGGTCGGCGCGCGGGTCCTCGTCGCGGAAGCAGGGCGCAATCTGGAAGTAGCGGTCGAAGCCGGACACCATGATCAGCTGCTTATATATCTGCGGTGCCTGCGGCAGCGCATAGAAAGTGCCGGGGTGGATGCGCGACGGCACCAGAAAGTCGCGCGCCCCTTCCGGCGACGAGGCGGTCAGGATCGGCGTCGAGAATTCCGTGAAGCCGACCTCGCCCATCAGCTTGCGCATCTCGGCGATGATTTTCGTGCGCGCGACGATATTCTTGTGCAGCGTGTCGCGGCGCAGGTCGAGGAAGCGGTATTTGAGGCGGATGTCCTCCGGATAATCCGGCTCGCCGAAGACCGGCAGCGGCAATTCCCTGGCCGCCGACAGCACCTCGATCTCGCGCGCGAAGATTTCGATCTCGCCGGTCGGCAAATTAGGGTTCACGGTGTCGGCGAGGCGCGCCTTGACCTCGCCGTCGACGCGGACGACCCATTCGCCGCGCAGGGTCTCGGCAATCTTGAAGGCGGGCGAATCCGGATCGGCGACGATCTGCGTCAGGCCGTAATGGTCGCGCAAATCGATGAACAGCAGGCCGCCATGGTCGCGCACGCGATGCACCCAGCCCGACAGGCGTACGGTCGAGCCGACGTCGAGCTTCCTCAATTGGGCACAGGTATGGCTGCGGTAACGATGCATTGTCATTCTTAAAGTCCGGATGTTGGGTTGCGGCCAAGGCATGATGGCTCAGCCTGAAAATTTGCGCGAAAAGCACATGAGAGGGTGCATTTGTCAAGGCAAGCGGCAGCCGGGTCGAGTTCGCGTTCTTCCCGCCCCTATCCCACCGGCATCAATTTATGCTCGAGGCGTCAATCTGAGTTCGCTGCTCTGTGCCGGCAGTTCAACTATGCACTCATCCCTTCACCCCGCCCGCCGTGAGGCCGGAGACGATCTTGCGCTGGAAGATGAGAACGAGGACGACGAGCGGCACGGTGACGATCACCGATGCGGCCATGATGTTGCCCCACGGGATCTCGAATTGAGAGCTGCCGGAGAGCAGGGCGATGGCGACCGGCACGGTTCGCTGCTCGTTGCTGGAGGTAAACGTCAGGGCAAACAGGAACTCGTTCCAAGCACCGATGAAGGCGAGTAGCCCGGTGGTCGCCAGCGCCGGCCACATCAGCGGCAGGAAGACGCGGCTGATGATGATCCAGGGCGTGGCGCCATCGAGGATCGCCGCTTCCTCCAGTTCGATCGGCAGGTCGCGAACGAAGGCGGTGAGCACCCAAACGGTGAACGGCAAGGTGAAGATCATGTAGGACAAGATCAGCGCGAACGGCGAATTGTAGAGGCCGAAGGTGCGGATCAGCTCGAAAAGACCGGCAAGCACCGCCAATTGCGGGAACATCGAAACGGACAGGATAGTGAGGAGCAGAGCCGAGCGGCCGCGGAAGCGGATGCGCGCCAGCGCATAGGCGGCGGTGACGCCGAGGAACAGCGAAATGACAACGACCGCGCTCGAGATGAACAGCGAGTTCACGAGATTGCGCAGGAAGGTCCCCTCGGTGAATACGGTCCTGTAGTTGCTGAAGGTAATCGTCGTCGGCCAATAGTCGACCTGGAAGAGCGCCGTCCCCGATTTCAGGCTGGTGATGGTGGCATAGTAGAACGGGAACACCGCGACGACGACGATAACGGCGACGAGGAGGTAGAAAGCCGTGCGCTTGACGATCCACATGGTCAGTAGTCCCCCATGATCAATAGTCCTTGTCCAGTCTTATCCGGCCGAGCCAAAGAACGAGCATGGTCAGCAGAGCGAGGATAAGGAAGAGAAGCGTCGAGGCGGCGGAACCGGAAGCGAACTTGTCGAACTCAAACAGGCTCTCGCGGGCAAACACCGACATCGACTTGGTGTGTATGTTGTTTGGCGTAAGCACGTAGATCAGATCGAAGATGCGCAGGGCATCGAGACCGCGAAAGATCATGGCCACCATCAACGCCGGTCGGATGAGCGGCAAGGTGATCTTCCAGAAAATTCTCCACGCGCCGACGCCGTCGAGCTTGGCGACCTCGTAGATTTCTTGCGGAAGCATCTGGAGGCCGGCGAGAATGAGAAGCGCCATGAAGGGGGTCGCCTTCCAGATGTCGACAACAAGGACGGCGACCATCGCCGTGTCGGCGCTGGCCGTCCAGGCGATCTTGGTGCTGATCAGGCCGAGCTTGAGCAGGACGTCGTTGATGATGCCGAACTGGTCGTTGAGCATCCACTGCCACATTTTAGCCGAGACGATCGTCGGGATGGCCCAAGGGATGAGAATCGCGGCGCGTACGATGCCGCGGCCGCGAAACTTGGCGTTGAGCACCAGCGCGACGATCATGCCGAGCATCGTCTCGCAGGTCACCGAAATCACCGCGAAGCGCACCGTGTTCCAGACGGCGCGCCACCAGACCGGATCGGCGAGCAGCCCGTCATAAATGACGCGGCCGCTCGGCATTTGCAGGACGGAGAAATAGTTGGCGAAGCCAACCCAGCGGCGGGCTTCGAGGTCGGCGAGCGAGGCATCGGTGAAGCCGAAATAGATCGTGCGCATCAACGGCCAGCCGGCGACGGCGACGAGCACGATGAGCATCGGGGCAAGCAGCAGCCATGCCGAGCGCACACGCTGACGCGCCAGCAGCGAGCCTGAGCGCGGCGAGGTCACCAGGCGGTGCCCTTGAGCCTGGTCAAGGAGAACTCCAGATCGGCAAGGTTGTCGGCGGCCGTGCCCTCGCCGGACATGGTGTTGTGGACGGCGGTCCAGAACTCGCTCGATGCCTCATTGTACCTGGTCTTGGCCTGGGCCGAGGGACGCGGCACCGCGTTGAGGACGACTTCCTTCCAGCGCGGAATCACCGGCTGGGCGCTGGCGATGTCGGCATCGTCATAGAGTGCCTGGATGGTCGGCAGATATGCCCCCTTCAAGGCGCGGTACTTCTGCATCTGAGGCGAGGCGATCCATTTGACCAGCTCGATCGCTGCATCCGGGTTCTTCGAATATTTGGAAACCGCGAGATTCCAGCCGCCAAGCGTTGCTGCCGGGCGCGCGCCCTCACCCGACCCCGGCGGCAGCGTGGTCACCTTGAACTTGCCTTTGATGGGGGAGCTTTCGCTGTTGCCAAGCGCGTAGGCGTAGGGCCAGTTGCGCATGAAGACGGCGTTGCCGGTCTGCCAGACTCCGCGCGACTCTTCTTCCTGGTAGGCCAGAACGCCGGGCGGCGAGATGGTTCCCACCCAGCTCCTCGCCATTTCCAGCGCCGCAGCTGCTTGCGGATTGTTGATGGAGATCGTGCCGTCCGGCTCGATGATCTGGCCGCCGCCGTTCGACTTCACCCATTCGAGTGCATCGCAGGTCAGCCCCTCATAGGCGTTGCCCTGGAAAACGAAACCCCACATGTCCTTGTTGCCGGCCGCGCGCTCCTTGTCCATGACAAGCTTGGCGGTATCGGCAAGTTCAGCCCAGCTGGCCGGGACCCTGGCGCCGTATTTGTCGAGGAGATCCTTGCGGTAGTAGAGCGCCGGAGCGTCG
Source organism: Mesorhizobium sp. M0698 (assembly GCF_040320455.1). Classification (NCBI taxonomy): domain Bacteria; kingdom Pseudomonadati; phylum Pseudomonadota; class Alphaproteobacteria; order Hyphomicrobiales; family Phyllobacteriaceae; genus Mesorhizobium; species Mesorhizobium sp. M0698. Next base: position 28,063 of record NZ_JAMYPQ010000018.1, on the reverse strand, counting down.
GTGAATATCGGCAAGGCGACGAGCTTGCCGTCCACGGTCTGCGATTTGATGATCGATGGGAAATGGGCGCCAACGACATCCTTGGTCGCTTCGGTCAGGTCGATGAACTGCCTTGCAAGCTGGGGGGCCCAGATGATGTCCGTTTGATAGACGTCGACGTCGCTGCTTCCGGCGGCAAGCCAGAGCCGGTATTGGCCAAACTGGTCCGTCGCCGAGGGAGGCAGCGGAACGACGCTAACCTTGTTGCCGGTCTTCTTCTCGTAATGATCGAGGATCTCGCGAAGGATTCTCTGGCCGTTGCCGGTATCTCCGGACACCATGGCGAGGTCGACAGCCCGCGCCGGCCCGGCCGCCAGAACTGCGGCCACGGCAAATGCCGCAAATGCGGAATGAAATTTCATGATGGCGGACCTCCCTTTGGAGCTTCAGGCCGGGCAGCAGAAACGACCTCGATGCCTGACACCGTCTCCGCACACCGGCAGCTCACAAGACGCGTATTCGCCCACCAGCACTGAACTACAAAGATACGCCTTGGTTCCCAACACGGAGGGTCCGGCGCCACGCGGTAGCCCCCGGCTGGCCTCAACGCCGCCGGGAATTGCCGCTGGCATTGGCGAAGGTGATGGTTCAAGAAGGATCAACGACAGGCTTTCCTTCATGTCCTCCATCCGCCCGCTGATCCCCCTCCTGATCGCCGCCGGCATCCTGCTCGGCGGCAACGGCCTGCAGAGCACGTTGATTGCGCTGCGTGGTGCGCAGGAAGGTTTTCCCGCTTCCTCGATCGGCCTGATGGGCACGTTCTATTTCGCCGGCTTCCTGCTCGGCTGCCTTGCCGTGACCCGCATCATGAAGTCCGTCGGCCATGTGCGCGCCTTTTCGGCACTCGCGGCGATCGCCTCGGCGGGAACGCTGCTTCTGGTGCTGGTCATCGATCCGGTGATGTGGTGCGCCGTGCGCTTTGCCGGCGGGTTCTGCTTTGCCGGCCTGTTCACCATCATGGAAGCCTGGCTGAATTCCGGCGTCACCAACACCGACCGGGCGCGGGTGCTTGCCATCTACCGGATGGTCGACATCGGCTCGGTGACGGGCGCCCAGTTCCTGATCCCGATCTTTGGCGCCGGCGGCTTTGCCATCTTCGCCATCATGTCGATGATGATCACCGTTTCGCTGGTGCCGGTTTCGCTCGGCGACCGCTCCAATCCGACGCCGCCGGAAGACGTCAAGCTCGATTTGGCGCGCGTCTGGCGGATCTCGCCGCTCGGCTGCTTCGGCTGTATCGCCGTCGGCGTCACAAACAGCGCCTTCCGCACCCTGTCGCCGGTCTATGCCGAGCAGATCGGCATGTCGGTCGCCGACGTCGTCACCTTCGTCAGCGTCGGCATTTTCGGCGGCGCCATCATCCAATACCCGCTTGGCTATCTCTCCGACCGCTGGGACCGGCGCTCGGTGCTGCTGATGACGACGTGCTGTGCGATGGTGGCGGCACTGGCGCTGGCATTCGTGGCAGGCGGCAGCCCGTTTCTCAACTTCCTGCTCGTCTTCATCTTCGGCTGCTTCGCCATGCCGCTCTATTCGTTGTCAGCGGCGCATTCCAACGACCGCGCCGACAAGGGCGAGTTCGTGCTGATCAACGCTGCCTTGATGCTGTTTTATTCCTTCGGCGCCATCGGCGGGCCGTTCGCAGCCTCGACGGTGATGCAATTTTTCGGGCCGAGCGCGCTGTTCGTGTTCAGCGCCACCGTCTATGCGATCTTCGTGGCCGTCATCCTTTACCGGATGCGGGCGCGCTCCGCCGTGCCGGCCACCCATCGCAGCCGTTTTACGGCGCTGTTGCGCACCTCGACGGTTTTTGCCCGGTTGGCGAAGCGGAATGCCGATCCCGATGAACCCGCAAAGCCTGGATAGAGGTGCTTGCGCTTGACGAAAGCGCGCGCGGCTGAAATTGAAAGAGACCCTTCCCTTGCCAAAAGCGATTTGATGCACGTCATCACCACCCAGAAAGAACTCGAGACCGCTATTGCCGCTTTCGAAAAGGCGGAATTCGTCACCGTCGATACCGAATTCATTCGCGAAACGACCTTCTGGCCGATCCTGTGCCTGATCCAGATGGCAGCGCCCGGGGTGACCGCGCTGATCGATCCGCTGTCGCCCGACATCGACCTGAAACCGTTCTTCAGGCTGATGGCCAACGAGGCGATCGTCAAAGTCTTCCATGCGGCGCGCCAGGACATCGAAATCATCGTGCATCTCGGCGATCTGGTGCCGCATCCGGTGTTCGACACCCAGGTCGCGGCAATGGTCTGCGGCTTCGGCGACAGCGTCTCCTACGACCAGCTGGTGCAGCGCATCACCGGAGCGCGGCTCGACAAGTCCTCGCGCTTCACCGACTGGCGCCACCGTCCGCTGTCCGAAAAGCAGCTCGACTACGCGCTCGCCGACGTCACCCACCTGATCGAGGTCTACAAGCATCTCAGCGCCGAGCTGGTGCGGGAAAACCGCGCTCACTGGCTGAACGAGGAGATGGACGTGCTGACCTCGCGCGAGACCTACGATCCGCATCCCGAGGATGCCTGGAAGCGGCTCAAGATGCGGCTGCGCAAGCCGCAGGAACTGGCGATCGTGCAGGCGGTGGCCGCCTGGCGCGAACGCGAAGCGCGCGAGCGCGACGTGCCGCGCGGCCGGGTGCTCAAGGACGATGCGATCTATGAAGTGGCGCAGCAGGCGCCGCGCGACGCTGCGGCGCTGAGCAAGCTGCGTACCACGCCGAAGGGCTGGGAGCGCTCGTCGACGGCGACGGCACTGCTTGGCGCGGTAAACGCTGCCCTTGCCCTGCCCAGGGAAGAGATGCCGAAGCTGCCGAAGAGCTTCCAGCCGCCGGAGGGGTCGAGCGCTGCGGCGGAGTTGCTGAAGGTGCTGCTGCGGATCGTTGCCGAAAAGGAGGGCGTCGCATCCAAGGTACTCGCCTCCAGTGACGACATCGACCGCATCGCTGCCGAGGGCGACGAAGCCGACGTGCCGGCATTGCAAGGCTGGCGGCGCGCCGTCTTCGGCGAGGCCGCGCTCAAGCTGGTGCGCGGCGAACTCGCCATCAAATTCGACAAGCGCAAGATCGCGGTGTTCGACGTGCAGCCTTGATCTGCTCAGACCAAGCCGAGCAGATGCAGCGCCAGCCATATCCAGCCAAGTGCGAGAACGACCGCGCCCAGATAGAATGCCCTGCTGCGCAGGATTAGCCGATTGCTGGTCAAGTGGACCGATGCGTGAAGATAGCGGGAGACGACAAAGATCCACATCAGCGCCAAGGTCAGATAATTGACGCCATTGGTCACGTGCAGCGTCAAGCATAAGACGTAGAAAAGCACCGGCAGTTCGAACTGGTTGCTCAGATTGTTGGCGACGGTGATGCTGGAACCAGGCTCCGTCGAGCGCGTCTTGAACTGGCCGGTCTTGGCTTCGCCCGACCTGACCGCACCATAGCGGCGCCGGCCCATTACGATATAGACGATATAGACCAGCAGCACCTGCGCCAGCATCGGCCAGAAGATCGCGGTCTGGTTCAAGACGCCCCCTGTCGTTGTCACCCAGCCTTCAAGGCCGTTTCTGAGCCATCAGAGTGAAAGCCGCAGTGACGGTCACTGGCATCGCCAGTAGGGCGAATTTGGTGACGATCAGCGCCGAGGCGAAGGATAGCGAATCCGGATTGGCCGACAGAAAATCGGACAAAAGACGAGCCACGGCGATATTCTGGGCATAGTCGGTAAGCAGGTAGGGCAGCACCAGCACAACCGCGAATATCGACTGGGTTTGCGCAGGCAGTGCACGGAAATTCTTCAGCCGCCGGCCCGTGGCCAGGATCAGGCTGACCATCGTCAGCGATAGCAGCGCCGGAAAAAGCAGGTCGAAGGTCAGGTAATGCCAGACGAGAATAATTTCGCTGCCGCGCCGGCCGAGGGCTGTTAGCCAGGCCATGCCCTCAGCCGGGGTGAAACCGGTATAGCGCATGTCGAGCGACGGCAGACCGCCGCTCAATCGGCGAAAATAGAGGAACTCCATCGCCGTCATGATGATGAAAACCGCCACGGTGGCGGTACAGAGTGCGGCCGCGTGGCGCGACAGCCGCAGGATCATTGCCGCCAGATTGCGCCAAAGCGCATGGCGATCAGGCTCCGCCAGGATAATTCGGGCTTTCGCGGGTAATCGTGACGTCATGGGCGTGGCTTTCACGAAGTCCGGCATTGGATATCCGCACAAAAGTGGCGCGCTCGCGGAAATCGGCAAGGTCGCGGCCACCGACATAACCCATAGCGGCTTTCAGGCCGCCTGCAAGCTGGTGCAGCACGCCAGACACAGGTCCTTTGTACGGCACCTGCCCTTCGATGCCTTCCGGGACCAGTTTCAGCGTGTCGCGCACCTCGGCCTGGAAGTAACGATCGGCGGAGCCGCGTGCCATGGCGCCGACCGAGCCCATGCCGCGATAGGCTTTGAAGGAGCGGCCCTGGTGCAGATAGACCTCGCCCGGGCTCTCGTCCGTGCCGGCCAGCAGCGAGCCGATCATCGCAGCACTTGCGCCGGCGGCCAGTGCCTTGGCGAGATCGCCCGAATATTTGATGCCGCCATCGGCGATGACCGAAACGCCGGATTTCTGCGCCGTCTCGACCGCCGACATGATCGCCGAGAGCTGCGGCACGCCGACGCCGGCGACGATGCGGGTGGTGCAGATGGAGCCTGGTCCGATGCCGACCTTGACCGCGTCGGCGCCGGCATCGATCAGCGCCAAGGTGCCTTCCGCGGTGGCGACGTTGCCGGCCAGAATACGAACCGAGTTGGACAGCTTCTTGGCCCGCGTCACCGCATCCAGAACGCGCTGCGAATGACCGTGCGCGGTGTCGATCACCAGAAGGTCGACACCGGCATCGATGAGGCGCTCGGCCCGCTCGAAGCCGTCATCGCCGACGCTGGTGGCGGCAGCGGCGCGCAAGCGTCCCTGCGCATCCTTGGTGGCGTGCGGGTTGAGCTGCGACTTCTCGATGTCCTTGACCGTGATCAGCCCGACGCAATTGCCGTCCCGGTCGACCACAACCAGCTTCTCGATGCGGTGCTGGTGGAGCAGCCGCTTGGCCTCGTCCTGATCGACGTTCTCCTTGACCGTGATCAGGTTCTCGCGGGTCATCAGCTCATAGACCTTTTGCGCCGGATCGGACGCGAAGCGGACGTCGCGGTTGGTCAGGATGCCGACGAGCCGGCCGACCGTATGGCCGCCGGTGCCGCCGTTCTCGACCACCGGAATGCCCGAAATGCTGTAGGTGCGCATCAGACCCAGCGCATCGGCAAGCGTCGCCTCGGGACCGATGGTGACCGGGTTGACCACCATGCCGGACTCGAACTTCTTCACCTGCCGCACCTGCTCGGCCTGTTCGGCCGGCGAGAAATTGCGGTGGATCACGCCAATGCCGCCGGCCTGGGCCATGGCGATGGCGAGCCGCGCCTCTGTGACCGTGTCCATGGCGGCCGACAGGATCGGCACGTTGAGGTCGATGTCGCCAGCGATGCGGGTGCGGATGTCGGTCTCGCCGGGCATGACCTCGGAATGACCCGGCTGCAGCAGCACGTCGTCAAAGGTCAGCGCCAATGCGCCGGTGGACGTCTCGATGATTTTTGCCATGGCCAGCCCTCGGAATGCAGGAAAGGCGCTCGCCCTGGATGGACAGCGCCGACTCGTCTTCTTCCCTTTCAGGATTGGCGCTGGCTCGTAACACGTCCCGTCGCCGTTGAAAAGCCGATGGTTGTGTAGTGGCGAAGCTGCATTTTGCCCTAGGGGCTGCGAGACTTACGGTCGCACAAACGTGACAGCAAATTAATGCGACATCCGGGCCAAGCCATGATAACCGCCCTACCTGTCGGTTTGGCCCCCAGGGCCGGCAAGCAATCGCGACGCACATTTCAAGGCCGGATCCATCGTGAACCGCACCATTCCGCTTATCCTGGCGGTCGCTCTATTCATGGAAAACATGGATTCGACCGTCATTGCGACATCGTTGCCGGCGATCGCCATCGACATCCACACCAGCCCGATCGCGCTCAAGCTGGCGTTGACCGCCTATCTGGTATCGCTGGCGATTTTCATTCCGATAAGCGGCTGGATGGCCGACCGCTTCGGCGCCAAGAACGTGTTTCGCGCCGCAATCGCCGTCTTCATCGTCGGTTCGATCGCTTGTGCGTTTTCCAATTCGCTGCCGGCCTTCGTGGTGTCGCGCTTCCTGCAAGGCATTGGCGGCGCCATGATGACGCCTGTGGGACGCCTGGTGCTGGTGCGCGCCACGCCGAAGAGCGAACTCGTCGCCGCGATGTCCTGGCTGACCGTGCCGGCGCTGGTCGGGCCTCTCGTCGGGCCGCCGGTCGGCGGCTTCATCACCACCTATTTCACCTGGCACTGGATCTTCCTGATCAACGTGCCGATCGGCCTGCTGGGCATCTGGCTCGCCACCCGCTTCCTGCCGGAGACGGAATCGATGGAGACGCCGCCGCTTGATTTCATTGGTTTCGTACTGAGCGGGCTGGCCGCCTCCGGCGTCGTCTTCGGCCTGTCGGTCGTCAGCCTGCCCTATCTGCCACCTGCAACCGGCCTCATTACCGTGGCGGTCGGGCTGGTTTCGGGCGCGCTTTATCTCCTGCATGCGCGCCGGGCACAGAATCCGTTGCTGGCGCTGGAACTGTTCCGCAACCAGGTGTTCCGCTCCTCGGTGCTCGGCGGCTCGCTGTTTCGCGTCGGCATCGGCGCGGTGCCGTTTTTGCTCCCGCTGATGTTCCAGATCGGCTTCGGGCTGACGCCGTTCCAGTCCGGCATGATCACCTTCGTCTCGGCGATCGGCGCCATTGGCATGAAGTTCGTCACCGCGCTGATCTTCCGGCTCGCCGGGTTCCGCCGGGTGCTGATTTCGGGCTCGCTGATCGCGGCCGGGTCGATCGCCATCTACGGCCTCTTCACCCCGGAAACGCCCTACGGGCTGATCCTCGCCATGCTGCTCGCCGGGGGCTTCATCCGCTCAATGTTCTTCACCGGCATCAATGCGCTTGCCTACGCCGAGATTTCGGCCGCCGACACCAGCAAGGCCACGCCGATCACGGCGGTGTTCCAGCAGTTGGCGATCGCACTCGGCGTGGCACTGGCCGGCGGCATCCTGGAAGTGTCGACCAATATCCATGGCGGCCCGCTGACGCTGAGCGACTTCCACACCGCCTTCTTCATTGTAGCGGCGGTGTCGGCGGCAGCCTCGCTGTCGTTCATGCGGCTGGCGCCGGAGGCCGGCAATGCCGTGTCTGGACATGGCCGGCTGACGCCGCCGAAGACGCTGGAGCCGGTGAGCCCGTCGGGGAGTTGAGGACCCCTTCCCTTCTCCCCTTGTGGGAGAAGGTGGATAGGCGCGCAGCGCCGAGACGGTTGAGGGGTGTTGGAAGAAATGAGGCGATGATAACTGCAAGCGTGTTGCCAAGCTGGAACACCCCTCATCCGACCTCGCTTCGTGAGGCCACCTTCTCCCACAAGGGTGTTTGGACTGGGGACATCGCGAACAGATGTGCGAGGACATCGCGAACAGTTTTGCATGCTATCGCGCCAGGACATTGAGGTCGATGGTTTCTATTTTCTGATGTCTGAACCAGGCGTCGAAGACACCGTCTGTGGCGGTGGGCCTGAAAGCGACGGATTTTCCTGTGAAGGCCCTGCACAAACGCATGGTGCGGCCAAGAATGGAGACGAAGCCATGCTGCTGTACGCGGCGGATGAGATCGCCCTTGGCGTATTCGAACGGCTCGACCGTTTCGCGATAAGGGCGCAGCGATGCCCAGTAGCGATCGAGCGGCACGCCGCCGTCCAGCGCATCGTGGGGACGCTGGGCGTTGTAGACATGGCGCCACTGGTCGAATGCGTCCTGGGCCTTGGCGAGATCGGCGAAGGGCTCTCTGCAGCGCCTCGGCCTTGAGCGAGCGATGGAAGCGCTCGTTCCTTGCCGAGGGTCTGGGGATGGCAAGGCCTGGAGTGGCTGACGGCGATGCCGGTTTCGATCAGCCAGACGGTGAGCAGCGTGAAGTCGTTGCGGCCGCCATCGCCCCAGGGCGGGCCATTATCGGTGGCGATGCGCCACGGCAAGCCATAGCGGCGGAAGGCGGTGACCAGCCGGGCTTTTACGGTTGCGGTGGTCTGGTCGGCGCAGGCCGACAGCGCGACCGAGAAGCGCGAATGGTCATCAAGCACGGTGAGCGGATGCAGGCGGCCGCAACGCAAGGCGACGTGACCCTTGAAGTCCATCTGCCACAGATCGTTGGGGGCGGCATGCTCGAAGCGGATGAAGGGCTGCGCTCCACCGCCCGACGTTCCCAACTCAATGCCGTTGCGACGCAGGATGCCGGTTACCGTCGAGGCCGCCGGCGTGCCGATGCCCTCGCGGACAAGCACACGCGCGATCTTGCGTCCACCCCAAGCCGGATGCGCCATACGCACAGCAAGGGCCGCCGCTTCCACCTCCGGCGCGCTGCGCGCCGGGCTCGATCGTGGCCGCCGCGACTGTTCGACCAGCCCAGCCTCCCCCTCGATCCGATAGCGCGAAAGCAGCTTGTGGCCACAGGTCCGGCCGATACCGAAGCGCTGGCACAGCACGCTTACATTCGCGCCTTTCGCCGACGCCAGCCTTACAAACTCCAGCTTCTGCTTCATCACGCTTCTGTCCTCGAATGGCATCCCGAACCCCCTCGCGCAAAAGCGCAAAACTGTTCGCGATGTCCTCGCACATCTGTTCGCGATGTCCCCAGTCCAAACAAAGGGGAGAAGGAAAGGGCGCTACCCCTTAAAATCCTTCGCCAGCAAATACAGCTCCACCGATTCGTCGCGTGAGGCTGGCGGCTTGACGTGATGGACCGAGCGGAAATTCCGCTTCAGCCTGGCCAGCAATTCGTTTTCGGCGCCGCCCTGAAACGTCTTGGCGAGGAAATGTCCGCCAGGCTTCAATACCGACAGCGCGAAATCGGCCGCCACCTCGCAAAGATGCATGGTGCGGATGTGGTCGGTCCGTTTGTGGCCGGTGGTCGGTGCGGCCATGTCGGAGAGCACGATGTCGGGCTGGCCGCCCAGCGTCTCGGCCAGCTTTTCGGGTGCCTGCGGATCGAGGAAATCCATCAGCAGCACCGGCGCGCCCGGCACGGCGTCCATCTCGAGATAGTCGATGCCGACGACGTTAGGGTGTTCCGCGGTCGACTTGGTACGCGCGGCGGCGACCTGGCACCAGCCGCCGGGTGCCGCGCCAAGGTCTATCACCTTCATGCCGGGCTTGAGCAAATGGTGCTTGTCGTCGATCTCGATCAGCTTGTAGGCGGCGCGCGAGCGATAGCCGTCGGCCTTCGAGCGCTGGACATAGGGATCGTTGATGTGGCGCTGCAACCAGCGGCGCGACGATTCCTTCAAGCCGCTTTTCTTCTTGATCTTCGTCTTCAGCACGCGAATGCCGGCGGAGCTCGGTCTTTCCGGTTTTTTGGTCATTGCCGGCCCCGCCCGCTGTTGCGCCAGACGCCGTCATCGGCCATCAATTCGCTCAGTATGCCCTCGCGCAGGCCACGGTCGGCGACACGCAGCCGCTCCGACGGCCAGACGGCACGGATCGCCTCCAATATGGCGCAGCCGGCCAGAACCAGGTCGGCGCGGTCGGCGCCGATGCAGGGATTGGCGACGCGCTGCTGGAAATCCCAGCCGACCAGCTTTTCGACCATGCGGTCAACGCTGTCGCGATCCATCCACAGCCCGTCGACGCGGCGGCGGTCGTAGCGTTCGAGATCGAGGTGGACGCCGGCCAGCGTCGTCACTGTGCCCGAGGTGCCGAGCAAATGGAATTTCGGGCTGGACAGGAGGTGGCTCAGCCGGTCGCGCCCGTCGAAGGCGCGCAGCCGTATTGCGACATCCTCGACCATGTCGCCAAAGATCTCACGCGTCACCGTGCGGCCGCCAAAACGCTCGGCCAGCGAGACGACGCCGACCGGCAGCGAGGTCCACGAGACGATGTGGTTGGCGAGCCTTGGCGAGCGGTGGCCGGTGAGGTCGATCAGCGCGATTTCGGACGAGCCGCCGCCGATGTCGAACAGCACGACGCCTTGCGTGTCGCGCTCGACCAGCGAACCGCAGCCCGACACCGCCAGCCGCGCTTCGGTCTGGCGGTCGATGATCTCGAGCTTCAGGCCGGCCTCGCGCTCGACGCGCTCGAGGAACTCGACGCCGTTGGCGGCGGTGCGGCAGGCCTCGGTGGCGATCAGCCTGGCCTTCCTGACCTTGCGGTTGCGCAACTTGTCACCGCAGATCTTCAGCGCCTCGACCGCGCGATCCATTGCGGCGTCGCCAAGCCGGCCATTGGCGGTAAGGCCCTCGCCCAGCCTGACGATGCGCGAGAACGCATCGATGACGCGGAACTGGCCATGACGCGTCGGCACCGCGACCAGCAGACGGCAATTGTTGGTGCCGAGATCGAGCGCGGCAAAGACCGGTAATTCCTGCAGCGGCGGCGGTGTGCGGGCACCTTGCCCCGGCCTTGGCGAGGCTGGAGGCAATTGCGTGATCGAAGCCGATTGCGCGATCGAGGACTGGGGCGCGATCGAAGCCGCTGGCTGGGGCGGGCGAGCGGCCGGGGCCTCGCCGGCGGCGGGCAGCGAAGTGCCGGCAGCCACGGGACGAGCCTCGTCGCGTGCGAAAACCTTGCGCCCGCGCCGGCGCTTGCGCCGCTTCTTGGGTTTGCCGTTCTGATGCGGGCCGTTCTGACCCTTGTGATCGTGGGACGTGTCGCCAGCCTGTAAATTGCCGGACCGGGGCTGCACCTGACGGCCGTAGCGTCCGGCGGATGGGCTTGCCTGGCCGGACGGCGTCGGCGAACCCCTGGACACGCCCACTTCCGGCGCGCCAGCGCCGGCGTCGTGGTCTTCCACTGTCGTTCCTTCCGGCGCCGCGCGAACCGAGACCGGACGCAGCAGGCGCTTTTACATGTTCAAGTTGCCGCCAGACTATCAGCGCACGGCCGGATCACCAAGAGTGCTCGCGGCGAATTTTGCCGGCGGCATGAAAGCCGGCGACGTCGGTGAGCCCTTGTCCCCTGGGGAGAAGGGAAGGCGCGAGCGCCACAACAAGCCTTCGCGGTTGAATAGCCGGCTTCAATGAGGCATTTCTGAAATGGAGGGGTAAATCATTCGGGAACCGCGGCCATGCTGCGAACCGGAAAACGGGTACGGGCTGCAACGCATGATCGTCAGGCCATGAACTGGAGGCGTTATTTCTGGCCCGTGATCGGCATCGCCGCTGTGGTGTTCTCGCTGTGGCTGCTGCTGCACGAATTGCGCGGCATCTCGCTCGACGATGTCTGGGCCGGCATAATCGCCATCCCGGCGCGCGGCTGGGTGCTGGCGGCGCTGAGCTCGGTCGTCGCCTATGCCTCGCTCGCCGGCTACGACCACATCGCGCTGCTGCACATCGGCAAGAAAGTATCGTGGCTGTTCGTCACCTTCTGCTCGTTCACCACCTACGCACTGTCGCACAATATCGGCGGCTCGGTATTTTCCGGTGCGGTGATCCGCTACCGCGCTTACGGCACCAAGGGCCTGACCGGGCAGGACGTCGGCATTCTGGTGGCGATCTGCTGGATCACCTTCGTGCTGTCGACGCTGTTCGTCTCAAGCATCGTCCTGCTGCTCGAGCCCGAGGTGATCGACCGGTTTTCCGGCACGCCGCATCACAAGCTGTCGCAAGCCGCAGGGCTCGCCATGCTGCTCGTGGTGGCGGCCTATGTCTTCGGCAGCTGGCTGCATCTGAGGCCGCTGAGGATCGGCAGCTTTCAGCTGCACTACCCGGCGCTGCCGATCGTGGCGCGGCAATTGCTGGTCGGCCCGATCGAGCTCCTGGCGGCGGCGGCGATCATCTTCTTCGCCCTGCCCGCATCAGGCAATCCCGGCTATTTCGTCGTGCTCGGCGTCTTCCTGGTGTCGTTCTCGATCGCGCAGATTTCACATGCGCCGGGCGGGCTCGGCGTATTCGAGGTGGTGTTCCTCGCCGGCTTGTCGCACATGGACCAGGTCGGCGTACTGGCGGCGCTGCTGGTGTTCCGGCTGTTCTACCTGATCATCCCGCTGCTGATCGCACTCGGCGTGGTGCTGTTCTTCGAGCACTCGCAATATAGCCGCAGCGAGAGTTGAAGCGCCAGAAGCCGACGATTGAACCCCAACACAGGGTTGACTATTTTCCGGCGGCGGCTACAAGGCACGCGCGGCGACATCGTCGCCCTGCCCGTGTGGTTTTCAACAGCCGCGCCTGCTGGGGAATAGGTTAACGGTAGACCCACGGACTCTGACTCCGTTAGTCCTGGTTCGAATCCAGGTTCCCCAGCCAACAAGCCAAATCAGAGACTTATGGCGATCGGGATTTTTCGTTTCCTGCAATTTCGTGCCGCGACACGCCACACTGTTAGCCGCTATCCAATTTGAACGACGGCAGCGGGCTGGTCCGCATCCGCTGCGGCTACTGCAAGAGCTCTACAATTATTTCCCCGATGATCTGATCCAGATTTTTGGCGATGTGGACATCGACTCGCTGGCTTACCGAATGAAAATGCGAAGACGGCAAGGATCACGGCAGGCTGGAAGTGGAGCCATTTTCCGCGACCAAGCGCGAGGCTGTCGGCCTTCGTATCCGCCGGCTGGGAATCAATCGTATTCCGGTATGGAGTGACGGATCGTAGGCAGGCTCTTGTGGCAAGACGGGGCCGCCCCGCTCGTATTCAAGCTCCTTCTGGCAGCTTGTAAGGCTTGATGTATCCTCGACATTCTAAATCGGCCCGGTCCTCGATTTTGGCCCCGTAAAGCTGTTGTCGAAGGTCCGATGCCTGATCCGGCCATAGTTGTTCTGCAATTTGCATCTTGTGGAGCACCGAATAATCTCGGTATGGAGAAGGAAACCTGGTTAGCAATAGAAACATTGCGCCAAAAATACCGCAAATAAAGACATAGACAACGATTATCTTACTGTAAACTCCAAGAGATGACGCGATCCATATTTCCTTCATCAGAAGCATATTTATTGCGTACACGCATGCTATTACTACAATCAACAACATCAAATAAAAATATACGAAATATTTGGAAGCAGCCGAATGAAAACCTGTAAAAACCAGATGTGGTATATTCGATGGAAAGTATTTCCCGATGGCAGTCTCTGGAATCAAAGCTAACTGCATAACATTGAGTATACCCCGAGGAAAAATCCGCTTGAGAAGGTGGGCTATAGCCCCGTCGACGATTGCTATGTTGGCCTGGAGGGTGGCCGCGTATATTCCGAGCGTGCTTGATATAGCGAGAAGAGATTCCGCAACACCTGGAGAGCTTTTAATAGAAATTCCATAGACGCTAACATCGGTTCCTAGGTGAAAGTAGTTCGCAACCAAAAAGGTAAAAAGTGATATATTTAAAATGGTGAATTTCCCACTTGACGACTTAAGATGATCCCTTCTGGCAACAAGCAAATCCAGCAACGATCGATCCAGCTTGCCGACATCATCATCGTCTACAAGTTCGAGGTCGTGGTCAATGATCTGGGCAGGACTCAGCCAGCGTCGCGGGAACATCGCATTGTAGCGCTTGCGTTCCCGAAGCCAAAAACCGAGGCGAGCAAAAGGAAAGCTGCACCAGAACCGAATTCGGTTCCAGGTTCGCGTCAGGACGGCTCGCCCTTTCGCTGCGCTGCTCGATAGGTTCACGGTGTCCCCCCGGGCCTTCTGGTCAGGATGCAGCGCCGGCGTCACCCCCGCAAGGGCGGCCTCGCGATTCCCACGGTTTATATCAATTCCTGCTTCGGCAGTGAATTACGGTGACAGTGCACTTTTTACCATGTCGCCGCCGCCTCACGTGCACCTTGCCCACGTTCCCGGTCTGCCGCATCCCCCGGCACCGTACGAGCGAGCCGAAGTGTTTTCACGTCCGGAGACTGTAAGTTCCACAAGAACTGCTCATCGAGCATTGCCGCGTCGCCGATGTTGCGGTTTTTCGATGCACCCGTGGGCCGAGAGCATCGCCGGACAAATCGGCAAAGCCGCGAAACCCGGAAACGAGCCAGGCGGCGAAAAGAAAATAGTGCACCGGAATTACGGTGACAGTGCACTTTTTACCCATGTCGCTCCCGCCGCATGGTGCACCTTGCCCGCGTTCCCGGTCTGCCGCATCCCCCAGCATCGATAACCGCAACATCGGCGACGCGGCAATATTCGATGAGCGGTCCTTGTGGAACGCATAGTCTTCGGACGTGAAAACACTTTGGCTCGCCTGTACGGTGCTGCGGCAGACCGGGAACGCGGGCAAGGTGCACCATGCGGCGGGGCGAACATGGTAAAAAGTGCACCGTCACCGTAATTCCGCATGACAACCACCGCAAAATGCGGGTCTGGATGATGACCTCTGGCAGCCAAACCCCGTCCGCGTTAGAATGGGACAGGGGACATTCACCAACCCAGCAAGGGAGGTCCGCCATGAAAGTCAAAGACGCAATGCATAAGGGTGTCGACTGGGTCAGCCCCGAAACCGCTGTCACCGAACTGGCGAAAATGATGCGAGCCCAGGATATCGGGTCGATTCCCATTGGAGAGAACGACCGACTGATCGGAATGGTGACCGACCGCGATATTGTCTGCAACGGACTGGCAGAAGATGGTTTCGACGGCCGCATCGCAACGGCGCGCGATGTTATGACGGCCGGCATTCACTGCTGCCGCGAAGACGACGATCTGGCCAAGGCCGTACGGCACATGGAAGAACTGAAAATCCGCAGGTTGCCGGTGATCAACAAGAATATGCGGATGGTCGGCATCCTTAGCGTCGGCGACGTCAGTCAGTCGGCACCGAGGGAACTGGTGTCCGAATACGTCAAGAGCGTTTCCGCCCACCACCACTGAAGGGCGGCTCGCCCGTGCGCTAAGGCCTCAGTCTGCCGCCGCGCTGGCCACAGCGCGCCGGCAGAAATGTCCGGTCATCGAGGCCGTGGCGCACCGGAAAAGCCCGCCGGCCGAAGCCGGCTGGAGCGTCTGCAGTCGCCAGAGTGTGGGTAACTTTATGCAGCCTTCAGGTTAATCACCCGCATCACTGCGACCGCTGTTCCGTTGTTCGTAGCAGCCTCCTTCGTGCTACCCTTGCCGCAGCTCCATACGTCACCCTCCTTGGCCGTGAACTGCATGTCTCCGGCCGTGACCTGCAGCTCGCCTTCAGTGACCGTGCAGACCATATCGTCGGCCATGACATCCCCGAGCGGGCTAGTTGCCTTTGGCTGGTAGACGACGTCTTCCATGGCAATTTTCTTGTACCCCTTGATATGGGAGTCTCGTGTTCCCAGTTCGACGAGCCGAACGCCGGGAAAAATCTCTTTGCCATCAGTCGGACCGTAGGTCTTGGCCGCTACCGGAATGGGCTTTGCGACCAATAGCGGGGCCGCCAACGAGGTGGCACCAAGGGCGAGAGCATTACGTCGATTCATCTTCATAACATCCTCCCTGAGTTAGTTCGCCCGACCGGGCGAACCTGATGTTTTACGCGCCCGTTCAGCCAAATAGTCAAAACACAATTGGGCAAGCCAACGCCTGGCCTGCGCGCGTTCTGGCGTGCCGCTGTCCTACACCGCCGAAGTGCTTCGCGCGTCTTGGCGGCTCGCTGCGGCTGGCTGCGCATGGCCTGCCTGCCACACCTCTTGACTGTCCGAGCGGGTTAGATACTTTTTGCTGCGTGCCTTGAGAAAAGCGGTGCCGGGCACCTTGGTCAGCCGCGTGATAACCGACGAATGGGTGAGCCCTCACGTCGAAGAGAAAGAAGAAACAGCACCAGCTCTTGCTGGCCGCGCTGCCTAAAGCGAAACCGAAAATGACCTAGATTGTTGATGCGACGCGGGAAATTGGCCGCTAAGGATGAATTACGGTGACAGTGCACTTTTACCATGTCGCCTCCGCCGCATTGTGCACCTTGCCCGCGTTCCCGGTCTGCGGCATCCCCCAGCACCGTACCGGCGAGCCAAAGTGTTTTCACGTCCGAAGACTATGTGTTCCACAAGAACTGCTCATCGAATATTGCCGCGTCGCCGATGTCGCGGTTTTCGATGCACCCGTGGGCCGAGAGCATCGCCGGGCAAATCGGCAAAGCCGTGAGAACCCGGAACGAGGCGCGCGGCGAAAAGAAAATAGCGGACTGTCACCGTAATTCCTAAAACCTCTCCGGCAACCCTTCTACTCCCCGACAATGGACGTCGGCGGGCGTGCCGAGGTTATCGGATCGGCATGACGAAGGACGATCCTCCACGCGCCTTCCTCGCGCCGGAATATGGTGGTGACTCGAAGCGCAATCGGCACCAGTTTGTTGCCACCACCGACCTTGGATTGGAACCGCTCGACCTCGATGATGTATCCTAAGTCGGCTGTCGCATACTCCGAGATGCGCTCAAAGCCGATGGCCTTGCCGTGCCGGTAATTGGTGGCGGCCCGTTCCATGGTCTCAGCGGCCTTTCTCCATCCCTTCGCCGGCGGGCCAAAGGGATTGGCAATAATGACGTCGTCCTGTCGCGAGTAGAGGTTTTTCAGGGGCTCAGGATCGCCCTTTACGAAGGCATCCAGAGCCAGATGATCCTGCTCGATAAATTTCGTCAGGTCGGAGGCTAACATCTTAACATCGCCCCATGACTAAAAGAGAGCTCTATCAAGCGCTTCATCCGCCCTTCGCCTTGCCGTAGGCGTTCGGGCTGGTGTCCGGAGTATAGATCAGAATTACGGTGAGTGCACTTTTTACCATGTCGCCCCCGTCGCGTGGTGCACCTTGCCGGCGTTCCCGGTCTGCCGCATCCCCGGCACCGTACGGGCGAGCCAAAGTGTTTTCACGTCGGAAGACTATGTGTTCCACAAGAACTGCTCATCGAGTATTGCCCCGTCGCCGATGTCGCGGTTATCGATGCACCGGTGGGCCGAGAGCGTCGCCGGGCAAATCGGCAAAGCCGTGAGAACCCGGAAAACGAGGCACACGGCGAAAAGAAATTAGTGCACTGTCACCGTAATTCGTTAGATCGGGGAACGGCCGGCCACCCCCAACGCCCCGCGCTTCGAGGCGCGAGAGATTGGATGCCGTCGTTCGGGATGTAGGTGTTCATACGGTTGAGTTGGGAGTTATCGAACGGAAGCCGATGATTTCAATATAGCAGACTTTGAGCCGGGACGCTAAGGAATATGGGTAAATATTCCTAATTCGGCATCGGAGCGCCGATGGCGTCTAGCTCGTCTGATAGATCGAACAAAAAAGCGAACATATCGCTCACAGTGAAATGTGCACCGAGGATCGGCTTTCCGTTATCCGCTGGCGAATATGAATACGTATGCCATGTCACAGGGGGATAATTCGGGTTTGTAAAATTAAGGTGGCCCCCGTGATGAGCAACTCCGTTTCGGATGAGCCATGCAAACTGAAAAATCTGTGGCCAGCCTTTCGTGTCTGTCCCGAAAACTGACTGAATATGCGGGCGATGAAATTCAAAGAATTGAAGGAACACAGCATAAATCATGCGGTTATAAATTTGAGTAAATTCCTCTATTATATGATCTCCGGGAACTGGCGTTTTGCCTTTAGCCTTTATCTCCAAAATTATTTCGTCAATCTTAGTATTGGCAACCGTTAATTTCATTGGGTGAATAATGGGAAATAGTATCTCAAGCGGCAGCGAACTACATATAATACACATCGCTTGCTTATCATTTGTAAGGTCGATTTTGCCGCGCATAACCAATCCGGTGATAGCAAGCGCATCTGTCAGGTGCATGGCGAGCCACACCGTGCTGAATAGGCGCGACTTTCCACGTGTGAAGTGTTTGTCGCCGACGGTGACCAGCATGACGATTGAACCCCATGAGGCGCTGCAGGAACCTACCACGCCTCGCCTAATTCTCTCTTGCGCGCGGTTAGAGTCAACGGTTCAACGTTCGCCTTCGGCTCACCGCGCTTGGCTAAAACTAAGCGCGATGACTAATGACAATGATATTGGGAGAAAATGAAAAATTATCGATTCCGCGATCATCGTAGTCCACCCGCAGGCGATATACTCCAATATCGTGCGCTTGGAAGATGACATTGATTTGTGAAAATCCGTCCGGACCAGTTGCGGCGGCTGACAAATTGATCTCCCTCTGAGGACCAGAAAATCCAAAAGAGTCCACAATGGAAAACTTTAGTCTGCGGCCAGACACAGGGGTCAATATGTTGTCGTTAAATACTAGGCGCACGTAAAAAGTAAGAGGGGTATCAGGGCCAGTGATGATCGGTACTTGCGCAGGCAAGAAGCACTCTGGCCGGGGCTCGCTTCTAATTATTATCGCGTATGCGATCGTATCGGCTATCGGCTCAAGCGAGTGCGCAATCTCTTTGCAAGTTGGCGGCGGAGGTGGAGGCGGAGGTTTTGGGCAATTGCAGGGGTTAGGCGCGATAGGAGCAGCAAGCAAAGGTGGCGACACCTGTACAGGTGCCGGCAACCGA
Source organism: Mesorhizobium sp. M0698 (assembly GCF_040320455.1). NCBI lineage: Bacteria > Pseudomonadati > Pseudomonadota > Alphaproteobacteria > Hyphomicrobiales > Phyllobacteriaceae > Mesorhizobium > Mesorhizobium sp. M0698. The sequence continues at coordinate 9,508 of NZ_JAMYPQ010000018.1, read as the reverse complement.
GCACATCCGGCAGCGTTTAGGCCGCAAATCGCTCCGAAAAGAAGCCAGAAGGGCTGGTGCCGCATCTATTGAATCGCGTGAGCTTCTAGCTCTTGAAGGCGCTCCCCGCTCAGCCCAAACTGAAGTGCCGGCATTTTAGGATCCACCAAGTCTGCGCCAGCTTCATTTTGAACCCGGTAAGTCACGAAGCCGTCCACAAATTCGGATAAGCTAAGCCTATCATACAACGCCTTTAGCGCAGTATATTGTTCTTGAGTTATTTGCGGAGGATTTGCGCTCAGCTTTGCCACTAGCTCCTCATATTTCTTTAGCTTTGCAGCACCTTCTCGACGGAGCCTCTCGCGCAGCAGGTCCGCCTTTTCCTGGGTCACACACGATTCCTTCGCGTCACCAAGATCTTGGAAAAATTGCTTGGTTTCAGGCCCGCAATTCACCGCTAACGTCGTTCCGAAAGCCACTTCCGATTCAAAGCGTCCCGTATAGGAAACAGTCTCATTCCATTCTTTTGATTGCTTAAAATAAGCCGAGCTATACCCACCGCTTACGGAAACGGAAAAGCCAAATAGGCCAACACCACCGCCGCCGCTTGGAATTGCTTCCGCCTGAGGATAGTTGGTGTCGAATTTGAAAAACCCAGTACCCTCGGTTGCTTGTTGATTAATGGCCTCGAAAATCTTCTTTGTCATATCCATGACTTGCCGTCCGTAAGTCGCAGTATCGAGACTACCTTCGTCCATTTTAAACGTACACGCACCACTGTCTTTGAGTTCTTGTGCAACATTAGAATAGGTAGCCGATCCCAACCGAAACCAACCGACACTCGCCGAAACAGATGCCTTCGACCGCACCTGACTCCATACTTTAGACAAATCGCAATGAATCTTCGCTATCCAAGGATCTCCAACAAATTCAGCCTTGCCAACAACGTTAAATCCGAAATGAGGATTGGCGGTAATATCTGAACCTACCTGCTGCGCAGCAACAATGTGGCCAAAGCCAGAGTTCAGACTACCAATTGAATAGTTGAGATCAGCCCCGAATTGTATCGTGGGAGGCAGATTCTGCTCCAGTCCTTCCCCAAACGATAGCGTCTGATCCAGTGCGGTCGACGTGATTTTTGGTGATCGCAGCACCATGGGCAATAACTTAGGACTTTCAATAGCGAAGTCTTTCTTGATTTGCGCAATCAGCTCTTCTCTTTGTTTATCGGAAAGATCAACGTTGATAACACCCGAGAGAATTGCGCCAACACGGCTGGTGATCTCGCCGGAGGCGCTTTGAACAAAGTAGGAACGGCCTATGCCGAAATGCGTGACCTTAAAGGATTTTAGCCGCTCGCCCAGCAAGACGTCAGCGCTCAGGGGAAGGTAGTAAAATTGGCTGGGCACGTCCGCATCCTGATAAGCGATGGCGCCCTTAATCGATGTTCCCTTGCTAAATTTGGGCGCGGAGAGAGCATCTGTTGTCGTTAGGAGCGCAGTCGCAGTCAAGCAGGTGAATGTCGCAAGAAGTTGACGGGTCGATATCATGTGAGATCCTCCCATATTATAGATTTACAATAGAACTAGTTGAGATTCCATCGAATAGAGAGATGAGGCGGCCGGGATTAGCACTACAAAGGGACGACGCGCCAACTCGAAATGTCGACGAACGGCACCTGCATCCCCCGCCGAACCAGCAACGAATGCTCAATCCCCAGTATCTTCCGCACACTCGCCAGCGCCGCCTCGTTCACCTCGATATACGCGACGATGTACCATTCACCGTTTTCTTCCCTGGCCATGCCCATCGGCTCGGCCCGCCATTTGAGCGCGCCATGGTGCGGCATGAAGTAGGTTTCCTGGATGCCGCCGACGGCGGTTAGTCCTTCGTCGAGCGCGTATTCCATCACCGCGCAGCACAGCTGCGTCAGCGTGCCCCTCAGTCCGGCAGTGCGTTTGTCGGGGACGACGAATGTGCGCGTCCATTCGGCCCAATCGGGTCGTCTCGGGACGCCCGATTTTTCACACATGTGAGAAAAAACCTCCGAGACCATGTGCGGCTCGCTCGTTGGGATCAATCGAGCCGAAGTCACTACGCGATCGTCTTCAATGCCCAGCAGGTATGTCGCCGCGTCTGTATCGAATTGATCCAGTTCGCGACCATCCGGGCTCGGAGGGCGCCAATGCTTCTGGTGCACGAAGAAGTCGTGCCGCCGGCGCAGAAACTCGTCGAATTCGTTTTCATAGAGATGCTTGTTATGCGCATTGACTACGTGGGCCGTTATCATGGCGCGATCCCCCGATCGTTCTCAAAGGGATACTCGCAGTCGCGCTAATATACGTCACCTGTCCGATGGGACAGTTGACGCGATTAGGGATGGATCAGACGGCGGCGCACTGCCTCGACGACCGCTTGCGTGGTCGTGGCGACGCCAAAAGCCTCGCGGGCCCGCGTCGAATGCCATTTGACCGTGCGCTCGGTAAGGCCAAGGATCTGCGAGGTTTCAGATGATGTCTTGCCGGCCGCGGCCCACAAGAGCACTTCTTTTTCGCGGTCGGTCAGCACGCCCTCATCATCACCATCGTCATTCGCCAAGGCCTGGATCGACATGCCCGCGTATACCGCCATCGTCACCAGTTGCACTTGATGGCGCGGCGACAGGGCGCAGGCCTTCGCGGAAGAGGCAAACGACAGCACGGATTGCCAATGATGAACGCTGAGCATCGGTACGGCGAAGCCGCTACAGATGCCGAACTCAGTCGCCTCGCCGGCAACGCGTCGTGAGCCCTCCGTATCCGACCATTTTGCCGGAACTTCCGACCAAAGGAACGGCTTCAAGGTCTTTGCCGAGTAAATGCAAACACCATCAGCCGCGGCATGCTCGGCCTCGACATAGCGTTCGAACCAGCCGGCCGGCCAGCCATTCAGTTCGACCATCGGTGCAAGCTTCTGCCCACCGAGCGGCACGCCGCTCAGGATCAGGTGCTCGAAGCCGAGATTTCGCACGGTTTCGAGCAGGTCGCCCAGAAGCGGCCCGGTAGCTGTGTGTTTCCTGCAGCGTTCGACAAAGTCGAACACGTCTGAATCGATCATGACAGAGACCCCCCGTCTCCACGCCCGAAAACAAAGCTTACCTTAAATTAGAGACTTCGAATACTCCCAATAAGTGTGTCCGCCACGCAGGACGCGTGGACCAAAATCAGCTAAATCAGCCACACGTGATCAGCGAAGCAGGACCACCAAGCATGGCGCCATCATTGCCGAAACGAAACGAGCCGTTCCGGGCCGGCGAAACCGCGCTGCTGCTGGTCGACATGCAGCGCGTCTGGCTGGAGCCGGGTGCTGATCCGGCGCATCCGGAGCGCGGTCCCGACCACTATCTCTACCGGCAGACCGCGTCGCAAACGATCCCTAACCAGGAGCGCCTGCTGGCGGCGGCGCGGGCCAACGGCGTCGAGGTGATCCACACCATCATCCAGAGCCTGACCGAGGACGGCCGCGACCGCTCGCTCGACCACAAGCTGACGCCGATCCATATCGCGCCGAGCCGGCCGGACGGCCTGCCGGTGCCGTCGCTGGCGCCGGTCGGCGACGAGATCATGCTGCCGAAGACATCGTCGGGTGTCTTCAATTCAACCAACATCGACTATGTCTTGAAAAACCTCGGCGTGCGTTATCTGATCGTCGCCGGCATCATGACCGACCAGTGCGTCGACATGGCGGTGCGCGATGCCGCCGATCGCGGCTATCTCGTCACCTGCGTATCCGATGCTTGCGCCGCCGCCTCACAGGAGCGTCATGACGGCGCGCTAAAAGCCTTCGGTGGCTATTGCTGGGTCACTGATACCGCCACCGTTACGGGCCGTTTCGAAGCCTTGGGAAAAGCTGCATGACCGTCGAACCGCTCGTTGCCGTCGTCACCACCGACCTGTCGGCGATCACGCGCGGCCGCTCGGTGGTCGAAAGCAAGCTGCAGAAGATCGCCGCGACCGGCGTCGGCTGGCTGCAGGCCAATCTGTCGCTGACGCCGTTCAACTCGATCGTCGATCCCAATCCCTGGGGCTCGTCAGGCGATGTGCGGCTCGTTCCCGATCTCAACGCGCGGTTCCGCACGGCGCTGACCGGATCGGCGACGCCTTTCGACATGGTCGCCGGCAACATCGTCGAACTCGACGGCAGCCCGTGGGTCGGCTGTACGCGGACCATGCTCAAGGATGCGCTGGCGGAGTTGAAGACAGCGGCCGGGCTTTCCGTCATCGCCGCCTTCGAGCATGAATTCCATATCGAGGGCGACTTTGGCCCGGCTCATTCGATGTCGCTGGCAGCACTGCGCCGCACCGACCCGTTTGCCGCCAATCTGATGGCGGCGCTGGCGGAAGCCGGCGTCGCGCCCGAAGTGGTGATCGCCGAGTTCGGCACCGACCAGTTCGAGGTGACATGCGAGCCGGCCGATGCGCTCGCCGCGGCCGATCGCGCCGTCGCCATTCGCGAGATCACGCGCGAAGTCGCGCGATGTGCCGGCTGGCAGGCGAGCTTCGCACCCAAGATCGCGCCGGATGCCGTCGGCAACGGCGTCCACATCCATTTCAGTTTCGTCGACGAGGCCGGCAAGCCGGCGACCTACGATCCGGCCCAGCCTGGCGGCCTTTCCAGCCGTGCCGCTTCGTTCTGTGCCGGCGTGCTGCGCCACCTGCCCGCGGTCACCGCCATGACGGCGGCGAGTGTGTCGTCCTACTACCGGCTGAAGCCGCATAGCTGGAGCTCGTCCTACACCTGGCTTGCCGATCGCGACCGCGAGGCGAGCCTGCGCATCTGCCCGACGGTGACGATCGGCGGGCGCGATCCGGCGCGGCAGCACAACATCGAGTACCGGGCAGCCGACGCCACCGGCAATCCCTATTTGTCGCTGGCGGCGATCGTGCGCGCCGGGCTGGAGGGGCTGAAAGCCAAGCTGCCGGCGCCGCCGCTGGTCTCGGGCGACCCGACACAGATGAGCGTTGCCGAGCGCAAGAAGCTTGGCCTCGTGCGGCTGCCGGAAACGCTGCCGACGGCACTCGACGCGCTTCTCGCCGACAAGACCGTCACCGAATGGTTCGCGCCGGTGTTCGTCGAGACCTTTGTCGGCCTCAAGCGGCATGAGACCGAGCGCCTCGCCGGTCTCGATCCTGTGGCTGTCTGCGATCTCTACCGGACGCTGTATTGATGGCTGAGCCGCTTGCCAGCGCCATCCTACCGGAAGGTTGGCTTCCAGCGGTCGAAGCAATCAACGAAACGGGGCGTTCCGATATCGTTCTGATATGCGAGCACGCGTCCAATCACATCCCGGCCGAGTATGCGCGGCTCGGTCTCGACAGCAGCCATTTGCAGCGCCATATCGCCTGGGACATCGGCGCCGCCGAAGTGACCCGCGCTCTGTCGAAGCTGCTCGATGCTCCGGCTTTCCTCAGCTCCTATTCGCGGCTTTTGATCGATCTCAACCGGCCGCTTGGTTCCAGCGGCAGCATTCCGGCGCTATCGGAGGACACCGGCATCCCCGGCAATGTCGGCCTCGATCCGGAGGAGCGAAGCCGGCGTGCCGAAATCATGTTCGCGCCGTTTCATGACCGCGTGGCCGCCCATCTCGACGACCGGGCGAAGCAGGGCAGACCGACGCGGATCGCGACGGTCCACTCCTTCACGCCGGTCTTCCTCGGCATTGCGCGGCCCTGGCACGCCGGCGTGCTTTACGATCGGGCAGTCGATTTCGGCCAGGCAGTGCTTGCCGGCCTGCGCGCCGACAGCGGGCTCAACGCCGCGGCAAACGAGCCCTACGTGATCAGCCGCGACGGCGACTATGCCATACCCGTCCATGGCGACGATCGCGGCATTCCCGCGGTCCTCATCGAGATCAGGCAGGACCTGCTGGCGGGCCGCTCGGGCATCGAGGAATGGGCGAAGCGGCTGGCGGCCGTCTTGCCGGCACAGCTGACTAAGGAGTCGTGAAAGAGCTCGGCCGAGTGAGCGCAAAGCGAGAGCCTACGGTCGGCCTGGCCACCGTCCTCAGGAGAAGATTTGCGACAGTTCTTCGACGCTGGTGCCTTCCTTGACCTGACGCAGCTCGACATAGCTGACCGCGGTGGCAATCGACGTCACCATTGACGATATCGTCGACACCAAAGTCGCCACTACAGCTCGCACTATGCCGCCCAACGGTTCGACAGCACTTTCAAGTGCCAACTGAATGGCCACCGAGGCCACGATCAGAACGAAGAACAGGCCGAACAGTGCCCAGCGGCTGCCTTTGGTAAGTTCACCGCTGCGCGCCATGGAGCCAGACACGCCGACCCGTTCCTGTACCAGAACCGGCACCGCTACCAGCCACCGGAGCCACAATATGATTCCGGGAATGACGAGCAGGATCAAGCCCAATCCTGCGCCCAGGACGACCAGCAGCCCGACGCCGAGCGTTGGCAGAAAACAGCCGATCGCTATCTTGATGCAGTCGGCAATGGATGGCTGCTTGCCGTTCAGATCCTCGATAGTCGCCCGGACCAGCGCAGACTGAAGCAACAGATCCAGGACAAAGGACATCAACACGACGCCGAACGTAATCAGAGAATCACGAGACATCATGCGGAGGCCGCCGAGGGCGGCATCAGGATCCCCTCGGGCGACGCCGGCCTGCGGCACCTGCATCCAAAGCTCATAAACAAGGGTCGGGAAACCCGAAAACAGCAATGCAAGTCCGAGGCAAAGCATGGGGTTGCGGCCGATGACCGCAAAACTGGCGCCGAAAACCCTGCCGATGCGAAATTTGTTGGGCTGGTCCAGCGTTATTGACGCCACGATATACCTCTACCTGTTTTGACCGGTCCGTCATTGCGACCCGGTGTTGGCCGACATTGACCCGCCGGCGGCAGCATGGCGAACGGCTGTCGCGGCTCGCCGGGCCCGCCTGATGTTCAGGCCGGTCCCGACGTGGTGCAGCCGCGCGACTTTGCTACGAGAAGATTTGCGACAGTTCTTCGACGCTGGTGCCTTCCTTGACCTGACGCAGCTCGACATAGCTGACCGCCGTGGCGACCGACAGCACCATCGACAGTACGGTCGACACCAAGGCTGCCGCCACATCGGCAATGATCCCGCCAAACATGACGATGACTGCCAGCATCACCCACTGGATGACCATCGCGATGACCATCAGGATCAAGAAGAGGCCAAATAGCGGCCAGCGGTTGCCCTTGGTCAGGACACGGCTACGCGACATCGAACCGAACACGCCAAGCCGCTCCTGGATCAGAACCGGCACCGCCACGCACCATCCGAGCCATAAGATGATGCCGGGAACCAGCAAAGCTATCGACGCCAGGCCCGCACCCAGGCCGACGAGCAGGCCAATACCGAGGGTCGGCAGCAAATTGCGGATGGCTATCTGAATGCAGTCGCCAAAGGTCGGTCGCTTGCCGTTCAAGTCCTCGATCGTCGCCCGCACCAGCGCCGACTGGAGCAGCAGCGCGAAAACGAAGGATAGCAATCCCGCAATAATCGTAAACCATGAATTCCGAAACATCATCGAGGGATCGGCCGCGGCGCCGGGGTCGCCCTGCAGAACCGCATCTATTTGCGGTTGGCTCCACAGCCGAAGAATAATCGCCGGCAAGCCTGAAAACAGCAGCGCGAGCCCAAGGCACAAGCCGATGTTGCGGCCGATCACGGCGAAGCTGTTGTTGAACACCCTGCCGATCTCGAATTTCTCAGGCCGTTCCAGTGTCGTTGAAGCCATGATTTCCCCCCGTGTTTCGCCGTAACAGTATCACGGCGCCCTAATAGTAATTCTGCCAAGATTAACGGTGGGCGTCCAGCCCACTTGCAATTCTTGTTCTGCATTGTCAGTGTCGGCAGGGAACCACAGGTTGCAGGGGAGCGGGTGGCGTTGGCACAGCCAGGCACAGCGGAAGCCGAACGGCTGACCAATCTGCACAAGCAGCTGATCGCCGATGAGTCGATCCAGTTCGACCTGCCGGCCTATGTGCCGCCGAAGCCGCCCGAGTGGCTGAAACCGCTGCAGGATTTTTTGTCGTGGCTCGGTCCCTACATGATCTATCTGTTCTGGGGGGCGGTGATATCGGGCGCAGCAATCATCCTGCTTCTGGTCTTCCTCGAGGTGAAAGGCATCGCCTGGCGGCTGCCGTGGCAGCGCGCTCGACCCGAAGTCGAAGACGAAGAAGCCTGGCGCCCCGACGCCGGCGCCGCGCAGATCCTGTTGTCGCAAGCGGATGCGCTGGCCGCACGCGGCGACTATGACGAGGCGGTTCACCTTTTGCTTCGGCGCAGCGTCGCCGATATTGCCGGCCGGCTGCCGGACTTCCTGCGCCCGTCGCTCACCGCGCGCGACATCGCCAATGCCTCTTCCCTGCCGGGAAGGGCGCGCCATGCGTTTACCGAGATCGCCCGCATTGTCGAGGCGGCGCTGTTCGCGCGCCGGCCGGTCGGCGCGGAAGGCTGGCGGCAGGCGCGCGGCGCCTATGAACGTTTCGCCTTCCGGGATGCCTGGACGTGAGTGCACCGGCGGTCGAGGCACAGGAGCCGTTCAATCGAAAGACACTGTTTTGGGGGATTTTCGCCAGCCTCCTTGCGGCAGCCGGTTTCTTCCTGCTGTCCACCTATGCTCCCGATTTCCGGCAACCCGGCAATGGCGGCGCCACGCCGCTGTCGAAAAGCGGTGTGGGCTACGCCGGCCTGGCGGAATGGCTGCGGCTCACCGGCGAAGCGCCCTTGATGGCGCGGACCGAAGACGATCTTGCCAGAGATATACTGCTGATCGTCACCATCTCGCCCGACAGCGATCCGGAGGCGCTCGACCACATCCTCAATCTTCGCCAGGACCAGAACACGCTCTTCGTGCTGCCCAAATGGCAGATCCTGCCGCTGCAGGGGCATGAAAGCTGGAACATGAAATTCGGGCGATTGCCCGGTTCGGTGGTGAACGAATGGCTTGGCCGCATCGCCGATGCGACGATCGGTGCCGGCCAGAGCACGGCAAAGCAACTCGACATCGAAGGCAACATGGTTGCCGCACCCGAAGAATTGCAGTGGGTGGCCGACAAGTACCCTCTCATCGCAGCCGGCAATGACAAGGCTGTGCTTACCGAACTGGACGACAAGCCGTTCTATATCCTGACTGACCCCGACCTGATCAACAACGCCGCCCTCAAGGATCCCGAAAAGGCAGCAGCCGCGCTCGGGCTGATTGCCTTGCTCCAGCCCGACGACGGCCCGGTGATGTTCGATCTGACGCTGCACGGCGCGGGGCGGAAGTATGATCTGGCCAAGCTTCTGGTCGAGCCGCCGTTCCTGGCGCTGACACTGACGATCCTGATCGCTGCGGCGCTGGCGTTCCTGCATGGCCTTGGCCGGTTCGGCCCGCCGCGGTTAGCCCCCCGCGGCGCACGCGGAGGGACCCGGGGGCGGGGGGGGTCGCCGCGCGGGGGGCGGGCGGGGGGCGGGCCGCGGGGGCGGGGGGGGGGGCCCGAGGGGCGGCGGGTTG
>NZ_JAMYPQ010000017.1:0-141429 GCF_040320455.1 Mesorhizobium sp. M0698 | reverse complement strand
AACTTCCCGGGTTGCCCTCCGTTTCTACGGTGGGCGCCCCGCGGGTTTCGCCGGGTACGGGTTTTTGCGCCCCGTAATCGCAATGTCCGGGCCCCCGCTGGCGCCCGGGGGCGGCGCGCCCCGTTGGCGGGGCCACGAGACGCGCCAGATATGCGCAATCGACCCGGCGCGCCACATCATGGCGGGCCGGTATGGATGGAAAGGCGCGGGTGTCGTCGTTGAAACCGACGGTGTTGTAGAAACCGGCCGTTTCGGTGGTCATCTCACGGAACCGGCGCATGCCTTCGGGGCTGTCGTGGAACCACCAGGCCGGGCCGAGCTTCAATGCCGGGTAGACGCCGGCGAGCGGCGCCAGCTCGCGCGCATAGCTGGTCTCGTCGAGCGTGAAGAGGATGATGGTGAGGTCGCGCTCCAGCCCGACGCAGTCGAGCAGCGGCTTCAGCGCCGTCACATAGTCGGTTCGGGTCGGAATATCGAAGCCTTTGTCCCTGCCGAACTTGTGAAAGATAGCCGGCGAATGATTGCGCCAGGAGCCGGGATGGATCTGCAGGACCAGCCCGTCGTCGCGGCTCATCTTGGCCATCTCGGTCAGCATCTGGGCGCGGAACAGCTTTCGCTCGCGCTCGTCGTCCGAGCCCCGGCGGATGCGGTTGAACAGCTCCTGCGCGGCGGCATCCGAGAGATTGGCGGTTTCGGCCGTCGGATGGCCGTGATCGGAGGAAGTCGCACCGAAACTCTTGAAGAAGGCGCGCCGCTGGCGGTGCGCCTCGAGATAGCCTGTCCAATTGCCGGTATCGCACCCGGTGATCTCGCCAAGCCGGTCGAGATTGGCCGAGAACCCTTCGAAGTCGGGATCGACGATCGCATCCGGCCGATAGGCGGTGATGACGCGGCCCTCCCAGCCGCTGTCGCGGATCATCTGGTGCCATCTGAGATCGTCGAGCGCGCCTTCGGTCGTTGCGATGACTTCAATGTTGAAGCGCTCGAACAGCGCTCGCGGGCGAAAATTCTCCCACTGCAGCAAGGTCGAGATCATATCGTAATGGCGGTCGGCGGTTGCGGCCGTCAGCGGCTCGTCGATGCCGAACAGATGGGCAAGCACATGGTCGAACCACAGCCGGGTCGGCGTACCCCGGAACAGGTAATAATGCTCGGCGAAGCGCCGCCAGATCGTTCTGCCGTCGGTTTCCACCGGCGAGCCGTCAAGCGTCGGCACCCCAAGCTCCTCAAGCCGAACGCCCTGGCTGAACAGCATGCGGAAAATGTAGTGGTCCGGCACGATCAGCAACTGCGCCGGATCGGGAAACGCCTCGTTGAGCGCATACCAGCGCGGATCGGTGTGGCCGTGCGGGCTGACGATCGGCAGGTCCTTGACCGCGGCGTAGAGATCACGGGCCAGCGAACGCGGGCGCGCCTCGGCGGCAAACAGCAAATCCGGATCCGTCAATGCGGCCACGCAAATCCTCCCAATCCGGACATCGGTAGGGTTGGAAAGAAATAATGTCAACATACAAAAACTGGGTTGTTGTATGATGACTTTTCGTCGGCCATTGCCCATTGTGCGTGACGGCATCGGGTGTTACGCCGCCTGACAGCAGTGACCCAACAATCTCGATCAGACACGTGGCGCAATGACCAATAGACGCCTTTCCAACAGCACGCTGAAGGCACTGCCGGCTTCGGTCACGGTTCCGCGCTACGCCCGCGGCGGCGGCGCACCGGGCATCGTCCATCTCGGTGTCGGTGCCTTCCATCGCGCCCACCAGGCGGCCTATGTCGACGACTGCCTGGCGGCGGGAGAGGCGGACTGGGGCATTGTCGGCGTGTCCTTGCGCAGTCCTGACACGCGCGACGCACTGGAGCCGCAGGATGGCCTCTACACGCTGGCGATCAGGAGCAGCATCGGCGAAGAGCTGCGCGTCGTCGGCTCGATCCTGTCGCTGCTGGTGGCGCCGGAAGATCCGGCTGCGGTGCTCGCCGCGCTGACCGATCCGCGCACCCGCATCGTCACGCTGACGATCACCGAAAAGGCCTATTTGAGGGCAGCCGGCGGCGGCCTGGACAATACCCACCCCGAGATCGTCCATGATCTGGCCAACCCGCAAATGCCACGGACGGCGCATGGTTTCCTGACCGAGGCGCTGTCGCGCCGCCGTGCCGCCGGCATCCAGCCTTTCACCGTGCTCTGCTGCGACAACCTTCCGGCCAATGGCGCCACGCTGCACCGCCTGCTGGTCGAATTCGCCGCACTGCGTGATGCCAGGCTCGCCACTTCAGGCGATGCCAGGCTCGCCACTTCAGGCGATGCCAGGCTCGCCGCACACATCGCCGACGGCGTCGCGTTTCCGTCGAGCATGGTCGACCGCATCGTGCCGGCGACCACCGATGTCGACCGGGCGCGTATCGCCGTCGAGCTCGGCGTCGAGGATGCCTGGCCGGTGATGACCGAGCCGTTCTGCCAATGGGTGGTCGAGGACGATTTCCCGGCAGGCAGGCCGGCCTGGGAAAAGTTCGGCGTCACCATGGTCGGCGACGTCGGGCCCTTCGAGGACATGAAGCTGCGGCTGCTCAACGGTTCGCATTCGGCAATCGCCTATCTCGGCCTGCTCAGCGGCTACGACACGGTCGACCGCGCCTTTGCCGATCCGGCGATCCGGCAATTCGTCGACGGACTATGGGCCGAGGCCATCCCGACGCTGCCGCAGGACGCCGGGCTCGATACGGCCGGCTACACGGCCCAGCTCGCCGAACGCTATTCGAACACCGCGCTCGCCCATCGCACGGCGCAGATCGCCAATGACGGCAGCCAGAAGCTGCCGCAGCGCATCGTCGCCTCGGCCCTCGATCGGCTGGGCGCCGGTGACCCGCCCGCGCATCTCATGCTGGTGGTGGCGGCCTGGATCGCCGCTTGCGAGGCGCGCGGCAAAACCTTGCCGGAAGCCCATTTCACCGACCCGATCGATGCTCGGCTTACGGCGCTCGGCAGCCGGCCGGCTGGTGAAACGGTGACAGCGATGTTCGATCTCGCCGGCTTCGCCAAGGACCATGCCCACCGCATGACACTGATCGATCTGACGGCAGCCCATCTCGAACGCCTGCGGCGGGGCGGACCTGCCGCTGCCTTCGCGGCGCTTGGCATAGGCAGTGAGAAGCCATGAGACAGACCTGGCGCTGGTTCGGGCCGGACGATCCGGTGACGCTTGCCCATGTCCGTCAGGCCGGCGCCGTCGGCATCGTCAGCGCGCTGCACCACCTCAACGACGGCCGCGCCTGGCCGGCGGACGAGATCGCCAGGCGCAAGGCCGAGATCGAGGCAGCAGGCCTGACCTGGGACGTGGTCGAGAGCATCGTCGTGCACGAGGACATCAAGACCCGCAGCGGCGACTGGCGCAGCCTGATCGACAATTACAAGGCTTCGATCCGCGCCGTCGCCGCCGCCGGTATCAACACCGTCTGCTATAATTTCATGGCGATCACCGACTGGACGCGCACGGACCTCGATTACCCGATGCCGCATGGCGGCACGGCGCTGCGCTTCGATGTCGTCGAGCTCTGCGCCTATGACGTCTTCATCCTTGAGCGAGAAGGGGCGGAGGCCGATCACCCACCGGCCCGCGTCGAGGCCGCGCGTGTGCGACTGCAAGGGATGAGCGACAGCGACAAGGCAAGGCTGGAGCGCAACCTGATCGGCTGGGTCCCGGCGCGCGAATTCATCTTCGATCGGGCAAGCTTCCGCCGCGCCCTCGACCTCTACAAGGACGTCTCCACCGAAGGCCTGCGCGAAAACCTGTTTGCCTTCCTGCGCGAGATCGTGCCGGTGGCCGAAGAGACCGGCCTCAGGATGGCGATCCACCCCGACGATCCGCCTTTTTCGCTGTTCGGCCTGCCGCGAATCGTTTCCAAGGCAGCCGATGCCCGCGCGCTGCTCGACGCCGTCGCTTCGCCGGCAAACGGGCTGACCCTGTGCACCGGCTCCTATGGCGCGGGCGCGCAGAACGATCTGCCGGCAATGGCCAAGGCCTTCGCCGAAAACATCCATTTCGCCCATCTGCGCAACGTCACCAAGGAGCCCGACGGCTCCTTCCACGAAGCCGAGCACCTCGACGGCGACACCGACATGGTGGCGGTCGTGTCGGCGCTGATTGGCGAAGAGCGGCGGCGCAAGGCGGCAGGCAAGGCGGACTGGCAGGTGCCGATGCGTCCCGACCATGGCCATGCCATCGTCGACGACATCGGCAAGAAGGTGAACCCCGGCTATTCCTGCATCGGACGGCTGAAGGGCCTCGCCGAACTGCGCGGCGTCATGCGCGCCGTGGAGGCACTGACGGTGTGACCAGCCCCCCTTCCCCTTGTGGGAGAAGGTGGCCGAGCGAAGCTCGGTCGGATGAGGGGTGTTCCAGGGAACGCCGACGTCTCGTTTCTTCCAACACCCCTCAACCGTCTCGGCGCTGCGCGCCGATCCACCTTCTCCCACACGGGGAGAAGGCAAGGGGCGCCTGTTAAGCCGGCAACAGCGCGCCTTCGAGCGTGGTGAGCTGGTTGAGGAACTGCTCGGCCTTGCTGCGGGTCTGGTCGTCCTTGGCGTCGGCGGCGTCTTCCCTGGCCTCCTGGATGCGGCGGGCAAGGTCGGCGCGGTCGATGTCGCCGACGGCCACAGCCGATTCGGCGAGCAGCGTGCAGCCGGCCGGAACGATGTCGGCAAAGCCGCCGAACACCACATAGCGCTCTTCCTTGCCTTGCGCGGTCTTCAGCGTAACGACGCCCGGCTTGATTGTAGTCATGACCGGTGCGTGATGCGCCATGACAGTCATCTCGCCTTCGGCGCCCGGGATGACGACGGATTCGACCTGCTCGGAAACCAAGAGGCGCTCCGGCGAGACCAGTTCGAATTTGAAAGCTTCAGGCATGATCAATCTAGCGACTGGTGAATGGTGAATGGTGAACGGTCAGAAAGAATGACCTTCACTCAGCCCCGATTTCCTATCCGCTACTCCCCATTCACAATTCACTATTGACCATTCACCATCAGGCCGCTTCGGCGGCCAGGCGCTGTGCCTTCTCGACCGCTTCCTCGATGCCGCCGACCATGTAGAAGGCGGCCTCCGGCAGATGGTCGTAATCGCCGTTGCAAAGGCCCTTGAAGCCCTTGATGGTGTCGGCGAGGTCGACCAGCTTGCCCGGTGCGCCGGTGAACACTTCGGCGACGAAGAAGGGTTGCGACAGGAAGCGCTCGATCTTGCGGGCGCGGGCCACGGTCTGCTTATCCTCTTCCGACAGCTCGTCCATGCCCAGGATGGCGATGATGTCCTGCAGCGACTTGTAACGCTGAAGGATCGACTGCACCTGGCGGGCGACCTGGTAATGCTCTTCGCCGACAACCATCGGGTCGAGCATGCGCGAGGTCGAATCGAGCGGATCGACGGCCGGATAGATGCCCTTTTCCGAAATCGCGCGGTTGAGCACGGTCGTCGCGTCGAGGTGGGCGAACGAGGTCGCCGGTGCCGGGTCGGTCAGGTCGTCGGCCGGCACATAGATCGCCTGCACCGAGGTGATCGAACCCTTGGTCGTCGTGGTGATACGCTCCTGCAGCGCGCCCATGTCGGTAGCCAGCGTCGGCTGGTAGCCCACGGCCGAAGGAATGCGGCCGAGCAGCGCCGACACTTCCGAGCCCGCCTGCGTGAAGCGGAAGATGTTGTCTACGAAGAACAGCACGTCCTGGCCCTGGTCGCGGAAATATTCGGCAACCGTCAAGCCGGTCAGGCCGACGCGGGCGCGGGCGCCCGGCGGCTCGTTCATCTGGCCATAGACGAGCGCGGCCTTGGAGCCTTCGCCGCCGCCCTTCTTGTTGACGCCGGACTCGATGAACTCGTGATAGAGGTCGTTGCCTTCGCGGGTGCGCTCGCCGACGCCGGCGAACACCGAGAAGCCGCCATGCGCCTTGGCGACGTTGTTGATCAGTTCCTGGATCAGCACCGTTTTGCCGACGCCGGCGCCGCCGAACAGGCCGATCTTGCCGCCGCGGGCATAGGGGGCCAGCAGGTCGAGCACCTTGATGCCGGTGACCAGGATCTGCGCTTCCGTCGACTGCTCGACATAGGTCGGCGCCGGCTGGTGGATCGAGCGCATCTCGATGCCGTCGACCGGGCCTGCCTCGTCGACCGGCTCGCCGATGACGTTGATGATGCGGCCGAGCATGCCCGGGCCGACCGGCACGGTAATCGGTGCACCGGTGTCATAGACGTCCTGACCGCGGACCAGACCTTCGGTCGAGTCCATGGCGATGCAGCGCACGGTGTTTTCGCCCAGATGCTGAGCCACCTCTAGCACCAGGCGATTGCCGACGTTGATCGTCTCAAGCGCGTTCAGGATCGCCGGCAGATGTTCGCCGAACTGGACGTCGACAACGGCGCCGATGACCTGGCGAACCTTGCCTGCCAAGCCGGTTTTCTTGATGGTGGCGGCCGGCGTATTCACAGCGGCGGCCTTGGTTGCTGCCGCCTTCTTGGCCGGAGCGGCCTTTACTGCTGCCGGAGCCTTCGCTGGTGCCGCGGCCTTAGGGGCTGCCGTCTTGGGGGTCGCTGCTTTCGCCATCGTCTTTACCCTTTTCGTCTCTTTGTTTCGCACACGCTTGAGGTCGATGACCTCCTTGTGGGCGTGCCTAGAGCGCCTCGGCGCCCGAAATGATTTCGATCAATTCCTTGGTGATCTGCGCCTGCCGCTGGCGGTTGTAGGTGATCGACAATTTGTTGATCATGTCGCCGGCGTTGCGCGTCGCATTGTCCATGGCGCTCATCTTGGCGCCCATCTCGCCGGCAGCATTCTCGAGCAGCGCGCGAAAAACCTGCACGGAAATGTTGCGCGGGATGAGATCGGAGAGGATTTCGCCCGGCTCCGGCTCGTATTCGTAGACGGCGCTGCCGCCGTCCTTCACTTCCGCGCCAGCCGCAGGCGCGCCCGCCGGGACAATTTGCTGCGCTGTCGGGATCTGGCTGATCACCGACTTGAACTGCGAATAGAACAGCGTGCAGATGTCGAAGCCGCCTTCGTTGAACAGGTGGATCACCTTCTTGGCGATGGCATCGGCATTGACGAAGCCCAGCGTCTTGACCTCGCGCAGGTCGACACGCTCGATGATCAGCGCCCCGTAGTCGCGGCGCAATATGTCGAACCCCTTCTTGCCGACGCAGATGATCTTGACCTGCTTGCCGTCGGCCAGAAGCTTGCGGATGTGGTCGCGGGCAAAGCGGGCGATCTGCGAATTGAACCCGCCGCACAGACCGCGTTCGGCCGTGCAGACGACAAGCAGATGCACGTCGTCCTTGCCGGTGCCGGTCATCAGCGCCGGGGCATCGCCGCCGCCGCCGATCGCCTGGGTGATATTGGCCAGCACCGCGCCCATGCGCTCCGAATAGGGACGCGCCGCTTCCGCCGCTTCCTGCGCGCGACGCAGCTTCGCCGCGGCGACCATCTGCATCGCCTTGGTGATCTTCTGCGTCGCCTTGACCGAGGCGATACGGTTACGAAGGTCTTTTAACGAAGGCATGCTTCAAACCTGATCCCGTCCGTCCTGCTCAAGCAAAGGTCTTGGCGAAGGCGTCGATTTCTGCCTTCAGCCTGGCGCGCAGATCGTCGGACAGCGCCTTCTCCTTGCGGATGCCGTCGAGCACGTCCTTGCCGGCCGAGCGCATATGCGACAACAGACCATGCTCGAACTTGCCGACCTGGTTGACCGCCAGCTTGTCGAGATAGCCGTTGACGCCGGCGAAGATCACCGCGACCTGCTCCTCGACTTTGAGCGGCGAGAATTGCGGCTGCTTCAACAGCTCGGTCAGACGCGAGCCGCGGTTGAGCAGGCGTTGCGTGGCTGCGTCGAGATCGGAGCCGAACTGCGCGAAAGCAGCCATTTCGCGGTACTGCGCGAGCTCGCCCTTGATCGACCCGGCAACCTGCTTCATCGCCTTGATCTGCGCCGAGGAGCCGACGCGCGACACCGACAGGCCGACATTGACCGCCGGGCGCACGCCCTGGAAGAACAGATTGGTTTCCAGGAAGATCTGGCCGTCGGTGATCGAGATGACGTTGGTCGGGATATAGGCCGACACGTCGTTGGCCTGCGTTTCAATGATCGGCAGCGCCGTCAGCGACCCACCGCCATTTTCGTCGTTGAGCTTGGCGGCGCGCTCGAGCAGGCGCGAGTGCAGGTAGAAAACGTCGCCGGGATAGGCTTCGCGGCCCGGCGGACGGCGCAGCAGCAGCGACATCTGGCGATAGGCGACGGCCTGCTTCGACAGGTCGTCGTAGCTGATCAGCGCGTGCATGCCGTTGTCACGGAAATATTCGCCCATGGTGCAGGCAGTGAACGGCGCCAGGAACTGCATTGGCGCCGGATCGGAGGCGGTCGCGGCGATGATGATCGAATAGTCGAGCGCGCCGCGCTCTTCCAGGACCTTGACGAACTGCGCCACCGTCGAGCGCTTCTGGCCGACGGCGACATAGACGCAGTACAGCTTTTCCTTCTCAGGGCCGTTGTCGTGCACCGATTTCTGGTTGAGCATGGTGTCGAGGATGATCGCGGTCTTGCCGGTCTGGCGGTCGCCGATGACCAGCTCGCGCTGGCCGCGGCCGACCGGGATCAGCGCGTCGATGGCCTTGAGGCCGGTCGACATCGGCTCGTTCACCGATTTGCGCGGGATGATGCCGGGCGCTTTGACGTCGACGCGCTTGCGTTCGGTGGCCTGGATCGGGCCTTTGCCGTCAATTGGGTTGCCGAGCGCGTCGACGACGCGGCCGAGCAGGCCCATGCCGACGGGCGCATCGACGATGGCGCCGGTGCGCTTGACGGTGTCGCCTTCCTTGATGTCGCGGTCGGCGCCGAAGATGACAACGCCGACATTGTCGGCTTCGAGGTTGAGCGCCATGCCGCGGATGCCGCCGGGGAACTCGACCATCTCGCCGGCCTGGACATTGTCGAGGCCGTAGACGCGGGCGATACCGTCACCGACGGACAGCACCTGGCCGACTTCGGAGACCTCGGCCTCCTTGCCGAAATTCTTGATCTGGTCTTTCAGAATTGCGGAAATTTCCGCGGCGCGGATGTCCATCAGCCGACCTCTTTCAGTGCAAGCTTGAGCGAATTGAGTTTGGTTTTGAGCGACGTATCGATCTGGCGCGAGCCGATCTTGACCACCAGTCCGCCGAGCAGCGACGGATCGACGGTGACCGTGATCGCCACGTCTTTGCCGGCGACGCTTTTCAGCGCCGCTTTCAGCTCGGTTTCCTGGGCAGGCGTCAGCGCATGCGCCGAGGTGACCTCGGCAGCGGTCTCGCCGCGGTGTTCGGCGGCGATCTGGCGGAACGCCTTGATCATGCCGGGCACGGCGAACAGCCGGCGATTCTGGGCAACGACGCGCAGGAAATTGCCGGTGAGGCCGGTAATCCCTGCTCTGTCGGCGATCGCGGCGATCGCCTTGGCCTGGTCCTCGCTGGAGAAGACAGGGCTCCTGATCAGCCGCGAAAGGTCAGCGCTGCCTTCGAGCATCGTTTCGAACCTGTTGAGGTCGGCCTCGACGCTGGCGACCGAATTGGCCTGCAGCGCGAGTTCGAACAGCGAACCCGCATAGCGTTCTGCGACACCTGAGATTGGCGATGACGATTGGGCCACGGACCGTCTTTTCTCTTGTCTGACAGGCCGCAGATTGTTGGCGCGAGCAAAAACTCTGGCTAAATCTTTGACCTTACTGCATTTTTCCAAGCACGGAGGCGCGGCTTCCGCTATCCCCGGTCGAAAGTCGATTGCCGTCTAGCACAGGCATTTTCAGACCGCAATGCGTCGTCCGGCATGGTTTTCAGGCACTATTGTCGCATCCGCCGGGCGAGTTCAGCAACCAACCCCGGATTGATCGCTGATTCAGGGCAAAAAGCCGAAGGCGAAGGCAAGCGGCAGCGCCGCCAGCACCAGCTCGACGACAATGGAAGCCCAGTTGAACGGCGTGTTGGCGCCGTCCGACATCATCGACAGCAGCCGGCCGAAGGCGGTGAACAGCCAGGAGAAGCCGAGCGCCATATAGAGCAGCGGCTGCGCCAGGAGGATGCAGCACAGGCTGACGCCGAGATAGAAGCCCGACATCCGGCCGCGCCCCTCGGCGATCGCCGCCGCCTTCTCCGGTCTGACCTGCAGCCGCAGGATCCGGAAGGCCAACCCTGGCGCCAGGAACAGCAGCAGGCCGAACAGCAAGGTCACCACGGCGCTCGACCATGCCAGCCACTCGCCCTGGCTCATCGGCCACGGAAACGCAAATTCCATCTTGTCCCCTCTTAAATGCATAGTCGAAATTTCGGGCATTCTAGCGAAGCAAGAGACATACGCCAGATGGGCATCGGCAATTTGCGGAAGCCTGTCCTCTGAGCCCCTTCACAAAAAGCTCTGCGGGTCGATGTCGACCTGGACTCGCACCGAGCCCCTTATCTTCGGCCCCTCGGCCAGCATGGTGCGAATGAACCCTTGCATGTCGGTGCGCCGTTCGCCCTGGATCAGCAGGCGAAAGCGATGGCGGCCGCCGATCAATGACAGCGGCGCCTCGGCCGGGCCGAGCACGAACAGGTCGGTGGCTTGCGGCGCGGCGCGACGCAGGCCACGGGCGTGCCCTTCGGCTTCGGCCCGTGTCGCCGCGCTGACGATGACGCCGGCGAGCCTGCCGAAGGGCGGCAGCGCCGCCCGCTCACGCTCGGCGATCTCGCGCTCGTAGAAGGACTCGGCATCGCCGGAGACGATCGCGCGCATCACCGGGTGGTCGGGTTGGAAGGTCTGCAGCAGGCCGAGGCTTTTCTTGCCGGTGCGGCCGGCGCGGCCGGTCACCTGGCTGAGCAGTTGGAAGGTGCGCTCGGCGGCGCGCGGGTCGCCATTGGCAAGGCCGAGATCGGCATCGACCACACCGACCAGCGTCATGTTGGGGAAATTATGGCCCTTGGCGACGAGTTGCGTGCCGATGACGATGTCGGCCTCGCCATTGGCGATGGCTTCAAGCTCGAGCCGCAGCCGGCGCACGCCGCCCATCAGGTCGGACGACAGTACGATGGTGCGGGCATCGGGGAAATGCGCGACGACCTCCTCGGCGATGCGCTCGACGCCTGGCCCGCAGGCGACCAGATGGTCGAGCGTGCCGCATTCCGGACAGGCTTCGGGCCGGCGTTCATTGTGCCCGCAGTGGTGGCAGACGAGCTGGCCGCGAAAGCGATGCTCGACCAGCCAGGCCGAGCAGACCGGACAGCCGAAGCGGTGGCCGCAGACCCGGCAGAGCGTCAGCGGCGCATAACCGCGCCGGTTGAGGAACAGCAGCGACTGTTCCTGTTTTGCCAGTGTCTGCCGCATTTGTCCAAGCAACACCGGCGACAGGAAACCGCCGCGTGCCGGCGGCGCGCGGCGCATGTCGATCGTCTTGAGATCGGGAAGTGCCGCCTCGGCAAAGCGCGCCGAAAGCACCGCCCTGCTGTAGCGGCCCTGGCTGGCATTGACCCGGCTTTCGACTGACGGTGTCGCCGAAGCGAGCACGACCGGAAAACCGCCGATATGGCCGCGCACCACGGCCATGTCGCGCGCGTTGTAAAAGACGCGATCCTCCTGCTTGTAGGCGGGATCGTGCTCTTCGTCGACGACGATCAATCCAAGCTCGCTGAACGGCAGGAACAGCGCCGAGCGCGCGCCGGCGACGACCCGCACGCCGCCTTCCGCCACCTGCCGCCAGACCTTTTCGCGCATTCTTGGCGGCAGGTCCGAGTGCCACTCCGCCGGCTTGGCGCCGAACCGCTCCTGGAAGCGTTCGAGGAAAGCGTGGGTCAGCGCAATTTCCGGCAGCAGGATTAGCACCTGCTTGCCACGATCGAGCGCGGCCGCGACCGCCTCGAAATAGACCTCCGTCTTGCCGGATCCGGTTACACCGTCGAGCAGGGTGACGCCGAATGTACCGGTCGCGACATTGGCGCGCAGCGTCTCGGCGGCATCGCTCTGGTCGGGCATCAGTGAAGGCACGGCGTAGCCGGGATCGGGTGCTGCGACCACCGGCCGCGGCGGGATCATCACCGTCTCGAATACGCCCTGCGCCCTCAGCCCGTCCACCACCGTCGACGACACGCCTGCCGCATGCGCCAGGCCGGATCGCGTCCAGGCAAGTCCGCCTTCGGCCGTCTCCAGCACGCGCGTCCTCGCCTCCGTCATCCGGTCGGGCTTGGCGAAGGTGCGCTGCAGCCCTTCGATCCACGGCTCCGGGTCGAACGCCTCCGGCGCCCTGAGCAGCATGCGCGCCACCATGCCGGGCGGCGACAGCGTGTACTGCGCCACCCAATCGACAAAACGCCGCATCGCGCGGTCGATCGGCGGGCAGTCGAAAACCTGCTCGATCGGCCGCAATTTCTTCGCGTCGACCTTTTCGACGGCGCCGTCCCAGACGATGCCGGCGACCTGGCGGGGCCCAAGCGGAACGCGCACGATCGAGCCCGGCACCACGCGCATGCCAGCCGGCACGGCATAGGTGTAGGGGCGCTCGGCGGGCATCGGCACCAGCACCGGTGCGGCCGCGACAAAGGGCGAATCTTCGATCATGAGGCGTGACCTTGCCCCGACTTTGGTCTAGATCAAAGTCCGACCCCAAATGTGCATGACGTGCACATGAAAAATCTTCAGGAGACCGCCATGAAATTTTTTGTCGACACCGCCGATGTCAAGGAAATCCGCGAGCTGAACGATTTGGGGCTGCTCGACGGCGTAACCACCAATCCGTCGCTGATCCTGAAATCCGGCGGCAAGATCGCCGACGTCACAAGAGAGATCTGCGAGATCGTCAAGGGCCCAGTCTCGGCCGAAGTCGTCGCCACCGAATACAAGGACATGATGGCGGAGGCCAAGATCCTGGCCAGGATCGCCGACAATGTCTGCATCAAGGTGCCGCTGACGCTCGACGGCCTGAGAGCCTGCAAGGACATCCGGTCGGACGGCCGAATGGTCAACGTCACGCTGTGCTTCTCGGCCACCCAGGCGCTGCTCGCCGCCAAGGCCGGCGCCTCCTTCATCTCGCCCTTCGTCGGCCGCATCGACGACAGCGGCTGGGACGGCATGGAGCTGATTGCCGATATCCGCACCATCTACGACAATTATGACTTCCAGACTGAAATCCTGACCGCTTCGGTGCGTACCGTGAACCATGTCAAGCAGGCGGCGCTGATCGGTGCCGATGTCATCACCGCGCCGCCGGCGACGCTCAAGGCGCTGGTCAAGCACCCGCTGACCGACAAGGGCCTGGAACTGTTCCTCGCCGACTGGGCAAAGACCGGGCAGAAGATCGGCTGAAGCGACTATCCTACGAACAAAAAAGGCCGAGCAATCGGCCTTTTTTTTGCAGATTGCGCACTCTGGAAAGACCTAGCTTGCCGCCGGCTTGCCGTGCTTGATCAGATCCTGGGCAATCGACAGCCGCAGCACATCTGCCAGCTCGCGCGCCGCACGATTCTCGGCGTCGATCTGGGCCCGGTATGACGCGAATTCCTGGCGCGGCCTGTCGTATGACGACGGAATCGAGCGCTTGCCCCTCGCTATGACCGTGCCCGTCTTGGCATCGCTGAGCACATAGTTGGCAGTCAGCGTCACAGTGCCGGCGGTCGGCTCGTCCTCGTCGGTCGTGACCTGCTCGATTGCCGCCGATTCGACGAGTTCGGAGACGCCGAGATCAAGCGAATAGACCGGCGAAGCCGGCTCGCCGGCGCCCTGGCCGAGCGCGAAGATCAAATTGTTGCGGACCTGCTGGGCGTAGCGGGTCTTGACCGGCTTGACCGAGATCGATGCCAGCTCGGCAGCGGCGCCGACCTGCGAGCCGGCGATCAGCGGCGCGCTCGAATAGAGCGGCCGCACCGTGCAGGCGGAAACCAGCGCCACCGAGGCGAGCAGCCCGTAAAGCACGACACGGCGCAGCGTCAGCTCCGCTTTTTTCGGATCAGGCAACGACATTGACGATCCTCTGCGGCACGATGATCACCTTGCGCGGCGCCTTACCTTCGAGCGCTTTCTGCACGAAGTCGAGGGCCAGAACCGCTTTTTCGACCGCACCTTGGTCCGCGTCGCGGGCAATTGTCAAATCGCCGCGTTTCTTGCCGTTGACCTGGACCGGCAGCACGATCTCGGCGTCGACGACAAGCGAGCGATCGTAATCCGGCCAGGGCCGTTCGGCGACAAGGTCGGTGCCGCCGAGCGTCTGCCAGCACTCCTCGGCCAGATGCGGCATGACCGGCGCGATCAGGTGCACCAGGATCTCGACGGCCTCACGGCAGGCCGCTTGCAGCGCCGGACCGGCCCTGCCCTCTGCCGCCTCGTTGAGCGGTACGGTCAAGGCATTGGCGAGCTCGTAGATGCGGGCGATGGCGCGGTTGAAGGCGAGCTTTTCGATATCCTCGCCGACCGACTTCAAGATCTTGTGCGCGGCCTTGGACACTGTCCCGGCCTCGCCGTCCTTCGCCGCCTCTGGCCGGACTCCGGCGAGCGATTCGGCAGCCGTCGACACCAGGCGCCAGATGCGCTGGATGAAGCGATGCGCGCCGGCCGCACCCTCGTCGGTCCATTCGACATCGCGCTCGGGCGGCGAGTCCGACAGCATGAACCAGCGCGCCGTATCGGCGCCGTAGCCGTCGGTGATCTCTTCCGGACTCACCGTATTCTTCTTCGACTTCGACATTTTTTCGAGCGGACCGATCACCGCCTCTTCGCCGGTGGCGATTTCGAAGGCGCGGCGCTTGCCGTCGGCGTCTTCCAGCCTGACCTCGCTAGGCGCAAGCCAGCGGCCGTTCGAGGCGCCGCCAACCCGATAGGTCTCGTGCACCACCATGCCTTGCGTGAACAGGCCCCTGAACGGCTCGGCGAGATCGACATGGCCGGTCTCGCGCATGGCGCGGGTGAAAAAGCGCGAATAGAGCAAATGCAGGATCGCATGCTCAATGCCGCCAATATACTGGTCGACCGGCAGCCATTCAGTCGCGGCCTTGGGATCGGTCGGATCGTTTGCCCACGGCGCGGTGAAGCGAGCGAAATACCAAGAAGAATCGACAAATGTGTCCATCGTGTCGGTTTCGCGCCGCGCATCCTTGCCGCAACGCGGGCATTTGACGTGCCGCCATGTCGGATGGCGATCGAGCGGATTGCCCGGCCGGTCGAACTCGATGTCGTCCGGCAGCTTGACCGGCAGGTCGGCCTTCGGCACCGGCACCACGCCGCAATCCTCGCAATGGATCATCGGGATCGGGCAGCCCCAATAGCGCTGGCGCGAAATGCCCCAGTCGCGCAGGCGGAAATTCACCTTGCGCTCGGCCATCGGCCGGTTGCCGATGGTCCTTTGTTCCAGCAGCTTCGCCACCTCGTCGAATGCCTGATCCGGCTTCATGCCGTCGAGGAAGCGCGAATTGATCATCGCGCCATCATCGACATAAGCCTCGTCGATGACCTGGAAGCTTCCTTGATTCTCGCCTTCCGGCATCACCACCGGAATGACCGGAAGGCCGTATCTGTTGGCGAAGTCGAGGTCGCGCTGGTCATGTGCCGGGCAGCCGAAGATGGCGCCGGTGCCATAGTCCATCAGCACGAAATTGGCGACGTAGACGGGCAGCGTCCACCTCTCGTCGAACGGATGGACAACGCGAATGCCGGTATCGAAACCCTTCTTCTCGGCCGTCTCCAATGCCGCCGCCGAAGTGCCCATATGGCGGACTTCGTCGATGAACTTTGCCAGCGCCGGATTGTCCTCGGCGGCCTTTTTGGCCAGCGGATGGTCGGCCGCAATCGCCATGAAGGACGCGCCGAAGATGGTGTCGGGCCTGGTCGTATAGACTTCGAGCTCATGCTCGCCGGCGACTGGCTTGGCCAGCGGCCAGCGGATCAGCAGCCCTTCCGAACGGCCGATCCAGTTCGCCTGCATCAGCTTCACTTTTTCCGGCCAGTCGTCGAGTTGGTCGAGCGAATCCAGCAGATCCTGCGCGTAATCGGTGATCTTGAAGAACCACTGCGTCAGCTCGCGCTGTTCCACCAGCGCGCCTGAGCGCCAGCCGCGTCCGTCGATGACCTGCTCGTTGGCAAGCACCGTCATGTCCTCCGGATCCCAGTTGACCTTGGAGGATTTGCGCGTCACCAGCCCCTTCTCGACGAAATCGAGGAACAGCATCTGCTGGCGGTGATAGTAGTCGACGTCGCAGGTGGCGAACTCGCGGGCCCAATCGAGCGACAGGCCCATGACCTTGAGCTGCTCGCGCATGGCGGCGATGTTCTGATAGGTCCAGTCCTTGGGATGGACCTTGTTCTGCATCGCCGCGTTTTCGGCTGGCATGCCAAAGGCGTCCCAGCCCATCGGGTGCAGCACGTTGAAACCCTTGGCCCGCTTGTAGCGCGCCACCACGTCGCCCATCGTATAGTTGCGGGTATGGCCGATATGGATGCGCCCCGACGGATACGGGAACATCTCCAGCACGTAGTATTTCGGGCGCGGGTCGTCATTGTCGGCTTCGAACAGCTTCTTGGCGTCCCAGGCGTTCTGCCATTTGGGCTCTGACGCGCGCGGATTGTATCGTTCGGTTGCCATCGGGTGTTTTTCACTTAAAAGCATGCGCGAGCCGCCGGACAATGCCCGGGCGGCTCAGGAAATGTCGTCGCGGTGTTCACCATGGATTGCCGGACCCGTCAACTGCGGCGATCCGGCGAAAAGCCAAACACAGGCAGGATATAGGCATGGCGAGCGCCGTCGAACAGCTTTTCACGGTCAAGGCAAGGATCGCTGCCGCCGAGCGCGAGGCAGGCCGTGGGGCCGGAGCGGTGACGCTGGTCGCGGTCTCGAAAACCTTCGACGCTGCCGATATCCGCCCCGTCATCGAGGCCGGCCAGCGCGTCTTCGGCGAAAACCGCGTCCAGGAAGCACAAGCCAAATGGCCGGTGCTGAAGGAGGCATTTTCCGACATCGAGCTGCATCTGATCGGTCCGCTGCAATCGAACAAGGCCAAGGAAGCGGTGGCATTGTTCGACGTCATCGAAACCATCGACCGTGAAAAGATCGCCGCAGAGCTGGCCAAGGAAATCGCCAGGCAAGGCCGGTCACCAAGGCTCTATGTCCAGGTCAACACCGGCTCCGAGCCGCAAAAGGCCGGCATCGAGCCACGCGAGGCTGTCGCCTTCGTGGCCCGCTGCCGCTCGGTTCACGCCCTCGCCATCGAAGGGCTGATGTGCATTCCGCCGGCCGACGAGAACCCCGGTCCGCATTTCGCGCTGCTGGAAAAGCTTGGGCTCGAGGCCGGCGTCGACAAGCTCTCCATGGGCATGTCCGGCGACTACGAAACCGCGATCGCCTTCGGCGCGACCAGTGTCAGGGTTGGATCGGCGATTTTCGGCGCCAGATGAGGCTCAGCCGGCCTTAGGCCACAGGCTGACATCGACTAAGCCAGCATATAGAAACGGAACGTTTCGTTCTTATATGGGTCGAGTTATTCTCAACCCGTCTGGAGCCACCATGCGTTACAATCAACTTGGAAATACGGGGATGTTCGTCTCCGAACTTTGCCTCGGCACGATGACGTTCGGCGCGGCCGGCGAGAATGCCCAATGGGGCCTGATCGCCAGCCTCGACCAGAAGGGCGTCGACGAGATCGTTGCCCGCTCGCTCGCCGCCGGCGTCAATTTCTTCGACACGGCGGATGTCTATTCCTTCGGCGCCTCGGAACGGCTTCTCGGCCAGTCGCTCAGGAATCTTGGCGTCAACCGACAGGACGTGATCATCGCCACCAAGGTTCATGGCGCCATGGGCGGCGGCCCGAACCAGCGCGGTTCCTCGCGCGGCCACATCATGGATTCGATCGAGAGCAGCCTCGAGCGGCTACAGCTCGATCACATCGATCTCTACCAGCTGCATGGCACCGACACGGTGACGCCGATCGACGAAACGCTGCGGGCGCTCGACGACCTGGTTGCCGCCGGCAAGGTCCGCTATGTCGGCGTCTCGAACTGGCAGGCCTGGCGCATCGCCAAGGCGCTGGGTATTGCGGAGCGCAAAGGCTTTGCCCGCTTCGAGACCGTGCAGTCGTATTATTCGATCGCCGGCCGCGATCTCGAGCGCGAAATCGTGCCGCTGCTCAACGAGGAGAAGCTCGGGCTGATGGTCTGGTCGCCGATGGCTGGCGGCCTGCTCTCCGGCAAATACGGACCGGGCGCCCCCGGCAATGGCGAGGGCCGCCGCGCCAGCTTCAATTTCCCGCCGGTCGACGAGGACCGTGCCTGGGCAGCGGTCGCCGTCATGCGCGAGATCGCCGCCAAGCACGGCGTCAGCGTCGCCACGGTGGCGCTCGGCTATGTCCTGGCCAAGCCATTCGTGATGAGCGTCATCATCGGCGCCAGCCGCATGGAGCAGCTGGAACAGAACCTTGCAGCCACCGAGTTGAAGCTCGATGCCGATGATCTTGTTCGCCTCGACGAAGTCAGTGCCCTGCCCGCCGAATACCCCGGCTGGATGCTGGAGCGTCAGGCGGCCGGCCGGCGTCCGGCGCCCTTTGTGCCGAACAAGTAGTTCAATTTACCTTCGATTCGATGCTTCGGGAGCCGGCAGGCTCCCGATCTTTTTTGGGCTCAGGTCAGCCGGACAGTCTCGACCAAAAAGTCCAAAAACGCCCGCACCCGCGCCGGCAGATGCTTGCCTTGGCCGACATAGACGGCGTGGGTGAGTTCCTCGTCGCCGGGGTTGAACTCTTCCAGCAGCGGCAGAAGCCGGCCGGCGGCAATGTCGGCCTCCACATGCCAGCGTGCCAGCCGGGCGATGCCCGCCCCCGAGAGCGCCATCAGCCGCATCGCCTCGCCGTCGCTGACCAGCGTATTTCCGATGATCGACAGGGTGATCGGCTTGCCGGCCGCGTCGATAAAAGGCCAGCCCTCGAGGTGACGTACGAAACGGAAGCCCATCCGGTTGTAACGATCGAGATCGGCGGGCTCCTTGGGCGTGCCACGCGCTTCGAGATACGATGGCGCCGCAACGACGACCACCCGGCTCTGCCCGAGCTTGCGCGCCACCAGCCGTGATTCGCCGAGCGGCCCGGCGCGGATGGCGACGTCAGCGCGCTCCTCCATCAGGTCGATGACATCGTCAGTCAACACCAGATCGACCGAGATTTCGGGGTAGCGCTCTAGAAAACGCGGCAAAAGCGGGATCAGCCGGTGCTGCCCGAAAGGCACATAGCTGCTGATCCGCAGCCGGCCACGCGGCGCGGCACCCGCCGCTGCCTCGCGCTCGGCCGCCGCCATGTCGGCCAGGACGCGCACGCCGCTGTCGAAGAACGCCGCCCCCTCCGGCGTCAGTTGCAGCTTGCGCGTCGAACGGCTGACCAGCCGCGCACCAAGCCGCGCCTCCAGCCGCGCGATCAGCTTGCTCACCGCCGACGGCGTCATCCGCAACGCACGGGCAGCGGCTGAAAAGCTGCCCGCCTCGACGACGCGGACGAACACTTCGATCTCGCCGGAGCGATTGATGTCGGGCCTGGCCATTGGTGAATTTATTTCACAGACGATGTGCCCGATGCAAGGCTGGTTCACAGCACATCGCGGCACGATCTTCCGGATCGGGGCGTGGGAGGACACGGCGCCCGTCGTCAAAACTGGTCGTCATCGAAGTGGGAACCGCCATGCCCCTTGCTCTTTACGCTCTTGCCGCCGGTGCCTTTGGCATCGGCGTCACCGAATTCGTCATCATGGGCCTGCTGCTCGACGTCAGCACTGATCTCGGCGTCTCGATCTCGGCTGCCGGCCAGCTGATTTCCGGCTATGCGCTGGGCGTCGTCATCGGCGCGCCGCTGCTGACAATCGCGACCGGCCGTTGGCCGCGCAAAACCGTGCTTCTGGCGCTGATGGCGATCTTCACGCTGGGCAACCTCGCTTGTGCGCTTGCCCCAGACTACTGGACGCTGATGGGTGCGCGCGTACTGACCGCCTTCGCCCACGGCACCTTCTTCGGCGTCGGCTCGGTCGTGGCGACCGGACTGGTGGCGCCCAACAAGAAAGCCTCGGCGATCGCCCTGATGTTCACCGGCCTGACCATCGCCAACATCCTCGGCGTGCCCTTCGGCACATGGCTCGGCCAAGCCTTCGGCTGGCGCGCGACCTTCTGGGCGGTGACCCTGGTCGGCATCGCCGCCTTTACCATCATTCTGCTGCTGGTGCCGCGCAGCCGAACAGAGCCTGAGAAGAGCAATTTGCGCGCCGATCTCGCCGTGCTCGGCCGCACGCCGGTCCTGCTTGGCTTTGCTACCACCGTGCTTGGCTATGCCGGCGTCTTCGCCGTCTTCACCTACATCGCCCCGTTGCTGACCGAGATCACCGGTTTTGATGAAGCAGCGGTGTCGCCGATCCTGCTGGTCTTCGGCGGCGGCCTCATTGCCGGCAACCTCGCCGGCGGCAAGTTCGCCGACCGCTGGTTGGTACCGTCCGTTCTCGGCAGTCTCGTCGTCCTGGCGATGGTGCTCGGCACCATGACCTTCGCCCTGCACAGCCAGGTCATGGCCGTTATCTATGTCGGCCTGCTCGGCGCCGCCGCCTTCGCCACCGTGGCGCCGCTGCAGATGTGGGTACTGGAAAAGGCACAAGGCGCCGGCCAGAGCCTCGCCTCATCCTTCAACATCGCCGCCTTCAACCTCGGCAATGCTGCCGGCGCCTGGCTCGGCGGCGTGGTCATCGCCCATGGTCCCGGCCTCGATGCCGTCACCTGGGTCGCGGCCCTGTTGCCGCTTTCAGCGCTTGCCGTGGCGGCGTTTGCGCTGCGCCTCGACCGAGATCCTGTCCTCGCCACACCGGAAATCGCGCGGTCATAGAACGGCAAACCTCAACCAATCTTTGAAACAGCCATCCTTCCACAAGGAGCAAACCCATGGATTATCGAAATCTTGGCGCATCAGGCCTGAAGGTCCCGGCGCTCTCGTTCGGCGCTGGAACCTTCGGCGGTTCAGGCCCGCTGTTCGGCGCCTGGGGCAACAGCGATGCGACGGAAGCACGGCGGCTGGTCGACATCTGCCTTGAGGCCGGCGTCAACCTGTTCGACACCGCCGACGTCTATTCGAATGGCGCTTCCGAACAAGTGCTCGGCGCTGCCATCAAGGGCCGCCGCGACGCCGTGCTGATCTCGACCAAGACCTCGCTGCCGATGGGCGACGGTCCCAACGATGCCGGATCGTCACGTTCACGCCTGATCAAGGCCGTCGAAGACGCGCTGGGGCGCCTTGGCACCGACTACATCGACCTGCTGCAACTGCACGCCTTCGACGCAGCAACACCGATCGAGGAGGTGCTGTCGACACTGGACAGTCTCGTGCGCGCCGGCAAACTGCGTTATGTCGGCGTCTCCAATTTTTCCGGCTGGCAAGTGATGAAGTCGCTCGGCCTGGCGGGCAGATATGGCTATCCCCGATACGTCGCCCATCAGGTCTATTACTCGCTGGTCGGACGCGATTATGAATGGGAGTTGATGCCGCTCGGCCTCAACCAGGGTGTCGGTGCGCTGGTGTGGAGCCCACTCGGCTGGGGCCGCCTGACCGGCAGGATCCGCCGTGGCCAGAAGCTGCCTGAGAAAAGCCGGCTGCACGACACGGCAAGCTTCGGACCGCCCGTCGAGGATGAGCATCTCTATCGGGTCGTCGACGCGCTTGATGTTGTCGCCGAGGAAACCGGCAAGACCATACCGCAGATCGCCATCAATTGGCTGCTGCAGCGGCCGACCGTCGCCTCCGTCATCATTGGCGCGCGCAACGAGGAGCAGTTGCGCCAGAATCTCGGCGCCGTCGGCTGGTCCTTGACAGCCGAGCAGATGAAGAAGCTCGACACGGCAAGTGAGGTCACCGCACCCTATCCGTATTTTCCCTATCGCCGGCAGGAGGGTTTTGCCCGGCTGAACCCGCCCGCAGTCTGACGCTCCAAAAGCTGGGCGGCGGCTCCCAGGCTGCCGCCCGCCCGGCTAATGCAGAACGAACTCGCCGTCGACCTTGCGCCATTCGTTCGGCGCGATCAGCTTCTGGTGCGTGTAGCTGACCGAATGCAGCGGGCCTTCGAGCTTGGCCTTCCAGAACTCGATGAAACGGATCAGCACGGGAAATTTCGGGGCGATGTCGTAATCCTGCCAGATGAAGCTCTGCAGCAGATGCGGATGATCTGGAAAGTGATAAAGAATCTTGGCCGTGGTCAAGCCATAGCCCTTGAGCATCAGGTCCATTTCGGAATGGTCGCGCATTGCGGTCCCCTGGTTGATTCTCCTTCCTCCCAGCCTGAAATTGTGCACCCCATTTGCTTAATCGTCTATTGATATTTCTGCGATCGAACCAGATTCCTCCCGCAAAAACATGCGCTTAGCAGCCGACTCACGAGAGTGCTGACACGACCCGGCAAAGCACCTGCGGCATCCCGCCGCGCGAATCCAACGTCTAATGTTGCCGTCGCGGCCGAACTGTTAATAATGCGCGCGAATTCGCGGCCGCATCGCCGCGATCCTGCCGGCGGTCAAGCCGGCGGTTTGGTTTTGGGGAGGAAGGCGAAGAAATGTCCGATGTTCATGTCCATCGCGTCCAGCCGGCGTGGAAGAAGAACGCGCTGATTGACAATGACACCTACCTGAAATGGTACGCCGACAGCGTCAAGAACCCGGACAAGTTCTGGGGCAAGCACGGCAAGCGCATCGACTGGTTCAAGCCGTACAGCAAGGTCAAGAACACGTCCTTCGACGGCCAGGTCTCAATCAAATGGTTCGAGGATGGCCAGACCAACGTTTCCTGGAACTGCATCGACCGGCATCTGAAGAAGCGCGGCGAACAGACCGCCATCATCTGGGAAGGCGACAATCCCTACGACGACAGGAAGATCACCTATAACGAGCTTTACGCGCATGTCTGCCGCCTCGCCAATGTGATGAAAAAGCACGGCGTCAAGAAGGGCGACCGCGTAACCATCTACATGCCGATGATCCCGGAGGCCGCTTATGCGATGCTCGCCTGCACGCGCATCGGCGCCATTCATTCGGTCGTCTTCGGCGGCTTTTCGCCGGATGCGCTGGCCGGACGCATCGATGACTGCAAGTCGACCTTCGTCATCACCGCCGACGAAGGCCTGCGCGGCGGCAAGCCGATCCCGCTAAAGGAGAACACGGACAAGGCGATCGAGATCGCCGCCAAGGCCGGAACGAAAGTCGAAAAGGTCTTGGTAGTGCGCCGCACTGGCGGCAAGACCGGCTGGGCCGCCGGGCGCGACGTCTGGTACCATGACGAGGTCGCGACGGTTAAGGCCGAATGCAAGCCCGAGAAGATGAACGCCGAGGACCCGTTGTTCATCCTCTACACATCCGGCTCGACCGGCAAGCCGAAAGGTGTGCTGCACACCACCGCCGGCTATCTCGTCTATGTCTCGATGACCCACCAATATGTCTTCGACTATCATGACGGCGATATCTACTGGTGCACCGCCGATGTCGGCTGGGTCACCGGCCACAGCTACATCGTCTACGGGCCGCTCGCCAACGGCGCCACCACGCTGATGTTCGAAGGCGTGCCGAACTACCCGTCGCAGTCGCGTTTCTGGGACGTGATCGACAAGCACAAGGTCAACATCTTCTACACGGCGCCGACGGCGTTGCGCGCGCTGATGGGCGCCGGCGATGCCCATGTCACCAAAACGTCGCGCAAGTCGCTGCGCGTGCTCGGCACCGTCGGTGAGCCGATCAATCCGGAAGCCTGGGAGTGGTATTTCAACGTCGTAGGCAACGGCAAGGTGCCGATCGTCGATACCTGGTGGCAGACCGAGACCGGCGGCATCATGATCACGCCGGTTCCGGGCGCCACCCACCTCAAGGCGGGTTCAGCGACGCGGCCCTTCTTTGGCGTCAAGCCGCAGCTGGTCGATACCGACGGCAAGGTGCTCGAAGGCGAAGCCAGCGGCAATCTTTGTATTGCCGACTCATGGCCGGGCCAGACGCGCACCGTCTATGGCGATCACGACCGCTTCGTGCAGACCTATTTCTCGACCTACAAGGGCAGATACTTCACCGGCGACGGCTGCCGCCGCGATGCTGACGGCTACTACTGGATCACCGGCCGCGTCGACGACGTCATCAACGTCTCCGGCCACCGCATGGGCACCGCCGAGGTCGAATCGGCGCTGGTTTCGCATGAGAAGGTCTCGGAGGCCGCCGTCGTCGGCTACCCGCACGATATCAAGGGCCAGGGCATCTACTGCTATGTCACGCTGATGGCCGGCGAAACGCCAAGCGAGGAATTGCGCCAGGAACTCGTCGCCCATGTCCGCAAGGAGATCGGCGCCATCGCTTCGCCCGACAAGATCCAGTTCGCGCCCGGCCTGCCGAAGACCCGTTCCGGCAAGATCATGCGACGCATCCTGCGCAAGATCGCCGAGGATGATTTTGCCGCGCTCGGCGATACCTCGACGCTGGCCGATCCGGCGGTCGTCGACGACCTTATCGCCAACCGGCAAAACAAGAAGGGCTGATGCAACCCGCATTGGGCGCCGTCACCGAGCTTTGGCGCTATCCCGCGAGCTCGCTCGCCGGCGAGTTTCAGCAGGCGATCTCCGTCGACCGGCATACCGTCGAAGGCGACCGCCTGTTTGGTCTTGTCGATACCTCGACCGATGAAATCGCACGGCCCGACCGCGAAGCGAAATGGCACAAGGTGCCCCGCATCCGCACCCGGCTGTCGCAGGCCGGCAGGCTGGAGGTCGCCATCCCCG
Source organism: Mesorhizobium sp. M0698 (assembly GCF_040320455.1). Lineage (NCBI taxonomy): Bacteria > Pseudomonadati > Pseudomonadota > Alphaproteobacteria > Hyphomicrobiales > Phyllobacteriaceae > Mesorhizobium > Mesorhizobium sp. M0698. The sequence continues at coordinate 116,660 of NZ_JAMYPQ010000017.1, read as the reverse complement.
ACGGACGCTGGCTTTCGGCACCTGGCGCGCAAAGTGATCGCGCCATTTGCGCCTATCTCGGCTTTGCGGCTTCCATCCGGCCGTTCCGTCGGGAAAATGCGGCTCCGGATTACGCCGGCCCTCTGCTGACGGAACGCTACGTCAAAGCCCCTATTCATCTGCTGACCACCGCCTCACTGGCGCGTTTGAAAGTGCTGCATCCAAAGGGCACCGCCGACGCGCGCCGCTTCCGCCCCAACATCGTCGTCGATGTGCCGGAGGTCGAGGGGTCGTTCCCCGAGACGGAATGGATCGGGCGCAAGCTGGCGATCGGCGACCTGCTCCTGACCATCTCCGAGCCGTGCCGCCGCTGCGGCTTCACCATCATTGGCCAGGACGGGTTCGACCACGACCCGGCAATCCTGCGCAGCCTGGTCCGCCACAACGCCCATAACCTCGGCGTCTACTGCACCGTCGATCGACCGGCCCGCGTCGAGATCGGCGCCACGATGCGCCTCCTGTAGCTATCGGTACAAATCCGCCCGCGTCGGCGGCAGGCCGCTCGGCCCACGCGCGCGCCTTGTGGCGACGGTCTGGAAAACCTGCGCCGAGGCGCGTTCGAAGGTAATCGAGCAGCCGGTGAGATAAAGCAGCCAGAGCCGCGCCTTGGCTTCGCCGACCTCGGCGATAGCTTCGTCGAAGCGTGCGTGGAGGCGCTCGGCCCATAGCCTGCAGGTGCGCGCATAGTGCTCGCGCAAATTTTCGACGTCGTAGACGAGGAAGCCGTGGGCCTCGAGATTGCCGAGCGTCATGCCGATCGTGTCGAGTTCGCCGCCCGGAAAAATGTATTTGATCAGCGCCTTGAATTCCGGCCCCTTGCGCAGCGTCTTCTTCAAGCTGCCCTTGTCGCGCCGGGTGATGGCGTGGTGCAGATAGATGCCGCCCGGCTTGAGCAGGCGATGGATCCTCGAGAAATAGGCCGCATGGTTGGCAAGCCCCAGATGCTCGAACATGCCGATCGACGAGATCTTGTCGAAGGAGCCGGACAGCTCGGCATAGGACTTTATCTCGATGGTGATGCGGTCCTCCAGCCCCTCGGCGCGGATGCGTTCACGGGCGAGCTCGGTCTGTGCTTCCGATAGCGAAACGCCGTGGCCGACGACGCCATAATTCTTCACCGCATGGATGAGCATCGCTCCCCAGCCGCAGCCGATGTCGAGCAATCTATCGCCGGGCTTCAGCCGAAGCTTGCGGCAGATATGGTCGAGCTTGTCTCTCTGGGCCTGATCGATATCGTTGGCGAAATCCTTGAAGTAGCCGCAGCTATAGACCATGCGCTCGTCGAGGAAGAGCCGGTAGAATGCGTTGGAAATGTCGTAATGATGCTCGATCGCCTCCTTGCTCGAACCGCTGACGAAAGGATTGCGGCCGGAAAGATCGGTTCGCGTCGTCATCTGTTTTCGCGAAAACAGCACCGCCGGCAGGTCGCGCAGGATCGCCAGCTTCGGCAATGTCTTGAGCTTCGTCCTGAGCTTGCCGTGCGTGGGCAAGGCGTAGAAATCGAACAGCGATCCGTCTTCGACGTCGACCGCCTTGGCAATCCACATCTCGATCAGCGTCGATAAAGAGGGCCGACGTACGATCTGCCAGACGATGTCCTGGTCGTTGATGGTGAGCACCGGGCCGGCAGCCGGGCCGATCCGCTCGCCTGTCCACAGCCTCACCGCAAAACCCGGCTTCAGCGTCTCGATGACCGTCCGAACAATCCGGGCCGCTCTCTCGGCTGCCTCCATCCCGTCCTCCCTTACCCGGCAAAATAGTGGCCCGGAACAATAGCGGCTCGATCTTGCCTGCCCGATCGGCCGGCCGCAAGCCGCCCGAGTGCACAAGCAGGCTTGTTCAGGATTTTCGGGTGCCGCGCCTTGCCATTTGCCGGATGACACCCCATCATGAGGGAGTGTTCAACAAATCGAAAGGAGGTGATCCGATGTCGAGTGATTTCGTTTTCCAGAACGTGGCCTCAGCGGATCGCACTTTCGGGAAGCAGTCTTCCCGCTAAGGCGCGAGATGCGCGGCTGGCGACCAGGGTCGCCGCCAGGAGCCGCGCCATGGACGGAAACACGGAAGGCCGCCGGCTTCGCGAGAAGCGGCGGCCTTTCCTTTTTGGGCTGTTGTCCCCTATTTGGTTACGGTTAACATCTCGACGTTGCGCGCTATATCCTGGAAAGCCTGGTTGAGTTCCGTTCCATTGGCCGCCTGATAAAAGTGCTTGATCTTGGCGGTGTCCGGGCTCGCGCAATCCTGGAGCGTCGCCTTGGCATTCGTTTCGTTTAGGTCAAACCCAATGGTGAAGACCTCGATGCCCTTGTCGCGCATGGCAGCGCAAAGTTTCTTGGCGGCCGTGCGGGTCGGCTCCTTGCCGGCGTCATTGTAGACGTCGCTGACCGTGCTCGCATCGAAGTAGGACAGGTTGAATTCGCCATCGGTCATCAGGATCGCGATCTTGGCAACCTTCTTTGGATCCATCTTGGCCGGCCGTTCCGAGGCTTTCATCACACTGCCCCAGTTTTCCGAAAGCATGTACCAGGTCCACTGCACGCCGATATGGCCGGCGGTGCCGCCGGAGGCGACGAAATTCTTGATGACCGTCTTGAGCGCCGTCGCATCCGCTGTCAGCGGCATCAGCGCGGCGATCGGGCAGGCGGCGGTGCCGGTCTGCCAGGCGAAGGATGACAGCAGGTAGTCGCGATTGACCATGCTGACGTCGGGGCCCGCATCCGAATACTGATAGGTCCCCTTGCGCTCGGTGGCGCAATTATCGGGACGGATAAAGCCCGAGACATACTGCACGGCGTCATTGGCCGGCGCCTGTTTGCGTTGACTGGCGGTGGTTTCCACATAGACGCTGCTGGCGGCAAGTGTACCGGCATTCACCGAATTGGCATAAGGCACGATGGCAACCCGCACACGTGGCTTGGAGGGGTCCTGGCCGCCCAGGAAGCTGTCGACAGCATTCGCCGCGGCCGCCCGCAGATCGATGATTTTCTGGCCGGCCATCGACCCGGTCACGTCCAGCATCATCGCGACTTCGATCTGCTTGTCCGAATAGAGCGCCGTCGTCGATGCGGGGACGCGTTGCATGCCACCCGTGCTGAAAAGCGGGAAATAGTAGTTGACGTTGACATGGACGTCCGCCTGGACAGTCTTGGCTGTCCTGTCGACAACCAGATTGTCGAGGACGATCTGGTTGTCCTGGAGGATACCCGCCGTGCTGTTGGCATCGAGAAAGGCCTGCACCGATTTGCTGGCGTCGGCCTCGCTGATGACGCCGGTTGTCAGGTCGCGGGCCGTCGAGGTGACCGCTGCATCGACCACGCCTTGCAGGCTCGATTTTACATTGTAGAGTTGGGACACGTTGACCGCAAAGCCGACACTCAGTGCCAGCACTGAGCCGATTATCCCAAACAGGACCGCGAAATTTCCGCTGCGATCCCCGGCAAAGCCGCCGATCGTCTGAACAAGACCCCCGAAACGCCGCATTCCTTCCGCCTCCATTCGCTACAGCCTGCAGCTGTCCGAACGCGCATTGCAGGAATCCGGCCGGATCGCGCCGCCAGGCCCGGGAAAGCGACCGGCCCGCGATCAGGTCATTGTTTCCAAACGGTTTCGAGCGGCGGCAGGGTAAACAGAGGGTAAACGAAAGCTGCGCCGGCACGGCTTTGTCGACAAAGCGCTTACCACGAACAGGCTCGCAATTCAGGACGACTGGACTGCGTCCCAATCCGGTACAGACGAGATGTATCGAACCGGTTCAGCACGATCGCGGTGGCGGGAAATGGAAACACGGACTGTGAATGTGTCCCGAAAGACTAGGCCAGCATCCGTGCGCTGACCGTCTTGTCGACGCCACGACAAGGCGGCTTGAACAGATTACCTTCCTGCTCGTGCGTCCAGACCTTGAACAGGGTGAGCCGATGCGGGCCAAAACTGTGCAGCAGCGGCACGTCGGTGGCGTCGCGGCCGCGGGCGATGACGACGCGGCCGATCCTCGGCACATTGTGGCGAGGATCGAAAGTGTACCACCTGCCGTCGAGGAACACTTCCACCCACGCCGAGAAATCCATCGGCGCCGGATCGGCGGGCACGCCGATATCGCCGAGATAGCCGTTCACGTAGCGGGCCGGGATGTTCATGCAGCGGCAGAGCGTGATCGCCAGATGGGCAAAGTCGCGGCAGACGCCGACGCGTTCCTCATGCGCCTGCGCCGCCGTGCGGGTCGAGCGCGCATAGCCGTAGCCGAAGGACAGGCGGTTGTGGACATAGTCGACGATGGCCTGCACCCGCGCCCAGCCCGGTGGAAGCTGGCCGAAAAGTTGCCAGGCCAGGTCGCCGAGATGGTCGGTCTCGCAGTAACGGCTGCCGAGCAGATAGCCGAGCACCTCGTCCGGCAATTCGGCAACCGGGACTTCTCTCGCCAGCGTGTTGACTTCGTCCGTCTCGCCGCTGTCCTCGACCACCGCGTCATAAAGGATGCGAAAGCTTCCGGCCGGCGCCGTGAAGCGGCGGCAGCTATTGCCGAAAAGGTCGTGGTAGACCCTGGTCGGGACCGACGGCGAGGTCAGCACGCGCGTCTGCCGCTTGATGTCGGCCTGGCGATCCCCGTGGATATCGAGCAATGAAACGACCGGCGTTGCTGCAACGCATTCAATGGCAATTTCATAGCCGAGCCGAATCAGCATCGCCCTCCCCTGCGATCGTCATGGAAGATAGTGCCGATCAACGCGGGACAGTGCGTGGCGGTTCCTTGTGGTCGTCAAAAACGACGCCTCGCGGCTTCCCATACGGACGCGGCAACGTTACGGTCGATTGACACGCGTCTTTCGAAATAATCCCTCCAAGATGACCCCGGGAAACCGATGTTTGCAGGCAGAAAATTCGCGGCCTTCCTGTTCGATATGGACGGCACGATTCTCAATTCGATCGCCGCAGCGGAAAGGGTCTGGGCAGCGTGGGCGCATCGGCAAGGTCTTGACGTCGCCGCATTCCTGCCGACCATCCACGGCGTGCGGGCGATCGAGACCATCGGCCGGCTGGCGCTCCCAGGCGTCGATCCTGCCCGCGAAGCCGATTCGCTTTTGCAGGCCGAGGCGGCCGATGTCGAGGGCATTCGCCCGATTGCCGGCGCCGCGGCCTTCCTGGCGTCGCTGCCGCCTGGAAGCTGGGCGATCGCCACTTCGGCACCGCGCGAGCTCGCCCTGCTGCGCCTGCAGGCCGCGGGTATTCCGGCTCCCGCCGTGATTGTTGCGGCGGAGGATGTATCGCGCGGCAAGCCGGCGCCCGACTGCTTCCGGCTGGCGGCCGAACGGCTCGGCGTCGATGTGGGCGACTGCCTCGTCTTCGAGGACGCGCCGGCCGGCATAGCGGCGGCCGAAGCCGCGGGCGCTGCGGTCGTGGTGATCAGCGCCACGCACCGGCATCCGTTGGAGACGCCGCATGCCACCATCGCCGGCTATGACGCGATCGGCATCGCCGTCGATTCCAGCGGCTGGATTGCCATCGGAGTGGAGCGGGCCGCGCTGCCTGTTTGACTAGCACCCTGCCTGGGCTAAAAGTCGCTGGTCAGGCCCTTGACCTCCCAGTCGCCATAGCGGCCAGGCTCCTTGCCGCCGCGCCCGCCCATCTCCCTCGGCAGCGTGGCTTCCTGCTCGCGATATTTCTCCCGCCGGGCCTCGGCCTCGACCAAGGCGCGCCTGGCTGCCGGGGTCAGCGGCTTTTGCGGCGAGCCGTTAGCATGCGTTTGGCTGGTTTTGTCGATCATGCGATCTTCCGCTAGATTGAAACAGGCCCCGATTGAAACGGGAACCGCTGTTTCCCATCATATAGCGATGGGCCCACAAGGATCGACCCCTTTGTTGGGCCAGAACGGAGCAGACGATGAACACCCTTCGCACCGCCATGCTTTTGGCCGCAATGACGGCCCTGTTCATGGGTGTCGGCTATCTCATCGGCGGATCCGGCGGCATGATGATCGCGTTGCTGATCGCCGCCGGCACCAATTTGTTCAGCTATTGGAACGCCGACAAGATGGTGCTGTCGATGCACCGTGCGATCGAAGTCGACGAACGCAACGCGCCTGAATATTACGCCATCGTGAAGGGTCTCGCGCAACGTGCCGGCCTGCCGATGCCGAGAACCTATCTCATCGACAATCCGCAGCCCAATGCCTTCGCCACCGGCCGCAATCCGCAAAATGCCGCTGTCGCCGCCAGCACCGGCCTGCTCGAGCGGCTATCGCATGAAGAAGTCGCGGCGGTGATGGCACACGAGCTCGCCCATGTGCAGCACCGCGATACGCTGACCATGACGATCGTCGCCACCTTTGCCGGCGCAATTTCGATGCTCGGCAATTTCGCCTTCTTTTTCGGCGGCAACCGCGACAATAACAATTCCTTTGGCATCGTCGGCGTGCTGGTGGCGATGATAGTCGCGCCCCTGGCCGCCATGATCGTGCAGATGGCGGTGAGCCGCACCCGCGAATATGAGGCCGACCGGCGCGGTGCCGAAATCTGTGGACACCCGCTGTGGCTCGCCTCGGCACTTGACAAGATCGCGCGGGGCGCCGAACGCATCCGCAACCCGGATGCCGAGCGCAATCCGGCAACCGCCCATCTCTTCATCATCAATCCTCTTTCCGGCGAGCGCATGGACAGTTTGTTTTCCACTCACCCGAGCACAGAAAACCGCATCGCCGCGTTGCAGAGGATGGCGAGCGAAATGGCCGGCGCACCCGAAGCGGCCGCGACGCCAAGGCCGGCGCCGGAAGGGACCGGGCAGCAGCCGTCTGGTCCGTGGGACAGGGCCGCGCGGCCCGAGAGGCCGGCTGAGCCGGCCAAGCCGAGACCCAATCCCTGGGGACGCAATCCGACCGGCCCCAAAGGTCCGTGGTCGTGAGTTCAGCGAAGCGCCGGCACGGAATTTCAGGCGATCGTGAACACAATTCGAGCGGCGCGGCCGTAGCCGGCCTCGCCCCGCGCCAGGCCGCCGCCCGCCTGCTTGCCGCGGTTATAGACGCGAGGACGCCGCTCGACGGGCTGACCGACCAAGAGAACGGCCATCCGCAGTACAAGGCGCTCGACCTGCGCGACCGCGCCTTGGTGCGCGCCATTCTGGTCACCGCCCTGCGCTACCGCATGACCATATCAGGCCTTTTGGCCCGTCGCCTGGAAAAGCCGCTGCCGCCCAACGCCACGGCGCTTTCGCACATTTTGCATGTGGCGGCAGCGCAGATCCTGTTCCTCGATGTTCCCGACAGCGCCGCCGTCGACCTCGCCGTGACACACGCCAAGTCCGATCCGCGCACGGCGCGCTTTTCCGGCCTCGTCAACGGCGTGCTGCGCACGCTGGCGCGGGCCAAGCAGGACGAGCTCGCCGCAGCACGTGCCGCTACCGACGAGGCGCCAAAATGGTTTTCCGACCGTTTGAAAACGGTCTACGGCCTCGACAAGGCCAGGCAGATACTGCTCGCCCATCGCCATGAGGCACCGGTCGATTTCTCGGTCAAGTCGGACCCGGCGCTGTGGGCCGAACGGCTCGGCGGCTTTGTCTTGCCGACCGGCACGGTGCGGGTGGAAAAGCTCAGCGCTTCCGTGACCGAACTGCCCGGCTTTGGGGAAGGCGCCTGGTGGGTTCAGGATGCAGCGGCCAGCCTGCCGGCCCGGCTGTTCGGCGACATCAATGGTTTGCGAATCGCCGACCTCTGTGCCGCGCCGGGCGGCAAGACCGCCCAGCTGATCCTCGCCGGCGCCCACGTCACCGCGCTCGACATGTCCAAAACGCGGCTGGCACGGCTGACGCAGAACCTCGAACGGCTCGGTCTGGCCGCCGAGATCGTCCAGGCCGATCTGCTCAAATACGAGCCGAAGGACCTCTTCGACGCCGTCCTCCTCGACCCACCATGCTCTTCGACCGGGACGGTGCGGCGGCATCCCGACGTTCCCTGGACGAAGACGGCGGCCGACGTCGAAAAACTGGCCGACCTGCAACGCCGGCTGCTTGCCCGCGCCGTCACCCTGGTCAAGCCTGGTGGACGCATCGTCTTTTCCAACTGTTCGCTCGATCCGCTGGAAGGCGAAGAGCTCTATCGCGACTTTCTCGCCGGCAATGCGGAGATTGTCGACGACCCGCTTCGGCCGGGTGAGATCGCCGGCATCGACCCGTTTCTGACGCCGCAAGGCACGTTGCGCACCACGCCTGCCGATCTGGAGCTAGGCTCGCCGGGCCGCTCCGGGCTGGACGGCTTCTTCGCCGCCCGCATGCGCAGAGCCGGCTAAGGGCCGATCTTGAAGTGCCGTCCGGCTTCATGGGGCGAGGAGGCATGGAAAACAGGCTGAACGGCCCCACTGCCGCGGAATTCGCCTTCGCACAAGTTCTTGAATCATATAAACTTGTGCTTGGGTGAGGACGATCAGGAGGGGTTTTGGCAATCGCTGCCGGTAACACGACGCGTCTGTGGACGCTTGTCGCGAGGGAGTTCTGGCGCAAGACGCGCCGGCGCTTGCGCGCCGGGCCACTCTATCGCTGGCGCTACTCAGGCCGCACGCCGGAGCGCGTCCTGATCGCCCCACCGGACCTGCGGCTCGCCGATCCTCAGATCGCGCTCGAGATCTATTACGGCCGCTATCCGCTTTCGGGGCATCTGGTCGAGACCGGCGGCAAATCGCCCTTCCAGATCGACGTGCCCAATCCCGGCTGGCAAAAAACGCTGCATGGCTTTCGCTGGCTGCGCCATATGCGTGCCGCCGGTACCGAGCTCGCCGCCGCCAACGCGCGGGCGTTGGTTTCCGACTGGATTGCAATCCATGGCAGCCATATTTCCGGCGTCGCCTGGGAGCCCGGCACGACGGCCAAGCGTGTCATTGCCTGGCTGCAGCATTCCTCGATCGTGTTGCAGGGCGCCGAATTTCCGTTCTACCGCGCGTTCTTGAAATCGCTCGCCGTCCAGATCCGCTATCTGCGCGCCATGGTGCGCGAGATGCCGGACGGCAAGGACAGGCTGCGCGCCCGCATTGCGCTGGCCTTTGCCGCTTTGTCGCTGCCGGCGCCGGCCTCGGCGCTACGCGGTGCTACCCGCAATCTCGCCGAGGAGCTCGACCGCCAGATCCTGCCTGACGGCGGCCATATCTCGCGTAATCCGATGACCGTGCTTGAAATCCTCGCCGACCTTCTGCCGTTGCGCCAGACATACGCCAATCAGGCCGAGACGCCGCCGGCCGCCCTGATCGGAGCCATCGACCGGATGCTGCCGGCACTGCGCTTCTTTCGCCATCAGGACGGCAGCCTTGCCCGCTTCAACGGCATGGGCGCCACCATTCACGACCGTATCGCCAGCATCCTGCATCACGACGACACCGCCGGCGCACCGTTGCTGCACGCGCCGCATTCGGGTTATGAGCGCCTGTCGATGGGCGGTGTCACTGTGATCGCCGATACCGGCCCGCCGCCCCCCGTCGACGTATCCAATGCCGCTCACGCCGGATGCCTCGCCTTCGAATTGTCGTCGGGCCGCCAGCACTATATCGTCAACGCCGGAATAGATACTTATGGCGCCGCCGAGTTCCGGCCGCTTGCCCGCGCCACCGCCGCCCACTCGACCGCCACCATCAACGACACGTCGTCGGCGCGCTTCAATCACTCCTTGCGCGTCAACGACCTGCTCGGCACGCCTTTGATCGGCGGGCCGCAGCATGTGCCTTGCAAGCGCACCGACCAGAAGGGCAGCCAGGGCTTCATCGCCCGCCATGACGGCTATGTGGCGCGCTTCGGCTTCCTGCATGAGCGCGAGCTGAAATTATCGACCGAAGGCAATGTGCTTGCCGGCAAGGAATGTTTCCTGCGCCCGGGCGGCGCTTCTATCCGCAACAATGGCCGTGACTTCGTCACGGTGCGTTTCCATGTCCATCCCGATATAAGGCTGCTCCAGGATGAGCATGACCGTCTGGTGCTGGCCGCCGACCATGCCGACACCTGGGTGTTTACCTCTACCGAAGTGGTGCCCGAGGTCGAGGAATCGATCTATTTCGCAGGGCTTGGCGGCCCGCGCCGCAGCCGCCAGATCGTGCTTGCGTTCAAGGCCTCGGAAATTTCCGAGGTCCACTGGCAATTGACGCGCACCATTATCGCCGGCCGTCCGGAAAAAGCTGAAGCCGGTGGCAACGGCAGACACTGATCAAGTCTTGCGGCTTGATTTCCGGGCCTCATATGCTACGGCCCGCGGACGCTCTCCAACCAGAACTGGAAAGGCCGCCAGCCCATGGCCGTCGCCGCCAAGAACATTCCCGCGCCCGACCTTGTACCCATCCGTCGCGCGCTCCTTTCCGTCTTTGATAAGACCGGCCTGATCGATTTCGCCAGGGCGCTGGCTTCGGCCGGCGTCGAGCTAGTCTCGACCGGCGGCACCGCGAGGGCCCTTGCCGAGGCCGGCATGGCGGTGCGCGACGTGTCCGAGCTCACCGGCTTTCCCGAGATCATGGACGGCCGCGTCAAGACGCTGCACCCGTCGGTGCATGGCGCACTGCTTGGCGTGCGCGACGATCCCGAGCACGCCGCAGCGATGCGCGACCACGGCATCGAGCCGATCGATCTCGTCGTCTCCAATCTCTATCCGTTCGAAGAGGTGCGTCGCTCCGGCGCCGACTACGCGGCGATCGTCGAGAACATCGACATCGGCGGCCCGGCGATGATCCGTGCCTCGGCCAAGAACCACGCCTATGTCGGCATCGTCACCGATCCCGATGACTATGCCTCGGTGCTCAACGCGCTGGAGATGAATTTCGGGTCGTTGTCGCTGGATTTCCGCAAGAAGCTGGCAGCCAAGGCCTTTGCCCGCACCGCCACCTACGATGCGGCGATCTCGGGATGGTTCGCCGAGGCGCTTGAGATCGAGCATCCGACATGGCGCGCCTTCGGCGGCAAGCTGCAGTCGGTGATGCGCTATGGCGAAAACCCGCATCAGGGCGCCGGCTTCTATGTCAACGGCGACAGGCGGCCGGGCGTCGCCACGGCGCGCCAGCTTCAGGGCAAGCAGCTTTCCTACAACAACATCAACGACACCGACGCTGCCTTCGAGCTGGTCGGCGAGTTCGACCCGTCGCGCTCCGCAGCAATTGCCATCATCAAGCACGCCAACCCGTGCGGCGTCGCTGAGGACGCTTCGCTGCAGGCGGCCTATGCCAAGGCGCTGGCCTGCGACCCGGTCTCGGCCTTCGGCGGCATCGTCGCCATGAACCGCATCCTCGATGCCGGAACCGCCGAAGAGATCGTCAAGACCTTTACCGAAGTGATCATCGCACCGGAGGCGTCCGAACAAGCAGTCCGCATCATTGCCGCCAAGAAGAACCTACGCCTGCTGGTCACCGGCGGCCTGCCCGACCCGCGCGCGGCGGGCCTTGGCTTGAAATCGGTTGCTGGCGGTTTGCTGGTCCAGGGCCGCGACAACGCGGTGGTGGATGACCTCGAGCTGAAAGTGGTGACCAGGCGCGCTCCGACGCCGGCCGAATTGGCCGATCTGAAATTCGCTTTTCGCGTGGCAAAGCACGTCAAGTCGAACGCCATCGTCTATGCCAGGGATGGCGCTACGGTCGGCATCGGCGCTGGCCAGATGAGCCGGGTCGATTCCTCGCGCATCGCGGCGCGCAAGGCGCTCGACGCCGCCGAGGCTGCCGGCCTGACGGAGCCTTTGACCAGGGGCTCGGTCGTCGCCTCGGATGCCTTTTTCCCGTTCGCGGATGGGCTTTTGTCGGCAATCGAAGCCGGCGCCACAGCCGTCATCCAGCCCGGCGGCTCGATGCGCGACGACGATGTCATCGCCGCCGCCGACGCTCACGGCATTGCCATGGTCTTCACCGGAGTGAGGCATTTCCGGCATTGAACGCGTTACCCTCCCGCTGTGGGAGAAGGCAAGAGCAGCTCACTCCGCCGGCCGATCCGCCGGATAGGGCGTCCCGATCAGGATCGCCATGCCGGCGCCAAGGAACAGCACGATCGCCGCCATGCCGAGCCGCGCCGAGCCGCTGGCCAGGGTGATCGTGGCCACCATGAAGGGTGCGGCAAAACTGGTTGCCCGGCCAGCCAGCGCATAGATGCCGAAATAGCGCCCCGATTCGGCTGCGGTGACGCTGCGCGCCATGTAGGAGCGCGACGATGCCTGCACCGGCCCGAAGGCAAGCCCGATCAGCAGGCCGTAGAAAATGTAGGCTTTTTCCGCCGCCGTGCCGAACAATCCGCCGCCGTCCAGTCCGGGCATCACCCAGGCGCCGAACAGCGTATAGCCCGGGCCGGTCGAAACGATGCCGATCGTGGCAATGCTCAGCATGACCAGCGAAATCATCACTATGGTCTTGGAACCCAGCGCTGTGTCGAGGCGTGCGGCAACCAGGCAGCCGACGATGGCAACGACGTTGAGGATGATACCGAACAGGCCGATCTCGGTAATCGACCAATGGAACATTGCCGCCGCAAACGTTCCGCCCAGCGCCAGCAGTGCGTTGACGCCGTCCTGATAGATCATACGGGCGACGAGAAAGCGAAAAATGCCGCTGCGCTTGCGCACTTCGGCCAGCGTCGATTTCAGTTCCGATAGTCCCTCGCGCACCGCCGGCCCGATTGGAATGCCTTTGATCGCATCAGGCGTGAAGAGGAACATCGGCAGGATGAACAGGAAATACCAGGCCGCCGACAACGGCCCGGTAGCGCGCGCGTCCTCGCCGAGCCTGGGGTCGAGGCCGAAGATCGGGTCGAGCCCAACGACGGTCTTGCCGGTTTCAGGCGAGCCGGCCATGACGGTAACGACGAAGATCAGTGCGATCATGCCGCCGAGATAGCCGAGTCCCCAGGCCATGTTCGAGATCCTGCCGATGTCGCTCTTCGGCACCAGGCGGGGCATCATCGAATCATTGAACACAGTCGAGAATTCCGCCGCGACCGACGCCAGCGAGAACAACGCCACGACCAGAAAAAGATTAGAGCCGGGCGCGGCGAACCACAGCAGGGTGAGGCAGGTGATTTTAACCGCGGCGAAGAGGGCTATCCACGGTTTGCGTGGTCCGGTCTGATCGGCGATCGAGCCGAGGACCGGCGACAAAACGGCAATGACGAGGCCGGCGGCGGCAATGCCGTAGCCCCAGGCCGCTTGCCCGGTCTCCGGATTGCTGGCCATGCGCGAGACGAAATAAGGACCGAAGATGAAGGTGGTAACGACCGTGAAAAACGGCTGTGCCGCCCAGTCGAACAGCATCCATCCCCAGATGCCGCGTCCCGATGCCCGCTGCACTGCCATCTCAGCCATGTCCCCTCCGCTGGAGCTTGCTCCATGCCGATCGAATCGGAATGACGCTCCGTCTTCTTGTTGAGCACGATCTTGTCCAAAAGCCGATCGTCACTTTTTGGGATCATGCTCCGGCGCCCCCCAAAGCAGGGCGCCGTTCGCTCTATAGCGCAGTTCTTCCCGGCAATCCCGCGCGATATGGAAGACGTCTCACAGCTGCGTCAGATCACTCATCAGGCCGGATGCCACCGACAGCCGCGACACGGTGATGTCGCCGCCCTCGGTCAGCGCCTGCAACCGCTCGCGGATGCGTCCGACCCGTTCGCCGCCGGCCTCCAACCATGCCGACACCGGATCCGCCGCCTCGGCATGACTGGTGAGTGCCGCCACGGCGATGCCGCGCCTGGCCGCGCCGATCGTGTCGGTGGCGCGGGAAAGCGCCAGTTGATCGTAATAATCCGAGGGCGTGATCGAGCGTGCCGCATCTTCGACGCGCGGTATGCGGAAGACATCACTGACTGCAAAAAACGCCTTGGCGGCAGCGACGATGCCGGCATTTGCCGTCCGCGCCGTCAGCGCTATGTCGGGGATGAGTTCCGCCACATCGGTCAACGCCAGTTGCTCGGCAAGGCTCTCGGGCGCGCCGCCCTTCGACAGGCTGTGCCGCCGCTCCTCGATCCGCTCGCGCGAGAAGGCCGGCAGCAGCGAAACGAGCTTCGGCTCAAGCGCCTTGCGCGCATCCTGCAACTCGGCAATCCGCTGCCCGAGCAGTGCAGTGCCGGCATCGTTCTTCAGGTACCAGCCGCTCGTCACATAGATCAGCCGGCTGACCGCCTGATAGAGGTCGAGCTGGATCTGTCCGTCGATCTGGTTGTCGAGCGCGTCGATCTGGCGATAGAGCGCCGGCAGTGCAAAGCCATCCCGCACCACGGCGAAGGTGCGCACGACATCGGCGGCACTGCGCCCGGTCGCTTCCTGCAGCCTGTTGACGAAGGACGGGCCGCCGCGATTGACCAGATCATTGGCGACGACACGGGCGATGATCTCGCGGCGCAGGCGATGGCCGTGGATTTCCGCCGCATATTTCTTTGCCATGCCGTCGGGAAAGTAACCCATCAGGTCGCGGTCGAAATGCGGATCGTCCGGCACGTCGCTGGCGACGATATCGGAAAACAGCACGATCTTGGCATAGGCAAGCAGCACGCCGAGCTCGGCCCGGGTGAGCGGCTCGCCGCGCGCTTCGCGCTCGGCAACAGCCGCCGGCGACGGCAGCGTCTCGACGGCACGGTCGAGCAGCCCGCGCGCCTCGAGCGCCTCCATGAAGCGGCTCTGATGGGCAATGTCGGCAAGGCCGCGCTTGCGAGCAAGGGACAGCGCCAGCGTCTGCTGGTAATTGTTGGACAGCACCAGGGCGCTGACCTCGTCGGTCATCTCGGCCAGCAATTTGTTGCGCGACGGCCGCGTCAGCGATCCCTTTCGCATGGCGGAAGCCAGCGCGATCTTGATGTTGACCTCGACGTCTGAGCAGTTCACGCCGCCCGAATTGTCGATCGCATCTGAGTTGCAGCGGCCGCCATTCAATCCGAATTCGATGCGCGCCCGCTGCGTGACGCCGAGATTGGCGCCTTCACCGATGACCTTGGCACGCAGGTCGAGCGCGGTGATGCGGATCGCGTCATTGGCACGGTCGCCGACGTCCTGGTTGGTCTCGCCCGATGCCCTGACATAGGTGCCGATGCCGCCGAACCACAAAAGATCTGCCGGCGCCTTGAGGATGGCACTCATGATCTCGACCGGCGTGGCCGTTGTCTTGCCGAGGCCGATAGCTGCAGCCGCGGCGGCCGGCAAGGTGATCGACTTCTGGCTGCGCGAGACGATGATGCCGCCTTCGGACAGCTTCGTCTTGTCGTAATCCTGCCAGCTTGAGCGGGCGAGAGCGAACATACGCCGGCGCTCGGCCATCGAAGCCGCCATGTCGGGATCGGGATCGATGAAGATGTCGCGATGATCGAAGGCGGCGATCAGCCGGGTCTGCTCCGACAGCAGCATGCCGTTGCCGAACACGTCACCTGACATGTCGCCAACGCCGATGGCGGTGAACGGCGTGGTTTGGATGTCGCGGTTCATCTCGCGGAAATGCCGCTTGACCGCTTCCCAGGCGCCCTTGGCGGTGATGCCCATCTTCTTGTGGTCGTAGCCGGCCGAACCGCCGCTGGCGAAAGCGTCGTCGAGCCAGAAGCCGTGCCTTTCGCTGATGGCGTTGGCAATGTCCGAGAAGGTCGCCGTGCCCTTGTCCGCGGCGACGACGAAATACGGATCATCCTGATCGCGCCGCACGACGCCGGCTGGCGGGATGACGCCGTCCAGCCCGATATTGTCGGTGATCGACAACAGGCTGGAAACGTAATTCTTGTAGGCGGCCGTGCCGGCCTCGAAAATTGCGTCGCGCCCGGCGCTCATCGGCAGCTTTTTCGGGTAGAAGCCGCCCTTGGCGCCAACCGGCACGATCACCGCATTCTTGACCTGCTGTGCCTTGACCAGGCCGAGCACCTCGGTGCGATAGTCCTGCGCACGGTCCGACCAGCGCAGGCCGCCGCGCGCGACCGGGCCGAAGCGCAGATGCACACCCTCGACCTCGGAGCCGTAGACGAAGATCTCCCGCCATGGCCGCGGCGCCGGCAGCCCGTCGACCGATTGCGAATCGAGCTTGATCGCCAGCGATTGGCCTTTCCGTTTCGTATCGGCAACGAAATGATTGGTGCGCAGCGAGGCTTCGATCAGATTCAGATAACGGCGGATGATGGTGTCGTCGTCAATGTTGGGAACGTCTTCCAGCGCATCCGTGATCTTGGCTTTCAGATGTTTGGCCTGAACGACGCCTTCCGTCTCGGCCGTCGGGCTGAGGCGGGCGACAAACAGCGCATGCAGGCCGCGGGCGATCTCGGGATAACGGTTGAGTGCGGCGGCGATGAAATCCTGGCTCTGCGGGATGCCGGCCTGCTGCAGATAGCGGCCATAGGCGCGCAGGACGGTGATCTCGCCCGACCACAGGCCGGCGGTCTGGGCAAGGCCGTTATAGCCGTCATTGTCGACATCGCCGCGCCAGACGGAAAGGAACGCATCCTCGAACAGCGCGCCGCCATTGCCGAGGTCGATCGGCCTGCCGTAGCTGTTCTCGAGTTCCATGTCGTGGATGAAGACCATGCCGGATTGAATGTCGCCGACCTCGAAAGTGCGCTCGCTGATGACGCGGAAACCGATGTTTTCCAGCACGGGCACGCGCCGCGACAGCGCCACCGGGCTGCCATGGTGATAGATCTTCAGCGCCGCCTGATGCGGCTTCTGGACGGTGTGACGGTAATAGTCGATGGCGATCGGATTTGACGCATCGAGCTTGGCGATGCGCCCGGCATCGGCCAGCGCCACGGCCGGCGGAAAACTGTCGCGATAACTTTCCGAAAAACGCGAGGCGATGGCCGTGAGTCTCGCATCGGCGCCGGTCTCTGTCGCGGTCCCGCGCAGTGCATCGTCCCACGTCCGTACGATGTCGCGGATCGCCGCCTCGATCGTCGCCTGCTCGACCTTCGGCGTCTTGCCGCCGGAGCGGCCGATGATGAAATGGACGCGCGCCAGCCCGCCTTCCGGGAAGGCCGGATAATAGGCCGACAGCCGGCCTTCGAAGACGGTCTTCAGATAGGTGCCGATCTTCTCGCGCACGACGCTGTCGTAGCGGTCGCGCGGCACGAAGACGAGCACGGAGACGAAGCGGTCGAACTGGTCGACACGCACCAATGCCCTGACGCGCGGTCGCTCGATCAAGCCCAGTATGGCTTCGGCATGCTTGCGCAGGATCGGCACCGGAACCTGGAACAGCTCGTCGCGCGGATAGCTCTCCAGCACGTTGATCAAAGCTTTGCCGGAATGGTCGCTTGGATTGAAGCCGGATTTGGCAATGACGGTTTCCGCCTTCGAGCGCAGGTAGGGGATTTTCATCACCGAGCGCGTATAGGCAGTCGAGGTGAACAGGCCGACGATACGGAGCTCGCCTGAAAGCACGCCTTTGCCGGTGTAGGTCTTGACGCCAATGTAGTCGAGGTAGATGCGGCGGTGCACCGATGACTTGGCGTTGGCCTTGGTGACGATCAGCGGTTCCGGCCCATGCAGGAAGGCACGGATTTCCGGCGTCGTGCTCACCGCTTCGGTGCCGCGCCTGAGCACCAGCACGTCGGGATCGGAAAGGATGCCGAGGCCGGGCTTTTCGGCGCGCTCGAGCATGCCGCTCGTCTCGCCGCCAGTGTAGTTGAATTCGCGCATGCCGAGAAAGGTGAAATTGTCGTCGCGCAGCCATTCGAGGAAGGCGATCGCCTCGGTGACATGGGCCTTGTCGAGCGGCACTGGCGAGTAGCGGAATTCCGAGATCGCCTGGTCGAGGCGGGCAAGCATCGGCTTCCAGTCGGTGACGGCGGCTCGCACCTGGCCGAGCAGCTTCGTCAGGCGTGCGGCCAGGCCTTCGGCCTGCTCGGCCGAAAGGCGGCCGATATGGACATGGATGACGCTCAGTCGGTCATGGCTGTGGTCGCCCTTGGCATAACCGCCATCGCCGAGGATTTCGTCGACGCCGTTCTTGCCGTGCCTGACGACTATGACCGGATGGGTAACCAGCAGCGGCTCGCCGGCGCTTTCTGTAATCTCGCCGAGGACGGAATCGAACAGGAACGGCATGTTGTCGTTGACGACGGTGATCACCGTCATCGGCCGGCCCTGGCGGACGACACCGGAATCGACGTCTATGGCAACGACGCAGTCGTCCTTCTTGTGCCTGGACACTGCGCGGCCGGCGAGTTCGGCAGCGCGTTCGAGATCGATGACGTCGTAGGCGGCGACATCTTCGGCCGGAGCTCGGGCCAGCAGGTAGTCGGCAAGCCTGCCGGGCTTTTCGCCACCCGCGGCTTCACCCCTCGTCACGCCGGCTTTTTTCAACCGGCTCGCTGACTTTACGCTGGCCATGAGTCCCTCCCGTCACATGTTTTTGCGGCTATGCTAACAGATGACGGGTATTTGGCGACAAAGGTTTGACGGCTTGCGACGAAATGTCGGAATTCACCGGCAGCCTGGCGAAAACGAGGAGAAATCCGCCATGACGGAGAAAATTACCGCGCTTGACCTGGCACCGGCGGAGCTGAGCGACGCGACCAAGGCCTATTTCGCCAAGTGCCGGGAGAAGCTCGGCCTCGTTCCCAATGTGCTGCTCGCCTATGCCTTCGACGAGAAGAAGCTGCGCGCTTTCACCGACATGTACAATGATTTGATGCTGGGTGAATCCGGCCTGTCGAAACTCGAGCGCGAGATGATCGCGGTGGCCGTCTCGTCGGTCAACCATTGCTACTATTGCCTGGTCGCGCATGGCGCGGCGGTGCGCCAGCTTTCCGGCGACCCGGCCTTCGGCGAGATGATGGTGATGAATTTTCGCGCCGCCGAGCTGTCGGACAGGCAACGCGCCATGCTCGAATTCGCGGTGAAGCTGACCGGGCAGCCGGCAAAGATCGTCGAAGCGGACCGGGCGGCGCTGCGGCAAGTCGGCTTTTCCGACCGCGACATCTGGGACGTCGCCTCGACCGCGGCGTTCTTCAACATGTCGAACCGGCTTGCATCGGCAATCGACATGCGGCCGAACGATGAATACCATGCGATGGCGCGATAGGGCACCGCCGTTGCGAGCCAACCGCACATTATATTAGCTACTTCGCATTCTCGTTGCTTGTTTGCCGGTTTGGTCCGATGATCGGCATGCGGCATGACCGCATGCCGGTTCGATGCCGCCGATCAAAGGAGGAGAACATGGCGAAATTTCTCTACGTCTATCATGGCTCGGGCAAGATGCCGACCGAGGAGGCCGAACGGAAGGCAGCGATGGATGCCTGGAACGGCTGGTACGGCAAGCTTGGCTCAGCCGTGGTCGACGGTGGCAATCCAGTCGGCATGTCGAAGACCCTGCTGCCCGGCGGCAAGGTCGAGAACAATGGCGGTAGCAATCCGACCGCCGGTTACACCATCATCGAAGCGAAAGACATCGACGATGCCGTCGGCAAAGCCAAGGATTGTCCTATCCTGACGGACCCGGGTTTCAGCGTCGAGATTGCGCCGATAATCGAAATGGGTTGACGCGCCGGCTCAGGACCGCGCCGCGATAGCCGCCGCAGCGCCGGCCATGGTTCCGGCGCTGACGCGGTTGGCGATCTTCATCGCCCGCTTGCTTTTGAGCAGCTTGCGCGCCTGTGATGCGGCGAGCACCCAGGTCAAATCGATAGCGACCAGGACAACGGCCATGGTCGCGGTCAGCTCGACCCAGCCGATCATGCTGACCGAACCGAGGTCGATGATGGTCGGCAGCAGCGCCAGGTAGAACATCATGATCTTCGGGTTGCCGAGCGTCACCGCCATGCCGGCAAAGAACAGCTTGGTGGGCGAATCTTCGCGCGGCAGCGAACCTTCTTTTGCCTCGACCGGCGCGGTCCACATCTTCCAGGCCAGCCAGGCGAGATAGGCGACGCCGACCCACTTCACGACGACAAAGGCAAAATGGAACGTCTGCGCCACCACGGCGAGGCCAAACACCGCCAGGGACAGCCAGATCGCTTCGCCGATCCACATGGCAAGCAGGAACGGAAACACGTCGCGAAACCCTTTCGAGATGACCCGCGCCACAAGAGCGGCGATCGATGGGCCGGGCGAGCCGGCTGCAACAAGCAGGGCGCCGGCAAAAATCAGCAGCGACGTGAAATGCATGACGCGGTCTCGTTTGAAATGTTTGGGTCGTTCAACATAACCCAACTGTTCCGGCGACGGTAGCGTCTACCGAAAGAAGGCTTGTCGGCCAGGCACCTCACGGCTAGAGATGTCGTTCCGAAATCCTTTCCGAGCTTCACTTTGCCTGCGTAACCGCCGGTCTCGTCAACTCCCCCAACACAGAGCAGGGCGTCGCAGCCGCGATGCCTGTTTTCACATCATGTGTTCCTCGGGTGGCGGTTCGAGGCCGGTTTGGCACTGCTGAACCGCTGTCGCGCATAACCACCCGCGACACCTGATTTCCAACTGCCGCAGTCTCTCGCCACGCCGTGCCCGCAAGGGTTCTCGATATCGCCGATCTGACGAACTTCCCGACGGGAAGGGCTTTTCGGCATGCCTTCGATACTGCGTATCCGCTGGGCGATCACACCCAAGACCGCACCTCGACCTCACCTCAACTGCAATCGCTGCGGCGGCCTGAAAGCCTATCGCTGCAGCGGCAAATTCCGGGTCAATGCCAACGGCAAGCGCATTGACGCCTGGTTGATCTACCGCTGCATCGACTGCGACAATTCCTGGAATTTCGGCATTCTGGAGCGCTGCAGCCGCCGCGATATCGAACCGGCAATATTGCAGGCGCTCGAAAGCAATGATCCGGTCCTGGCGCGGCGCCATGCTTTCGATGTTGCCGCATTGCGAAGCAGGATCGGGCGCGTCGAGGAGTTTCCTGAAGCCATCGTTCATAAGCAGGTGCTCGGGGACAGGCCGGGAAATACCAGCGCTCTCGAACTTCAGCTCTGGCTCGAAATGCCGACAACGCTGCGGCTCGATCGGTTGCTGGCCAGCGAACTCGGTGTCTCGCGATCGCGGCTTCAGGTTTGGGAAGAGAAACGATTGCTGGTCATTGGTCCGGACGGGGCCAAAGCCTTGCGCCGGCCGGCGCGGGCGGGAACGGCGATCCGGATCCACCTGTCTGGCGAACCAGACCGGGACGAAATCATTTCGGCTGCAGGTGGATGAGGCGACGGCAAGGGAATCCGTAATCAGAGACAGTTACGGCCAAGGGTCAGTCGCCCTCTTTGGAGGCCGAGCCAATCAAACCCTTGGCCGCATCGAGATCGCTGTCGGCGACTTGCACATGGATCAAGCCAAGCCTGCCCGTGTCGAGAAGATAATTCGCGAGAGCATAAATTCCATACGCGTCGAGCATCGACACGCAAACTTCGGCCTCGGGTCGATTGTCGTATATGACAGCCGTGACGAGTTTACCGCTCATTGCGCGGTATTGCCTTTTACGCCGCGCCGACCACTTTCGCCGACTTCTCAAAACGCTTGCGCTCGTTCGGATCGAGATAGAGCTTGCGCAGGCGGATGGTCTTCGGCGTCACTTCGACCAGCTCGTCGTCCTGGATCCAGGCCAGCGCGCGTTCCAGCGTCATGCGGATCGGCGGTGTCAGCTTCACCGCCTCGTCCTTGCCGGCGGCGCGGATGTTGGTCAGCTTCTTGCCCTTGAGCACGTTGACTTCGAGGTCGTTGTCCCTGGAATGGATGCCGATGATCATGCCCTGATAGACCTTGACGCCGGGGTCGATGACCATCGGGCCGCGGTCTTCCAGGTTCCACATGGCGTACGCCACCGATTCACCCTGTTCATTGGAGATCAGCACGCCGTTGGTACGGCCCGGCAGCTCACCCTTGTAAGGTTCATAGGCATGGAACAGCCGGTTCATCACAGCGGTGCCGCGCGTGTCGGTCAACAGTTCCGACTGGTAGCCGATCAGGCCGCGCGTCGGTGCGTGGAAGACGATGCGCTGGCGATTGCCGCCCGAAGGGCGAAGCTCGACCATCTCGGCCTTGCGCTCCGACATCTTCTGCACGACGACGCCGGCATGCTCCTCGTCGACGTCGATGACGACTTCCTCGACCGGCTCCAGTAATTCGCCGCTGTCGCCCTTCTGCATGACGACGCGCGGCCGCGACACGGCGATCTCAAAACCTTCGCGGCGCATCGTCTCGATCAGCACGGCCAACTGCAATTCGCCGCGGCCGGAGACGAAGAACGAATCCTTGTCCGGCGATTCCTCGATCTTCAGCGCGACATTGCCTTCAGCCTCGCGCAGCAGGCGGTCGCGGATGACGCGGCTGGTCACCTTGTCGCCTTCGGTGCCGGCCAGCGGGGAATCATTGACCAGGAACGACATCGTCACGGTCGGCGGATCGATCGGCTGCGCATGCAGCGGTTCGGTCACCGACGGGTCGCAGAACGTGTCGGCGACGGTGCCCTTCGACAGGCCGGCAATAGCGACGATGTCGCCCGCCTGCGCCTCGTCGATGGGCTGGCGCTCGAGCCCTCGGAAAGCGAGGATCTTCGAGATTCGGCCGGTTTCGACCTGGGTGCCGTCATGGTGCAGCACCTTGACCGCCTGGTTGGATTTCAGCGTGCCGGATTCGATACGGCCGGTGATGATGCGGCCGAGGAACGGATTGGCTTCCAGGATGGTACCGATCATGCGGAACGGGCCGGGATGAACGGTCGGCGCCGGCACGTGCTTGATGACGAGGTCGAACAGCGGCGCCAGAGCCTGGTCCTTCGGACCTTCGGGGTTTTCCGAAACCCAGCCGTCGCGGCCTGAACCATAAAGGATAGGGAAGTCGAGCTGCTCGTCGGTAGCGTCAAGTGCTGCAAAAAGATCGAACACCTCGTTGACCACTTCGACGTGGCGGGCATCTGGCCGGTCGATCTTGTTGATGACGACGATCGGCTTCAGTCCAACCTTGAGTGCCTTGCCGACCACGAATTTGGTCTGCGGCATCGGCCCCTCTGCGGCGTCGACCAGCACGATGGCCGAATCCACCATCGACAGAATGCGCTCGACCTCGCCGCCGAAGTCGGCGTGGCCGGGCGTGTCGACGATGTTGATTCGGGTGTCCTTCCAGTCGACCGAGGTCGCCTTGGCCAGGATGGTGATGCCGCGTTCCTTTTCGAGGTCGTTCGAATCCATGGCGCGCTCGGCGACGCGCTGGTTGTCGCGGAACGAGCCGGACTGTTTCAGAAGCTGGTCGACGAGGGTGGTTTTTCCATGGTCGACGTGCGCGATGATCGCGATATTGCGGATTTTCATGTTTCGGTCTCGGGAGCGTTGCAGGCAGCAGGCCAAAAGGCGCTGCCTCTTTCGGTTGGGCGGCTCATACAGGGTTTTTCGCAATTGCGAAAGAGGAGGCGAGCCACCAAATAAAGTCACCAAATCTTAAATGTCTTGGTGTGAAGTGGAATTATTAACCAAGGCGGAACCTTTCATGGTCCGGACAGTTCGAATTTCATGATCGAGATAGGCATCAAACTCCGGCCGATTTTGGCATGTACCGCGCTCGCCGTCCTCCTCGCGGCCGGCGCGGCGCAGTCGGCGGCGTCGTTCAAGGAGACGCGGTCTGCTTTGCCGTCCGACAAGCCGTCGGCGGAGCAGCTTTTTGCCGATGCTCCCGATGGCGTCGATCCGGTGGTGACCGGGCCGGTCAGCGCCGCCTTCAAGCAGCGGCAGCAAAATGCCGGATGCGACAGCGCCGTCTGGCCCAACATTCCCGTCGTCTGCTATCCCGATTGATATACGTCCTACCCTCGGGCTGGCCCGAGGGTAGTGGCGCCGTCGCTCACGCCGACCGCACCGGATCGAGCGTGACCTTGTAGAGTTCGCTGTCGTCGCGATCCATCAGCCGCACCGTCAACTGCTCGGTGGCGCCATCGATTTCGACGAGCCCGAAGAACTGCAGGCCGGCCGAAGGCGCCAGGTTTTGACCCTGTTCGGCAGTTGGTGCCTTTATGAACTTCAGCTCCGGGCCGAATGTCATATCGAAACCATTAGGCCCGAACGTGCCGGAATGGATCGGACCCGAAACGAATTCCCAAAACGGATTGAAGTCCTGGAACTGCGCCTTGTCCGGATTGTAGTAATGCGCGGCTGTGTAATGCACGTCTGCGGTGAGCCAGACAGTGTTGCTGATACCCGCATTCTTTATATAGCGAAGAAGGTCGGCAATTTCCAGCTCACGCCCTTTGGCCGGGCCATTGTCGCCATTGCTGACCGCCTCGGCCCCTACCTTCTTGGTGCCGTCGTTCCAGACGACGAGGCCGAGCGGCATGTCGGCGGCGATGATTTTCCAGGTTGCGTTGGAATTCGCCAGTTCACGCTTCAGCCACTTGATCTGCTGTTCACCGAGGATGCGCGATTGCGGCGTCATCGTCTCCTGCATATCCGGACCGTTGGGGCCGCGGTAGGAACGCATGTCGAGGAAGAACACGTCGAGCAGCGGACCATAGGCGATCTTGCGGTAGACGCGGCCCGGCTCCGACGGCTCGTAACGGATCGTCGTCATTTCGTGGAAGGCGCGCGCCGCACGTGCCGCCAGCACATGGATGGATTTTTCAGTGTAGCGATCGTCGGCGCTCAGGTCCTTCGATTCCGACCAGTTGTTCAGCACCTCGTGGTCATCCCACTGATAGAAGGTCGGACAGATGGCGCTGAGCGCCAGCACATGCCTGTCCATCATGTTGTATTTCCACTGCGCCCGGTATTCGTCCAGCGTCTCGGCAACCTTGCGCTTCTCGTCGATCAGCACTTTGTTTTTCCACTTGCCGCCGTTGGGCAGGTCGACCTCGTCCTTCATCGCACCATCGGCATAGATCGTATCGCCCGAATGCAGGAAGAAGTCGGGCGTGTGCTTGGCAATGGTGGCGTAGGTCTTCATGCCGGTCTCGTCGATGCCCCAACCTTGGCCGGCGGTGTCGCCCGACCAGGCAAAGCGAATGTCGCGCTTCGAGGCAGGTGCCGTGCGAAAGCGGCCGACGACCGGCTCGGAAACGGCGTTGATGTCGGCAAGATCGGCCGCGACCATGCGGTAGAAGATGTCCTGGTCGGAGGCGAGATCGGTAAGCAGCCGCTTCACCGTATAATCGCTGGCCGGCGAGGTATCGAGCGGCGCCAGGCGGACGGCATTGGTGAAGCTTTCGGTCGGCGACACCTCGAACATGACGCGTGACGGCCGGTCGGTGCGTGTCCAGACCATGCCGCTGGTGGCGTCGACGTCGCCGGACTGGATGCCATGGGTGAACGCCGGGCGCTGATTGGCGCGCGAGTAATAGGGAAGGGCGAGGCCCGAGGCGCCGACCAGGCCAACGGCGCTGGCCGACGTGACGAAAGCGCGCCGCGTCATCGAAATCTTGTTCATGGCTGTCTCCTGGATGGCATTGAACGTCGCCGCCAAGCTCCAGCTTCAATGTTTCAGGCACATTTCGAAACGATGAAGGTTTCGTAACAGTGAACAGGCTGGCGAATCTCCCTCCTCGAGGGGGAGATGTCGCCGAAGGCGACAGAGGGGGTCGTCTCGCGCGGAGCGCCGGCCTCCTGCATCGGCGATAAGGGGCCGAGCCCAGTCGGACCGACCCCCTCTGGCCGCTTCGCGGCCATCTCCCCCTCAAGGGGGGAGATTAGCACGGCCGATCGCGCCCTACGCCGCCTGCGGTTCCGGATCAAACGCCGGGCGGCTGGTGTTGATCAGCAGCGAGATGCAGGCGGCGGCTATTGCCGTCATGCCTGCTATCATGAAGGCCAGTTCATAATTGCCTTGCAGTTCGCGCATGGTGCCGCCGAAGAAGGCGGCGGTTGCCGCACCCACCTGATGGCCAGCGACGATCCAGCCGAAGACGATCGGCCCGCTGCGGTCGCCGAACGCCTCGTTGGAAAGCCTGAGCGTCGGCGGCACCGTGGCGATCCAGTCCAGTCCGTAAAACACGGCGAAGATGATCAGGCTGGTCGCCGAGAAGCCGGAATAGGGCAAATAGATCAGCGACAGGCCGCGAATACCGTAATAGACGCCGAGCAGCTTGCGCGGGTCGAAACGGTCGGTGAGCCAGCCCGACAGCGTCGTGCCGATAAGATCGAAGATGCCCATCATCGAGAGCAGGCCTGCAGCCTGCACTTCGCCAATGCCCATATCGCCGCAAAAGGCGATCAGGTGAGTGCCGACCAACCCGTTGGTGGTGAAGCCGCAGACGAAGAAAGTGGCGAACAGATACCAGAACACGCGCGTGCCGGCGGCGCGGCGCAGCGTGCTCAGCGTGTGCGAAAGGAAATTGCCTTGCGAGGCTGGCGGCACCGGCGGCACGTCGTCGGCATCGGCGCCATAGCGGACCATGCCGATCGACGCCGGGCGCTCCGGCACCAGCATATAGACCAGCGGCAGCAGGCAGGCGGTGGCAACCGAGACCGCGATGACAACCGGCCTCCAGCCGCCCGACTGGGCGAGCGAGGCGAGCAGCGGCAGGAAGACCAGCAGCCCGGTGGCACTGGACGCCGACATCAGTCCCATCACCAAGCCGCGATTGGTCTTGAACCAGCGGTTGACGATGGTCGCGCCGAGCACGGTGGCGACGGCGCCCGAGCTGACGCCGGAAAACACGCCCCAGGTGAGGAGCAGATGCCACGGTTTGGTCATCAACAGGCTGAGCGCGGTCGATCCCGACATCAACAGCAGCGCGGCAAGCAAGGTGCGGCGCAGCCCGATCCGCTCCATCAGCGCCGCGGCAAACGGCCCGGTCAGGCCATAGAGGAAGATGCCGGTGGCCGCCGCCAGCGACACCACGTCGCGCCGCCAGCCGAAACTGTTCTCCAGCGGCAGCATCATGACTGCCGGCGCCGAACGCAGGCCCGCTGCGATCAGCAGGCAAAGGAAGATGACGGCGACCACTACGAAAGCGTAGCGCTGGCCAAACGGGCGGGATTGAGCTATCATGTTACTGACCGGTACGTTGCGGGAGCGCGAAACATACGTACCGACCGGTAACATTGTCAACCAGCTAACCGGCAGACCAGGCATGAAAAGCATTGAACCAACGATCAAGGCGAATGACGCACCCCCGCCTCGCGCCGCCGAACGGATTCTCCAGGTGGCGCGAGACCTGTTCTACCGGCAAGGCATCAGGGCGATCGGCGTCGACGAGATCGTGCGGCGTGCCGGCGTCACCAAGCCCAGCCTCTACCGCAGCTTTCCGTCCAAGGATGAGCTGGCCGCATCCTACCTCCGGCACTATGACCTCGAATTCTGGGAGCGTTTCGACGAGGCGGTGGATGCCCATCCCGGCGATCCGCGCGCGCAGATCGTCGCTTTCCTGACCCGCGTCGGCAAGCGCACGCAAAAGCCCGACTATCGCGGCTGCGGCATGACCAATGCCGCGGTCGAATATCCCGAACCTGGCCATCCGGCCCGCGTCGTGAGTGAGGCCAACAAGCAGGAATTGCGCCGGCGCTTGCGTGCCATGGCGGCGGCGATGGGCGCCGGCGACGCCGAGACGCTGGGCGACGGGCTGCTGCTGCTGATCGAGGGCGCCTATATTAGCGGCCAGCTGTTCGGTGCCGGCGGACCGGCGCAGTCGGTGGCCCGCAACGCCGATCTTCTGATAGAGGCAAGTTTGAAGAAATAGTGTTCCGTTTTACCAGACCACTGTGCGCAGCCTGACTTCCTCTAGGCTGCTGCTAAATTTGACGGTACGCTGCGCCCCCCGAACTGAGTTGTTCCGCCATGCGCGCTCTCTTGATCCCGCTTGCCCTCGCCGGTTTCTGCCAGGCGGCCCGGGCCGGCGACATATCCAGCGTCTATACCGATCTCGATTGGGAGAAGGACTGCGTCACCTATGCCCAAGCGGAAGAAGGCGACGGGGACTGGGCCGATCTCGCCTGTTCGGGCTACCGCGGTTACCCGGTGCTGGTTTCCTACGACGATGCGCGGGAATCGCTGTTCTACGGCTTTCCACCTGGCGATATGACCACGGTCTGGGAAAGCTTTTCCGGCCTCAATTCGGCTGGACCCAAAGTCGAATGGCGGATCGAAACCAACGGCAAAACTGCCATTCCCTTCGCCGTCATTCATCGTCGCTCGATCAGCGATACCGAGGGCGAGAACAAGTCGACGGAAGTGCTGATCGTCGCCAAGGTTGCCCAGCCTGACGCCCACGAAGGCTGCACGATCGGCCTTGTGCTCGCCACCGGCAATCCCGCCGCCAACGATCAGGCGCGCAAGCTTGCCGACGAGAAGGCACGCACCTTCGCCTGCGGCAAGGACAAGCGTGAGGTGCTTGGCGACGCGCCCGCTTTCGGCCGCGTCGACAACTGATTATTTGCGCCCGACAATTACTTGCGCCTGGCCCGCTCGATTGCCTCGACGATCATCTTCTTGGCATAGGCCGCATCGTACCAGCCTTCGATCTTGACCCATTTGCCGGGTTCGAGATCCTTGTAGTGCTCGAAAAAGTGCTGCACTTGCTGGCGGGTGATGTCGGGCAATTGCGTGTATTCGTGGACGTCCTCGTAACGCAAGGTCAGCTTGGGTGAAGGCACCGCGATCACCTTCTCGTCCTGGCCCGCATTGTCCTCCATCACCAGCACGCCGATCGGCCGCACATTGATGACGCAGCCTGGCACCAGCGCGCGCGTGTTGCAGACCAGCACGTCGATCGGGTCGCCGTCGCCCGACAGCGTATGCGGTACGAAACCGTAATTGCCGGGATAACGCATCGACGTGTGCAGGAAGCGGTCGACGAACAGGGTGCCGGCTTCCTTGTCCATCTCGTACTTGATCGGCTCGCCGCCGATCGGCACCTCGATTATGACGTTGACGTCCTCGGGCGGGTTCTTTCCGCTGGCAATCGCTTCGATACGCATCGCTTTATCCCTCTCTCGATTGGAGATCGATAGCGGGCGACGGCGAATGGTGCAATGCGGCGAATGGTACGGGGAGATCGTCCGAACCGAAAACCGGCCGGATCATGCGCTGGCCGTCATTCCCAGACGAAAGCGACCTTCTTCAGCGCCTTCTGCTCGAAGATCTCGACGCCCTCGGCAACATCGCGGCCGCCGGCGCCGGCATAGAAGGCAAGTGCGTTCTGATTGTCTTCCAGCGCCCAGACCACCATGCCTTTCAGGCCATGGTCGGCCAGCCGTGCCCGCGCGGCCGAGAACAGCCGGCTGCCGAGCCCGATGCCTTGATATTCCGGCCGCAGGTAAAGTTCGTAGATCTCGCCCTGCTGCCTGAGTTCGCGGGCGCGGTTCTTGCCGATCGTCGCATAGCCGGCAATTTTGCCGCCGATTTCGACGACCAGGACGGTGGCAGCGCGGCGAATGGCATTCGCCCACCAGTCGGCGCCGCGGCGGTTGATCATCGATGTCAGCGTGCGGTGCGGGATGATGCCCGAATAGGCGCCGCGCCAGGCCTCGAGATGCACGTCGGCGATGGCGGCTGCATCGCGCGGTTCGGCTTTCCTGATGTCGATGCTCAGCGTATTCATGATTGGTTAACCATAAACCCGCCGCGCCCGATTGCAAGAGTCCGGTCAACCGCCGCGATGCTTTCACACAGCCGGACGGTGCGTCCTTGAGACGCTGCGAAACCGCTTTTGGCGAGATCAAATCTCGACCAGATGGTCGTCCAGTTCGTTGCTGTCGCCGGTCGAGACCGGAAAATGCTCGGCCAGTACCGCACCGACTGCTTGGATCGCCTTGACGAACCCCTCGGCAAGCCGATCGTCGCCGGCATGCGCCGTAAGGTCGCGGACGACACCGTCCCAGACATGCTGGCCGACACGAGAATCGATCCCGCTGTCGGCGACCACCTCGGCGTAGCGCTCGGCAATCGAGACGAACACCAGCACGCCAGTGCGCGCCGTGGTGCGGTGGACGTTGCGGGCGAGGAACTGCTTCATCGCATTGGCGTGGGCGGCCTGGTAGCGCAGCCGCCTCGGCACCAAATGGATGCGCAATGCCGGCAATGCCCACAACAGGATGAGCACACTGGCAAGCGCCAGAAGCTCGGCGATGACGAAATGCGGCAAGCGGATCGACAGCCACCAGGCTTCCAGCCCATAACCGACGCCGAGGCTGACGACGAGCATGCCGAGCATCGCCATGAAAGCGGCCGGAAAGAAATAGCCGTCGCTGGCATGCGCCACGACGCAGTAGATCTCGCCGTCGGTCTTTGATTCGGCAGCGCGGATCGCATCGGCGATGCGCTCATGATCCTCGGGGCTGATCGGTGGTGTTGCCATGATTGATGTCTCACCAGCTTCCTGAAGAACCGCCGCCGCCGGACGAACCGCCACCGCCTGAAAACCCGCCGCCGGAACTTCCAGACGACCAACCGCTGCCGGAACTTCCAGACGACCAGCCACTGCCGGACGAGGTCCCAGACGTCCAGCCACCGCCACCGGAGGATGACGAAGCTGGCCCACGGCCGTAGCGAAACGTCATGCCCAGCCACTTGTACACGCCCGGCGACAGTTTCGTGCCGAAGATCGGCGGCAGGAACGCCATTGCCAAGCCGCCGAAGAACATCGTCGCCCACAGGACAATGAACAGCATGAAGATGGGATCGACAGGATTGTCATTCGCCGGGTTGCGCTTGCCGCGCGCCTCCAGTTCTTCGGGATTGCCTTCCAGCACCATGATCATGTCGTCGACGGCCTTGCTGATGCCGCCTGAGAAATCGCCGGCACGGAAGGCCGGCACCATGTCGTTTTCGATGATCAGCTTGGTGTGCAGGTCGGTCAGCGTGCCTTCCAGCCCATAGCCGACTTCGATGCGCATCTTGCGGTCGTTCGGCGCCACCAGAAGCAGGACGCCGTTGTTCTCCTTCGCCTGGCCGAGTCTCCAGGCGCGGAACAGCCGGTTGGCGTAAGGCTCGATCTCCTCGCCGTCGAGGCTGGGGATGGTCGCGACGACGATCTGGTCGGACCCTTTGGTCTCGAACTCGGCAAGCTTCTGCGTCAGCGCCGCCTCGGTCGCGGCATCGATGATGCCGGCATTGTCAACGACCCGTCCGGTCAGCACCGGCAGTGCGGCGGCGAAGGCCGCGAAGCCGACCAGCAGCACCGCCATGGCCAACAGCGCGGTGCCGATCATTTTGATGAAACGGCCGGATTTCACCGGGCTGATGGCGTGTCTTGTCATCTCGTCACCAACTTCCCGAGGAGCCGCCGCCGCCGGACGAACCGCCGCCGCCGGAAAACCCGCCACCGCTTGAACCCGACGACCATCCCCCGCCGGAACCTCCCGACCAGCCGCCGGACGACCGCCGGTTTGGCTCGAAGGTCATGCCCAGCCAGCGATAGCGGCCGGGACCGATCTTCTGGCCGAAGATCGGCGGCAGGATGGAGGCTGCGAGGCCGCCGAAAAAGATGATTGCCCAGATGGCTATGAAGATCGTGAAGAACAGATCGTCGCTGTTGAACGGCGGCTGCTGGTTGCGTTCGCCGCGCGCCTCCAGTTCTTCGGGATTGCCTTCCAGCACCATGATCATGTCGTCGACGGCCTTGCTGATGCCGCCTGAGAAATCGCCGGCACGGAAGGCCGGCACCATGTCGTTTTCGATAATCAGCTTGGTGTGCAGGTCGGTCAGCGTGCCTTCCAGCCCATAGCCGACCTCGATGCGCATCTTGCGGTCGTTCGGCGCCACCAGAAGCAGGACGCCGTTGTTCTCCTTCGCCTGGCCCAGTTTCCAGGCGCGGAACAGCCGGTTGGCGTAAGGCTCGATCTCCTCGCCGTCGAGGCTGGGGATGGTCGCGACGACGATCTGGTCGGACCCTTTGGTCTCGAACTCGGCAAGCTTCTGCGTCAGCGCCGCCTCGGTCGCGGCATCGATGATGCCGGCATTGTCGACGACCCGTCCGGTGAGGGTTGGCAGGTCGGCGGCGAAGGCGATGACAGGGAGGAGGAGGAGAAGGCTTTGGAAGACGAGCAGGAAGGCCAGGCAGGCGTTCTGTCGCGCCCCCCTCTGTCCTGCCGGACATCTCCCCCTCGAGGGGGGAGATCGGCTGTCACGGCTGTT
The DNA here is from genome assembly GCF_040320455.1 of Mesorhizobium sp. M0698. NCBI lineage: Bacteria > Pseudomonadati > Pseudomonadota > Alphaproteobacteria > Hyphomicrobiales > Phyllobacteriaceae > Mesorhizobium > Mesorhizobium sp. M0698. Next base: position 84,706 of record NZ_JAMYPQ010000017.1, on the reverse strand, counting down.
TTCGCCAATCTCCAACGTTGCAGGATGGGCGGTGAGGCCAAAGCTGCCAATCTCCCCCCTTGAGGGGGAGATGCCCGGTAGGGCAGAGGGGGGCGCTACGGAGTGCAAGGCCAATAGGGACCACGCTCACCGGCTGTTCTTCACCCGCCTTGCGTGGTGTTGGTGCCGAAATCGACCTTCGGCGGCTGCATCTTATCCTCCTCGATGGTGAAATTCGCAAACGGCTGGTTGCCGCGGAACCAAAAGGTCGCCCAGATCACCGACGGGAAGGTCCTCAGCGTCAGATTGTACTCTCTCACTGCCTGGATATAGTCGCGGCGGGCGACCGTGATCCGGTTCTCGGTGCCTTCGAGTTGTGCTTGCAGCGCCAGAAAGTTCTGGTTGGCCTTGAGATCGGGATAGTTCTCCACCACCGCCAGCAGGCGCGACAGCGCGCTGGTCAGGCCGGCCTGGCTGTCCTGGAATTTCTTGAAGGCTTCCGGATTGTTCAGCGTTTCCGGCGTCACGGTCACCTGCGTCGCCTTGGCGCGCGCTTCGACCACGGCATCGAGCGTGTCCTTCTCGTGCGCGGCGTAGCCCTTGACCGTGTTGACCAGATTGGGGATGAGATCGGCGCGGCGCTGGTATTGATTCAACACCTCGCTCCATGCGGCTTTGGCGTTTTCCTCAGCCGTCGGAATGGTGTTGTAGCCGCAGCCGGCAAGCAGCGGCAGCATGACGGCCATGACCAGGAACGCAGCTAGATTACGAAAGATTGGCGGCGAAGAAAGGCGCTGGGCAAGCATGATAAGTCCCCTCGATAGCATTGGCAGGCGAAGCATTAGCACAATCCTTGCGTAAGAAAATGACTTCGGCCGAGAAGTGTTACTGGTTTCTGCCATTCGCCGTCGGGCCCTGTGACAGACGAGGCGAACGGGTTAAGCTCGGCATAAAACGGGACATCACCATGGCGAAACGCCACGACAGCGACGCGGAATCGCGCCGCATCATCGAACGGGTGGCGCGCGAGACCGACCCGGGGGGCACCTCGTTCCTTGCACGAACCACTAAAGGCGCGCGCGACCACGTCACCGCGGCCGATGCCGACCGGTCGGACCCGATCGAATATTGGGGCACCCGCATCGGTCGGGCAGCGGGCTTGCTTATTGCCATCGGCCTGTTGATCTGGCTCGTGCTTTTCGTCACCAGGGGTAGTTAGGAAAATCAATGAGTGCCGAAAAAACCGAGGCGCCGCGCGCGGTCATCGTCGTCTCCAGCCATGTCGCCCGTGGCTCGGTCGGCAACCGTGCCGCTGTCTTTGCGCTGGAGACGCTCGGCTTTCCGGTTTGGGCGGTACCGACCGTCATCCTGCCCTGGCATCCGGGCCATGGCCGGGCCACCCGCATCGTGCCGCCGCTGGACCAGTTCAAGGCGCTGATGGCCGACCTTGAGCGCGCGCCGTGGCTGGGCGAGGTCGGCGCCGTGCTGTCCGGCTATCTCGGCGAGGCTGGCCAGGCCGAAGCCGTCGCTTCGCTGGTCGGCGCAGTGAAGGCGAAGACGCCGGACGCCCTCTATATCTGCGATCCGGTGATGGGCGATTCGGGCGGGCTCTACGTACCTGAGCCGACCGCAATCGCCATGCGCGACCGGCTGATGCCGATCGCCGATATCGCCACGCCCAACCGCTACGAGCTGGAATGGATGGCCGGAGCGCCGCTGCCCGACCTGAAATCGGCAATGGCTGCGGCCCTGCAGGCCGGCCCACCGGCTATGCTGGTCACATCGGCGCCGGCGACGATGGCCGGCGGCACCGGCAATTTACTGCTCGCCGGCAGAGAGGCACTGCTTGCCGAACACCGGCTCATCGACAAGCCGCCGAATGGGCTCGGCGACCTAACGGCGGCCGTCTACCTGGCGCGGATCCTGTCCGGCCAGCCAGCCGCCAAGGCGCTGCAATCGACCACGGCGGCGGTCTACGAGATCCTGGCGCGGACCGCCAAGCGCGGCGGCGACGAGTTGCAGCTCGAGACCGATGCCCAGAGCCTGTCGCACCCGATGGCGATGGTGCAGCTTCGCCATCTCCTGCATCCGGAACGGGACCGCCGGGCGTGAAGCAGGCCGAAGACGCCGTGCCCCAGGATGATGCGCCCAAGGATGCTGCGCCCGACGATGTTATGCCCTGGGGTGTTGTGCTTGTCGGCGTCGACGGTTGCAAGGCCGGCTGGATAGCCGTCCGCCGCGATCCCGGTGCGGCACCGTCGACAGCCGTTTTCCCAAGCTTCGCGGCGTTGCTCGACCGACTGCCCGCCGACTCGTTGGTAGCGGTCGATATGCCAATCGGCCTGCCCGATTTCTCCCAAAGAGGCGGTCGCGGCCCGGAGGCGCTGGTGCGGCCGCTGCTTGGGGCCCGGCAGTCCAGTGTCTTTGCCATCCCCTCCCGCGCCGCGCTCTACGCGGAGATCGAAGCCTTCACCACGGTCGACGCCTGGTACGCCGCACATCGCAAGGCAAGTGAGGTAGCCAAGACGACCTCAGATCCGCCGCGCGGTGTCTCGATCCAGGCCTTCGGCATCTTCGCCAAGATCCGTGAGATCGATTCGCTGCTGATCGCGCGCCCCGAACTACGCAGCCGCGTGTTCGAATCGCATCCGGAAGTTGCCTTCTGCAAACTGAACGGCGACCGGGCGATGCGCCTGCCAAAGAAGATCAGGGGCAACATCAATCCGGCCGGCATGGCCGAACGCAAGGCGCTGCTTGCCCGGCATGGCTATAGCGAGGATTTTCTCGACCAGACGCCGCCGCGCGGCGCGGCCGCCGACGATTTCCTCGATGCCGCTGCGATGATGCTGGTTGCCGGCCGCATCGTCAAAGGCGAGGCAATGCCGTTTCCGGATCCGCCCCTCGCCGATCGTTTCGGCATTCCCGTCGCCATCTGGGCCTGAGGACCAGGGCCAACATTTTGGGCGGCATGCGTCAGGAGCGTGATCTGAGCGCCTCGTTGAGTGCCCACATATCCTTCTCCTCGGGCGCGGTCTCCAATCCGAGCACGGGAACTTGCTTGCGCAAATGGTCGTGGTGGGTGCGCACGCCATATTCGAGATCGGAGAGGTAAAAACCTCCGAAGGCTTCGGACAGCATGGATTCGTTGGACCATATCGAAAGCTGTACGTCCTCGGCCAACGTGTCGCGGTCGATGCGGTAGGATAGGTAGCGGGCTGCCGCCTGTCGCCTGGTCTCGTCGCTATAGCGGTAGATGGCGCCGCGCAGCAGCGTCTCACCCGTCGACAGCGGAAATTCCTGATAGAACTGCACCGATTCCGGCATGATCGACAGCGCGTTGTTCGGGAAGATGCCGTAGTAGATCCAGGCCTTGCGCAGGTGTTCCGGCAGGTGCTTCGCCTCGGGTGCGAGCTTGATGTATTGCGCGACGCTCCAGCGCCGTCCGGCATACGGATTGTAGGTGGCGAACGAGCGCGACACGCCGTTGACGAACGGCTCGTCGAAATAGGTCGCACCGTAAAGGTCCTGCAGCGCCGGATGCGCCATGGCGACGTGGTAGCCTTCATTGTCGACATCGCGCACCGATTTCCAGTTGACCGGCGTCTTTTGGGTCCAGATGCCCCAGGACGGCACCATCTCGGCGACGCCGTAATGGGCAATCTCGGCTTCGATCGGCTTCAACAGCTCGGCCACCGATGGCTGCGGCCCACCCTTGCGGAAACGGATGAAGATGAAGCCCATCCAGATTTCGAGCTCGAGCGGCATCAGGCCGAATTCGGTCTTGTCGAGGTCGGGGAAGGAACGGGGGCGGGCAGCACCGCGCAGCGTGCCGTCGAGATTGTAGACCCAGCCATGAAAGGGGCAGACCAGCGCATTCTTGCAAGTGCCCTGGCTGTCGGCAACGACGCGACTGCCGCGGTGGCGGCACATATTGTTGAAGGCGCGCACAACGCCATCCTTGCCGCGCACGATCAGCGCCCGCTCGCCGACCACATCCATCGTCAGATAGTCGCCGGCGTTCGGCACGTCGCAGACATGGCCGGCGATCTGCCAATGGTTGCGGAAGACGTGCTCTTTCTCGAGTTCGAGCAAGGCGTCGGAATGATAGCTCCAGCCCGGCAGCCCCCGCCGATCCCAATCGTTGGGGATTGCCACGTCACGCAGATGCGGGTTCATAAAAGGCTCTTTATTTATTGAATGCTCGTTCAATAAAAGCATATTTTCCGTTGAAATGCAATGGCTTGGGAAACTGGGGCGAATTCTTTACGGGAAATCGAGCGGGATTCGAGAGCCCAGTCCGAATGATCGAAGCCGGGAAAATCCCGGGAATTCCAGACGTTAATCCCCTTACACGTGTTGAGCGCCCGACGCTCTGTGGGCCTGGAAAAGCGACGTGGATCTGGTGCCGTGGGTAGCGGAAAACGAGAATGCCACCGGTGCTGCCAGCTACGCCTGATCGGTTTGCCCAGGAATGGCTGCGGGCTTGGTTTCATGCCGGTTACACAATCGTTAATTCATCATCGTTGGCCGGTTACAAGGTACGATTAGGTTCGTTTCAACAGAGAAAAGAAGAAGACCGAAGGAAACGACGATGCGTACGAAAATCCAGATCACCGATACCGACCTTCGCCAGCAGGGTCCCCAGCGTAACGACCGGCGCCCGAAGCTGGCGCTGCGCCAGCGCGCCAGTGATCATCCAATGGCGATGTTCATGCTGCTGGCGGCTGCCGCATTTGCCGGCATGGCGTTGACGCCGACGGTCGGTCCGGCCTTCGCCTCACTGAACCCGCCGGCCAACCTCATCGATGGCGCGACGACCACCACCAAGACGGCGCGCCTGCCGATGCCGGAGATCGATTTTGCCTGCAAGGGGCAGGCCTGGGGCGCCGAGAGCCTGGAATGCCTACGCGTCATCGCTGCCCAGTCGGGCAAGGCACGACCGGTCCGCATGATCGCCAATGCCGCCCCGCTGGCTGATACGCCGAACGTTTTTTGATTTTTTTGCGAGCGCCCTCCAGCACTCCAGTCAGGCTCCCGCCGCAATGTCGGCCGGGAGCCTTTTTCTTCCGGGGCGAGATCGCGGAGTCTAGCCGCCCAGAGCGGCCTGCTCGGCAATGGCCGAGAGCACGCCGCGCACATCCAGCGTGCTGAACGGTTTTTCGAGGATCGGCGGTCGCTGCTGCGCCGGCAGCGCTTCGATCTCGCCTTTCGCGCCGATCAGATCGCCGGTGACAAGCACGAAGCGCCGCGCCACACCCGGCATTTCGGCGAGTAGCTCGCGATAGGCGGCTATGCCGCTGGTGCCGGGCATGCGCAAATCGGAAAACACGATGTCCGGCGGCACATGGCCGCTCAGCGTCGCGGCGGCCGAGACCCAGGCCGGCACGACCCGCGACTTGATGCCCATCAGCTCCAGAATATCGGACAGCGACGCGGCGACATCCGGCTCATCGTCTATGATCAGCGCGTGACGCAAGCCGCTCGACCGCGACGGAGCTTCGCCGGCGGCGGCCGCGCCGGCAGCGATCGCCGGCAGCTGCACGACAAAACGCACACCTCTCGGCGAAACCTCCTCGAACCAGATATTGCCATTGTGCCGCTCGATGATCGATTTCGAGATCGACAGGCCGATGCCGGTACCGACACCGACCGGCTTGGTGGTGAAATAGGATTCGAATATGCGTGAGCGTATCGCTTCCGGCACGCCTGGCCCGTTGTCCTCGACCGAGAATCCGGGATTGCCGCGGTCGCTGCGAAACGTCCGGACCTTGATCCGACGGTCGCCGGCAACGCCGGCCAAGGCGTGCTGGCTGTTGATGAGGAAGTTGGCGGCCACCTGCGTCACGTGGTCGGCATCTGCCATGGCCAGCAGCGGGCCGCTGGCGAAATCGGTGTCGATGATGATGCCGCTCGACCGTGCGCCATAGGCGGTCACTTCGAGTGCGGCGCGGATCACCTGGTTGAGGTCGGTTTCGGCCTGTGCGGCCGGGTGCAGGCGGACCATCGACAGGAAGCTCTTGACGATACGGCCGCAGCGCTCGGCAGCGGCACGCACCTTTTCGGCGCGCACCTTGGTCTGCGGATCGGCGGCGAATTCGTGCAGCAGCGTCGACTGGGCGACAACCACGGCCAGCGGATTGTTGAGCTCGTGCGAAACGCCGGCAAGCAGCGAGCCCATTGCCGCCATCTTCTCGTTCTGGTGCAGTTTTTCGCGCTGGCGGTTGATTTCCTCCTCGGCGCGCAATCTGTCGCGCAGGTCGCGGATAGAGCCGAAGATCAGCTGGCGATCGGCGACCCGCATCTCGGTTGCCGTCAGCTCGATCGGAAAAACCTCGCCGGCGGCGTTCTGGGTGACCGTTTCGAGCCGCTGGCCGACCATCGGCGCGCCGCGGCCCGACATGTATTCGGCGCCGGACGCATAGCCCTTGCGGTAATATTCCGGCACGACCGTGTCGAGCAGGTCCTTGCCGAGGATATCGCTGCGCCGATAGCCGAACATCTTTTCGGCGGCCGGATTGAATTCGATGATCGAGCCGGTCTCGTCGATGACGATGATGGCGTCGAGAGAGGCCTGCAGCATGGTGCGGCGAATGACGTCGCTGGCATGCGCGTCGGAGGGCGACCGTTCGATGGCATCGCCGATGGCGAGTGCCACCATGTGCAGCGCCGCCTCTTCCTGGTCGGTCCATTCGCGTTCGTGGATGCAGTCGTTGACCGCCAGCGTGCCCCACAAATTGCCGTGCGAAAAGACCGACACCGACAGGAATGACTTGATGTTCTGCTTTTCGAAATCGGTCCGCAGAAAGCCTTCGAGATCGCGTGTGTGCCCGGCGAAGATCTTGCCTTGACGCTCGTCCTCCGCCAGCCGTTCCAGCAATGGGTCCGAATCGACGACCGACTGCATGATGACGGTCGGTGACGCCAGTTCGCCGCCAAACCGGGGAGCGATCCAATAAGCGGCGACCGACTGGGCGAAGCCCTGGCCGGGCAGTTCGCGCAGGCGAAACAGGATGCCGCGGTGACAATCCATGGCTTCGCAAAGCGTCTGGAGAATACCCTCCATTTCGCGTTGCCAGTCGCCGGCTTCGCGCAGCCGGCGAACCACATGCACGGCCGCCATCGCCGCGCCCTGCCTGGCGCCCTGCATGTCCGCGCGTGTTGTTTCAGCCGTCATGGTCAGCCGTCATTTCCTGGCCGTGGCTTGCTCAAGCCGCCGGGCCTTAGTTGTTTTCCCCGACTGGCAGCGAGAAGATATAGCCTTCGCCGCGCACCGTGCGCAGGAATTTCGGATTGGCCGGATCCGCCTCGATCTTCTTTCTCAGCCGCATGATGCGGATGTCGACGGCGCGGGACGACTCCGGGTCCTCGACGAAACCGATCGCCTCGGAGATCGCCGCCCGCGTCAACAGCCGGTTGGCGCGCGTCAGGAACACCTCCAGCACGTCGAACTCGCTCTTGGCCATGTCGATGACCGCGCCGTTGGCGCCGGTGACGAGCCTGCCGTCGAGATCGGCGTGAAAGGGTCCGAAGCTCACGGACCGGCGGCCGCCGGATGTTTCAGCCTTGGCCTTTTGTGGCTCGGTCGGCTCCGGAACGCGGCGCAGCACGCTGCGCACCCTGGCCAGCACTTCGCGCAATTCGTAAGGCTTGACGATGTAGTCGTCAGCGCCGAGCTCCAGTCCGACGATGCGGTCCAGCGCGGTACCGGCCGCCGTCGCATAGATGATGCCGATCGGCATTTTCGACCGCATCCAGCGGCCGAGCGACAGGCCGTCCTCGCCCGGCATGGCGATGTCGAGAATGGCCAGATGGAAGGACTGGGTTTCCAAAAGGTCGCGCGCCGCCGCCGCACTTTCGGCCGTGGCCACATCATAGCCGCTGGCGCCGAGATACTCGGCGACCGCATCCCTCAGGTCGGGCTCGTCCTCGACAATGACAATTCGTGCCCGCACGATGCTTTCGCTCCCGCTTTCAGCGGAAAGTAGATTGGGTATAAACATGATGTCCAGCACTCTTCTTGGGTTGCCGTATGCGGAGTAGAAAAACATGGCTGCACGATCCGTTATCGCGCTTGTTTCCGTCGCTGAAGTAATTGCGACCGATCTCGCCGATCATCTCGAGCGGCGCGGTCATGACGTCCGCGCGGCGCGACAGCCGTGGGAGGCCGAATCGCTGCTTTCGGAAAAGGGTATCGATGTCGTGGTTGTCGGCGACAGCGTCAGCCAGGCAGAGGGGCGCGACCTGCTCAGGCGACATGGCGGCGAAGGTGGACCGGATTTCATCCTGATCTGCCGCCCGGCCGATCTGGTCGACAAGGTTTTGGCGCTCGAACTCGGCGCCGCCGACGTCGTCGAAAGCCCGCTCAATGTCAGGGAGCTTGCCGCTCGCGTAGGCGGCCTTCTGGCTCGGCGCGGCAGGAGCGCCGGGGAACTGATCGTGCTGGAGAACGCGACCGTCGATCTCCGATCGGCCATCGTCATGCACCGCTCGGGCACGGAAGAACAGCTGTCCCCCGGGCAGGTGGCGCTGCTCAGGCTGTTCCTGGCCAGCCCGCGCAAGGTGCTGACGCGGGACGACATCATCGCCGCCGCGCCCGCCGAAAATGCCGAAGCCTTCGATCGGTCGATCGATTCGCGCATCGTGCGGCTGCGTCGCAAGCTCGATACCGAAACCATCACCACCATACGGGGTGCGGGCTACCGGTTCGATCCGCCCACGCAATTCACCGATTGAAGGCAGGACGGCCACCCTTTTGTCTTGAGCATCGATTTTCCCAAAACCGTTCCACTTTGGGGTCCGATGCTCTTCAGCGCACCACGAGAAGCGACGGGCCGGACAGCATGTCACTGTTCGTGCTGACCTCGCCGGCATGGGCACGTTCCTTCAGCAGGACGGTGGCGAGGCCGGCAATGCCGAGCAGCCCCTGCACGTAAAGCAGCGCGGAAAGCATGGAAGCGGCGAATTTCGTTTTCATCCTGTTCGTTCCTCAAAATTGGAATTTACGGGCACTTCAGGGGAACCCCCGAAGCGCCCGCGCCGCCAGCGGAGCCCCCCGTTGCGGCGCGGGCCTTCGGTCCTCTCGGCTGCAAGTTGCCGGAGGCGCCGCGCATCCTCAACGGCCCTAAGCCGCCCCCGCCAGAGGGGCTTGAGCAGGTCGACGCGCAGGCTGGAAACTGTCCAGACCAATCCAGACCGTAGCGAAAACAGTGTTGGCTTCCGATCGTTCGTTGACCGCTGTTTTCGTTAGGTCAACTTACCCTGTTCGCTGTATCCGGATCATGCCGCCGAGGCTGCGCTTTGTTGCAGCTCGGTTTCGGAGTCAGGTGAATTCCTATCAAACGAAAGGCAATCGCGTATTCGCGCCGCGGTTTGGCCGATCCGCCTAGGCAAACACGCCACCGTCATGACGACGTCGTGCAACTGCAAGCTGCTTTGCACGGACCTTTTCTGTTAACCAGGGGAAACAGAATCGAAACACAAACGAGCACGTAGCGAAATCGGCTGGAAACATGACGCCCCGATAAGCCGGTCATCGAATTGAGCCGGCCCCGACCGGCAGAATAGGGGAGACATCATGTACACTGCCATTTCCGCCAAGCTCATCAACATCGCTGCCGCCGTGATCACCGGTACTGCCTTGCTTGTCAGTGCCGGCAACAGCGCAGCCCACGCCGCCGCCAACAAGATCGTCGCGCGTGTATCACTGTCACAGCAGACCATGGAAATCCTGGTCGACGGCCGGCCGACATTCGCCTGGAAGGTCTCGACCGGCGACAGGACGCACGTCACGCCGACCGGTTCGTTCAAGCCGACCCGCATGCATGAAATGTGGTACTCGAAGAAATACGACAACGCCCCGATGCCGCATTCGGTGTTCTTCAGCGGCGGCTACGCCGTACATGCGACAAGCGCCATCAAGCGCCTCGGCCAGCCGGCCTCGCATGGCTGCGTGCGTCTGCATCCGGACAACGCCGCCGATTTCTACCAGCTCGTCGAGGTCTTCGGCCCGGCCAACACCAGCATCGTCATCGTTAAATGAGCGATGCTTCTCGTCGCTCCCAGGAAAGGGCCGGAAATTAGCGCAGTCTAATCCGGCATTACCGGCATCAGCTTCGGATCCGGCTTTTCGGCGTGATGCGGCAGGTCCTTGCTGGCGATAAAGGTGTAGAACATCGGCACCACGAACAGCGTGAACATGGTTCCGACCAGGATGCCGGTGAAGATCACCAGGCCCATCGAATAGCGTGCCGCGGCACCAGCGCCGCTGGAGATGATCAGCGGCACCACGCCGAGCGCCATCGCCGCCGTCGTCATCAGGATCGGCCGCAGCCGCACCCTGGCCGAGGCGATGATCGCATCGCGCCGCCGCATGCCGTGCATTTCACGCTGCTGGTTGGCGAACTCGACCAGAAGGATGCCGTGCTTGGTGATCAGGCCGATCAGCGTGATCAAGCCGACCTGCGTGTAGATGTTGAGCGTGCCGAGCCCGACATTAAGCGGCACGATCGCGCCGAAGATGGACAGCGGCACCGCCATCATGATGATCAGCGGATCGCGGAAACTTTCGAATTGCGCCGCCAGCACCAGATAGATGACGAGCACCGCCGCCGCGAAGGCGATGATGATCGTGTAGCCCTGTTCCTTCTCCTGCCGCGATTGACCGGTATAGTCGATGAAGAAGGTGTCGGGCAGGCTCTGCTTGGCAATGTCCTCGATCGCCTGTAGCCCATCCCCGGTGGTGATGCCGGGCCGCGGCAAGGCAGAGATCGTCGCCGAGTTGAGCTGGTTGAACTGCTCGATGGCGGCCGGCGACGCGTTGGTCGAGATCTTCACCACCGCCGAGAGCGGCACCATCTCGCCCGATACGCTGCGCACGAAATACTCGCCCAGTTTTTCGGGATTGTCGCGGAATTGCTGCGGCACCTGCGGAATGATGTCGTAGCTATTGGATTCGCGGTCGAATTGCGCCACTTCGGCGCCACCGACCAGGAGCGTCAGCGTCCGGCCGATGTCGGCTATCGGCAGGTTGAGCGCGGCGGCGCGATCGCGGTCGATCGTCACTGTCACTTGCGGCGCGTCGAAGGTCATCGAATTCTGCACGACGATGAAGCGGCCGGAGGCCTGCGCCTTGTTCTTGATGTCTTCGGCCGCCTCGTACACCTGCGAGGCGTCGCCGGTCGAGCGCACGACCATCGTTATCGGCAGGCCGCCGCCGGAGCCGGGCAGCGTCGGCGGCGCGAAGACGAAAGCTTCGACGCCCGCCACCTTGCTCAGGCGGCCCGTAATGTCTTGCTGGATTTCCTTCGAGTTGCGCGTGCGGTCAGCCCAGTCCTTGAACGCAAAGCCGACGAAAGCGCTGTTTGTCTGGCCACCACCGAAGGCGACCGCGGAGAACTGTGCCCGCGTCTCAGGCAGATCCTTGACCAGGCCGAGTATCTGATTGACGTAGGTTTCGGTATAGTCCGACGTCGCGTACCGTGGCGCGGTCACCAGCGAAAGCAGGAAACCCTGGTCCTCTTCCGGCGCCAGTTCGCTCGAGGTCTTGGTGAACATGAAACCGGTCGTGGCGACCAGCGCGAGGACGATCATCAGCGTCACCGGGCGATAGTTCAACGAACCGGTGACGAGCCGCTCATAGATGTGTTCGACGCGCCCGAACGTATTGTCGACAATGCGCTGGAAGCGGCTGTGCGAGCCGGACCTCAGGATACGTGCCGACATCATCGGTGTGATGGTGAGGGCGACGACACCCGAAAGCACCACCGAGCCGGCAAGCGTCACCGCGAATTCGCGAAACAGTGCGCCTGTCAGGCCGCCGGTGAAGGCCAGCGGCGCGAACACGGCGGCCAATGTTATCGTCATGGCGACGACGGCGGACGAGATCTCGCGCATGCCGTTGAACGCCGCCTGCATCGGCGACAAGCCGTCTTCCTCCATGTGGCGGTGGATGTTTTCCACCACCACGATGGCATCGTCGACGACAAGTCCGATCGCCAGCACCATGGCCAGCAACGACAAAAGATTGATCGAATAGCCCACTGAAAACAGCAGGAAACAGACGCCAATCAGCGACAGCGGAATGGTCACGATCGGCATCAGCACCGAGCGGAACGAGCCGAGGAAGAGCAGGATGACGACGATGACGATGGCGACCGCCTCGCCGATGGTCTTGAATACCTCCTCGATCGACGCGCTGATCTGCTCGGTTGAGTCGTAGACGATCTCCATCGTCATGCCGAGCGGCAGCGTCTCCTGGATGGTCGGCACAATCTTGTGGATTGCCGCCGCGGTGGTCAGCGGATTGGCGGCCGGCGTCGGAAAGATAGCGAGAAAGATGCCGGGCTTGCCGTTGAAGCTGACCCTGGTGTCGGTGTTCGCCGCGGCGAGTTCGACGCGGGCCACGTCGCGCAGTCTCACCACATTGCCGTCCTTCGACCGGAGTGGAAGGGCGGCGAAAGCCTCCGGCGTCTGCAGCGTCGAGCGAACGGTGATCGAAGAAACCACATATTCGTTTTCGGTGTCGCCGGGCGCGGAAAGGAAATTCGATTCGTTGATGGCGGCCAGCACTTCCGCCGCCGTCACGCCGCGCGCCGCCAGTTTGATCGGGTCGATCCAGACCCGCATCGAATATTCGGCTGCACCGAAGATCTGCACGTCGGCGACGCCTTCGACCGTCGAGATACGCGGCCGCACGACGCGCTCGATATATTCGGTGAGCTGTTCCGGCGTCATGTTCGGGTTCTGCATCGAGATGTACATCATCGCGAACTGCTGGCCGGTGCCCTTGACGATCACCGGGTCCTTGGTTTCGTCCGGCAGATCGCCGCGAACGCTCTGCACCTTCGACAAGACTTCGTTCAGCGCGACGTCGGGGTCGGAGCCGAGCTTCATCTGCACTGTCACGGTGCTGGATGACGGCCGGCTCGCCGATGTCACATAATCGATGTTTTCGGTCGACGCGACGGCACGCGCGATCGGCGCGGAAATGAACCCCTGGATCAGGTCGGCGCTGGCGCCGGGATAGGCAGTGGTGATGGTGATGGCCGTTTCTTCAACCTCTGGATACTGCCGGATCGAAAGGTTGAAGATGCCTTGGAAACCCAGAAGCAGGATCATGCAGGCAAGCACGGTCGAAAGGACCGGGCGGCGGATGAAGAGGTCGGAAAAGCTCATTGCTGGGCTGCCTGCTGGTTCCCTGGCTTGCTCGGATCGATCGTGTTGTCGACGGCAACGGACATGCCGTTGGAGAGCCGGTTCTGGCCGGCGGTAACGACTTCGTCGCCGGGCGCGATGCCCTCCAGAATCTCGACCAGGCCGGCGTTGCGGCGGCCTGGCTTGACGAACACCTGGGCTAGCACGAGCTGCGGCTTCTGTTCTTCCGCTGCCGGTTTGGCTGGGGTAGCAGCCGACTTTTCGTCGGGTTTTGCCGCGGGTGCTTCGGCTGCGGGCTTGGCAGCATCTGCAGCCGGCTTGTCTTCCGGCTTTGCCTCGGGCGCCGCGCCGTTGGCTTCGGCGGATTTGGCCGGGCGCACCACGAAGACGAAGTCGCCGTACAGGCTGGAAGTCAGCGCCGTCTGCGGCAGCGCCAGCACGTCGTTCTCCTCGGGCAGTTCGACGCGCACCTGGACGAACTGACCGGGCGTCAGCTTGCCTTCGGGATTGCCGACCTCCGCTCTCACCGTCACCAGCCGGCTGGTCGGGTCGATCTTCGGATCGATGCCGCGGATGCTGCCGGTGAACGGCATGTCGCCGCCGCCGACGCCCAACCGCACCGTCTGTCCGATCTTCAGCTGCGGAAGCTGCTGCTCCGGCACGGTGAAATCGACACGCATCGTATCCATGTCCTGCAAGGTCACCACAGCGGTGCCGGGTGTGAGATACTGGCCAAGGTCGATTTTCGGAATACCGACGGTACCCTTGAAAGGGGCCGTCAACTGCTTTTGGTCGAGCACCGCTTGCAGCTTGTTTACCTGCGCTGCGGAGACCGATGCTGCTGCCTGCGCCGTGTCGAGCGTAGCGTCGGTGCCGACCCCGCGCTTCTGCAGCTCAAGAGCGCGCATCAGCGTCGTCTGGTCGGATGTGGCTTGCGCCTTCGATGCCACGAGGTCGGCTCGCTCGACTTCATCGTCGAGCTGCAGCAGCACGGCGTTGGCGGCGACCTTCTGATTGGCATGGAACAGGATGTCCTTGACGATGCCAGCAGTTTCGACCGTCAGGTCGACGCCGCGTACGGCACTGACAGTGCCGATCGCCTCGATGCCGGGCGTCCACGACATCGGTTTGACGATGACCGTCGACACGGTCGCGGCCGGCGGCTTCATGGTGGCGAAGAACTGTTTGATCGCATTGTCGCGAAACAGGTTGAAGCCGACGATGCCGCCGCACACCAGCACGAGCAGAATGAAGGCGATGATGAAGCGCTTGATCACGAACAGTCCCTCGGCCATGGCCCAGCATAACAGTCGGATGACCGGAACACATACCTGTGACTGGTCCCAATTTCAAATGACGGCGATCTTACTGTACCGTCTGGACGGTCTTGTCAATTCCGCCTAAGCTAATGAATGGGGAACGCTTGATGAAGGTCCGCAGAGCAAATTCGCGCGAAAAAATTCTCGCCGCCGCCGCCGCCGTGGCGCGCGAGACAGGCCCTGGCAGCCTGTCGCTGGATGCGGTCGCCAGCCGTGCCGGCGTGTCGAAGGGTGGTCTTCTCTACAATTTCCCGACCAAGGCGAAATTGATGCAGGCGCTGGTGGAGGATTATCTGCGCGCCTTCGAGCAGGCACTGCAGTCCGCCCGCACGGCCGGCATCAACGGCGAAAGCCCGCTTGCAACTTATATCAAGCTGTCGGCCGAGCATGCCGAGGAATCGAAACCGTCGGCGTCCTGGATATTTTCGGCGATTGCCGAGGATCCCGATTTCCTGACGCCGATAAAATCGTTCAGGCGGCAGCTGTTCGAGCGGCTGAAGCAGGAAACGCCGAACCTCAAGGCGCTGCTGGTCTGCTATCTCGCCATCGAAGGGCTTCGCAGCATGAACCTGTTCGATTCGGACATTCTCTCCGCCGAAGAGCGCCGGCTGCTGATATCGACCCTGCTGGAGATCGCGGAATAGTCTACGCCGGCCGGGTTCAATTGCCTCGGTCGCGTCGATCGCCCGTTGCGTCAACCCAAAGTGCCCGCCGTCACACAGGCTTCATCGTGCCGACATAGCGTCCTCCCATTCTTTGCTGCAACGCAGGAGGAGTGGGGTATGGTCGATATTGTTTCAAGCGAGGCAGGAATTCCAAGGCCGGAGCATCCGCTTGACCGGCCAAACGGCACCGGTAAATGGTTTCTGCCGGCCTTTGCCGTCATCATTCTGGGCGGCCTTGCCTATGTCGGCTACGCGCTCAGCCAGGACCTGACCAGCACCGTCGCGGTGCCGTGGATCCTGCTTGGGCTGGCGCTGCTGATCGCGCTCGGCTTCGAATTCGTCAACGGTTTTCACGACACTGCCAATGCGGTGGCAACGGTGATCTACACGCATTCCATGCCGGCCGAGCTTGCAGTGATGTGGTCCGGCTTCTTCAACTTTCTGGGCGTGCTCACCGCCAGCGGAGCGGTCGCCTTCGGCATCATATCGCTGCTGCCGGTCGAGCTGATCCTTCAGGTCGGATCGAGCTCCGGACTGGCCATGGTCTTCGCGCTGCTGGTTGCGGCGATCATGTGGAATCTCGGAACTTGGTATCTCGGCCTGCCTGCCTCGAGCTCGCACACACTGATCGGCTCGATCATCGGCGTCGGTCTCGCCAACCAGTTCATGGCCCCGGCCGGCTCCGTCACCAGCGGCGTCGACTGGTCGCAGGCGTCCAATGTCGGCCTGTCGCTCCTGATCTCGCCGCTGGTCGGTTTTGGCCTGGCTGCACTGCTGCTTCTGGTGATGAAGCTGCTGGTCAGGAACCGCGAGCTCTACGAGGCGCCCAAGTCGAGCGCGCCGCCGCCGCTGTGGATCCGGGCGTTGCTTATCTTCACCTGCACCGGCGTCAGCTTTGCCCACGGCTCCATGACGGGCAAAAGGGCATGGGCCTCATCATGCTCATCCTGATCGGCGTCGTGCCGACCGCCTTCGCGCTCAACCGCACACCGGACGTGAACTATCTCGAAGCTTACAAATCGGCGGCGACGCAGGTCGAAACGGTACTCGGCAAATACGTCAAGCCCGGCATCGCCGTGACCGATGCGGCAATCGTGGTCGGCGACGCCGTTCGCACCAAGACCTGGAAGGACGAGACCACGCCTGCCCTGCGGAGCTTCATCCACGACACCAGCGCCATGTTGTCGCCCTATCCGTCCGTGGAAAAGCTGCCGACAACTCTGGTCAGCAACGCCCGCAACAACATCTATCTTATCGGTGATGCGCTGAAGCTGATCGACAGGAAGAAGCTGCTGCCGATGGAGGCAGACGACCTGAAGGCGGTGACAACCTACCATAAGGCGGTCGACAACGCGACGAAGTTCATCCCGCTCTGGGTCAAGGTCGCCATCGCGCTGGCGCTCGGCCTCGGCACCATGGTCGGCTGGAAGCGCATCGTCGTCACCGTCGGCGAGAAGATCGGCAAAAGCCATTTGACCTACGGTCAGGGTGCGTCCGCCGAGCTTGTCGCGATGGCGACGATCGCATCGGCCGACTATCTCGGCCTGCCGGTCTCGACCACCCATGTGCTGTCCTCGGGCGTTGCCGGCACCATGGCGGCGAACGGCTCTGGCCTGCAATGGTCGACGGTGCGCAACATGCTGATGGCCTGGATACTGACCCTTCCGGTCTCGATCTGTCTTGCCTTCGTGTTGTTCGTCATCTTCCGCCAGGTGTTCTGAGCGGGGGCAGGGTTTGACCAGAATGTCGCGGCACCGGCCCCGGCGCGGCCCTGATCGCCTGAACGTGCATTATTTCGGCGGCGGCCATGAATGACGCATCGCATCTGACATTGCTTGCCGCGGACGACCAGCATCATGCTCCCGGGCTGGTCTGGGCCTATCATGCTGCTCCCGGCAAAGCTCCCGAACCACTGGCGCCCCGAGACATAGAGGCCGCGCTCGCCTCAGCGGACGGCTGGGTCTGGCTGCATGTCGACCTTGTCGACCGGCGCGCCCATTCCTGGGTCAGCCATGCCTGCGCGCTGCCGGCGTCGGCTCATGCAATCCTCGAAGGACATGAGGACAGCCTAGTGCTGGCGCATGAGAATGGCGTCGTCCACGGCATTTCGGCCGACTTGCACGGCGAGATCGCCCATCAGTCGACGACCATCGGCAGATTGCATTTTGCGGTCTCCGAGCGGCTGCTGGTCACCGGCCGCCGGCATCCGCTGGCGGCGGTGGAGGAAGTGCACACTGCCCTTGCCGCGGGACTGCGGCCGGCCACGGCATTCGAGCTGTTCGAAATGCTGGTCATGGCTTTTTGCAAGACCACCAGCCTGCGGCTCGCTACAGCGACGAAGCGGCTCGATGCAGTCGAGGATCATCTCGTGACCGAGCGGCTTGCCAACGAAAGACGGCAGCTGAAGGATGTGCGCCGCCTTGCCGTATCCCTGCATCGGCCGATCGCGGCCCTGGCAGCGCTTTTCCAGGGTGAAGACCGTTCCGCCTGGAACCTTTCCGCCGACGCACATGAAGTTCTGCGCCGGCTTGCTGCGCGCCTTGAACGGCTCGACCGCGAGGTCGTCATGATCAACGACCGGGCAGGGCTGCTGCAGGAGGAGCTTGCCGCCGAGCTTGCCGACGAATCGAACCGTAGCCTCAAGGCGCTGGCGGTGATGAGCGCGCTGCTTTTGCCGGGCACGCTGATCGTCGGCATTTTCGGCATGAACACAGGCGGACTGCCATTTGCCGAGAGTCCCAGCGGCTTCTTCCTGGCGATGCTGCTGGCGGCTGGCGCGACCGGCCTGTTCTACTGGCTTCTGCTGCGTGCCGGCGCCAATCTGCGGTTCTGAACCCGATTAATGGCGGCGTTCGTTCACCTGTGTCAAAGTACGGGCTGGCACGTTGAAACCACGCCTCGCCTTCCGAAAATCGGTTCCGATTTTCGGGCCGATGCGCTAGAGCCTTTCGGGATTGAACCGAGCTGCCTTCAACCCGGAAAGGCTCCCACCGCTGCCCATGCCCCATCTTCCCGAGCATCTTCTCACCGGCTACCGCAGTTTCATGAGCGGCCGCTATCTCACCGAAAGCGGCCGTTATCGCTCGCTGGCGCGGGAGGGCCAGGCACCGGAAACGATGATCGTCGCCTGCTGCGATTCGCGGGCCGCGCCCGAAGCGATCTTCGATGCCGGGCCCGGCGAGCTGTTCGTGCTGCGCAATGTCGGCAATCTGGTGCCGCCCTATGCGCCCGACGATCAGTTCCACTCGACATCGGCGGCGCTCGAATTTGCCGTGCAGAGCCTCAAGGTCAAGAACATCGTGGTGATGGGCCACGGCCGCTGCGGCGGCATCCGCGCGGCACTCGACACCACGGCCGCACCCTTGTCGCCGGGCGATTTCATCGGCAGATGGATGAGCCTGATCGCACCTGCGGCCGAGACCGTATCGTCCAGCACCTTCATGACGGCGACCGAGCGCCAGACGGCGCTGGAGCGCATCTCGATCCGTTATTCCATTGCCAATCTGCGCACCTTCCCTTGTGTTTCGATCCTCGAAGGCAAGGGGCGGCTATCGCTGCACGGTGCCTGGTTCGATATTTCGACCGGCGAGCTTTGGGTGATGAACAAGGAAACCAGCGATTTCGAGCGGCCGGAGACGGAGTAGGAGACGAGGCATGATGCGAGCTCGGTTCGCGCTCGCGGCGGCGGCACTGCTATGCTCGGCAAATGTCGCCCGTGCCGACGATAGCGCGATCATAGACCGCTGGTATTCGGCACTGCTCGTCGCCGACCGCACCGAATTGTCGGACCTGCTTGCCGACAACGTCCGCATCAAGCTCGACGACCTCGGCGTCGTGCAAAGCAAGCAGGAATTCATCGCCTCGATCGCCGAGTGGCAGGGCGCCGTCGCCGGGGCCGAAATCCGCCACCGGATCGAGAAGACGGAGGGCGGCGTCACCACTGTCATCGCCTGCTATGATTTTCCCAGCAACGACATGCTGATGCAGGAGACCTTTGCGGTCGCCAACGACCAGATCACCGCCAGTTCGCAAGCCGCGATCGCCGAAAACTGCGACGGCTACTGACGGAACCATGAACGGGACCCGCTGTTGCGCGCAACCGGCCGGCGCCTTACATCGGTGACGATCCATCTTCTCCCGCCACTCAGCGAAAGTTTGCCCATGCCGTCCACCGTCGACCTCGCCGCTCATCCGCTGACCGCATGGCAAGGGCCGCTCGGCCTGCCCGATTTCACGCGCATCGGCGACGGTGATTTTTCTCCGGTCTTCGATGAGGCCCTCAAGGCGCATGAGGCCGAGATCGAGGCGATTGCCGGCAACACCGGGACACCGACGATCGAAAACACGCTTGCCTCGCTCGAGCTTGCCGGCGAGGCGCTCGACCATGTCTCCTCGATCTTCTGGTGCCGCGCCGGCGCCCACACCAATGAAGCGATCCAGGCGCTGGAGCGCGACATCTCGCCAAAGATGTCGCGGCATTACTCGGCGATTTCGATGAATGAGCGACTGTTTGCCCGCATCGACGATCTCTATCAGCGCCGCGAGGCTTTGAAGCTCGATGCCGAAACGCTGCGGGTGCTGGAAAAGACCTGGAAAAATTTCGTCCGCTCCGGCGCCAGGCTCGACGCCGAAGGCAAGAAGCGGCTTGCATCGATCAACGAGGAATTGTCGTCGCTCGGCACCAATTTCGGCCAGAACGTGCTTGCCGACGAGCGCGACTGGGCGTTGTTCCTCGACGACGCAGACCTGGCCGGCCTGCCGGAATTCCTGAAAAGCTCGATGGCGGAAGCCGCCGAGATGCGCGGCCAGAAGGGCCGCTACGCCGTCACTCTGTCGCGTTCGATCTACGAGCCGTTCTCGACCTTCTCAGAGCGCCGCGACCTGCGCGAGACAGCGTTCCGCGCCTTCATCATGCGTGGCCAGAATGGCGGCGCTACCGACAACACCGACGTGGTGCGCGACATGCTGCGCCTGCGCGCCGAAAAGGCGAAGCTGCTCGGTTACGCTTCCTACGCCGCGTTGAAGCTCGACGACACCATGGCCAAGGCGCCGGAGGCGGTGCACGCGCTGCTCGATCCAGTCTGGGAAAAGGCGGTGGAAAAGGCCGCAAGCGACCAGGCCGAATTGCAGCGGCTGGCGGCCGAGGCCGGCAGCAACGAGAAATTCGCCGCCTGGGACTGGCGCTTCTATCAGGAGAAGCTGCGCGCAGAGAAATTCGCCTTCGACGAGGCCGAGCTGAAGCCGTACCTGCAGCTCGACCGCATCATCGACGCCTGTTTCGACGTGGCAACACGATTGTTCGGCATTTCTTTCGAAGAAAAGAAGGGCATTGCCACCTGGCATCCGGACTCACGTGTTTTCGTCGTGAAGAATGCCGACGGCAGCGAGCGCGGCCTGTTCCTCGCCGACTATTTCGCGCGGCCCTCGAAGCGCTCCGGCGCCTGGATGAGCGCGCTGAAATCCGGCTACAAGCTTGGCGATGGCTCCAAGCCGGTCATCTACAACATCATGAATTTCGCCAAGCCGCCGGCCGGCGAGGCAGCCTTGCTGTCGGTCGACGAGGCCAAGACCCTGTTCCACGAATTCGGTCACGCGCTGCACGGCATGCTAACCGACGTTACCTGGCCATCGGTCGCTGGCACCTCGGTCAGCCGCGATTTCGTCGAGCTGCCCTCGCAGCTCTACGAACACTGGCTGACGGTGCCGGCGGTGCTGGAAAAGCATGCGCTGCACGTCAAGACCGGCAAGCCGATGCCAAAGGCGCTGGTCGACAAGATGCTGGCGGCGCGCACCTTCGGCGCCGGCTTCGCCACCGTCGAGTTCACCGCCTCGGCTTTGGTCGACATGGCCTACCACGCCCGGCCGGATGCACCGGACCAGCCGCTTCGTTTCGAAGGCGAAACGCTCGAAAAACTCAACATGCCTGACACCATCGCCATGCGTCACCGCACCCCGCATTTCGGCCATATCTTTGCCGGCGATGGCTATTCGGCCGGCTACTATTCCTACATGTGGTCGGAAGTTCTCGACGCCGACGCGTTCGCCGCCTTCGAGGAAACAGGCGATCCCTTCAACCCGGCGCTGGCCGAGCGGCTGCGCAAGAACATCTACGCCGCCGGCGGCTCGAAGGACCCCGAAGAACTTTACACCGCCTTCCGCGGCAAGATGCCTTCACCGGAAGCAATGATGGCCAAGCGCGGGCTGGTGTGATGCATGCCCGCTCTTGTCACCGTTCTCTTTCCATCCTGATTGATCTCGGCTGTCATGGCGGCGGGTTGCGCACCGCCTGATCCGGTTTCCGCCGGTCCCGCTCGGCCTCGTTGGCTGCGGCCGCGTCGTTGAGGTGACTGCACTTAATGCGGTCTCCATCGTTCCGGCCGAAGGAGCCGCGTTCATGTCGGCGCTACGGGCTGTGCGGGGTAGGCAACGACAGCTTGCCCGCTATGCTGATCGGCCGCTGCCGCATCCGGATCGCGCCTTGCGACGACCGCTACGGAAACTCTCAGTCGCGAAGTGGCAGCCCCGCCAATGGAAGGCGGGGCTGGTAAGTTTGATTGTCTCGGCGAAGGTTTTTGCCGAGCCGACTGGCCTAGGCAGGCACAAAGCCAAAATAGGCTTTGTAGGACGCCCCGTCGCCGGAAATCAGGGGCGTTTCCACTTTGAACCCAATCCCGCTGAAGGTGGTATTGTTCGTACGTGCCGCGAGCAACACCATCTGCTTTGCGGAGATGGTCACTGTCGCGCTCCCGATCCTGTCATCGCCCCAATCGAAGAGATCGCTGATGGCGCCGCCGATCGATGGCATCAAGGTTTCCAGGGCCGGGCCGGCTATGGCGGCAATGATAGGTCCTGCCACCGGAATGAGGCCCAAAGCCAGCGTACCCGCCGTATGGACGCCCATCACGACCTTCTGCACTTCGTCCTTGTACTTGTTCGGATCGCCGAAATCATTTTCCATCAGCACCGTACCGATATTGATGCCGTAGGGCTTGCCTCGATAGACCTCCATCAGGTCGGGTCTCGTATCTCCCGCATCGACGTCGCCATAGACCTGGCTGCGCTTGGTGTCGGCGATCTGCGGCGTTGCCACGCTGACGATGACATAGGGCTCGTCCGCACCACCCGGCCCCTGATCCCAGTCGGTCTCGCCGAAGCAATGGAGGCCGGTATAGTGGACGACGACGTCTCGAAGGTCGATCGCGCCGGTGTCGGGCCACCAGTATATGCCGCCGTTTTCAAACAGATTGGCACGGCCACCGTCGGCAAATTCGGTCTCGTCGGTCGTTGGGTACCCCAGATATGACTGTTCCCAGCCCAAGCTTTCCCACTTCTTTCGAATGTCGCCGTACACCACGTTGGCTCCTGTGTTCGGTGTCCAGTAGATCGAGCCGGCATTGGCAAAATGGTTGTAGCGCCCGACGCCGTCGGGAGTTCCGGTTTCGTCGGTGACCGGATAGCCGAGAACCGAGCGCTCCCAGCCCATTGCTGCCCATTTGCCGCGAATTGCCCCCCAAATCGCTTGAGCACCGGTGTTCGGTGTCCAGTAGATCGAAGCGGTATTGTTGTTGAAGTGATTGTATCGGCCGACGCCGTCGGGAGTTCCGGTTTCGTCGGTGCAGGGAATGCCCCACGCGAGACCGCCAAGCGCAATCCACTTCCTGTAGATTTCGCCATGGATCTCAAAGGCGTTGTGCATGGCATCGTTGTAGCAAATGCATGAGCCGTTCTTGAGATACCAGGCTTTTCCAGTGTCCTTCCTGTCGATCTCGGCGAAGCCGGCGCCTCCAAGGGAGTTGTACTTTTGCTGTATGACAGCTTCGGGCGAGAGGAGCGACCAAGGCCCGATCCTGAGCTGGTCGGAAAGTCTTGTGGCTCCAGCGCGGATGGTGCCGGCACGCACTCTCGAAGTTGCTCTGGCAGTATACGGCATGACCTTTTCCTTCCTGTGAGTGTTGGTATCGGGGGCTTCAGGCCTCCGGCGATCGGTTTTGATCGACGGGCCGAGGTTCCCAGACCGCGACTTACGGACGGCTTACGGAGTTCCGAGCTGCGCCAGAGCAATTCCAGGAAAAGTGTGGAACGGTTTTCCGTCCGGAATTGCGCAAAAATAAAGAGATAGAGCGGTTCGGCGTTTCCGTGAAACGATGAACCGGTCTAGAGAAACGGGCGCACGAGCGAACGCAGCAAAGGCGAGGGCTCGTCATCGCCGGTCGAAGCGAGCGCGCGTTCATAGCGCCGGTAATCCTCGATGGCGCCGGCATGGTCGTTCCTGGAGAGGCTCTCCTGGATGAGCGTGCCATGGAGTTTGGCCGATTCCGGGTAGAAATCGAGCGCACGCCGGCACGCCTGGCGTGCCCGATCTGCGTTGCCTTGGCTCTGCCAGTGTTTGGCGATCCGCACGGCAAGCTCCACCAACCCGTCCCGCACCCGGTCGGCCGCGGCGTTCGACCAGGCGGGCGTCGGGCCATTCGAGAAAAGCGGGCCGACAAAGCTTTCCAGCAGCATCTCCTGCTCCTCGATTGCGCTGTCTCTTTGGCCCGACAGAACGGGTTTCAGCCGGTCTTCCCAATCCTGCAGATCGATCCAGACCTTGTCGGCAGCGAGCCGCAAACGGCCTTCTCTCAGCGTCACGAGTTCGCCTTGCCCGAGCAATTTGCGCAGACGATGCAGCGCCTGCTCCAAGGCCGCTTTGGCCTGGTCGCCGTCGAGGTCGGGCCAGAGCCAATCCTGCAGGGTTTCCACCGAACAGACCTGGTCCCTCGACAGGCAGATAATGCGCAATATGTCGAGCGCGCGGGTAGGTTTGGCACCGGGCGCGACCTCGGCGCCATCGATTTCGAGGCGAAAGCCTCCCATCAAGTGGATCCTGAGCGGCCAAGGCCACTGGGCGGGTCGGCCAGCGGGCGGGACCAGATATCGCGCCCGAACGACGCGGCGGCAGAGATCGATGTCGATCTTTCGCTCCAGCGCATCGGCGACCAGATCGGCCAATAGGTCCGGCAGGTTGAGCAGGATTGCGGAGGGGTTGACCTGGCGCAACGCCTCCATGAATTCAGCCAGACGACTGCCATAGGACGCGCCGCCGTTCCACTTCTGCTCCAGGGCCTGAGCGGCCAGAATGTTGAGTTCGACGCGCTGGCGAGGGCCGCCGCTCAGCCTTTCGACGATCTCCTGGAGTAGCGCAATGGCCTCCGCTGGACGCCGATCGGCCACCAGGACCTGGTATTTGGTAACGTAATGCGGCCAGCGTTCGATCATCGGCTCATTCGCCCGCTCGATCGCATCCATGAAGGCATCGCAGTCGAGATAAGCCTTGACGAAGTCGCCGTTGCGGGTGTGCATCGCCGCGTGGCAGTCGGCGACTACAGCGACCTGGGTTGTGAACCTGCTGTCCGCGATCTCGCCCAGCCGGGAGACAAGCGCATTGAATTCCGAGAACCTGTTGTGAAGCTTCATCAGCAATTGAAGCTGATAGAGGGCGCTGAACTCGACGCCCCGTAAGGCGTGCTGCTCGCCTATCGCCGTTGCGCGTCGCAACGCATCCTCGGCCGAGGCATAGACAAAACCGCGCCGCGAATACGGGAAGTAACGGCCGCTGGCCGAGCCAAAGGACACCAGCCACATGCCGAGCACCAGCGGTGGGATATCCGGATGTTCGAGATCGGCGGCAACGCTGTCCACGGCATTGGCAAAAATGTCGCGCTGCCCCGACGAGGTTGCGTAGTCGATGAGCGCTTCGCTTGCCAGCAGGCGCAACTCGACCGAATCCTCGATCGGCAGATGTGTCAGGCGCTGCTGGATATCATTCACGAGGCGCTTCGCGTCATGGGCGTCGAATTCGCCAGGTTCGGCGAAATCGACGGCCCGCAGGATGCCGAGCCTGACCATCATGAGTTCCTCCGGATCCAACTCCGGCAATCCCTTGGCAAGAACCTGTGAGGCTCGGCGCGTCCAATCCGCCAGCCCCTCATGCGTACGCCAGCTGGCGGTCTTGACTACGACCGCCCGCGCGACCGTCAGGCATTGGCCGCGCATGTCGGTGTTCTCGAATGCTTGCCATGCCTTGGAGAAGTGCGGTTCGGCCTTCGCATCGTCCGATGCGAAGGCGACGCCCAGCCAATAATGGACCCACCCGTCCATCTGGTCGGGGGGCAGCCTGTTGCACCATTCGACGAAGCTGGCCCTGCGCCCTTGCGAGAGAACGCCGTTAGCGCACTCCAGAATGAGCTGGCGTGCCAGCGGCCAGGCGCCCGCCTGCAACGCCAGCACGATTGCCGCGTCGGTTTTGTCTGCCTCGTGCAGGACCTTTGCTGCCTGCTCGCGCAGCCTGGAACGGTCCGCTTCCGTCACGCGCCGGTCCAGTAGGCCGGCAAGGTATTCGCGCAACAAGTCATGCAGCTGGAAGGCGGCGCCGCCCGGACCGTCGCGCGTGATCAGCAGCTGGCGATGCTGCAGCCGCACCAGCAGGCGAGCAGCCTGCGGCGAGCCCAGGAACGCATCGGCAAGCTCCGTGCTGATCTCCGGCAGAACGTTGAGCCTGATAAGCAGATCCTGGTCCTCCGGCGCGATGTCGCGCAGGAAATAACGTCCGACAATCTCCCGAAGGCCGGCGCCTCCGGCAAGGCCGGTCTGCGAAAGCGGGTAGTACATTCCGGCGTTGGCCAGCAGGAGAAGGCCCACCGCCCAGCCGCGCGCCTCCGAAATGTCGCCGACCTCGGACGGCGATTGCGAGCGGGCGGTGACGAGGTTGCGAGCCTCCGCAGGCGAAAACTCCAGCAGCGTTTGGTTGAGCACCGGCAACTGTCCCGACAGCACGAGGTCGGCGACATCGCCCTCGGGCAGCATCCGCGATGTGCAGATGCAGCGGACGGTGTTGGGGCGTTCGCGCAACAGGATCGCCAGCGTCTGGCGAAAGCCTGGCGCATCGGCACGATGCAGATCGTCGAGGACCAGGATCGTGCCCGGATCAAGCCGCGAGAAATAGGTGCGGAAGAACAGCCGCGCGAAATCGTCGGAATTGTCGGCATATTCCGGACCAAAGACCGGCATGCCGGCATGCCTGCCGTCGAGTGACAGCGTCAGATAGTGGAAAAGGCGCGCAACGTCCTGGTCCTCGGTGTCGACCCGATACCAGTTATACGCCGATTCGCCTTGCTTCAGGCCGCCTTGTTCCAGCCCGCCGTGTTCCAGAAAGTCGATCACCGCGGTCGTCTTGCCGTATCCACCAGGCGCAGCCAGCCAGCATGCACCACTGTCGAGGGCCTGCGAAAGCAGCGCCACTACGCGCGGACGGCTGACAATTCCCACTGGCCGGGGTGCCGAGAGCTTTGCTATCTCGCGCGGCGCGTCCCGGAAGGATTTATCCATTGTGAGGACTCTCGCAGCGCAGTCGCCTCGCGAAAACAGGTAATCGGTTCGCCCGCAACAACAAATCGCCGGCCGGCGTTGTGCTCGCCTGACGTGCCGTGCTCGCCGGCAAGGTCGCGGTTATCCCTTGTGCGACATGATATGCGAAACCCCGACACTCACGTCGGCGGTGTGTCTTGCCATCACTGCGTTCATTCGCATTGCAATCGCCGCATAGCCGTTTCGTTCGTGGTCGGTAACTTCCGAGGGCTTGAAGAGCCAAGGAAGGGGTGCAACCTGCGCGTCCTCGAAATTGGCCGGCAGATTCGATGGCAAGGCCTTTTTTCCTAAAGGCAGCTCTAGCCCAAGGTCACTAAATTCGTCCTCGAGGCTGGCGTGCAGATGAGAAAGCACCACATAGATCGCCAGCTTTGATCTAGTCCTTTCTGTGTTGTTTTGATTGTACTCTTGAAGAACCTCATCGAACGATGGCGATACGTCGCTTTCCGCAGCGGTAGCTCGTGTTGCAACAGCACCGGCCAGGGCAGTCGCTGCCATTCCTGTAAGACCTACAAAATCACGCCTTGTCGCGCTGGTCATGGTGAATTCCCCTCGGTTTTGAAGACGGACCAAGTCTGGCAAGGACGAGGCGCAGTGGCAATAGGCCGCATACGCTACTGGTGTAGAGGGTCTTTACGTCGCCGATGTGAATCCACCCGGCAACGATAGTGCCAAGCCGCCAGCAGGCTGCAATGCGTTCGCGAGCTTCATCTGAGAGACGCCGTGAAGCCAAGGAGGATTTCCTTGGAATTCATCCAGGCAAAGGGTGCGAAAAAATCCGCTGGTGGAGCTGAGGAGGATCGAACTCCTGACCTCGTCATTGCGAACGACGCGCTCTCCCAGCTGAGCTACAGCCCCGTCCAGCGGATGGGGCTTTTATCGGCCGCTGCGGTTTCCTGTCAAGGCTGCGCGTGCTGCCGAAATGCCGTTCGGCCGTTCGTCCGGCTTCGCCATGCGGCGGAAGGCGGCTCTTGCCGCTTTCACCTACAGTGGCTACATGTCGGCAACAATCGGAGACCGGCATGATCGCCCTCATTCAGACCATTGTCATGGCGCTTGACCTTTACTGGTGGATCATCATCGCCTCGGCGATATTTTCCTGGCTCTACGCCTTCAACGTCGTCAACTCGCGCAACCAGTTCGTCGACACCATCAGCAACATGCTCTATCGGCTGACCGAGCCGGCGCTTCGGCCGATCCGCCGCTTCATGCCCGACCTCGGCGGCATCGACATCTCGCCGATCATCCTGCTGCTGATCCTGTTCTTCATCCGGCAGTTCCTGCTCACCACCGTGCTTTCGCTGGTCGTCTGAGCCCAGGGCGTCCATGAGTGCGCCGTTCCGCACGCGCGCCGACGGCATCGACCTGTTCGTCCGGCTGACGCCGAAAGCGGCGATGGACAGGCTGGAGGGCATCGAAACATCGGTGGATGGGCGAAGCTATCTAAAAGCCCGCGTCCGCGCCGTGCCGGAAAACGGAGCCGCCAATCGAGCGCTGGAAAGGCTGGTAGCTAAGGCGCTTGGCGTGCCGGCATCGGCCGTCTCGATCGCCGCCGGCGGCACAGCTCGGCTGAAGACGCTGCGCGTGCTTGGCGATCCCGCGGCGCTGGCGAAACGCATCGATACGCTGGGCACCCCTGCGCCATGATCTCGGCTCGCTCACTTACCCCGCAAAAAAAGGCCGGGCTGCAAAGCCCGGCCAGATGTGAAGGTCGAAAACCTTCAGAGGGGAACGCGCCGGACGAATGGGAGGAAACATCCGACGCGCATTGCATATGGGTTGGTGTCGACGACGTTTCAATGAGCCCGGGGGAACCACCTTCGCGATCAGGCTTTTAAACATTTCGACTATCTGATCAGCAGCTCGACGACGTCGATCCGTCCTATCGCGACTGATGCGGCAGGACACCCACCGCAACCCGACCGGAAAGCTCAATATGACCGCCACTCGAGTCCTATTCTTCGATGTTCTGGGAACCGTCGTTGATTGGCGCAGCGGTATCGCAAGGGAGGCCGGCGCCTTCCTCGCGCGAAATGGTGTACAGCAGGTCGATCCCGGTGAATTCGCCGATGCGTGGGCGTCGCGCTATGACGCCTCGACCGAGGCGGTGCGGACGGGGCACCGGCCTTTCGTTTCACTTGACGTGATCAACAGGGAGAATCTGGACGCCACCCTCGTCCAGTTCGGGCTGGCCCCGTCCGAGCTGCCGACCGCCGAACTTGAGGAACTCAACCTCGCCTGGCACCGGCTGGAGCCGTGGCCCGATTCGCTGAAAGGCCTTGCGAGGCTAAGGGAGCGCTTCATCATCGCGCCCTTGTCGGGAGGCAACACCCGGCTGTTGCTGGATATGGCCAAGCGCGCCGGCCTGCCTTGGGACACCGTCCTTGGCTCGGATGTGTTCGGCACCTATAAGCCTGCGCCGCAGGCTTATCTCCGCGCAGTGGAGATCCTGGGGGTGCGACCTGCGGAGGCCGTGTTGGTCGCCGCGCATAATGACGACCTGGCTGCGGCACGAAGGTGCGGTCTCGGAACCGCCTTTATTGCTCGGCCAAAAGAGCATGGCCCGGCGCAGACGACCGATCTCTCGCCTCTTGAGAGCTGGGACTTTGTGGCCGACGACCTTGTCCATCTCGCCCAAGTTCTCCCGTAGGCACAGGGCAAAAAACCTAAGCGATGTCGTCGCGAATGCAGGCCTTCAGATGGCCCTCGGCTGTCGCCCTCAGCGGCGGTACAGCCCCGGCGCAAGCCTCCAGCGCAAACGGGCAACGGGTTCGGAAAACGCAGCCCGACGGCGGGTTTGCCGGGCTTGGAATATCGCCCTTGAGCACCTGCCGGCCTTGCCTGGCCAGCGGATCGAGCGACGGAATGGCTGACAGCAGCGCGCGCGTGTAGGGATGCTGCGGCCGGGCATAAAGCTCGGCCGCCGGCGCAACCTCCATGATGCGCCCGAGATAGAGCACGATGACCGTGTCGCAGATGTACTCGACGACAGCCAGATCGTGCGAAATGAACAGCATGGTCAGCCCGAGCCGGAGCTGCAGGTTGCGCAACAGATTGATGATTTGCGCCTGGATCGAGACGTCGAGCGCCGAGACCGGCTCGTCGGCGACGATGAATTCCGGCTCGAGCGTCAGCGCCCGGGCGATGCCGATGCGCTGGCGCTGGCCGCCCGAAAATTCATGGGCGTAGCGGTCATAGGCGTCGACCGGCAACTCGACCGCGGCAAGTGCCTCCTCGGCCTTCGCCCGCCGTTCGGACTTCTTGCCGATGCCTTGAATGTCCAGGCCTTCGGTGAGGATCTGCCCTATCGTCATGCGCGGCGACAGGCTGGCGAAGGGATCCTGGAAAATATACTGCATCTTGCGGCGCTGGCGGCGCAACTGGGCGGCACCCAGCCTGGTGATGTCGGTGCCGTCATAGTTGATTTGGCCGGATGTCGGCTCGATCAGACGCAGCACCGAGCGGCCGATCGTCGTCTTGCCGGACCCGGATTCGCCGACCAGGCCGACCACCTGGCCACGCCTGATATCGAAGGAAATATCCTCCAACGCCCTTACGACGGGTCCGCGCGAGAACGCTGTCGGCGCAAAATGCTTGGTCAGGTTTTTGACAGCGAGGAAAGGGGCGTCGGCCATCAGAGCTCCTCCCAGCGCAGGCAGCGGCTTTGCTGGGTCGGCGTCGCCCCAAACAATGGCGGGACCGCGGCGCGGCAGGCAGCGATAGCCATCGGGCAACGCGGCGCGAAGGAACAGCCCTTGGGCAGCAAGGCGAGCGACGGAACATTTCCGGCAATGGTCGGCAGCGGCGTTCCCGCCGCCTTCAGCGCCGTGGCCTGTCCGAGCCGCGGCACCGAGCGCATCAACCCGGCGGTGTAGGGATGACGCGGACGGGTGAACACTTCGCTCACCGGACCTGTTTCGACGATACGCCCCGCATACATCACCGCTACCCGGTCGGCGATTTCGGCGACGACGCCGAGATTGTGGGTGACGAACAGGATGCCCATGCCGCGCTGCGCCTGCAGCTCGGCCAAAAGATCGAGTATCTGGGCCTGTATGGTGACATCCAATGCGGTTGTCGGCTCGTCGGCGATCAGCAAGCCCGGATCGCAGGACAGCGCCATGGCGATGGTGGCGCGCTGGCGCATCCCGCCCGAAAGTTCGTGTGGATATTGCCGCGCCCGCTGCTTCGGATCGGGAATGCCGACCTGTTCCAGCAGCCGCACCGCGTCCGCTGCTGCCTCGCGGTGCGATTTGCCGAGATGGATGCGGATCGGTTCGGCGATCTGCTCGCCGATCGTGTAGACCGGGTTGAGGCTGGTCATCGGCTCCTGGAACACCATGCCGATCTCATTGCCGCGTATCTTGCGCAGCGACTCGGCATCGAGGCTGGTCAGCTCGGTGACCGTGCCGTTCTTGCGCCGCAGCGCGATCGATCCCTCGGCAATATGTCCGACCCTTTTCGGCAACAGGCCGATGATCGACAGGCTGGTGACGGATTTGCCGGATCCGGATTCGCCGACGAGCGCCACCGTCTCGCCGGAGCCGATCGTCAGGTCGACATCCGTTACCGCCGCGATGTCGCGCCCCGCGATGCGGAACACCGAGCGGAGGCCGGAAATCGAGAGGATCGGCGCGGCACTCAGCGGAGCAGCCCCACATCGCGAAGGATCATGTCGATCTTTGCGGTTTCCTCGTCGTTCAGGCTGCGCTGCGGCCGCGCCATGGTGTTCGAGGCGATGATGCCGAGGCTCTTCATCGCCGCCTTGAAGGCGCCGACGCCGGCCGAGCCGGCGCTGGTCCTGCCGAGCGAGATCCAGACGATCTCGAACAGTTTCAACAACCGCTCCTGCTCCAGGCGGGCTTCGGCATGCTGGCCCGCCTGCGTCAGCTTCCACAGCCTGACATAACCATGCGGGTCGACATTGGCGAGCCCCGGCACGACGCCATGCGCACCCATCGCCAGCACGCTATCGACCAGTATCTCGGAGCCGGTCATGCCGAAGAAGCCGGGGTCGTCGGCCATGTCCTTGAGCACGTAACGCAGATTGCCGTCATCGCCGCTGGAATCCTTGATGCCCGCGATGGCGCCTTCCCTGGCGAGGCCGACCGTGGTCTTGCGCTCCAGCTTGACGTGGACGCAGACCGGGATGTCGTAGGCGATGACCGGAATGTCGATCGCATCCTTGATATAGCGGAAGTGGTCGCCGATCTCCGGCTGGCTGGTGCGGGTATAAAACGGCGCGGTGACGACGATGGCGTCGGCGCCGGCCGATCTGGCGATCCGGGCGTGGTTGATGACGCGGTCGGTCGTCGGGTCGATGACCCCGGCGAAGATCGGAACCCGGCCGTTATTGACCTTGACCGCGTGCTCGAGGACGGCCCTGCGGCCCGCCTCGTCGTGGAAGACCACCTCGCTGGTCGAGCCGAGCACAAACAGCCCGTGAACACCACCGTCGAGCAGGTTCTCGATAGTGCGGGTGAACGACGGGAAGTCGATGCTGAAATCGGCATTGAGCGGGGTGACGACAGGTGGCACGACGCCGGTAAACAGGGGCATTTTGATGAACCTTTGAGGTCAGTTGAGATCGGAGCGAGGGTCGAATGCGTCGCGCAAGCCGTCGCCGATGAAATTGATGGCGAGCACGGTGAGCACCAGTGCGGCGCCCGGGAACATCCATTGCCAGGGGTAATTTTCAAGCACGACGGTGGAGCGGGCGAGATTGAGCATGTTGCCCCAGCTGGCTTCGGGCGGTGCGATGCCGAGGCCCAGGAAGGACAGGCCGGCCTCGAGCAGGATGGCGTTGGCGATCTGCAAGGTGGCGTAGACGACCAGGATATCGATGCAGTTGGGCAGGCCGTGCCGGAACAAGAGATGCGGCAGCCCTGCCCCCATGCCGCGGGCAGCGACGACAAAATCGCGCTCGCGCAGTTCGAGCAGCCGGGCGCGCACCATGCGCGACAGCACCGGCCAGGAGAGCAGCGAGATCACCAGGATGGTCGGGGCGATACCGGTGCCGGCGATCGAAGCCAGCACCAGCAGGAAGATCACCGGCGGCAGCGTCATCGCCAGGTCGACCAGGCGCATCACCGTGCCGTCGACAAGACGCCCGCCAAAGCTGGCGACGGCGCCGACCAGGAAGCCGATGACGGTCGATATGGCGACCGAGCAGACGGCGACCAGCAATGAGATCCGCCCGCCTTGCAGCAACCGGGCCATGACGTCGCGCCCGACGCCGTCGCTGCCCAGCCAATGAATGGCCGACGGCGCCTTGTTCATTGCTCGGAGGTCGATGGTGTTAGGACCGAACGGCCACCACAAAGGATAGGTCGAAACAGCCAGCAGGATCGGGATGACGATCAAAAGCCCGGCACGCGCCGCGCGGTTTTCAAAAAAGCGGTCGAACGCGCGGCGAAGCGGGCCTTTGGTTTGCGGCACGGCTGTCGGGTCGACCGTTGGGTCCGGCGCAGTGATTGCCATCATGCCACCTGAATGCGCGGGTCGACGACGGCATAGACGACGTCGGTCAAGAGGTTGACCAGGATGACGCAAACGCCGATCACCAGGGTAGCGCCCATGATCACCGGGTAATCGCGGGTGCCGACGGCGTTGACCAGAAGCAGTCCCATGCCCGGCCAGTTGAACACGCTTTCCAGGAAGATGGCGCCGCCGATGGCGATGCCGACAGTCGAGCCGATCAAGGTAATGACCGGCAAGAGCGCATTGCGGGTTGCATGCTTGATGATCACCCAGAACTCGCGCACGCCCTTGGCACGCGCCGTCCGCACGTAATCCTGGTTGAGCACTTCCAGCAGCGAGGCGCGCATGTAACGCATGATCAGCGCGGCATGGCCGACGGACAGCAGGCAGGCGGGCAGGACGAGGTGCGCAAGCACATCCGTCGCCGAGAACGGCGCACCCGCGGTCTGCATGCCGCCGGACGGCGCCCAGCGCAGCAGCACCGAGAAGAAATAGAGACCGAGCAGCGCTGTCAGAAAAGCCGGGCTGGAGATACCGATAAACGACAGCACCGACAGCGCGATGTCGGATGGTTCGTTACGGCGCACCGCGCTGAAAATGCCGGCGGAAATGCCGAGCACGATGGCGATCGCCAGGCCCGTACCCATCAGCAGCGCCGTCGGGCCGATGCGTTCCATGACCAGTGGCAGCACGGCAACGCCGCTGCGCTGAATCGAATAGCCGAAGTCACCGCTCAGCGCCGCGCGCAGCCAGGCGAGATATTGCACGGGAAGCGGCCGATCGAGCCCGAGCCGTTCGCGCAGGCCCTCGAGGTCGGAAGCCGACATGGGGACCGATGGGTTGATATAGGCGTCGATCGGATCGCCCGGCGCCAGCCGCAACAGGATGAAGATGAGGACGCTGAGCGCGACCAGCATCAGCAATCCTGTGGCGCTGCGGCGGGCGATGAAGCTCAACATGGGCTTTCCGTGGCGGTGGCAGGCGGCGCCAAAGTGGTCCCGCCTGCTCGCTTGGTTGCGGGTTTCTTACTGGATGTCCCAGCGCTCGGGGTGAGCTGCGTAGGGGCCGCCGCCCGGCGCCGGCGTCCAGACGAAGTCATGCAGCTTGTTGGAGGCTACGCCATAGCGGTTGGCCACCCACAACGTGGCCCAGGGTAGCTCCTTGTTCATCACCTTGCAGACCCCCTGCCAGGATTGATCGAGCTTGGCCGGATCGGTTTGGCCTAGCGCGGCGTCCAATGCGGTGCTCAGATCGTCGAACTCGATGCGCATGGTGTTGAAGCCTGCCGGCGGGATCTGCGACTTGTTGAGGCCGGGATTGAGGCCGGCCGGGTTGGGGCCGTTCTGCAGGCCGGCATAGACCATCGGAAAGGCGTTCCAGTCCGGCGTGCCTTGCTTGTAGACGATGCCGTTGTAGGTCGGCGTATCGACGACCCGCGGCACCACATTGATGCCGACCTCGGCCAGCATCGACTGGACAGCGGCCATCACATTGGCCGCTTGCGGCGAGCCGTAATAGGTCAGCAAGGTGATCGGCTTGTCGCCGTTGATCTTGTCCCAGCCGGCCTCGCTCAGCAGCGCCTTGGCCTTTGCCGGATCGTAGGCATAGGGTTCGAGGCCTGCGGGAACGAGATGCGGCGCGACATAGCCGCAATTGGCTGGCTCGGCGGCACCGCCGTAGAGGCTGTCGATGATTGCGTTGCGATCGATCGCGTACATGATCGCCTGGCGGACACGGATATCCCTAAACAGGTCGACCTTCTGGTTCAGGCCGATATAGTTGACCACGTACGAGGCACCTTCGATCACCTTGAAATTGCTGTCGCTCTTGAACGATGCCGCATCGTCGGGCTCGACATAGGTGAACTGGATTTCGCCGGCACGGAGCGCGGCAACGGCCGCCGCCGGCGACTCGAAATAGCGGTTGATGAGCACGTCTACCTTCGGCTTGCCGCCGCGATAATCGTCATCGGCTGCCAGTTCGACATATTGGTCGGTCACGTAGCGCTTGAACTTGAACGGGCCGGTGCCGACCGGAGTGGTCGACCACCAGGTGCTTGTCGCCAGCGATTCCGGCGGCAGAGCGGCCAGGGCATGCTCCGGCAGGATCATCAGCTGCGAGAGGATGGATAGAAACGAGCCGTTCGGTTTCGATAGCTTCACCACTGCGGTGTGGTCATCCGGGGCATCGACCGAGGCGATGTTGGCGAGGCGGGCGGCAAACAGGCTGCCGGAGGCCTTGTTCTTGGCAAGCTCGAGGGTGAACTTGACGTCCTTCGAGGTGAACGGTTTGCCGTCATGCCAGGTCTCGTTGACCAGGTTGAACGTATAGCTCAGCTGGTCGTCGCTGATCTTGTAGTCCTTGGCGAGGTCGCCTTCGATATCGGCCAGCCCGGCATTGTAGATGACCAGCGGTTCAAAATAGGTGCTGATCCAGGTGTAGCCGCCGGTCGCCACCAGCGGGTTGAAGTTCTTGGGAAAACCGCCGGGACCGACGTCGAAGCCGCCCGCAATGGTCTTGGCGCTTTGTGCCTGGACACTGGTCAATGGGGCAATGCTGGCGAGCAGCAGCCCGGCGACTGAGAATGCGATGGTCCTGATACGCATGGTTTCCTCCCTTGGCATAGTCAGGTTGTTCTTCAGCTTGTTCGGTTTTTTGCGATAACCTGCTGGATCCCCCGGTAATGGTCGTCGAGCCGCCGACGCGCCTGGTCGACGTCCTTGGCGGCGACAGCCTCGACGATCTCGTGATGGTCGCGCCATGTCGCCAGCGGCGTCGGATTATCGAGATTGGTGAAATTCGAGGCCTTGTTGAACGCCGTCCAGAAGATGTCGATCAGCGCGCTCAGCATGTGATTGTTCTGGCAGCGGAACAGCAGCTGATGGAATTGCTGGTCCTCTTCGGCGAAGCTCTCATGGCGCTCGGCACGTTGCCGCATGCGCTCGGTCAACTGGCGCAGCGCCTCGATGTCCTCGGCACTGATCATCTCGATCGTCTTGGCGATGAGGCCGGTTTCCAGCACGCGACGGATTTCGCGCAGCTCTTCGACATCGCGCAGCGAATCCTGCAAACCGTAGGCCAGGTTATCCAGCAGCGGCTTGAACGAGAACTCCTTGACGAACACGCCGATGCCGCGTCGCGTCTCCAGGATGCCGATCGATTCCAGCGCCTTGATGGCTTCCCGCACGGAGTTGCGGCCGACGCCGAGCCGCTGCGCCAGGAACGTCTCCGGCGGCAGGGGATCGCCTGCCTTGAGCTGGTTGCTTTCGATATAGGCCCTGAGGCTTTCCTGCACGGTGACGTGAAGCAGCGGCGGTCTGCTCAACGGTTCGATCGACTTCAGTTCCGCCATCCCACTGCCTTCATCATCCGCTGAAGCTTGCCCGCCGCTTGTCGTATAGCCACTTGTAGGATATCCTGCAAGCCCATAACAAAGCTGCTGCCTCCGAATGAAGATTACCCTCGCCGGCTCGAGCCACTGGCACGCCGAAATACACCTCGACGCCGCACGCTTTTACGGCACGGAGATCACCGGTATCTGGGACGAGGATCCTGGCCAAGCGCAAGCGTTCGCCGCGCATCACGACCTGCCGTTTATCGAAGATTTCAAGGAGATACTCTCCAGCCCGCCGGATGTGATCCTGTTGATGGGGCACCCTTCGATGGTGCCGGCGCGGGCACGTGCGATCATCGCGGCAAGGATACCGCTGATCCTGGAGAAGCCGGCGGCCAGCCATACGAGGGAACTGATGGCGCTGCGCGACCTTGCCAGGCAGCACCAGGCTTTTGTCGCTGTTCCCCTGCCCAACCGTTTCGGGCCGGCCGTTGCCGGCCTTGAACGGCTGCGCCGGCAAGGTCGCGCCGGCCCCGTGGCGCATTGCCAGTTCCGGCTGGTCAACGGCCCGCCGCAACGCTACATCGCCGACGGTGTCGCCTGGGTGCTCGACCCGGCGGTTGGTGGCGGGGGTGCGTTGAGGAATCTCGGCATACACGGCGTCGACGCGGCACTCAGCCTCGCAACCGGCAAGCTCGGCCTGAAAAGCGTTTCGATCGCGAACCGCATCCATCCCGGCCCGGTCGAGGATCACGCACTTCTGGTGCTGGAAGACGAGGCCGGCGCGCTGTTCATCGTCGAGGCCGGTTACACCTTTGCTTCGATGCGCCCCGGCGGTGACTTCGAGTGGCGCATCGTCAGTGCCAATGCCACCCTCATCGATCATGGCGACCATGTTATCTGCGCAACGCTCGACGACGCGGCAATCGTCGACTTGCCGGTCGAACTGCCGGCAACGCGCTATCGTCTGTTCATGCGCGATACGCTTGACCGGCTGGCCAGAAAGGCGCCTCCGCCGGTGTCCATCGAAGATTATGTTGCGGCGATGTCGCTGATCGACGCCGCTTATCAAAAGGCAGGACCATGATTGGAATAGGAATTATCGGCGCCGGCGATTTCGGCGCAGCCCATGCGCGGGCAATCCGCGAGGTTGGAAATATTCGCCTCGTCGCCGCCTCTCGAGGAAATGCCGACGCACTGCAGCAATTCACCGCTGAACATGGCGGCCGCGGCTACGCGGACTGGCGAAGGCTGCTGGACGACAAGGAGGTCGATGCGGTCCTCATTGCCAGCCCGCACCATCTCCATGCCGAAATGGCCATCGGCGCGGCAAAGGCCGGCAAGCATATCCTGCTCGAAAAACCGATGGCGCCGACGGTGGCTGCCTGCGATGCGATCAACGCCGCCGTGGCCAAGGGTGGCATCAAGCTGATGGTCGCCCACCTCATGCATTTCGCCCTGCCCTGCATGGCGGCCAGGCAAATTCTGGAGGAAGGCGAGCTCGGCCGGCCGCTCGCCGGATCGAGCTGGATCATCAAGCTGTGGATGGAGCACAATCGCCGCGACTGGCATCTGCGCAAGGCGACCGGCGGCGGCATGCTGTTGACGGCCGGCATCCACGCGGTCGATCGCCTGGTCTGGCTGATGGATGACGATGTCGTGTCGGTGAGCGGCATGCTCGGCGCCAAGTTCCATGACCAGGAAGCAGACGACAGCGCTCTGCTCGGATTGCGCTTCGCCGGCGGCGGCATCGGCCAGGTGCAGAGCGTCGGCTATCGCACCGGCGCCACCACCTATGCCATGGATCTGGTCTGCGAGCGGGGAACGCTGCGCATCGACATGGACCGCGGCACCATGCTTGGCCGCGAGACGGTCTGGACCGAGCTGCCCGGTTCCTTTGAGCCGAACTGGATGCATAACGCGCTGGTGCGCGAATGGAACGCAATGCGCGATGCCATTGCCGATGACACGCCTGTCCCGGTCGACGGCATCTATGCGCGCAAGATCATCGCTATTATCGAGGCTGCCTTCGCGTCGAACGAAACCCGCCGCGAACACGAGATCGCCGGTGGACGCTGACCTCGACGACCATCTGGCCCGCTTGCCCGCACACGCACCGCGCGGCATCTGGGGCGCGGTGATGCTGGCCATCGACGATCGCGGAGCGATCGACTGGCAGGCGACGGAAGAGACGATCGCCCGACTCTGCGCCTCAGGCGTCGACGGCGTCTATTCCAATGGCACGGCCTGCGAATTCCATTGCCAGACCGAGCCCGAATTCGACCGGCTTTGTGAGTTGGTCGCAACCATAGCCGGCCGCGCGCGCCTTCCTTTCCAGATCGGCATCAGCCAGTCCAATCCGCGCGTTGCGCTGGAGCG
The DNA here is from genome assembly GCF_040320455.1 of Mesorhizobium sp. M0698. NCBI lineage: Bacteria > Pseudomonadati > Pseudomonadota > Alphaproteobacteria > Hyphomicrobiales > Phyllobacteriaceae > Mesorhizobium > Mesorhizobium sp. M0698. Next base: position 45,992 of record NZ_JAMYPQ010000017.1, on the reverse strand, counting down.
ACTGACGCGGGTCGCCGGACTTCGCCCGGCGGCGGTGCAGTTCACGCTGCCCGACTGGTGGCCGCCCAGCGACGACGAGGTCATGCGCTTTGCCGGCGGCCTGTGCGACGCCGCGCCTGAAACGCCGCTGGTGCTCTACAATCCGCCGCACGCCAAGCGCCACCTGACGCTCGACGGCATCGCCAGTCTGCGTGCGGCCGTGCCATCGCTGGTCGGCGCCAAGCTGCCGGGCGGCGACGCCGGCTGGTATGCCGACATGCGCCGCAAACTGGACGGATTTTCCGTCTTCGTCCCCGGCCACACGCTGGCAGCAGGCTATGCTGGAGGGGCCCATGGCAGCTATTCCAACGTTGCCTGCCTCAACCCGAAGGGCGCGATGATGTGGTGGCAGATAATCCGCACCGACATGGCCGCCGCTGCCGAGGTCGAGGCCCGCATACAGGCCTTCCTCGCCGCACATGTCCTACCGTTTCGCACCCGTTACAATGTCGGTGATGCAGCACTCGACAAGGCGATGGCGGCGGCCGGCGGCTGGGCGCCGCTCGGCCCACGACTGCTCTGGCCCTACAGCTCCGTTCCCGATCAGGAAATACCGACGCTGGCCAGGGCGGCTCACGCGGCTTTCCCGGAATGGTGGTAGACCCGTCACCAAGGCGCGGGACGACGGAGGCTCTTCAGCAGCCGGCGCGTGCTCCCTGTGTCGCGCGTGACGCAAACGCCCCCGGCTGAGGGACATCGGCCTCGCGCCGTGCCAGCGAATTGCGCAAGAGCGCGATCGCCTCGCGGCCGGCGGTCGCAATCTCGCGTGGCCTGTCGACGCCGACGATCATGAACTCCTTGATCCCCAAAGCGGCGTAGGAAAGCAGCGAAAGCGCGACCTGCGCCGGCGGCCCGGCAAGTTCGAGCGCCTTCTGGCAGGAAGCGGCCGGTTTGTCTTCCGAACGGATTCGGACGGGAAGCGCGAAATGCAGCTTGCCGGCCCGGCCGTGTTCGGCGGCGGCGCCGCGTACGCGCTCCATTGACTGGCGGATTTCTGCAAGCGAGCCCGGCGCCAACTCGAACACATCCGCATGCCTGCCCGCGACCCTGAGCGCAGTGCCCGACTGCCCGCCCATGCGGATGGTCACATCGGCACCATGCGGCCCCTTGCGCGGCACATAGCCGCCTTTGATGCTGTAAAAGGCGCCTTCATGGTCGAACGGCCTGTCGTTCGACCACAACCGCTTCAGCAGCACCAGATATTCGTCGATGCGTTGCCAGACCACCGTATGGCCGGCCGGACGTGCCTCGGCATCGTCGTCGCTCAGCGGCTCGCTGAGCATCCTGAGCGACAGCCGGCCACCGCTTCTCGCGTCGAGGGCAGCGAGCTGCCGCGCCGCCACGGTTGGTTCGATCACGCCTGCCCAATGCGTGAGCACGACCTCCAGGGACGAGGTCCGGTCCAGCGTCTGGGCGGCAAGGTCCATATTGGTCAGCAGCCCGGCCTGGTCGTCGATGACGATCCTCTGGAATCCGGCATCCTCGATCAGTGACAGCTTCGTCGCGGTCTCGACAAAGTCATAGAAAAAGCTGGCGTCGGCAGCGTGGATCTTACCGGGAACATGCGTGAACTCGATTGGCATTGCCATCTCCTCCATCACGTTGGAATCAGGGCGCGCAAAAGCGCACCGGCATTCGGTTCATCAACTCCGGAATTTCTGCAAACGGCAGGCCGCTATCCCGAGGAAGCCTCGATGATCAGAGCCTTGACAATCAGGGGATCAGCCCCAGTACCACTGCCCCGGTGAATACAAACGCAAGGGCAAAGACGAGATAGGCGAAAGCGCCGGCATAGGCCGGCCGCCACACCTGGTCGGAACCCAGCCTTTGGCCTTTGCGGGCAGTCTGAGCGTTCTGGCTATAGGACATATCGACCTCCGTCTCGGCGCTTAATCTATAAAATCAGTAGACTTTGTCGAGTGCTATTTTCGCGCGACCCTTAGAACAATTTTCTCCAAATGATAGACACATTAGTGCTTTTACTGCTTAGCGCTGCCTTTTGCGGCATGCCGGGGTGACGGCAGGAAACGTCAGGTCCATGTGTCTGTGGCTCCTTGGCCATCCAATGGATGAGGGATAGCATCGCTTCAGCGGAAAGCCGCGACGTCACGGCAAGGCAGCAGGGAGCAAACCATGGGCACAAGACTGGCCGGCAAGGTCGCCATCATTTCGGGCGGCGCGACGGGAATGGGCGGTGCGGCCTCGGAGCTTTTCGCGGCCGAGGGCGCCAAGGTGGCGATCGTCGACCGCAACGGCGAAGCGGCGGCGGCCACCGCAGCGGCAATCAGGCAACGCGGCCATGTCGCCGAGCACTGGGTCGCCGACGTATCGGATGAGGCGCAGGTCGAAGCGGCGGTGAAGGGCGCGACGGAAAAATTCGGCCCGGTCACGGTTCTGTTCAACCACGCCGGCACCCTCGTCATCAAACCCTTCCTGGAGACCACGCTGCAGGAATGGGACTGGCTGCATGCCGTCAATGTGCGTTCGATGTTCCTGATGACGCGTGCCGTGCTGCCCGGCATGATCGCCGCCGGCGGCGGTTCCATCGTCTGCACCTCGTCGATCTCGGCGGTGGCGGCGACGCCGATGGAGGTGCTTTACGACACCACCAAGGGCGCCTGCCATATGTTCGCGCGTGCCATCGCCGTCGAGTTCCGCGACCGCAACATCCGCTGCAATGCGGTCTGTCCAGGCTTCATCAGGACACCGCATGGCCTGCGCGAGGTCGCCGATCTCGACAAACTCGGCGTCGATGTCTCCGACGCGGCAATGGCGGCGCAACAAGGGCGGATCGGCGAGCCGGAAGAGGTCGCGAAGGCAGCCCTGTTCCTGGCCAGCGACGAGGCCAGCTTCGTCAACGGCGCCCATCTGTTCGTCGATAACGGCTTTACCGCGATGTGAAGGGCGAAGCGCCGCTACCGCTCTTCGCGCCGGAACGGCTTGAGCAGCGCCGACGGGGCCACCGCATTGCGCGACATCACCGCCATAGCGACGATGGTGAAGATGAACGGCAGCATCAGGAACGCCTCGTAGGGGATATGGCCAAGCCCGCTCGCCTGCATGCGCAACTGCAAGGCGTCGACGAAGGCAAACAGCAATGCAGCACCTGCCGATCGCCACGGATCCCAGCGGCCGAAAACGACGAGCGCGATTGCCACCCAGCCACGCCCCGAAACCACGCCGAAGGTGAAGGCGTTGAATTGCGCCATCGACAGGAAGGCACCGGCCAACCCCATCAAGGCACCGCCGAGGATCACCGCCTGGAAGCGTGTTGCAATGACGCTGACGCCGGCAGAATCGGCGGCACGCGGGTTTTCGCCGACCATGCGCACCGCTAGGCCCCAAGGCGTGCGGTAGAGCACGAAGGCGGCCAGCGGTATGGCCAGCATCGCCATGTAGACCAGCGAAAACTGGTTGAACACCGCCGGCCCAAGCACCGGTATGTCGGATAGGATCGGGATCGGCAGCGTCTCGAACCCCTTGATGTTCGGTGGCACCGATTGCTGTCCGAAGATCAGCCGGTAGAGGAAATAGGCAAGGCCCGACGAGAACAGCGTCACGCCGATGCCGCAGACATGCTGGCTGAGGCCGAGCGCTACAGTGAACAGCGCGTGCACGGCGCCCATCAGCGCCCCGGTCAGCACCGCCGCGAGCACGCCAAGCCAAAGGCTGCCGCTGAGGCTCGCCGCGGTGAAGCCGGTCATGGCCGACAAAAGCATGATGCCTTCGATGCCGAGATTGAGCACACCGGCGCGCTCGGAGAACATTTCGCCCAGCGTCGCAAAGGCCAGGGGCGTGGCGATGCGGATGATCGCGGCCAGGAAGCCGACCTGGAATATCTGCTCCAGTACCACGCTCATTTGGTGGCTCCGACGCGGCGAATGCGATAGGCGGTGAACAGCAGCGCCGCCAGCATGGCGAGCAGCGCAGTTCCCTGGATGACATCGCTGAGGAAGGCCGGAACGCCGGTCGCCCGCGACATCGCCTCGGCGCCGGTCATCACCGCGGCAAGGAAGATCGCCGCCGGCACGACGCCGAGCGGATTGAGCCTCGCCAGCATGGCGACGACGATGCCGGAATAGCCATAGCCCGGCGAGATGTCGCTCATCACCTGGAAATGCACGCCGCCGACCTCGCCGACGCCCGCAAGGCCGGCCAATGCGCCAGACAGCAGCGCCGTCGAAATCAGCACCCGCTCGACATTGATGCCGCCATAGCGCGCCGCCTCGGGGTTTTCGCCGGTGACCCTGATGCGGAAGCCGAGCGTCGTACGCGCGACCACGAACCAGATGACCGGTGCGGCGACCAGCGCCGCGACGACCCCGAGATGCAGCCGCGTGCCTTCGAGCAGCACCGGAAAATTGGCCGTATCCTCGATCGGCGGCGAGATCGGGTAGCCGCTGAAACTGTCCTTCCATGGCCCCTCGATCAGCGCCATCAGTGCATAGAAAAAGACCGAGTTGAGCAGCAGTGAGCTGACCACGTCATCGACCCTGAATTTTACCCGCAGTGTGGCGGGGATCAGGGCGACGGCCGCGCCAGCGGCAGCGCCCGCCAGCGCCATCAGCAGCATGGCGAGCGGCCCCGGCATCGGGATTGCACCGACGGCACAGCTCGCCACCGCACCAGCCAGCAATTGCCCTTCGGCGCCGATGTTCCAGAATTTGGCGCGGAAGGCGACCGCCACGGCCAGTCCGGTGAAGATCATCGGCGCGGCACGCACCAGCGTTTCGGTGATGGCGTAGCTGTCGCCCAAAGACGCCGAAAACATAACGCCATAAGCCTCGACGACGCCGGCGCCAGCCAGTGCGATGAGGCCGCTGCACAGGATCAGCGTCGCGCCGATTGCGAGCAGCGGCAGCGCCAGATTGAACCAGGCGGGCGTTGAGGTGCGGGCCTCGAGACGGAACATCAGGCATGGCCCTCCGCTCCGGTCATCATCAACCCGAGTCTGGCGATGCTGGCGTCGGCGCTGTCCAGCGTGCCGACGATGCGGCCCTCATACATCACCGCGATACGATCCGAGAGCATCAGCAACTCTTCCAGATCCTCGCCGATGACGATGATGCTGCAGCCCTTGGCGCGCATGTCGAGGAATTTTTCGTGGATGAAGCGCGCGGCGCCGATGTCGAGGCCGCGAGTCGGCTGCGAAACGATCAGCACCTTTGGATCGAAAGCGAGTTCGCGCGCCAGAAGCGCCTTTTGCAGGTTGCCGCCGGAAAGCGCCCCGGCGCGCGTCATTGGCCCGGGGCAACGTATATCGTAGGCCTTGATCTGCGCCTCGGCGAAGGCGCGGATCGCATCCGGCTTGATCAGGCCGTTGCGGCTGAACGCCGCCGTGCCGATGCGCGGCAGCACCATCGAATCGGCAAGCGGCAGATTGGTGACCAGCCCGGTCGTCATGCGGTCTTCCGGGATGCGGCCGAGGCCGAGCGCCTGCACTGTGCTCGGCGAGAACCGCGAAACCGTTTTGCCGGCTATGGTCATCTTCCCGGCATCGGGCGCACGCACGCCGGAGATGACCTCGGCAAGCGCGCGCTGGCCATTGCCGGAGACGCCGGCGATGCCAAGGATCTCGCCGCCACGAACCGACAGCGAAACATCGCGCAGCGCCATGCCGGAATGATGAGATGTCGAGATACCGTCGAGGGTCAGCACGGCCGCACCGGGCATCGACGGTCCTCTGGCCGGCGGCACGATCTCGTGGCCGCACATCAGCCGCGCCATCTCCGAGGAGGTGGTGCTGGCCGGCGCATCGACGCGGCCGGCAACGCGCCCATGCCGGAGCACGACGCAGCGATGCGTCAGCGCTCGCACCTCGTTGAGCTTATGCGAGATGAAGATGATGCCGAGCCCTTGTGCCGCCATCGAGCGCAGCGCCGAAAACAGCCCGTCGACCTCGGTTGGTGCCAACACCGCCGTCGGCTCGTCGAGGATCAGCAGCCTTGCGCCGCGAAACAGCGCCTTGACGATTTCGAGCCGCTGTTGCTCGCCGACCGACAGCGCCGAGACGGGGAGGTCCGGGTCGAGCGTCAGCCCGTGCTGGCGGCCGATCTCGGCGAGCCGCGCCAGCCCGCCGGCGCGGTCGATCCGGCCCGATCTGCCGGGAATGCCGATCAAGAGGTTCTCCAGCACCGAAAGCCGCGGTGCGAGATGAAAATGCTGGTGCACCATGCCGATGCCGGCGGCCAGCGCATCGGCCGAACTGTTGATCGCCACCGACCGGCCCTGCACCAGGATCTCGCCGGCATCGGGCGCATAGGCGCCGAACAGCACATTCATCAGCGTCGTCTTGCCGGCGCCGTTTTCGCCGAGCAGCCCGAGGATTTCACCCGGCGCGACGCTGAGATCGACGGCCTCGTTCGCCTTGACGGCGCCAAAGCTCTTGGAGATGCCGCGCATTTCGATGAGAGGGGCAGGCGTTGACAAGGGTGCTCCCGATCGGAATTGGCTTACGATTCAGCTTTGATCGACGGGAATGCGCTGCACCCCCCTCTGGCCTGCCGGCCATCTCCCCCTCAAGGGGGGAGATCGGATGTCACTTCGGCTTTCGCAAATCGTCAGCGCTGAAGACGAGGTGCTGTCGGCGAAGCTGCTAATCTCCCCCCTTGAGGGGGAGATGGCCGGCTGGCCAGAGGGGGGTGCGACAAGCACCAACCCCAAAAGACAGAGCCCTAATCCGAGACCGGCGTATTCTCATCGACGTCGACGCGGAAATTGCCGTCGAGGATCTCTGCCTTCTTCTTCTCGACCAGTTCCTTGACCTCGGCCGGCAGCGTCTTGTCGAACTTGTGGTAGGGCGCGAGGTAGGAGCCGCCCTTGGCCATGCGCGAGAAATCGCCGTAATCCTGCGCGGTGAAGACGCCGGCCTTGACCAGCTTGATCGCCTGCTCGACGGTCGGATACATGTCCCAGACCGGCCCGGTGATCACCGTGTCGGGGCCGAGGCTCGACTGGTCCGACATGTTGGAGATGGCGAGGATCTTCTTCTCCGCCGCCGCTTCGATGACGCCGAAGCGCTCGGCATAGATGACGTCGACGCCGGCATCGATCTGGGCGACGGCCGCTTCCTTTGCTTTTGGCGGATCGAAGAACGAGCCGATGAAGGCGACCTTCTTCTTGATGTCGGGATTGACCTCCCTGGCGCCGGCAAAGAAAGCGTTGACCAGCCGGTTCACTTCCGGAATGCCCATCGCCGCGACGGCGCCGACCGTGCCTGACTTCGACATCTTTCCGGCGATCATGCCGGACAGATAGGCCGGCTCGTGAATCCAGTTGTCGAAGACGCCGAAATTCGGCTCGGCCGGCCCGGCGCCGGAGCCGAACAGGAAGGCGGTCTTCGGGAACTGCTTGGCGGTCCTGCGCGATTCGCGCTCGGCGGCGAAGGCATCGCCCAGCACCAGCTCATAGCCGCCCTGCGCATATTCGCGCATGACGCGGCTGAAATCGGCCGTCTGCACCTTCTCCGACCATTTGTATTCGATGCCGAGTTCCTTCTCGGCCTTCTGCAGGGCAACGTGGATCTGGTTGTCCCACGGCTCCTCGATCGGCGTGGCGAAGATCGCCGCCACTTTCAGCTTCTTGGTCTTGGCAAAGGCGCTGCCCGGCAGCATCGCCGCCGCCAGGCCGAGCGCGCCCAACTCCAGCACGTTGCGGCGCGAAAGCCCTTCGCGTTTCGATTGGATTCTGCTCTTTTTGTTGTCCATTGCATGCCCCTCTGTTCGACAGCCATGTCGAGCCGGCTGTTCGGAAAATATAAAGACAGGGAACTATGGAACGACGCCGGACCTTTGTCCACATGGTCAAATTTCGGGTAATGTCTCAGTTTGAAATTTGACGCGATTGAACGTGCCGCAATAGCCGAAGGACGTAAGGCTCTATTTCAAGCCTTCGCGCGGTTGAAAGAATGCTTTCCCACGTTTTTTGCGGTTCATGGCCATTTGCGATCAAGCTCGGCGCGTTGTGAAAGGCGTCCGCGAGCATCCGTGCCTTTTCCGGTTTGTCAGTCCCTCGAATTTCGACGAGAACATAATGCAGAATTATGAGGATTGTATCGTTGGTAATGGGTTGAGGATCGCTCAATTCAAACAGCTTTCTTGCAAGGGCCACACTTTCCCGGCCTAGGCGCAACGGTGTCCATCATTTCGCAAGGATCGCCCATTGACCAGAGCGTCTTTCGCATATCGGGCAAACGAGATAGGCGGCGCCAGGGCTCTGCCCCAGGGCGGCCAAAAGATCAAACGCGTTCGAGCGCCACGGCGATGCCCTGGCCGACACCGATGCACATGGTGGCGAGCGCGTATCTGGCGCCGCGTTCACGCAGCTCCAGCGCCGCCGTGCCTGATATGCGCGCACCCGACATGCCGAGCGGATGGCCGAGCGCGATGGCACCGCCATTCGGGTTGACGTGCTCCGCATCCTCGGCAATGCCGAGCTGGCGCAGCACGGCGATGCCTTGCGAGGCGAAGGCCTCGTTGAGCTCGACGACGTCGAACTGTTGCGGCTCCAGGCCGAGCCGGGCACACAGCTTCTGCGTGGCCGGCACCGGACCGATGCCCATGATGCGCGGAGCGACGCCGGCGGTGGCACCGCCCAGAATACGGGCGATCGGCGTCAACCCGTATCTTTTCGCGGCTGCTTCCGAGGCGACGATCAGCGCCGCGGCGCCGTCATTGACGCCCGAAGCATTGCCGGCCGTAACCGTGCCGCCTTGCCGGAACGGCGTCGGCAACTTGGCCAACGCTTCGATCGACGTGCCCCCGCGGGGATGCTCATCTCTGTCGACAACGACCGGATCGCCCTTGCGCTGCGCGATCGTCACCGGCGTGATTTCCTTTGCCAGCCGGCCATTGGCTTGTGCGGCTAAAGCCTTGTCCTGGCTGCGCACGGCAAATGCGTCCTGGTCGGCGCGGGAGACAGCGAACTCTTCCGCCACGTTCTCGCCGGTCTCCGGCATCGAATCGACGCCGTATTGCTTCTTCATCAGCGGATTGATGAAGCGCCAGCCGATCGTGGTGTCGTAAATCTCGGCATTGCGCGAAAAGGCGGTCTCTGCCTTCGGCAGCACGAACGGAGCGCGGCTCATCGATTCGACGCCGCCTGATATCATCAGCTCCGCCTCGCCGGCCTTGATGGCGCGGGCAGCAATCATCACCGCATCCATGCCCGAACCGCAGAGACGGTTGACGGTCGAGCCCGAAACCTCCTTGGGCAGGCCGGCCAGCAGCAGCGCCATGCGCGCCACATTACGATTGTCCTCGCCGGCCTGGTTGGCGCAGCCATAGACGACATCGTCGATGGCGGCCCAGTCGATGCCCGAATTTCGCTCGACCAACGCCCTCAGAGGTATCGCGCCGAGATCGTCGGCACGGACCGCCGACAACGAACCGCCGAAGCGTCCGATCGGCGTGCGGATGTAGTCGCAGATATAGGCCTCGGCCATTATGCAGCCTTCCCGTTTGCGCTGATGATTTCTGCTCCCGACCCAGCCATGTTGACCGCATTCTCCTTGAGACGAAAGCACATCTCGCCGCCGGCCGTTAGGCCAAAGAGAATTTCAGCTGCCGCCCGCCGGGAGCGGCGGATCAGCCGATGCTTTCTCCACCGTCGATCACCAGCGCCTGACCGGTCATGAAGGACGAGCGGTCGGAGACGAGGAACAGGATCGCTTCGGCGATTTCCTCCGCGCTGGCCCAGCGCTGCATGGGAATTTTGGTGCGGACATAGTTCTCGATCGCCGCCCGCCCGCCCATCTGCGCGATGAACGGCTCGTTGAAGGGCGTATCGACCCAGCCGGGGCACAGCGCGTTGATGCGGACATTGTGTTTGGCATAGTCGAGCGACATCTGCCGGGTCATCGCCACCACTGCATGTTTTGACGTTGCGTAGGCGATCATTTCGCGGTCGTAGAACACACCCGAATTCGAGGCGGTATTCAGGATCACCCCGCCGCCTTGCGCGATCATCGACGGCATGACCAGCCTGGCCGCGAGGAACTGCGCCCGCACATTGATCCGCCAGGAGGCATCCATGCCGTCGGCGCCGACTTCGGTCAGCGTGCCGCCGACCTGGATCCCGGCATGATTGTGCAGGATGTCGATCCGCCGATGCCGGCCCAGCGTTCCCGCAATGAGCTGCTCGACCGCCGCATCCTCGCCGACGTCGGTGGCGACGGCCTCGGCCCGACCGCCGGCCGCACGAATGTCGGAAGCGGTTGCTTCCCCCGCCGCCTGGTCCCTGTCGGCGATCACCACGAGCGCGCCTTCCCTGGCCATCATCATGGCGCCGGCACGCCCGATCCCCGACCCGGCACCCGTCACCACGGCGATGCGATCTCTCAGAATCATGTTTTTTTATCTTTCAGTGTGATGGTTTTCGTTGGCGCAGTTGCCATTGGGCAAGCACCACGAGCAAAACGGAGGCGACGAGCACGATCGTCGCGATGGCATTGATCTCCGGCGTGACCCCGCGCCGGATCGAGGCGAAGACATAGATCGGCAATGTCGTCTGTGCGCCGGCGACGAAGAAAGCGACAATGAAATCGTCGAAGGAGAATGTGAAGGCGAGCAGGAAGCCGGCGATCACCGCCGGCATGATCTGCGGCAACACGATGCTGCGGAACGTCGTCAGCGGGGTAGCGTAAAGATCGCTCGAGGCCTCGACCAGATTGCGGTCGAGGCTGCCGAGGCGCGTGCCGACAATCATCGCCACCAGCGCCATCGAAAACAGCCCGTGCGCGGCGATGATCGAGCCATAGCCGAGCGCCAGGCGCGGTGGCTGGTCGTTCGGCCACAGCGAAGCGACAAACGGGTTGACCACCCCGAATAGCTGGACCAGCGCGACCAGCGTCGAGATGCCGATGACGACGCCAGGAACGACGATCGCAGCACCCAAAAGCGCATCGAAGACGGCTCGCGTCCGCGCGCCGACACGCGCCAGGCCAAGCGCGGCCGCCGTGCCGCACAGCGCCGCCAGCAAGGCGCTGGTCGTGGCGATGAACAGGCTGTTCTTCAGCGCTTCGACCAGGAACGGGTTTGCCAGGGCCTTGCCGTACCATTGCACCGAGAAGCCAGTGAACTCGCTGGCGTGGTGGCCGGCGTTAAACGAAAACAGCACCACCAGCGCGATCGGCAGGTAGAGAAAGGCAAAGACCGCAACGACGAAGGCACGCATCAGATCAGGTCCACCCGGCGGGCACCCGAAAGCCGGGTCGAAATGCGGTTCGCGGCAAGCAGCACGACCACTGAAACCGCCACAAGTGTGATGGCGATTGCCGATCCAAATGGCCAGTTGCGCGATTGCAGGAACAGATCGACCAGCGCGTTGCCGATGAAGAAGACCTTGCCGCCGCCGAGTAGCGTCGGGATCAGATATTCGCCGAGCAGCAGGATCATGACCAGCGAGAAGCCGGTCATCACACCTGGCAGCGACAGCCGCAGCGTCACGCCGAGGAATGTCGAGATCGGCGTCGCGCCGAGATCGGCGGAGGCCTCCAGTAGCCGGCGGTCGAGCCGCTCGAGGCTGACATAGATCGGCAGGATCATCAGCGGCAGATAACCATAGACGATACCGAGCAGAACCGCTCCCGGCGTGTTGATCAGCCGCACGTCCTCCAGCCCGACATAGGCCAGCAGAGCTGGGATGCCGCGCCCGCCAAGCACATACATCCAGGCATAGGTTCGCATCAGCAGGCTGGTCCAGAACGGGATGACGACAAGCGCCAGCAGGATCAGCCGCCACCGTTCCGGCGCGCGCAAAGCGAGGTAATAGGCGACCGGATAGGCAACGAGAAGACAGGCCAGTGCGCCCGCCGGCGCCAGCACCATGGTGTTCCAGAAGGCAGTCGCCCGCGCCGGAAGATTGGCATACTGCGCCAAGGTGAAAGCGGCCTGATAGCCGCCTTCCGGCGCCCGCTCGCCGACGCTGAAAACGGCGATCGCCACGAACGGCAAAACTAAAAACACCACCAGCCACGCCGTTGCTGGACCGAGCAGCAGGGCGGTCAGGAGATTGTGACGAAGGACATTGCTGCGCATTGAAAAAGCCGCCCCGGTGCCGGCGGACATCTGCCCGCCGGGTGAGTTGCCTGCATCGAGCCTGTGGCCTGCCCGGTTCAAGCCGACTTGAAGCGTGCCATCAATTCGGCCCGGCCCGGATCGGTTAGCGTTGCAGCCGCACCGAATTCGAGCGGCTTCAGCAGATCCGCCGCCGGATAGAGGATCGGATTGTCCAGCACCTCCTTGGGCAGCAGCGCATTGACCCGCGCATCGGTGGAAGGCGCACCGTTGGCCAGGTGCTCCTTGACCGCGACTTTCGGGTTCATCAAATAGTTGAGCAAGGCATAGCCGGCAGGCTTGTTCGGCGCATCCTTGGGTATTGCGTAGAAGTCGGTCCAGATCTCGCCGCCTTCCTTGCCAAGCACGTAGGCGATTTCGGGGATGTCGCGGTGGAGCTGCGCCCCGTCATTGGTCCAGCACATCGTCATCCAGGCGTCGCCGGCACGCATCGACGGCTGGTAGTCGCTGGAGACCGCGAACAGATGCGGCTTGACCTTCAGCAGCAATTCCTCCGCCTTGGCGAGTTCGTCCGGCTTCAGCGAGTTGAACGAGAAGCCGAAATATTTCAGCGCGTTGCCGATCGTGGTCAGTTGGTAATCATGAACCATGGTCCGGCCGTCACCCTCCGCCATGGCCGTGTCCCAGAATTCCTTCCAGCTCGTCATCGGCTTGGTCAGTTTCTTGGTGTTGACGGCAAATCCGGTGGTGCCCCAATTCTTCGGCACAGCGTAGGTCACCCCGTCGATGGTGCCTTCCCCAGTGAAGCGCGGGTCTTCTTGCGAGCCGTCATAATTGGCAAGCTTGGCCATATCCAGCGCTTCGATGATGCCAAGCTTCTTGTAAGTCGAGATCGTGTAGTTGGTCGGAACGAAAAGGCTCCAGCCCGAGGCGCCGGCCTGCAGCTTGGCCAGCATCTCCTCGTTTGACCCGAACACGTTCACCTCGACGGCAACGCCGGTTTCGGCCTTGAAATTCTCGAACGTCGCCGGGTCGTGATAATTGGGCCAGGTGGCAATCGACATGCGGTCGCCAAGCCCCTCCTGGGCGAAGGCCGGCGACGGCATGATGCCGAGTTCGCGGGCCATTACTGCCGTTGCGATGCCTAGGCCGGTGAGGCCAAGGAACTCGCGGCGGCCGATGGAACCGCGCTTGAGGCGCATCAACTGGTCGATGAATTTTTCAGGGCTTATCGGCAGTCCGTCACGATACGATTTCGACATTTTTGTTTTCCCTCTGGTTGGTCCCGTTATTCTCCGGAAACGCCAGCGGCGTTCCGGCTGTAAAGCCGACGGCGACGGGTTCACCCGGCTTGAAGAGATTTCCACCGCCAACCAGATGGTCGGCCTTGGCGAGCAGTGTCCCGATGCCTTGGACCTCGATTGCATATTCCGCGGTGGAACCGAGAAAGATCCGGTTGCGGACAAGCCCGTTCAGCCGGCCGCTTCCGGGCGCGCCGAGACTTAAGGATTCAGGACGCAGGCTGACCGAGACGGCTTCGCCCTGGGCTAGCGAAGTGCGCTTGCGCGCGGCGATGACGGTGCCGTCGGCAAGCGCTACCTCGACGAGCTTGCCCGAGAGCCCGACGACCTTGCCGCTCAAGAGATTGGTCTTGCCGACGAAATCGGCGACGAAGAGGTCGGCGGGTTCGTCGTAGATTTCGCTCGGCTGCCCAAGCTGGACGATGCGCCCGCCATTCATGACGCAGACGAAATCGCTCATCGACAGTGCCTCTTCCTGATCGTGGGTGACCAGGACGAAGGTGATGCCGATCTCGCGCTGCAGGTTCTGCAGCTCTATCTGCATGTCGGTGCGCAGCTTCTTGTCGAGCGCCGCCAGGGGCTCGTCGAGCAGCAGCACCGCCGGCTTGTTGACCAGCGCCCGCGCCAGGGCGACACGCTGCTGCTGGCCGCCGGAAAGCTCATGGATCTTGCGGCGTCCATAGCCGGCGAGCCGAACCATGGCGAGCGCCTCGCCTGCCTTCAGGCTGATCTCCCGCGACGACAGGCGCGGCCGCGCCTGGCGTAGGCCATAGGCGACGTTGTCCGCCACATCCAGATGCGGAAACAACGCATATTGCTGGAACACCATGTTGACCGGCCGCCGATAGGGCGGCGTGCCGGCCATGTCGCGGCCACGGATGAATACCACACCTTCGCTTGGCTGTTCGAAACCGCCGATCATGCGCAAACAGGTTGTCTTGCCGCAGCCGGACGGCCCGAGCAACGCGACAAAGGCAGACGGCGGGATGGCAAGATCGATGCCGCTGACCGCGATCACGCTGCCGTAGCGTTTGGTGACCCCGCGAAACTCGATGTCGGGCACTGCGGTCAAAGCTGCGGGCTCCAGCGGCTAGTTGGTCTCGAAACGCTATCAGAGCCAATGGCGGCTAGTATATACCTCCCAGGTGGTATATTTCGTCTATTTTCTCGTCTGGAGGGGTATGAATTGGGCGTTTCACGCAGCGATGAATACAGCCGGCTCGCTGCGCTCATCGCAGCGACGCGGGAGACGAGCGGCGAGCTTTTCGGCAAGGCGATGGTCGCCTGGCTCCGCCAGCATGTCAGTTTCGATCATTGCGTGATCTTCGGCTATCGCGGCGCCTCACGCCCGCCGCTGCTGTTCGAGACATTCTCGCCGGCCGAAAGCCACGTCTTCGTCGCGCTCTATCAGGAAGGGCCTTATCTGCTCGATCCGTTCCACCATGCGGCAGTCGAGCGCAAGGAAGGCTTTTGGCGCATGCGCGAATTGGCGCCGGATCGCTTCTATGCCAGCGAATATTACCGCTCCTATTACAGCCAGACCAGGCTTGCGGAGGAGGTCGGCTTTTTCGTGCCGCTGCCGGGAAAGGACGCGCTGGTGGTCTCGCTAATGCGATTGCGCGCTTCGGGGCCGTTCGGAACCGCCGATGCCAGGTTGCTGCGCGACATGGCGCCTGCGGTGATCAGCCTCGTCAGGCTGCGCTGGCCTACCCTTCCGGCTGACGGACCGGTTGGGACGAAGCAAGACGAGGCGATTGCTCCGGTCAGTGACTTCGAACGTGCTCACATCTGGAAGAGCCTTTCACTCACGCCGCGCGAACAGCATGTCGTCGATCTGGTGCTTCAGGGCCATTCCACGGAATCGATTGCCAGGGCGATGCGCATCGTGCCGGGAACCGTAAAAGTTCATCGCCGCAACATTTACCGCAAGCTCAAGATAAAGTCGCAGGCGGGTCTGTTCGCGCGTTTTGTCGAGATCATGGACGCACGGATTCGGTAGTCCCAAGTTCAGCCGGCAGCGCCGTCCCAGGAACCGGTTTCGGCCATCTGCCTGAGCCGGGGTGCCACTCGAAAGACATCCTTGCCGGTCTGCTGGTGCCAGTGATCCAGCCGCCGGATGATCTTGTCCACGCCTTCGAGGCTCGCCCAGAACATCGGCCCGCCCTTGCCGACCGGGAAGCCGTAGCCGTTGACCCAGACGACGTCGATATCGGAGGCGCGGGCGGCAATCTTTTCCTTGAGGATTTTGGCGCCCTCGTTGATCATCGGATAGAGCGTCCGCTCGATGATCTCCTCGGCGCCGATCGCGCGCGGTGCAATATCGCGCTCGGCAGCCTTGTTGCGGATCAGCGCCTCGACATCGGGATCGGGCAGCGGCGTGCGCGAACCGCCTTCGTAGCGATAGAAGCCGCTGCCGGTCTTCTGGCCGAAATGTCCCTGTTCGCACAACGCATCGGCGATCACGGCCGTCTGGCCACGCGCCTTGCGGTTGCGCCAGCCTATGTCGAGGCCGGCGAGATCGCTCATCTCGAACGGCCCCATCGGCCAGCCGAAATCGGTGAACACCTGGTCGACCTGGCGCGGCATTGCGCCTTCCAGCAGAAGCGTCTCCAGTTCCGCACCGCGCGCCGCCAGCATGCGGTTGCCGACGAAGCCGTGGCAGACGCCGACAACGACCGGCACCTTGCCGATCCGCCGTGCCAGATCGACGATGGTCGCCAGCACGTCGGGCGAAGTCTTGTCGGCGCGGACGATTTCCAAAAGCTTCATGACGTTAGCCGGCGAAAAGAAATGCATGCCGAGGAGATCTTGCGGCCGCGACGTCGAACCGGCGATTTCGTTGACGTCGAGATAGGAGGTGTTGGTGGCGAGGATCGCGCCCGGTTTGGCCACGGCATCGAGCCTGCCGAAGACATCCTTCTTGACCACCATCTCCTCGAACACGGCCTCGACGATCAGGTCGCAATCGGCAAGATCGGCATAGTCGGTGGAACCCTTGAACAACCCAAGCCGTTGGCGCTTGGCGTCTTCGCTCAGCGAGCCGCGGATGACGGAAACGGCATAATTCTTGTTGATCGTCGCCAGCCCGCGCTGCAAGGCCTCGTGTGTCGCTTCCAGCAAGGTCACGGGGACGCCGCCGTTGGCGAACGCCATGGCGATGCCGCCGCCCATCGTGCCGGCGCCGATGACGCCGACCCGGGCGATCTTGCGCCTGACGACGTCCTTGCCGGCAATCTTTGCCGCCTCACGTTCAGCGAAGAACAAATGCCGCTGCGCGCGTGATTGGTCCCCGGCGACAAGCTTGACGAACAGGTCGCGCTCCGCCGCCAGCGCTTCGTCGAAGGGCAGCGTCAGGGCGTTGCGGATCGACTGCGCACAGGCGATCGGCGCCTCGAGGCCGCGTGCTTTGCCGGCAAGCACTGCCGCTTCCTTGTCGAACGCCGGCAAGTCGGCCTGGTCGAGGCGATCATTGCGGTCGCGCACCGGCGTGAACGGACCGCCTTTCGCGGCCGTTTCGTTGGCGAAATTCACCGCTTGCGCGGTCAGGTCGCCATCGAAGACGGCATCCACCAGGCCGGCGGCGAGCGCCTCGGCCGCACCGATCGGCGTTCCCGAAACGATCATGCTGAGTGCCTTCAGCGGACCAACCAAGCGCGGCAGGCGAACCGTGCCGCCGCCGCCCGGCAGCAGGCCGAGCTTGACTTCCGGCAGGCCGAGCCTTGCCGTTCGGTCGGCAACACGGAAATGGCAGCCGAGCGCCAGTTCCAGGCCGCCGCCGAGCGCAGTGCCGTGAATGGCCGCGACCGTCGGCTTGGCGATGGTTTCCAGCATGGCGACTAGGGCGCCCAGGTCCGGTTGCCGCGCCGGCTTGCCGAATTCGGTGATGTCGGCGCCGGCGACGAAGGTCCGCCCGGCACATGCTATCACGATTGCTCGGACCGACGGCTCGTCGCGCAGGGAAACGAGCGCCTGCATCAGCGGCTCGCGCACATGGAAGCTCAGCGCGTTGACCGGCGGATTGTCGATGCTCACCACCGCGACGTTGCCGTGCCTTGTAGTGCTGACGAAATCGGACACGCAAACCTCACGCAATGATGTTGGCCAATAGCGCGACGGGATTTACAGCGCTGGCATGCGGATGGGAACCACGTGTTTTGCGGGCCGGATCGATATCCCCTCGCCGCCGGGTGGCCTTGCCTTAGCGCAGCGCCTTCTGCCCACCGGCGGCGGTGATGACGCCGACGATGATCAGCCCTGTCAGCACCAGGCGGACGCCGACGCTGACGCCGAATGTGTTGAGCATGGTCAACAGCAGCACCAGGAACAGCGCCGCGCCCCAGACCCCCGGCACATTGGCCTTGCCGCCCGCCACCGACGTGCCGCCGATGACGACGACCGCGATTGAGGCCAGCAGATATTCATTGCCGATATCGACATTGGCGCCGCGGAAATAGCCGGCGAGCAGTGCGCCGTCGAGGCCGCCGAGCGCGCCCGACAGCGTGTAGGTGAGGAAGCGGGTGCGGCCGACATTGACGCCGGCCAGCCAGGCAGCGCGGATGTTCTGGCCGATCGCCAGCACCGAGCGGCCGTAGATCATGCGCTGCAAAACGATGCCGGCGCCGATGGTGAACAGCACGGTGAGGATCGCCAGCACCGGGATGCCGAAGACCTGCCAGTTGGTGAAATCGGCAAAGCCCGGCGGCGGCTTGATCTGCAGGCCCCGCCCATAGCTGATATCGACCGACTGGATGACGAAGCTGGCCGACAGCGTCGCGATGATCGGCGGAATGCGCAGCGCCCAGATCAGCAGATAGTTGACGGCGCCGATCGCCATGCCGCAGGCAAGCGCTGCCAGCAGGCCGACCGCGATCATCGCATCATTGCCGTCCATGACCTTCATGGCGACGGCGCTGGCAAGGCCGATATTGGCCGGCAGCGACAGGTCGACATTGCCCGGCCCGAGCGTGATGACGAACATCTGCCCGACGCCGACGATGACCGTGAAGACGGCGAGCGACAGCGCCGCCGTGATCATGCCGCCGCCGCCGTAGCCGCCGGTGAAGGCGATGGTCGCCAGCCACACCAGCAGCGCCCCGAAGAACGACCAGATCCAGGGTCTGGCAAGCAGTGTCCGCAGCGATGCCATGCTCACCTCTCCCTGCGGCTGATCAGCACCCGCGCCGCCAGCACGATGATCAGGATGGCGCCATTGGCGGCGACCTGCCAGTCGGGCGGAATGTGCATGAACGTCAAGAGGGGCGATGCCGCCAGCGCCAGCGTCAGCGCGCCGATGACGGCGCCGATCGGCGACACCCGGCCGCCGACGAACTCACCGCCGCCGAGGATGACGCCGGCGATCGAAAGCAGCGTATAGCCATTGCCGATATTGGCATCGGCCGAGGTGGTGATGCCGATCAGCGCCATGCCGGACAAAACGCCGAACAGGCCGGTCAGCGCAAACAGCGCGATCTTGGTGCGCAGCAGCGACCAGCCGGCGCGCTTGAGTGCGGCTGAATTGCCGCCCGATCCACGCAGGATGACGCCGTAGGAGGTGCGCATCAGGCCAAAGTGGACGACGGCTGCGATCAGCAATGCCGCGATGATCGGGAACGGAATGAAGGGTGGCTTGAAGGCCATCAGCGCCAGCAGCCAGTCCGGCGCCTTGCCGCCGGGCTTGGGCAGGATGAGGATGGCCATGCCCTGCCAGACAAAACTCATGCCGAGCGTCACCACGATAGAGGGCAGGTTGCGCAGATGGATCAGCGCGCCGAGCAGCGCGTAGACGCCGATCGACCCGAGCAGGATCACGACGCCGAGCAGCGGCGCGTCCTTCAGCCATGTCGCCGTCACGCAGCCGACGAAGCCGACAAAGGTGCCAATCGACAGATCGAGCTCGTTGCCGGCGATGACGAACATCTGCGCGATCGTCGCCAGAGCGATCGGGATCGCCAGATTGAGCATCAGGCTGAAACCGAAATAGCTGATGGCGCGCGGGTTGAGCCAGGCGATGGCGATGAGCACCAGCGCCAGCGACAGTGCCGGCAGCAGGCTGCGCAGCATGCGCGCCCGCCTGGTGGCGCGAGCCGAAGATTTTAGCCCATTCTCGACGGATACCGCTGTCATCTCAGGCCGCATCGCCGAACGACGACTGGATGATCTTTTCCTCCGTCAGTTCGTCGCGACGAAGGTTGGCGACGATCCGGCCGTTCTTGAACACATAGATGTGGTCGCAATTGTCGAGCTCTTCGGTTTCGGTGGTGTACCAGAGGAAAGTGCGGCCATGGCGAGCCTCCTCGCGCACCAGGTCGTAGACTTCGAGCTTGGTGCCGATGTCGACGCCGCGCATCGGATCGTCCATCAGCACGATCTTGGCGTCGGAGCCGAGCGCCCGCGCGAACAGCGCCTTCTGCTGGTTGCCGCCGGACAGCGAGAAGATGTTGTTGTTCATGTCGGGCGTACGGATGCCGATTTTCCGCTGCCACAACTCGGCGAGCTCGGCTTCGCGCTGCGGCGAGATCAAGAGGCCGTTGCGCAATCGCGCCAGCGAACGGATGCCAATGTTCTCGGCAATCGACCATTGCGGAAAAATCCCGTCCGACTGGCGGTCGCCGGCAACCAGCGCCACCGGCGCGGTGACCTCGATGCCGGTCTTGGCACGGGAAGCCGCGGCAAAGATCGCCAGCAAAAGGTCCGTCTGCCCATGCCCGGCAAGCCCGGCAAGGCCGATGATTTCACCTGCACGGGCGACAAGCTCGTTGCCGTCCTGCTGTCGCGCCGGACGCGCCCGGACCCGCAGCGGGCCGGGCTCCGGCTTGCCGCTCGCAATCTCTGCGGCGGTCTTCTCGCGCGCCTCCGCTCCGCCCATCGCCGTCACCAGCCTGTCGCGGTCGAAGGCGTCGGCCTGCCCGGCGGCGACCACCTTGCCGTCGCGCATCACCACGATGCGGTCGGCATTTCCGAGCACTTCGCCCAACACATGCGAGATCAGGATGCAGCTCTTGCCGGCGGCGATGAAGCGGCGCACGAACGCCAGCAGCTGGCCGGCGGTATGCGCGTCGAGCGAGGATGTCGGCTCGTCGAGGATAACCAGCTCGAGCGGCTCCTGCGTGACCGTGAAGGCGCGCGCCACCTCCACCATCTGCCGGCTGGTGATGGAAAGATCACCGACGATGTCGGATGCCGAGATGCTGTGGCCGGGGAAGATCTCGTCGAGCTTGGCGGCGATCAGATCGGCCGCCTTGCGCCGCCAGCCGAAGCCATGCAGCGACGCGTGGTTGATCCGCGTGTTCTCGGCGACGCTGAGGTTCGGGCAGAGCGACAGCTCCTGGAACACACAGCGTATGCCGAGCTGCTGCGCGCGCGGCACCGAATAACTTGCCTCGACACCGCCGCGGACTGCGATCTGCCCGCTGTCGGGGGCAAGCGTGCCCGCCACCATATGCATGAGCGTCGATTTTCCGGCGCCGTTATGGCCGACGAGACCGACGCATTCTCCGGCACAAACGCTGAAATCGACACCGGCGAGCGCCCTGACGGCGCCGAAATGTTTTTCGGCTCCGTCCAGTCTTATGATGTCCAAACTGACGGCGCCGAAAAGCTTTTCGGCGCCGTCCGGCATGATGATGTCTGCATTGGCCTCGGGCATCCCTCAACGATACCCGTTTATCCGTGGCGGCAACAATAGTGCCATGCTCACTTGATGTTGGCCTTGATCGCCGCGATGGCGTCTTCCTGCGTGTATTCGTGGCTGGCGACGCCGCCCTTCGGAATCTTCGGCAGCGCGGCCTCGAAATCGTCCTGGGTGAAGGCAAGATAGGGCACCAGCAGGTCGTGCGGCACGTCGGTGCGGCCGTCGAGCACCTGCTGCGCCACCCAGAAGGCAAGCGTCGATACGCCCGGTGCGATCGATGCCGACCAGGTCTGGTAACCGTCCTTTTCCTTCTGCTCCTTCCACCACTGCAACTCGTCCTGGCGATTGCCCATGATGATGGTCGGGCGTGGCTTGCCGGCGGCGGCGAAAGCCTGCGCCGCGCCGTAGCCGTCACCGCCCTGGTCGACGACCCCGACAACATCCGGCAGCGAAGGCAGGATCGTCGCTACGGCTTTCTGTGCCGTGGTCTGGTCCCAGTCGCCGGTCACCGAGCCGACGATCTTGAACTCGGGATGGGCAGCGACGCCTTCGAGGATGCCGGCATGGATGGCATCGTCGATCGAGGTGCCGGCGAGGCCGCGGATTTCCAGCAGGTTGCCGCCCTTGGGCTGGAACTTGGCCATCTGCTCGACTTCCTGCTTGCCCATGTCCTTGAAGTCGACAACGACGCGGTAGGCGCAGGGTTCGGTGACGATGCCGTCGAAGGAGACGACGACGATGCCGGCGTCGCAGGCCTGCTTGATGGCGCCGTTGAGCGCATCCGGAGACGCCGCGTTGATGACGATCGCGTCATAGCCCTGCAGGATCAGGTTCTGCACCTGGGCTGCTTGCGTCGGCACTTCCTTGTCGGCCGTCGTGAAGACGTCCGCGGCGCCGACCACCTTGTCGGCAACCGCCTTCTTGGTAACGATGGCGTAGCTGTCCAGCATCGCCTGCCGCCAGGAATTGCCGGCGTAATTGTTGGAGAAGGCGATTTTCTTGCCGCTGGTGTCGGCAAGCGCTGTACCTGCGGCGAGCATCGCCGCAAGAGCCCCCAAAACGAATATTTTCCTCATGTCATACTCCTCCCGTGAGTTGCTGTCTTACTGGTGGTTAATGGCTGGCTGGTGGGTATTGGCTGATACGCTCACAATCTTGTTTTTTATCTATTATCAGACAAATGCAGATAGGCGGCAAGCTGTCAACAGCAATCCATGGCCGGCGATCAACTTGCGGTGCAATCATTGTAAACCGGTTCGGCTCCTGGTCTAGGGATGGCACTGGAGACCGATCGAATGGCAACGAACCTTGCCCCGGGTGCACCCGGCATTCCGGCGCGCTGGACCTCGAGCGCCAAGAGCGGCGTCGGCACCGCGCTGTCGCCGGCCTGCCCGATCTGGTTCACCATCAGCCACGGTATCCTCAACGAGATCTACTACCCGCGCCTCGATAGCGCCTGCACCCGCGACCTGGGGCTGATCGTCACCGGACCCGACGGCTATTTCTCGGAAGAAAAACGCGACGCCGAACACAGTATCGAACCCCTGGCGGACGGGGTGCCTGCCTACCGGCTGGTCAACACCGCAAGCGATGGAACCTACAGGATCGACAAGCGCATCCTGACGGATCCGGAACGTCCCGTCTTGCTGCAGGAGATCATGTTCACGCCGCTCAAAGGCGCGGGCGCCGACTACCGCGTCTACGCGCTGCTGGCACCGCACCTCGTCAACGCCGGCATGGGCAACACCGCCTGGATCGACGACCATGAAGGACAGCCTGTCCTGTTTGCATCGGGACGCGGCACCTGCCTGGCGCTCGCCTCGTCGCTGCCGTGGAAGGTGTGCTCGGCCGGCTATGTCGGCGTCTCCGACGGCTGGCAGCAGCTTCGTCAAGGCGGCCGGCTCGATCCGGCCTGCCGCAGGGCCGAGGACGGCAATGTCGCGCTGACCGGCGAGATCGCCTTTTCGGCTGCGAACCCCAAAATATTGCTGGCACTGGGCTTCGGCACGACGCCGCAACAGGCGGCGGAAACTGCTTTCGCCAGCCTGAAGCAAGGTTGTGGGCCCGCAGCCAGATCCTACGTCGACAAATGGCGCAAATGGCAGGCCGGATTGCTGCCGCTGGACCGGCATGCGGCGTCCGGCCTCAACAGCTACCGCCTCAGCACGGCGGTGCTGGCGGCACACCGCTCGTCTGCCGGAGCAGCCGTTGCCAGCCTGTCGATCCCGTGGGGCTTCAACAAGGGCGACGACGACCTCGGCGGCTATCACCTGGTCTGGCCGCGCGATCTGGTCGAAACCGCCGGCGGCTTCCTCGCCGCCGGCGACCCGGCGGAAGCCTTGCGCATCCTTGGCTATCTGCGCGCGATCCAGGAGCCGGACGGCCGTTGGCCGCAGAACGCCTGGCTCGACGGATCGGCCTATTGGCCGGGCATCCAGATGGACGAATGCGCCTTCCCGCTGCTGCTTGCCGACGCACTGCGCCGCGCCGGCCATTTGCCGCCTGCCGCACTCTCCTCCTTCATGCCGATGATCGAGCGCGCTGCCGCCTATGTCGTGCGCAACGGCCCCGTCACCGGCGAGGACCGCTGGGAGGAAGACGCCGGCTACAGCCCGTTCACGCTTGCCGTCGAGATCGCCGCATTGCTAGCGGCTGCGGACATCTTCGATGCCGCCGGCAAAACAGAGCCGGCAAACTATCTGCGCGAAACCGCCGATGTCTGGAACGATCAGATCGAACGCTGGACCTACGTCGCCGGTAGCTCCTCAGGCGATGAAGCCGGCGTCGAGGGCCACTATGTCCGCATTGCGCCGCCCGACAAAGCCGGCGCGGCATCGCCGAAAGACGGCTACGTCCCGATCAAGAACCGCCCGCCGGCGGATACGGACCGGCCGGCCGAGGCGATCGTCAGCCCCGATGCGCTGGCGCTGGTCCGCTTCGGCTTGCGGGCAGCCGACGATCCGCGCATCCTCGACACGGTCAAGGTCATCGACGCGCAATTGCGCTGCGAACTGCCGCAGGGCCCGCTCTGGTACCGCTACAATGGCGATGGCTATGGCGAGCATGCCGACGGCGCGCCCTTCGATGGAACCGGCCGGGGCCGGCCCTGGCCGCTGCTGGTCGGCGAGCGCGCTCATTACGAGCTGGCGGCAGGCCGCAGGGATAGTGCGGCAAGCCTGCTCAGGACGTTCGAGAACTCTGCCGGATCGGGCGGCCTGCTACCGGAGCAGGTCTGGGACGGTCCCGACATGCCGGAGCGCGAATTGCGGCATGGCGGGCCCTCCGGCAGCGCCAAGCCGCTGGTCTGGGCGCATTCCGAGCACATCAAGCTGCTGCGGTCGCTGCGCGACGGCACGGTGTTCGACATGCCGCCGCAAGGCGTCAAGCGCTATATCGAGGGCAGGACGGTGTCGCGCTTCAGGGCATGGCGCTTCAACCACAAGATCCGTACCATCCCGGCAGGCAAGGCGCTGCGCATCGAACTTCTGGCCCGGGCGCTGGTTCATTGGAGCAGCGACAATTGGGCAACCGTCCATGACACCGAGACCACCGCGAATGCTTTCGGCATCCATCTTGCGGAATTGCCGGTTGCCGAGATTGCTCCGGGCAATAGCCCGGGCAATAGCATTGTCTTCACTTTCTTCTGGCCCGATAGCGGCCATTGGGAGAATGCTGACTTTTCTGTCGGCATCGGCGATACCGGATAGAGCATGATCCCGCAAAGTGGAGACCGGTTTTCGGAAAAGATCATGCTTCAATCACAGCGCCACTAGATCATCGATCCCTCAAGTAAGGCAGGACGAGACTATGCAGATAGGAATGATGGGACTGGGCCGGATGGGCGCCAACATGGTTCGGCGCCTGCTGCGTGATGGCCACGAATGCGTCGTCTACGATATCAACCCGGCGAGCGTCGCCGCGCTTGTGAGCGCCGGCGCGGTCGGAGCCGCCTCGATGGAGGAGTTCGTCGGCAAGCTGGCGAAGCCGCGCAGCGCCTGGCTGATGCTGCCTGCGGCGATCACCGGCAAGATCGTCGACCAGGTGGCTGCCCTGATGGAGCCGGGCGACATCATCATAGACGGCGGCAATTCCTATTATCACGAGGCCGTCGACCACGCCGCGCGCCTCGCCTTGAAAGGCTTGAGCTATGTCGATGTCGGCACCAGCGGCGGCGTCTGGGGCCTCGAGCGCGGCTACTGCCTGATGATCGGCGGCCCCGACAGCGCGGTCCAGCATCTCGATCCGGTCTTCGCAACGCTGGCGCCGGGCGCCGACGCCGCTTCGCCCGCCCCTGCCAAGGATGCCGGAACCGCTCCCTTCGGCTATCTCCACTGCGGACCAAGCGGCGCCGGCCATTTCGTCAAGATGGTCCATAACGGTATCGAATATGGCGTCATGGCCGCCTATGCCGAAGGCATGAACATCCTGAAGTCGGCGAATGCCGGCAAACGGCAGCGCACCGCCGATGCCGAAACCAGCCCGCTGGAAAACCCGCAATATTACCAGTTCGACATCGACATCGCTGAAGTGGCCGAGGTCTGGCGGCACGGCAGCGTCATCGGCTCGTGGCTGCTCGACCTGACGGCCGGCGTACTGAAGGCCGATTCGTCGTTGACGCAGTTCGGCGGGCGGGTCTCGGATTCCGGCGAAGGCCGCTGGACGCTGAAGGCGGCGATCGACACCGGCGTGCCGGCGCCGGTGCTGTCCTCGGCGCTGTTCGACAGGTTCTCCTCGCAAGGCGAATCCGAATTCGCCGACAAGCTTCTGTCCGCCATGCGCTATGCCTTTGGCGGCCATGTCGAAAAACCCAAGGCCGGCTCGTGACGGACGACAGGGAGGCACGCCCATGAGCCAGGAACGATCTGACACGCTGGTGCTTTTCGGCGCCACCGGCGATCTCGCCCACAAGAAGATCTTCCCCGCCCTTTACGCCATGGTGGCCAAAGGGACGCTAAACGAGCCGGTGATCGGCGTCGCCTTCGACCCCTGGGACCTCGCCAAGCTGCAGGCGCGCGCCCGCGACGGCATCGTCAACGCCTTGGGCAGCATCGACGACAAGATCTTTGCCAGGCTTGCATCGCTGCTGCGCTATGTCAGCGGCGACTATCGGGCGCCTGCGACCTTCGAGAAGCTGAAGACCGCGCTCGGCAGCGCTGAGCGGCCGCTGCACTATCTGGCGGTGCCGCCGGCGATGTTCGAGGTGGTCGTCCAGGGGCTGGAGCAGTCGGGCGCCGCCCAGGGCGCGCGCCTGATGGTGGAAAAGCCGTTCGGTCACGATCTGCAATCGGCGCGCTGGCTGAACCGGGTGCTGCATCTGGTCTTCGACGAAAAGTCGATCTTCCGCATCGACCATTATCTCGGCAAGGAGGCGATCCAGAACCTGCTCTATTTCCGCTTCGCCAATTCCTTCCTCGAGCCGATTTGGAACCGCAATTACGTCGAGAGCGTGCAGATCACCATGGCCGAGGATTTCGGCGTCGAGGGCCGCGGCCGCTTCTATGACGAGGTCGGCTGCATTCGCGACGTCATCGAAAACCATCTGCTCAACATCCTCTTGCTGCTCGCCATGGAACCGCCGGTCGGCCGCTCGGCCGACGATCTCATCGACGAGAAGGTGCAGGTCCTGCGGGCGATCCGGACGCTGACCAGGGACGATGTGGTGCGCGGCCAGTTCGACGGCTATCTCAACGAGCCGGGCGTGGCGCCGAACTCGCCGGTCGAGACCTTCGCGGCGGTGCGCTTTTTCGTCGATACCTGGCGCTGGCAGGATGTGCCGTTCTTCATTCGCGCCGGCAAATCCCTGCCGGTGCACGCCACCGAGGTCATCGTGCGGCTGAAGCGGCCGCCGCTCGACGTCTTCGATCCGATCAAGCCCGGCGACTGCAATCACGTGCGCTTCCGCATCGATCCGCAGGTGGCGATCTCGATCGGCGCCCGGCGCAAGGCACCCGGCGATGACATGGTCGGTGAGCAGGTCGAGCTCACCGCGCTCGACGATTCGAAGGGCGACATGCCGCCTTACGAGCGGTTGATCGGCGACGCCATGAACGGCAACGGCCAGCTGTTCACCCGCCAGGACGCCAGCGAGCTCGCCTGGCGCATCGTCGGCCCGGTGCTCGGCGACACCACGCCGCCCCCTGTCTACGCGCCAAAGACGTGGGGGCCGGCCGAAGCCATGGCTGGATTCGGGCCGCCGAACGGCTGGATCAATCCAGCGAAATGATTTCTGGGAGGCGAAAGCGATGGCCAAGGCGGTGAAGCAACCGGCATCGGAGGAAGAAAAGATCGTGCTTGCGATCGATATCGGCGGCTCGCACGTCAAGATCCGCACCAGCGCCGGCGGCGACGAGCGCAAGACCGCTTCCGGACCGGAGCTTACGCCGCAGCAGATGGTCGCGGCGGTGAAGACGCTCGCCGAAGGGCTGCACTACGATGTCGTCTCGATGGGCTATCCGGGCCCGGTGCACCACAACCGGCCGCTGACCGAACCCGCCAATCTCGGCAAGGGCTGGGTCGGCTGCGATTTCGCCGCCGAGTTCGGCAAACCGGTCAAGGTCGTTAACGATGCGCTCATGCAGGCCATCGGCAGTTATGAGGGCGGCCGCATGCTGTTCCTTGGCCTCGGCACCGGCCTGGGGGCCGCGATGATCGTTGATAACGTTGCCCAGCCGATGGAGCTTGCCCATCTTCCCTACAAGAAGCGCGGCAGTTTCGAAGACTATGTCGGCGAACGCGGCCTGCAAAAGCGCGGCAAGAAGAAATGGCGCAAACACGTCTTCGACGTGGTCGACCGGCTTCGCGCCGCCATGCAGCCGGATTACGTGGTCATCGGCGGCGGCAATGTCGACGAACTCACCGACTTGCCCGCCGATTGCAGACGCGGCGACAACACACGCGCCTTCGAGGGCGGATTTCGACTATGGCGCGACAAATCCCTGATTATTTGATATTGCTGATTGTCTGATATTATCGAGCACCGGCTCAGGGTTGTTAATCCCGCGCTGCCGTTAGTATTATTATTCAAAATAATGTGTGACGTGGTGCGGCGTCATTGCATTGCGCAGATTTGCCGACTAGGAATTTCTGCGACCCCCATGGACGGAGAGATAGATTGACCGACGACAACAACAACGCTCGCAAACACATCGACCTGCTCGAGCTGACCGCCCATATCGTCTCCGCATACGTCGAGAAGAACCGCTTGCCGGCTTCCGGCCTCGGCGATCTCATCGCCAGCGTCAGCGCTTCCATAGGCGGCCTCGGGCAACCGGCTGTGCCGGTCGCCGCGCCGCTGACGCCTGCCGTCAATCCCAAGAAATCGGTGACGCCGGACTACATCATCTGTCTCGAGGACGGCAAGAAGTTCAAATCCTTGAAGCGCCATATCGGCGTTCATTTCGGGCTGACGCCCGACGCCTATCGCGCCAAATGGGGCCTGCCGTCGGACTACCCGATGGTCGCCCCCAACTACGCAGCCTCGCGTTCGCAGCTGGCCAAGGCGATCGGCCTCGGCCGCAAAGCCCCCCCGCCCGCGCCCGTCAAGGGCCGGGGCAGGAAGGCCAAGGCGCCGGCTTGATACCATTGGATCGAGCGGGATGCACATTGAACGCGTTCTGCTGATCGGTCTGTTGGTGTTCAGCGGAAGCTGCGACGCTCGAAGCTAACGGCATAGCATCCTAGGGTCTGCGCCGCGTCGCTTCGCTCCTTGCTCCGCCCTAGGACGAAGGTAGGATGGCTGAAGGCTAATCGCTGATATCGGAGAGTGGCAGCGCGTCCGGTGTATCGGACGACGATTGATGGCGAATTACAAGCTCTCGAGATTGGCCGAACACCCCTCCACTTCGTCATCCCAGGGCGGAGCAAGGAGCGAAGCGACGCGGCGCAGACCCTGGGATCCATGCCGTTACCTCGCGGCAGTGCGCCTGCGGACCAGAACCGTACGCTACCACCCCGTCCCGCGAAAAAGCTCGAACCACTCAGGGTTGGTCTTCTCGATCAGCTCGATCTTCCACTGGCGTGGCCAGCGCTTCAGCGACTTCTCGCGCTGGATGGCGTCGCGAATGTCGAAATGTTCCTCGTACCAGACCAGACGCTGCACGCCGTAACGGCTGGTGAAGCGCGAGCCTTGGCCGGTCTTGTGCTCCGGCATGCGGCGGCCGAGATCGTTGGTAACGCCGATATAGATCGTGCCGCGCTTCTGGCTCGCGGTCATGTAGACATAGCCGGTCATGGTTGAAGGGTAGCTGACGCCAATGCCGACACAAGTGCCGTTCTGAACCGCTGCATTCTTCGACTGAGGTAACGGCATGGATCCCAGGGTCTGCGCCGCGTCGCTTCGCTCCTTGCTCCGCCCTGGGATGACGAAGCGAGAGGTGTTTCGGCTAGTCTCGAAGGTTTGCAATTTGCCATGCGCTTGTTATCTGCCAGGACGAAATTGTTGATCCAGGCCGGATTTTTGCGCGCGCCTCCGGCCGAACTGCGCTAAAGGCTCTTTTGGCCGGACCAGCGCCCATCGTGGAAGTGCCCCGCCGGCCGACATCGCCGCCACGGGGCCTTATTCCATGACCACAGAATCCCAAGTACCATCCGACCAGCGCTATGCCGCCTTTCGCCATCGGCCGTTCCTGAGCTACTGGGCGGCGCGCTTCCTCTCGACATTCTCCACCCAGATCGTGTCGGTCGCCGTCGGCTGGCAGATCTACGATCTCACCCGCGACCCGTTCGACCTCGGCCTTGTCGGCATCGTGCAGTTCCTGCCTTCGCTGCTGCTGGTGCTGGTCACCGGCGACGTTGCCGATCGTTTCGGGCGCCGGCTGATCATGGCGCTGGCGGTGCTGGTCGAGGCGGGCTGCGCCTTGGCCCTGCTGCTGCTGACGCTACGCGGCCTCTCCGGGCCGATGCCGGTCTTCATCGTGCTCGCCATGTTCGGCATCGCGCGCGCCTTCTTCGGGCCGGCCTCCTCATCGCTGTTCGCCAATCTGGTGCCGCCCGAGGATTTCGCCAACGCCATCGCCTGGAACTCGTCCGCCTGGCAGACGGCAACCATCGTCGGGCCGGTCGCCGGCGGCCTGCTCTACGGGCTTTCAGCCGAAGCCGCGTACACCACCGCCGCCGTGCTGATGCTGGTTGCCGCCGTGCTGATCTTCACCATCCCTAAGCCTGCCCAGCGCAGCCGGACCGACAGGCCGACGGTACAGACCCTGTTCGCCGGCTTCGGCTATATCTGGAGCGAAAAGATCGTGCTCGGCGCGATTTCGCTCGATCTGTTTGCGGTGCTCCTGTCCGGCGCCTCGGCGCTGCTGCCGGTCTACGCGCGCGATATCCTCGAACTCGGCCCATGGGGGCTCGGCCTGTTGCGCTCGGCGCCCGGCGTCGGCGCCATCTGCGTCGCCATCTGGCTGGCCGGACACCCGATCCGCAACCATGCCGGCCTTGTCATGCTCGGCTTCGTCGCGCTGTTCGGCGCGTTCACGGTTCTGTTCGGCCTCTCGACCATCACCTGGCTGTCGATTGCGGCCCTTGCGCTGCTCGGCGCCACCGACATGTTCAGCGTCTATATCCGCGAGACGCTGATCCAGCTGTGGACGCCGGACGACGTTCGCGGCCGCGTCAACGCTGTCAACCAGGTGTTTGTCGGCGCTTCCAATGAGCTCGGCGAATTCCGCGCCGGTACCATGGCGGCGTTGATCGGCACGGTTCCGGCCGTGGTGGTCGGGGGTGTCGGGGCGATCGCTGTTGCCGGCCTGTGGGCGGTGCTGTTCCCGCAGCTGCGCAAGGTGCGTCATCTCAGGGGGCGAAACTGATTACCGCAGCGCCGGCTTGCCGAAAATCATCGGCAGGAACTCGCCGAGCCAGCGCTTGAGGTGCATGTCCCAGATCAGCCGGCCGCCGAGATGGTCGCGACCGGGCTGCGCGCCGGGCAGTTCGAAGCGGTGCGCGCCGCGCACCACCCAGCGCTGCATCATCGCCCGGGTCAATTCGCCATGGAACTGAATGCCCCAGGCATTGTCGCCATAGCGGAAGGCCTGGTTGGGATAGGTTTCGGCCGTCGCCAAAAGCGTCGCGTCCTTCGGCAGCGAAAAGCCTTCGCGATGGAACTGATAGACCATCTCCGGCCAATGCATCAGCCTGCTGCCCGCTTCGGTCGCCTTCAGCGGATACCAGCCGATTTCGACGAGGCCCTCGCCATGGCCCTCGACCCTGCCGCCGAGATGCTTGACCAGCATTTGCGCGCCGAGGCAGATGCCAAGCAGCGGCCGGTTCTCGTTGAGCGGAATTTTGAGCCAGTCGGTCTCGCGGCGGACGAACTCGTCGCCGTCATTGGCGCTCATCGGCCCGCCGAACACCACGGCGCCGGCATGGCCATCCAGCGTCTGCGGCAAGGCCTCGCCGAGCGGCGGTCGGCGGATGTCGAGATCGAAGCCTTCCTCGATAAGCATATGGCCGACCCGTCCGGGGCTCGAATGCTCCTGATGCAGCACGATCAGGATCTTTGGTCTCGGACTTGGCTTGGGCGGCATTGGAAGGCGGGATCCTGTCTATTCGTCGCTTGAGGTTCCGGCAGCACCAGGAGCCGCGGCGGCCGCCTTGAGGCGCGCCTCGACACGGTCGCGACGTTCGACGCCGATCAGCTCGGCGACCCGCCACACGGTATTGTCCTCGAGCTCGTGCAGCTCGCCATCGGCATAGACGATCTCCCACATCAGGCCGATGAAGGCCTTTCGCGCCTCGGCGTCGAGATGGCGCTTGAGCACGCTGGTGAAAGCGTAGAGGTCGATCGCCTCATTGTCGGCCCGCTCGCCGGCAGCCGCCAATGCGTCGAGTTCGTCGCCGCTGATCGAGTAGCTTTCCGCCAGCACCTTCTTGAACCGTTCCCATTCGGTATCCTGGCGCACCCCGTCGGCGTTCATCACGTGGAAAAGCAGGGCGGACGCGGCAATGCGCGGATCGTCGGCGCTGGGGCTGGCGCCACCACCGGACGGCAGATCCCTTAGAAACGACAAAACGCGTTCGAACATCAAATCATTCCCAATAAGCCCGGGTCCACTCGACCCTGATCAGAACAAACGAAACCGGCGCGTCGATTTATCCGCCGCGTCGTCTGGATCGACGCCGGGGTCGTCGGGCAGCCGCGTCAGCTCCTGCGCCGGCTCGACGGCCTCGGCATCTTCCGGCACTTGGGCAAACGCCGCCGCGGTGATTGGTGTCACATGATCCTCGCCGGCACGGTCGTCCGTCTTCTCCTCGGTCGCTGTGCCCGGTGTCTCCGCCGTGTGCTCGATCGTCCCGGCTCTTTCCTGTACCGGCCTGGCTGGAGCCGCGATGGCCGGCACCGGCGCCTCCGGCGTATCCTCATGACCGTCGATCAACTGTCCGAGCCGCTCCATCGGCGCCCGCCATTCGAATGCGTCGAGCCTGCCGGTGATCGGCGATATCGGAGCCCAGCGCTCGGAGACGACGCCGTCGGCGACCCAGGCCGGGTCGCGCGGCGCTCTCACCGCTTTCGACAGCAACTGCCGCACCTTGCCCTGGTCGGCGGTTTCGGCCTCCTCGATATCGGCCAGCAGCAGATAGGCGCCTTCGCGGCGATCGATGCGGATGGCGGCTTCAGCCTCCCGACGGGCGGTTGAAAACTCCTGGGCATCGAGCGCGGCGCGCGCCACGGCCAGCGAGGCCTCGGCATGGTTCTTCTTCAGTTCCTGCAGCTTCTTTGCCCGGTTCAGCCGGTCGAGCACGGCATCGCCCGGCCTGGCATGAATGTAGAGTTCGGCGATCTCCGGATGGGGCTCGGCCTTCCACGCCGCCTCGAGGATTTTCGAGCCCTTGCGCACGTCGTTCTGCCGAAACAGCAATTTCGCCGCGACGACCGCCGCCGGCGCGAAATCCGGCCGCAGCCGGTTGCCTTCCAGAGCCGCCGTCCGGGCGGCATTAGCATCGCTGTCGATCAGCGCCTGCGCCTTGGCGGTAAGCAGCACGGCGCGGCGCCGGTTGGCGGCGTCACGCTCGATCTGCCGGGTCGACTTCTGGGCGTCGACCAGTTTCAGCGCGCCATCCCAGTCGCCGCGTCCGGTCAGGTCTTCCAGCGTCGATTCGGCCGCCCAGGCCAGTTGCGGCGCCACCGCCGCGGCACGGCCGGCATAGTGGCGGGCTGCGTTGCGGTCGCCGAGCCGCTCGGCCTCGAGATAAAGCCCGCGCAGGCCGAGCAGCCGCATTTCGGGATCATCGAGCATGGTCTCGAACTTTTCGCGGGCGCCTTCATGGTCGCCTTCGAGCAGCGAGGCCTGCGCGTCGAGCAGCTGGATCAGTGGCTCCTGATCGGAGCGGATCAGCTTTGCCGCTTCCTTGGTCTTCTTGCGGGCGAGCGCGCCGTCACCGGCGCCGGCGGCGATCATCCCGGTCGACAGCGCCTGGTAGCCGCGGTCGCGGCGACGCACGCGGAAATAGCGCGAGATCGTATAGGGGCTGTTCCACAGCGCCTTGACCAGCCACCAGACGATCATCACCGCGGCAACCACGGCAACGACCGCCACCGCCGCGACCATCAGGCTGACCTGGTATTGATAGCCGTTGAAGGTGACGAGCATTTCGCCCGGCCGGTCGGCCAGCCAGGCGAAGCCGAGCCCGAGCGCAAAGACGGCGGCAAGGAAGGCGAGGATGCGGATCATTGGGTTCCTCACGCCTTCATCGCGCCGGCGATGAGCGAATCGATCTGCGTCTCGACCTCCATCCGCGCTTTCAGCTTGCCGGCAAAGTCGGCGCCGGCGGCCTTGGCCGCCTCAGGCAGGGTTTCGTATTCGCTGAGCGCCTTGGCGTAGTCGCCCTGGTTGACCGCGACCTCCATGCGCGCGACGGTTTCCGGAACGCCGGTGCCTTCGACGGCGCCGATCGGCCTGACCTTGACCAGCGATTCGGCGCTGGACAGCAGCTTCTGCAGGATGCCGGCATTCTGGTCGATGGGCGTCGCGGCAGCGACCATCGCGTTGGCGGCGCCGTCCGCTTCGGCGGCGATCTCGGAGCGCATCGGGACGCCCTTTTCGGCATAGGTGCGCAACGTCGCGATCTCGGGTGCATCGGGTGAGATCGCGGCAAAGGTTTCGAGCTC
The DNA here is from genome assembly GCF_040320455.1 of Mesorhizobium sp. M0698. Classification (NCBI taxonomy): domain Bacteria; kingdom Pseudomonadati; phylum Pseudomonadota; class Alphaproteobacteria; order Hyphomicrobiales; family Phyllobacteriaceae; genus Mesorhizobium; species Mesorhizobium sp. M0698. The sequence goes on along the minus strand of NZ_JAMYPQ010000017.1, from coordinate 11,906 downwards.
GGCGGCGAACGGTGCACCGCGGTCGAGCGCTGCCTTGAGCGCCGAAGCGGCAATGGCCAGTGCGATCTTCGGCTGCGAAGCCTGTGCATCGACCTTGCCCGAGATCTGTGAAACCGACTGTTCCAGGGCCGCAAGCCGGCTGTCCTGCGCCTTTGTCGTCTCGCCGGCCGATTTCACCAGCGCATCGAGCGCGGCCAGCCTTTCGTTGAGCGGGCCGAGATCGACCGGCGCCGTACCGCCGGCCTTGCCGAGGGCCGCAACCGCCGTCTCGATCTGCCTTACCTTGTCGCCAAGTGCTGCCAGGCCGGCATTGTCGCCGGAACCGCCTTGCTCGACCGCCGACTTCAACGTCGCAACGTCCGCCCTGACCTGATCCAGCGCCGACGACAGCCCGTCCACCTTGGCCGATGCGTCATTGTTGGCGCCCGCCTGTCTGAGGTCCGCGACCTCGCGTTTCAGCGAAACGATCTCACCATTGACCGCGTCGAGCGACACGCCGCCCGACCCCGGCGCACCGAGCAGGCCGGCAAATTGCAGCCCGCCGGCCGCGGCGAGGGCGATGACGCCGCCGATAATACCGGCGGCGATGCCGTTGATGCCGCTTCGCTTCGGCAGCGCTGCCATATGGTCGTCCCTCGTCTCAGCTGTCTTCTCGCCGGAACCTGGGATCCCCGGTTCGTTGGCCCCGGTTCCGCTGGATGCATCTTCGAAACTGTAGTCGGAAACCGTGGAGCGCCCGGCCGGCGCATCCGAACCGGCGGGATAAGGGGTTTCCGCTTCCCTGGCAGAATCGACGCCGGCATCCGCCGGCTCTTGCGTGCCGGCCGGCGCGGCTGCGTCGGCATGTTCCCATGGCTCGAGATCGGTCTGGTCCGCATGCACCGGCTCTTCAGGTGGCTCCGGCTGCGAGGCGTTCGCCGCTTCCTCGGCCCGCGCCTCGTCGGTCTGCGAGGTCACGGCATCCTGTTCGTCGGCGACTCGCGAGACGGCGCCAGGCTCAAGCTCGATGGTCACCGGCTCACGGCGGCTCTTGGAATGCCGCATCTTCGGCGTCTTGACCATGCTCGGGCTCCGCAAAATTCGCTTCGGGATGGTTTGAAGGGTCTAGCACATCACCAAGCGGTGAAAAGGGGCGGCGTGATGACGCCACGGCCTGGAGTTCAGTTTTGGCAAAACGCCGCAGGGCCGAATCCACGTTTCAAGCCAAGGCCCATGCTCGGCACACAAAAAACCCGCCTCGGCGGGCGGGTCGTTGGAGCCAATTAGCACCATAACTAGATTAGTAGCATAGCTGCCGGCACAAAGCAAGAACAAAATGTGCCCGAGCGCAGTCATCCACGTTGGCACTGCCCCTCATCACCCTGCCGGGCACTTCTCCCCGTATAGTGACGGGGAGAAGGGCTCTCACGAGTCCAGACGCTTCTTCTGCAACGCTGGAGGTTGGCGAAATCCTCGGCGAAGGCACCCTCTCCCCGTCACTATACGGGGAGACGATGCCGGCAGGCAGGTGAGGGGCGGCGCCAACCTTTGGAACAAGCTGGCACAGAGCAGCGGCGGATGCCGGTCAGCGCGACGCCTGCAAAAGTCCCAGCAGCGCGTCCTCGCTGGGCTCAGGCGCAATCCGGATCTCGGCGACATCGCCCAAGGCCGCGGCGATGCGCCCCGATAATCCGAAAAAGCGCGTTTTTTCAAAAACACCGCGCAGCACCGGCCGGCTAGCCAGGGCCTGCATAGCGGTGGCCGCCTTGGCCGAATAGAGCAGCACCGCCTCGACCGGCCGGGCGGACAGGCGCGCAAGAACGGCCTCGTCGGAGTAATCCAGGACAACGGTGTCGTAGCTCTCGACGGCGCGGACCTGAACGCCCGACGCCAACAGCCCTTCCTCGAAGTCGGGAAATCGCACCCGCCCGCAGAGATAGACGATCGTCTGCCCCGCGTAACCGCCAGCAAGCGCATCGGCCAGCGCCTCGGCATTGCCGGGGCCTTCGCTGACCGACAGAAACCCGGCAGCGCGGGCGGCTTCCGCCGTCTTCCTGCCGACGGCGTGGCACGGCAAGCCGGCGAGCGCCGCGATGACCTCTTTCGGCGCATGGCGAACGGCATTGGCGCTGGTGACCGCGACCGCCGCGGCGTCAGCGGGCGCGCCGGCATCGACCGGCAGCGCCACGGTTCCGGTCAATGGCAGCAGGATCGGCTGAAAGCCGGCATCCGCAAGCCGGCGCCCCGTGCGCGACGCGCCCGGTTCGGGCCTCGTCACAAGGACGCGGAGCATGTCAGGTCCAGCCATCGAAGAATGTTTCGCCGGCCTTGGCCCGAACGGTCGCCGCGGCTTCCGCGCCAATGCGCGCCGCCTCCTGCGCCGGCCCTTGCAGCCTGACTTCATGCGACTGCGTGCCATCGGGCGAGATGATCAGCCCGGCAAAGGAAACCGTTCCGCCCGATATCGTCGCATGTCCGGCGATCGGCGTGCGGCAGGACCCGTCGAGCGCCGCCAGGAAGGCGCGCTCGCAGGCCAGCGCCTCGCCGGTCGGCCCGTCGTGGATCGCTGCCAGCATCTGTTCCACGTCGAGGTCTCCGATGCGGCTTTCGATGCAGATCGCGCCTTGCCCCGGCGCCGGCGGAAAGACCTCGAGCGGCATCAGGTCGGTGACGACGTCTTCGAGCCCGAGCCGCTTCAGCCCGGCATAGGCGAGGATGGTGCCGTCGGCGATGCCGTCTTCGAGCTTGCGCAGCCGCGTCTGCACATTGCCGCGAAACATCACCACTTCGACGTCCGGCCGCATCCGCCGGATCAGCGCCTGGCGCCGCAGCGACGACGAACCGACCCTGGCGCCTTGCGGCAGGCCGGCAATCGTTCGCGCCGCCTTGCCGATGAAGGCATCGCGCGCGTCCTCGCGCGGCAGGAACGCGGACAGTTCCAGCCCCTCGGGCAACAGCGTCGGCATGTCCTTCGACGAATGCACGGCGATGTCGATGCGGCGCGCCAGCAGCGCCTCCTCGATCTCCTTGGTGAACAGGCCCTTGCCGCCGGCTTCCGACAGCGGTCGGTCCTGGATGCGGTCGCCGCTGGTCGAGATGACGACCACCTCGAAAGCTTCCGCCGGCATGCCATGCGCCGCCATCAGTCGCGCCTGCGTTTCATGCGCCTGCGCCAGCGCCAGCGGGCTGCCGCGTGTTCCGATTTTCAAGGTTGTTTGCATGACGCGCCGTCCGTGATAACCCCCGGCAGGTTTTCGGGTTTTCTCCTATCGGGGAAAGGCCGACAGTACAATCTGTACGATTTTTGGACAGCGACGAATTGATCCGCGTTCTGGGCATCGAGACGAGTTGCGACGAGACCGCCGCCAGCGTGGTGGCGCTGGACGGTCGCAGCACGCCGCAAATCCTGTCGAACATCGTGCTCAGCCAGATCGAGGAGCATGCCGCTTTCGGCGGCGTCGTGCCGGAGATCGCCGCGCGCGCCCATGTCGAGGCGCTCGACGGCATCATCGAGGCAGCGCTCGCCGATTCCGGCGTCGACCTCGCCGACATCGATGCGATTGCCGCCACCGCCGGTCCCGGTCTTGTCGGCGGGCTGATCGTCGGCCTGATGACGGCAAAAGCAATCGCCGCGGCAGCCAAAAAACCTCTGATCGCCATCAACCATCTCGAAGGCCACGCGCTGACGGCCAGATTGACCGATGGGCTCGACTTTCCCTACCTCTTGCTGCTGGTCTCCGGCGGCCATACCCAGATCGTCGCCGTACGCGGCGTCGGCGACTACCAGCGCTGGGCGACGACCATCGATGACGCGCTTGGCGAGGCCTTCGACAAGACGGCCAAGATGCTCGGCCTGCCCTATCCGGGCGGACCGAATGTCGAGAAGGCGGCGGCAAATGGCAATGCGGCCCGTTTTGCCTTTCCGCGCCCGATGAAGGGCTCGGTGCAGCCCGATTTTTCCTTCTCCGGCCTCAAGACCGCGGTCCGCCAGGCAGCCACCGCGATCGCCCCGCTGAGCGACCAGGATGTTGCCGATATCTGCGCCTCGTTCCAGGCGGCGGTGGCGGATGCGCTGGGCGACCGTGTTGCGCGGGCGCTGACCCGGTTCCGTCAGCAATTCCCGGACAAGGCCGAGCCTGCATTGGTTGTCGCCGGCGGCGTGGCCGCCAATCGGACCATCAAGGCGACATTGCAGGGCCTGTGCGAGCAGGCCGGGTTCAGCTTCGTCGCGCCGCCGCTTAACCTCTGCACCGACAATGCGGCGATGATCGCCTGGGCCGGCATCGAGCGCTTGCGCGCCGGCATATCAGGTGAAAACGCCGCCGATTTCGTGCCGCGCTCGCGCTGGCCGCTGGACAGCGTCTCGGCCCCGATGGTCGGCTCGGGCCGGCGTGGGGCCAAGGCATGACCGGCAGCGGGCACAAGGCGCCAAGCGGCTGGCGCGTCGCCGTGCTCGGCGGCGGCGCCTGGGGCACGGCGCTGGCGCTTGCCACGCTGCGCGCCGGTCATTTCGTCCGCCTCTATGCGCGCGACCCGGAGACCGTCGCGGCGGTCGACCGTGGCGAAAATCCGCGCTATCTGCCGGGCATCGCGCTCGATCCCGGCATCGTGGCGACGAGCGACATCGAGGCGGCGCTCGACGGTGCCGACTGCGTTCTGGCGGTAGCGCCGGCGCAATCGTTGCGGATTATGCTGACGGCCGCGTCCAGCCATATGCCGAAAGGCGTCCCGCTGGTCCTCTGCGCCAAGGGCATCGAGCGCGACACCGGCGCGCTGCTATCGTCCATCACCGAGGAAATACTGCCGGCAAATCCGGTCGCCGCTTTGTCCGGCCCAAGCTTTGCCACCGACGTCGCCAGGGGCCTGCCGACGGCCGTCGTGGTCGCCGCCCGCGACGAGGCTCTTGCCACCGACCTTGCCGCCCGCTTTTCGGCGGAAAATCTGCGCTGTTATTCGAGCGACGATCTAATCGGCGTCGAGATCGGCGGCGCGCTGAAGAACGTCTTTGCCATTGCCGCGGGTGCCGTCACCGGCGCCGGGCTCGGTGCCAGCGCCCAGGCGGCGATGGTGACGCGCGGCTTCGTCGAATTGCGCCGCATCGGCGCCGCCTTTGGCGCCAGGCCGGAGACGCTGATGGGGCTTTCCGGCCTCGGCGACCTGCTGCTCACCTGCTCGTCCGCGCAGTCGCGCAATTTCGCCTATGGGCTGGCGCTGGGGCAAGGCAAGCCGCTAGCCGGCCTGCCTTTGGCCGAAGGCGTGCCGACGGCGGCAATCGCCGCCCGCATCGCCGGCGAGCGCCGGATCGACGCGCCGATAATCGCCGCCGTCGCCGCCATACTGGACGGCACCATAACCATAGACCAGGCTGTGTCGGCGTTGATGACAAGGCCACTCAAGACCGAAACCGACATGTAATCGCGAACGATTGCGGAGATGGAAGATGCTGTTTGCGTTGATTTGCAAGGACAAGCCAGGAAGGCTGCAGGTGCGGCTCGATACGCGGCCCAAGCACCTTGCCTTCCTGGAAGGGCTGAACGGCGACAAGAAATTGGCCTTCGCCGGCCCGTTCCTCGACGCCGACGGCAAGCCGAACGGCACTCTCGCCGTTGTCGAGGCGCCCGATCTGGCTGCGGCAAAAGCCCTGTCGGCGGCCGATCCCTATACCAAGGCAGGGCTGTTCGAAAGCGTCGAAATCCGGCAGTGGAACTGGAGCTTCAACAAGCCGGCGGATATCTGATGCATGTCGCGCAAAAGTGTGCAGCGGTTTTGTGATAACGACATGCATACAACAAGAACCTAAAGCGCGTCGCATGAGGCCGGTCGAACGCGACGCGCTTTTAGTCGCGGCGGCACCCTGAGGAGGAGCAACACAATGAACTACTGGCTGTTCAAATCCGAACCTTCGGTCTTCTCCTTCGAGGACCTCAAGGCCAAGGGCAAGGCCGGCACGCAATGGGACGGCGTGCGCAATTATGCGGCGCGCAACAACATGAAGGCGATGCAGATCGGCGATCTCGGCTTCTTCTACCATTCCAATGACGGGCTGGACATCGTCGGCATCGCCGAAGTCTGCGCTCTGGCCCATCAGGACAGCACCACCGACGATCCCCGCTGGGAGTGCGTCGACATCCGCGCCTTCAAGGCCATGCCGAAGCCGGTGACGCTGGAGCAGGCCAAGGCCAATCAAAAGCTGGCCGACATGGCGCTGGTGCGGCTCGGGCGGCTGTCTGTGCAGCCGGTGACGCCGGCCGAATGGCAAGAGGTTTGTCGCATGGGCGGCCTGACGCCGGCGCCATGACGGCGCTGACGCCGGACAGCGCCAGGAAATTCATCCTCGACAACACGGCGCTGATGGCGCCGCCACATGTGCCGGAGATCCGCCTGCACCTGGCCGACGAGGCGCACGAACTGTGGCGGCGGACCGAGGACGAGCTGACCGAAATCGGCCTGCCGCCGCCCTTCTGGGCTTTTGCCTGGGCCGGCGGCCAAGGCCTTGCCCGCTACATCCTCGACAATCCGGCGGCGGTGCGCGGCAAGCGCGTGCTGGACTTCGCCTCCGGCTCCGGCCTTGTCGCCATTGCCGCGGCGAAGGCCGGAGCTGCCGAGGTGATCGCCGCCGATATCGACCCATTCTGCGCGACCGCGATCCGCCTCAATGCCGAGGCAAATGGGACCGAAATAAAATTCCTCATCGGCGACTGCATCGGCAGCGATGCCGGCTGGGACTTGGTGCTGGCCGGCGACGTCTTCTACGACAAAACTTTCGCCGACAGGCTGATGCCGTGGTTCGCGGCATTGAAGGCGCGCGGCGCCGACATCCTCGTCGGCGATCCCGGCCGTTCCTATCTGCCGAGGGCGGGACTGGAACCGCTTGCCGTCTATGAAGTGGCGGTGACCCGGGCGCTGGAGGACGCCGAGGTCAAGCGCACCACCGTCTGGCGCCTTGCTTGACGGCATCGCCGAACAGGCGTTCCATCGCGCAATCGACCGGAGGGAACCATGGATTTTTCAGCAATCAATTGGCTGGCGGTAATCGTCGCCGCCGTCGTGGCGTGGCTGTTCGGCGCGGCCTGGTACATGGGCTTGAGCAAGCCGTGGCTGAAGGCCGCCAAGCTTGATCCGGCGACGATGAGCAAATCGATGCTACCCTTCGTCGTCTCCTTCATCGCGGAGCTCGTCATGGCGCTCGTCATGTCGCTGATCATCGGCGCGGTGACCGGCGGCGAGCCGAGCCTGCTTGCCGGGGTGATCTTCGGCTTCGTTCTCTGGCTGGGGTTCGTCGCCACCACGCTTTCGGTCAACCATCGCTACGAAGGTTTCGGCTGGGATCTGACGCTCATCGATGTTGGTCACTGGCTCGGCGTGCTGCTTCTCATCGGCGCGGTGATCGGCTGGTTCGGCGCGGCGGCGGGCTGACCGTCAGCTCGGGGTCCTGGCGATTTCCTCGAGAAGCCAATCGCGAAAGGCGACGATGCGCGCATCATTCGCCGCGGTCTCCGGATAGACTAGGAAATAGGCGAATTCGGGCGCGACCTTGATGCCGAGTTCGAACGGCCGGATCAGCCTACCTTCCGAAAGGTCGTTTGCCACCATGGCGAAATCGGCGAGCGCGACCGCGTTGCCGTCGAGCGCGGCCTGGACGGCATCCGTCGAATTGCCGAACACGATGGTCCGGCTGTCGTCGAAATCGTCGACGCCCGCCGCCGCCATCCACATGCTCCAGTTGGGCCAGGTGACGCCCTGGCGCGACCACTCGATATGGGCCAGCGTATGATGGAACAGGTCGCGCGGCTCCTTGAGCGGCGGCCCTGACCGCAGCAAGGCCGGGCTGCAGACGGGGATGATGACGTTTTCGAACAGCCGGTGCGAGCGAAGCCCCGGATATTTGCCGGTGCCGAAACGGATGCCGAGATCGACGTCGTCGCGATCGAAGTCGCGCACCTCGTAACTGATGTCGAAACGCAGCTCGATTGCCGGATGCTGCTTGCGAAAATCGTCGACGCGCCGCATCAGCCACTTCGTCGCGAATTGCGCATCGAGGGTGACCTTCAGCAGCGCCGATCCGCGCGCCGTCTTCTGCGCCCGTGAGACGGCCCGGCCAAGCAGGTCGAGCGCATCGGTCGAAGCTTCGAACAGCACCGCGCCCGCCTCGGTCAGCCGGATCGTGCGGCTGGTGCGTGTGAACAGCACGATGCCGAGCTGATCCTCGATTTCCTTGATCTGATGGCTGACCGCTGCCGGCGTCAGGCCGAGCTCGTCGGCGGCGCGGGTGAAATTGAGGTGCCGTGCCGCTGCCTCCAGCGTCCGCAGCGCACGGGTTCCAGGCAGCAGGCGCGCCATCAGTGCCAGACGAGGAGGGTTCGGTCGAGGGTTCGGTCGAGCATTCCAATCATCAAAAAGAACTTGAAGATGCAGAAAAAACTACTCGTTTCCCGTTTGAATTTCAATCCGCCATGCTCTGAGCATCGAAGAAACATCAAACCGGATTTGATGTCCGGAGAAGCGGATTGCACCATGTCTGACATCGCCTTGCGCTCGGTAACCCTCCGCCCGGCCTGGCTGCGCGCCGTGCTTGACTGGCTTCGGCACGCAAAAATCGCGGTCAATCTTCCCTACCAAAATGTCGAGGATCTCTCCGATCGCCAGCTTCGCGACATCGGCGGCGAACGCAAGGACATCGCACGCGCCATGGACCGCGAACTCGGCCGGCTCGGGCTTCTCGACATCGGGTGGCAAAGGAGTAGGGGAGTAGGGGAGTAGGAAAGCTAAGCGGCGCGCCCGCGCCTGTCTTACCCTTACTGCCCTATTCCCCTACCCCCTTATTCCCCTACTCCCTTACCTTACCACCCTCACCACCGTCCGCTCCGACAGCAGCGGCAGCAGCCGTGCCATGGTGCGGGCCGTTACCGCGACGCAGCCTTGCGTCGGCGTGAAGCCGGGGCGCGCCAGGTGGAAGAAGATGGCGCTGCCGCGCCCGCGCCGGCGCGGCACAATGTTCCAGTCCAGCACCAGGCAGGCGTCATAGAGATCGTCGGTGCGCAGCATCCGCTCATGGCTGGCGCCATAGGGGATTTTGACCGGGCGGTTGTAGTTGCGGTCCCCAGGCACTTCGCACCAGCCGAGGTCGCGGCCGATCGGCGTCATCGCCAGCGGCGTCCGGCGGCCGCCGGCAAAACGGTCGCCGCGAAAATATCCCGACAATATCCGCATCGAGGCAAGCGGCGTGGCGCCGTCGCCCTCGCGCTTGCCGGCCGAGATGCCGCCATGCCCCAGCGCACATGGAAACACCAGTTTGCCGGCCTGCAGAAAGCCCTGGCTGGCATGGCCGGGGCGCGCGCGCACGGTGAGCACGGTGAGCCCTTTCGGCAAAATTGCGCCGACTGCATTGCGATCGTGTTTTTTCTTGTATGATCGTGCCACGGAACAAATCACTGTGAACGGCTGTTGTGCCGGTCAGCTTCCGCATAAACAGGCAGCGGTCAACTGAAATCTCTTTTCAAAACAACGGATTGATCCATGACTTCACGCACCATTCTGATCGTCGACGACGATGACGACCTGCGCGGCACCCTTGTCGAGCAATTGTCGCTTTATGAGGAATTCGATGTCCTGCAGGAAGCGACCGCCGCCAAAGGCGTCGCCACGGCGCGTGGCGGGCTCATCGACCTGCTCATCATGGATGTCGGCCTGCCCGACATGGATGGCCGCGAGGCGGTAAAGATATTGCGCAAGGGCGGCTACAAGGCGCCGATCATCATGCTGACCGGCCATGATACCGATTCCGACACCATCCTTGGCCTCGAGGCCGGCGCCAACGACTATGTGACGAAGCCGTTCCGTTTTGCCGTGCTGCTGGCCCGCATCCGCGCGCAGTTGCGCCAGCACGAACAGAGCGAGGACGCCACTTTCTCGGTCGGCCCCTACACGTTCAAGCCCAGCCAGAAGCTTCTGATCGACCCGCGCGGCGCCAAGGTGCGGTTGACCGAAAAGGAAGCCTCGATCATCAAATATCTCTACCGTGCCGACCAGAAGGTGGTGACCCGCGACGTGCTGCTGGAGGAAGTCTGGGGCTACAATTCCGGCGTCACCACGCATACGCTCGAAACTCACGTCTACCGGCTGCGCCAGAAGATCGAGCGCGATCCTTCCAACGCGGAAATTCTCGTGACAGAAAGCGGCGGCTACAAGCTGGTTCCTTAAACATTTCATTATTCAAATAAGCGATCCGGGCGGGGCGCTTTTCGGGTACGGTCCTGAGGCTGGAGGTGGTTTTGGATCGGCCTCGTAGGGGAGGAGTCGGACTGACGGTTCGGGGACATAGCTAGATGGCGCTGGATGACGACATCCGCATCCTGTCCACCGTGAGGCTCTTCGAGGGCTTTACGCAGGAACAGCTGCGTCTGCTCGCCTTCGGCGCCGAAACCACCATGTTGAAAGCCGACCACAAGCTTTACCGCGAGGACGACGAGGCTGATTCGGCCTACATCGTGGTCAGCGGCCGCATCGTGCTCTACCGCGAGCACGATGGCGAGCGCATCCCGATCGGCACCGCCGGCCCCGGCACCATACTCAGCGAACTGGCGCTGATCGCCGACACCAACCGGCTGACCAGCGCCTCCGCCGAAATCGATTCGGAAGTGCTGCGGCTCAGCCGCAAGATGTTCCGCCGCATCCTCGAGGAATACCCGGAACTGGCGGTTCACTTGCACCAGCGCATTTTGGAGGATTTCCAGGCGATGATCCGCCGCATCGAGGAACTTGGGCCGCGTTTTGCCGGCTAATATAGCGCCTCTGGCCTAACCAGATCGATTTCGGAACTGCGAGGGCTCAGGGCCGGTGCGTTGCGGAAACAAGCTCGGCCTTGCGCCGTGCCGTCTCCAGTCCCAGCGCAATGAAGCGGCGCGCATGTTTGGCCAGCTCCATATTGTCGGTCCACAGATTGCGCCAGATCGCGGTTTTCCGCGACAGGTTCTCGTCGACGATTTCCGAGGAGAAGGATTCGAAGCTGAGGTCGTCGCTGTAGCCGATGGCGGTCAGCGCATCGAATATCGCGGCAAAATCGATATTGCCGGTGCCGAGGAAACCGCGATGGCTCTCGCCGATATGGACATAGCCGATCTTCCCGACCGCATTGCGAATGGCCAAGCCGACATCGGCCTCCTCGATGTTCATGTGGAAGCTGTCGAGATGCAGGAAGATATTGTCGGAGCCGCTGTCCGCGATGAAGGCCATGCCTTGCGCGGCGGTGTTGAGCAGATTGCTTTCGAAGCGGTTGACGATTTCGAGGTTGAGGGTGACGCCGGCTGATTTTGCCATGTCCGCCACCTCGGCCAGCGTGCCGGCGCTGCGGTTCCACTGGTCACGCGTCGGCGCCTCGCTCTGCAAGCCGTGGCTGGTGCTGAGGATGCCGGCAACCTTCTGGCCGCCGAGATCGCGGGTCAGCGCGATCGTACGTTCCAGGATTTCGACGCCGTGCGCCGCAATCGTTTTGTCGGCGCTCGAAATATCGCCGTCGGCCGGCAGTCCGATGCTGATCGCAACGCCGAGGCCGAGATCGGCGATCCGCTTGGCCAATCCGTCAATGTCGACATTGGCGGGGTCGAGATAGGAGAATTCGATCAGGTCGAAGCCGGCCTCCCTGGTGTTGGCCAGCGTCCACTCGAGGTCGCCCTGCGCCGAGCTCGCCGACCAGACGAATGAGTGGATTCCGATGCGCGACATGATTGTCTCCGGTCATTCCAGGAGTAGCGGACCCAAGGCCAAAGCGGTTTTGGCAATCCGCTGCTCGGACAAAAAAGGTGGGGGCGGGGATACCCCCCCCCCCCCCGGGGGGGGGGGTATGGCGGGGGGTTTTTAAAAAAAACGAGCCCCCCCCCCAAACGCCCAGGGGGGGTGGGGGGGTGGGGTGGGTGAAAAAAAAGAGGGGG
>NZ_JAMYPQ010000016.1:0-146860 GCF_040320455.1 Mesorhizobium sp. M0698 | reverse complement strand
CGGTTGCCTTGATCTCGACCAGCACCTCGCCATCACGGGGACCTTCGAGGTCGACCTCCATGATCTCCAGCGGCTTTCCGGCGGCAACGGCGACAGCGGCGCGCGTTTTCATCAGGCAGTTCTCCCAAGACGAACCATAGAGTTTCACATTCCGCCATTGCTGCGGATGAGACCGCAACACGCTCATTCATCGCCGTATCCCCGCGAAAAGGAATAGGACTAAAGCAGACACGTAAGTCCACTTGCAGGGCTTTGATAAATCTTGTGGCGTCCGCTAAGCTCATTGTGGGCACCTTGAATTCGCGCTGGTCCGGGAACAATCGGACTTTAGTGCAAGAATGGGCAGTTTTATCGATGACGAGCGCGGTGCCAGGCACTCTCGCGGCCTTTTTGTGCTTTTTTTTCCAGACCGCCAACGTTACAGGCGTGATGGCCCAGGAAGTGACGGGCAAGCAACCGGTCGCAGCCGACAGGCCGGAAAGAAAGATAACCGAAATCAGAATAGGTTATTTGCGGGCCTACGCGCCGCAACTGGCGCTTTCCCTACTGGACCTGCCGCCACGCGACGAAGGTGTCGCCGGCGCCAATGTGGCGATCGGCGACAACAACACGACAGGAAAGTTCCTCAGCCAGAAATTCAGCCTCGACATAGTCGAGGTCAAGCCGGACTCCGACGCGGTTCAGGCGTTCAACGATCTGATTGCCAAAGGTGACCGCTATGTTGTCGCTGACCTCTCGGCCAGGCAATTGCTGTCGATCGCCGACATCGCCCGCGACAAGGGCGTTCTGGTCTTCAATGTCGGTGCCACTGACGACAGCCTGCGCGAGGAAGACTGCCGCATAAATATTTTCCATGTGGCGCCGACACGAAGCATGCTGGCTGACGCGCTGGCGCAGTATCTCGTGGTAAAGAAATGGCCGAATTGGGTGCTGCTCTATGGTTCGCATGAGCGGGATCATCTCTATGCGGCCGCGTTGCGCCGCGCGGCGGCTCGCTTCGGCGGTCAGATCGTCGCCGAGAAGGAGTTCAAAGACACTGGCACGGCGCGCCGCACCGACACCGGCGCCACGCAGATACAGCAGCAGATTTCCGTGTTCACGCAGGATCTGCCGGAGCATGACGTGGTGCTTGTCGCCGATGAGAGCGAGGTGTTCGGAACCTATGTGCCCTACCGCACCTGGACACCGCGGCTGGTCGCTGGCACGGCCGGTCTTGTCGCATCGTCCTGGCATCCCGCGAGCGAGCAATGGGGTGGCATTCAAATGCAAAGCCGTTTCCTGAGGACGACCGGCCGGCGAATGCTGTCCAAGGATATGTCGGCCTGGACGGCGGTGCGGGCGGTGGGCGAAGCCAGCACACGGACCAATGGCGACGATCCGAAGAAGATCAGCGACTACATCCGCTCGGACGATTTCTCGGTCGCCGCCTTCAAAGGACAGAAGCTGACCTTCCGCAAGTGGAACCATCAGCTTCGCCAGCCAATCCTGCTCGGCGACACCAAATCCGTGGTCTCGACATCGCCACAGGAGGGTTATCTTCACCAAATCTCCGAGCTCGATACGCTCGGCGTCGATCAGCCGGAAACGAAATGCGTCCTTAAGTAGAACCAATCGGGAGGAATTTTCGTGCAGAGACGAGCTTGCGCACTCGCCATTCTCGGCTTCATGGCCAATCCGGCGTGGGCTTACACCATTTATGTCTCCAACGAGAAAGACAATACGATAACGGTCGTCGACACGGCGACGATGCAAGTGGTGAAGACCGTCGAAGTCGGCCAGAGGCCGCGCGGTATCACCATCTCGCATGACGGCAAGTTCATCTATTTGTGCGCCAGCGATGACGATACGATCGAAATCATCGATACCGCGACGCTGCAGATCGTTGGCACGCTGCCATCGGGCCCCGATCCCGAACTGTTCGTGCTTTCGCCCGACGGCAAGACGCTCTACGTCGCCAACGAGGACGACAATCTCGTCACCGCGATCAATGTCGAGAGCAAGCAGGTCATGACCGAGATTCCTGTTGGGGTGGAGCCTGAAGGCATGGCCGTCAGTCCCGATGGCAAAACCATGGTCAACACCTCCGAAACCACCAGCATGGCGCATTTCATCGATACCGACAGCCATGAGGTGACCGACAACGTCCTGGTCGACACGCGTCCGCGCTTTGCGCAATTCAAGCCCGACGGATCACAGATCTGGGTCAGTGCCGAAATCGGCGGTACCGTCAGCGTCATCGACAGTCTCAAACGCGAGGTGGTGAAGAAGATCCAGTTCGCGATTGCGGGACTGCGGCCCGAAACCATCCAGCCGGTCGGCATCGCAATCAGCGCGGACGGCAAGAAAGCCTATGTCGCGCTCGGCCCAGCGAACCACGTCGCCGTCATCAACACCGAAACCTACGAGGTGGAAAAATACATCCTGGTCGGCCAGCGCGTCTGGCATCTCGACTTCACCCCCGATCAGAAGACGCTGATCACCACCAACGGCAATTCCAACGACATCACCTTCATCGACACGGCGACGGACGAGCCGGTTCAATCGGTTACGGTGGGCCAGCAGCCTTGGGGCGTGGCCATATCGCCCCACTAGACCGCAGCAATGATCAGGGAGGCCGACGTGATGACTATTTGCCGCGGGGATGTTGCAAGTGCACTAGATAACCAGCGCGCCCCGAAGGAGCCAGCGGCATGCAGCATGTGAGGACAAGCGGAGCTGGAGAGGAGGTGGCAGCGCTCGAGGTTGCCGGCATCAGCCATTCCTATGGTCCGAAGCGAGCGCTCCAGGACGTCTCATTCTCGATCGCGCCGGGAACTTTCACCGTTCTGCTCGGCCTCAATGGGGCCGGCAAGACAACTTTGTTCTCACTGATCAGCCATCTTTACGGCACCCGCCGCGGATCGATCCGCATCTTCGGCCATGACGTCAGCCGCGCTTCGGGCGAAGCGCTCAGGCGTGTCGGCATCGTATTCCAGGCACGCACGCTCGACCTCGACCTCAGCGTCCACCAGAACCTCTCCTACCACGCCTCGCTGCATGGCATTGGCGGACACCAAGCCCGGCAGCGCATTGCCGCGCTGCTCGATACAGTCAACATGCAGGGCCGTCAGCATGACAAGGCACGCAGTCTTTCCGGCGGCCAAATGCGGCGCATCGAGATCGCGCGGGCGCTGCTCCACCGCCCTTCCCTGCTGCTGCTCGACGAGGCGACGGTCGGTCTCGACATCCAGTCGCGTGCGGGCATTTTGGCCACCATTCGCAAACTCGTCGAAACCGAGGGCATCGGTGTGCTGTGGGCGACGCATCTGATCGATGAGGTCGAAGACGGCGACCATGTCGTCGTGCTGCGGCAGGGCGACCTGGTTGCCAAGGGTAAGGTGGCCGATGTCGTTGCGACGAGCGGTGCCAGTTCGATCCGCGACGCCTTTTCCAGGCTCAACCGCAACGAAACAAGCGGCATCGCGGAGATGTCGCCATGAGCGCTCCCGCAATGCCCGCAAAAGTCGCCGCCCTCACGCCGGTGAAGTTCGAACAGTTTGGGCTCCACCACTACCTCGTTTGCCTCAAAGGGATCGTCGTGCGGGAGTGCCTGCGCTTCCTGCATCAGCGCGAGCGCTTTATATCCTCGCTGGTTCGGCCGCTCGTCTGGCTGTTCATTTTTGCCGCCGGATTCCGGCAGGTGCTCGGCGTATCGATCATCCCGCCCTACAAGACCTACGTGCTCTACGAGGTCTACATCACGCCGGGCCTGTGCGGCATGATTCTGCTGTTTTCGGGCATGCAGTCTTCGCTGTCGATGGTCTATGACCGCGAAATGGGCAACATGCGTACCCTGCTGGTCAGCCCCTTCCCGCGTTGGTTCCTGCTGATGTCGAAGATGCTCGCCGGTGTCGCCGTGTCGATCGCGCAGGTTTACGCGTTCCTGATCGTTGCCTGGTTCTGGGGCGTCAAGGCGCCGCCGCTTGGCTATCTCACAGTGCTGCCGGCGCTGTTCCTGTCAGGCATGATGCTGTGCGCGCTAGGCATGCTTCTGTCCTCAATGATCAAGCAGCTCGAAAACTTCGCTGGCATCATGAACTTCGTCATCTTTCCCGGCTATTTCGCTTCTCCGGCACTCTATCCCTTGTGGCGTATCCAGGAGGCTAGCCCCCTGCTCTACAAAATCTGCCTCGCCAATCCATTTACTTACGCCGTCGAACTGATCCGCTTCGCCTTCTACGGCCAGGTTGACTGGCTGTCGCTGGGCGTCGTTGCCGGCTGCACGCTGCTGTTCCTTGCCGCCGCCATCATCGCCTACGACCCTTCGCGCGGCCTGATGACCCGCAAACAGGACACGGGAGGAAATGCCTGATGGCGCGAATGATCCATGTTCGCGGTCTGGCTCTGGTCGCCATGCTCGCGCCGGGCGTCAACGCCATGGCGGCCAACCCCGATCCAGACTGGCCCTGCATGCAGCGCAAGGTGCCGCAACTCTCGCTCGGCCAGATCTGGAGCGGACCGAACCTTCCTTCAGCCGCGAAGGACTGGTCGAAGGACCCCACCATCTCCGCCCTGATCGAGGAAGTGGCAGCTCGCCGGATGCCGATTGCGGAAGCTCAAAAGAAGATCAGGGATTTCGCGGCCTCCTTGCCGGCCGAGCAACTTGCACCCAAAATGGCGATGATGGTGCAAGGCATGTTCGACCACCTGGACGCCGAGCGCTCGCAGGTGATCTCCAGCATTTCCCGCTACGCCCACAAGCAGCTCGAAATGGCCGCCGCGTTGCGCAAGGAAGCGTCCGATGTCGATGCATTGCAGGCAACGCCGGATGAAGATCCCGAAGAGATCGATCGGCGAACCGAACAGCTGAAATTCGCAACGCGAATTTTCGATGAACGCGTCCAATCACTGACCTACGTCTGTGAAGTGCCGACGATAATCGAGCAGCGGCTTTATCAATTGTCCAAGGCCGTCTCGGAAACGCTCGCCGCGAAGAAATAGAACCTCATTCGATCTTCGCGGCGGATATCACAATCCACGGCCGGGCAGCACGCGCCAGCGCTGAACGAAATAACCGGGATGCGTCTCGATCCACTGGGCTACCAGCGATTGCGCCTGCATGAAGGCGGTCCCGGGATTCATCGCCAGGCCATCCACCATCTGTTCGCGTTGTTCACAGGTCTGCGGCACATCCGTCAGGCAGACCATCATAACGAGCGTGTAGAGCATTACCCTTGTCCCCTTCGATTCCCGAACCCCATGCCCGGGAGTTTCCGTGATACCGACCAGTCTGCAGGGATTGCACATACGGATCACTTACGGGTGTGAAAGGAACGTGGCCCCCGCTCTTTCGCGCCGCAACATAACATACCGCTAATCTAACGCCAACGACCGCAGGGCGTTCTCCAGAGCAATCGCGTCAGGTTGCGCCGCGCCAATGTGGTCCCGATGTTTCCAGCGTCGATGATTCCGATCTTCACGGGTGTTCGTCGATGTCATTAAACCGGGAGCCCGAGTTGCTTTCGCAGGCTTTTGTCGAATGCGGATGCGGGGACGAAACGGCGCAGGAAACTGACCTGGCGCGCCATTTTTCCAGCCGCATAGCGCCCCTTCGGAGCGGGATCGGTCGCAGCCACCAAAACAGTCCTGGCCACCACTTCCGGCGCATCGCCTTTTTCCATCGCTTTCCGCACAGCTGCATTCATGCCGGCGCGCGCAGAGTCATAGATGTCAAGCAACTGATCCGGCCTGGCGAGATTTTCTTCAAATGAGGTGCGGGTATAGGCGGGCTCCACCAGCACGACGCGAATTCCGAAAGTACGCAGTTCGTGGTCGAGCGATTCGGAGTAGCCCTCAACGGCATGCTTGGTCGACGAATAAAGCGCGAAATAGGGAGCTGGAATGAACCCCTGCACCGAGCTCAAATTGACGATTCTGCCCTTGCCTTGGCGGCGCATTGTCGGCAACACCGCTTTGGTTACTCGCATAACGCCAAAGACGTTCACGTCAAACAACGACTTGGCCTGGGCCATCGAGGACTCCTCCGCGCCACCAAGCAGGCCAACGCCGGCATTATTGACAAGCAGGTCGATACGCCCGGTCTCGGCCAGCACGTCCTGGACAAGTTTCGCCACGGACGTGTCATCGGTCACGTCACAGGCCAGCATGGTAACGCCATCGGATCGGTCGACGACTGCGCGACGGCTGGTTCCGAACACGCGAAAGCCCGCGTTCTGCAGGGCTTTGGCCGTTGTGTGCCCGATACCGCTGGATGCCCCCGTCACCAGGGCGACGCCTAGATTGGTCTTGTTCATGGAGGTCACTTCTTTCTTAGTTTCGGATTGGCGTGGGAGAAGCACGACAGGTCGCAGCGAAAGGCGTCAATCATGAGCGCCTCCGGTACTCGCGCCGGCCAGATCATCCGTCCAGCGCCGGAACAGCGCGCTGGCATTAACGCCTCCGAAGCCGAAGCCGTTGGCGATTGCATAGCCCATCGCCATCGGCCGGGCCCGGTTTGCGACGAAGTCGATCCCGTCGCCGGCCGGATCGGGAGCGCTCAGATTGAGGGTCGGCGGTGCGATCTGATCCCTGAGCGCCAGGATTGCGAAGATTGCTCCGAGCCCGCCGGCGGCTCCGAGCAGGTGTCCGGTCGCCGATTTCGTTGCACTGACAGCTATCGCGAAATCGCGCCCGAACACGCTCTTGATCGCTTCGATCTCACCCAGGTCGCCCACCGGCGTGGAGGTCGCATGGGCATTGAGATGACGAACCTCGCGGGGCGAAATCCCTGCTTGGGCGATTGCGATCTCCATGGCCCGGCGCGCACCGTCGCCGTCCTCGGGACCGGAGGTGACGTGATGAGCATCCGCCGTCGTGCCGTAGCCGACAAGCTCGGCCAGCGGTCTTGCGCCGCGCGCCAGCGCATGGCTCAATTCCTCGATGACCAGCATGCCGGCTCCTTCGCCCATGACGAAGCCGTCCCGCGACTTGTCGAACGGTCGGGAGGCCTCATCAGGACGGTGATTAAAGGACGTCGAAAGCGAGCGTGCCGCGGCAAACCCACCGAGGCTGACAAGATTCATGCATGCTTCCGTCCCGCCGCACACGGCAATATCGGCCTCGTTGGCGCGGATTAGGCGAGCCGCATCGCCGATCGCCTGAATGCCGGCCGCGCACGCCGTCACGGGTGCACCGAGCGGACCTTTGAAGCCATAGCGGATCGAGACGTGGCCTGCCGCGAGGTTCACCAGGAAGGACGGCACCGTAAAAGGTGATAGACGGCGGACGCCGCGCCGGTCGACCGTGCGCACCGCCTCGGTTATGGCCGGGAACCCGCCGACGCCCGAGGCGATGATCGTGGCGGTGCGCAAGCGATCCGCTTCCGAGACGGGGGCCCATCTTGCTTGGGCGAGCGCCTCTTGTGCCGCGGCCAGCGCAAAGAGAATGAACCGGTCTACCTTGCGCTGATCCTTCGGCGGAAGGATGGTTTCCGGATCGAAACCAGCGTCCGGATCTTCTTCTGTGGAGGGCACCACCCCGCCGACCTTCGCCGGCAGGTCGCACACCACATCATCCGCAAGCCTCCGGATGCCCGAGCGGCCGGCCAGGAGACGCGACCAGGACGTTTCAACATCGGCAGCAAGGGGCGTAACCGCTCCCATGCCCGTAACAACAATCCGTCGCATCTATTTTCCTGTCAGTTTGGGCGCGCCGCAGGCGCCGCGACGCCGTTCAAGTGCCGGCTGATTCACGAACTTGATTGGCCGCCGCATCCAGAAAGGCCTGCGCGAGGTCAGGATCGTTGATGACGCGCGATAACATCAGCGCACCGACCATCGTCGAGAGAATTGCCATGGCCCTGCCGTCGAACTCCCCGTCACTGGTCTCAGCAATGAAACGGCCGAGGATCTCGAGATGCTCCTTGATCCCGGCTTCGAACGGCGCTTTCACGTCCTTGCCCTGTCTGGCGGCATCCGAGCCGAGCGCCACGATCGGGCAGCCGTCCATCTTTTCTCCGCGATGGTCCATACTGAGGTAGAACGCGATCACCGCGCCAAGCGGATCATCAGGGTTTGCCGCAGTCGCGGCCGACCATCGACGGGTGGCGCTCTCCATCGCCCGCCTGGACGCCTGCGCCGCCAGGTCGTCCTTGGATGCGAACTGCTTGTAAAACGCGCCTTGGGTCAGTCCGGCACCCTTCATCAGATCCTTAAGGCCGATACCATCAAAGCCGCGCTCCCGAAAAAGGCGGCTTGCCACGTTGATTACGGTTTCTCGGTTTTCCGCTGCCTGAGTACGACTTACGCGCATTGTTGACCTCTTTTTTAGATTGCGTTCGTAATCTATAGCCTATATAGAGTTCGAACGCAATCTAAAAAGGAGATACGAAATGATCCGCAAAACCTTGAGCGCATCGCTCCTGGCCGCGCTGTTTCTTGCGGCCCCGGCTTTTGCCGGGGAGGCCACCATCGGACGCCCGATCGAGGGCGGCAGCCTGCACGAGGGACACCTTGACATGGTGGTCTACTACGTCCCGGTCGACGGCGACCTCCTGGAGGTCACCGCCACCTTCGCGCTGAAGACCGGGGGCGATCCGCTGCGCGTCGTCATGGGCCTCGCCGACGACGACTCCGTGGCATTTTCCATGCCGGGCCACCAGGACTCGCTCTACGCGTTCTCAAGGTCCGGAGATGAGGTGACGGTCTCGACCGAGACTGACATGCATCTGCGAGCCGACGCGACAATACGCTGAGCCGAAGTTCAGACCGCAGCCGGCGTGCTGCTGGCCGTGGGCTCTCGCGTCCGCTCGGCTCGCCACACGGTGCCTCGATCACGCCATCGAATAAGTTTGGGGAGAGGTCAAATGCTATACAGTTATTTTGTCGAGAAATCGATCCGAGAGAGCTTCGACCACGTCAACAACCATCGCTGGGATGAGGCGGTGAAGGCACTCGCGCTGCATGTCCATCACCGCGTTTCCGGCGCCCACGCGCTTGGTGGTGAGCGCCACGACAAAGAAGCCATGCGCCGCTGGTTTGAGCGCCTCGGCCGCGTCCTGCCCAATCTCCATCTCACGGTCAACCACATCTGGGTGAAGGGCTGGCCGTGGCATACCACCGTGTTTGCCCATTGGGACGGTACCGCAACGCTGCTCAATGGCGACGCGTCGTACGTCAACCGTGGTCTCCACGTGTTCACCCTGCGGTGGGGCAGAGTCTATGCACTTGAGGAATTTTACGATTCACAAGCAGCGGCCCGCGGTCTTGCCGCCCAAGCGGCAGCTGGCCTCGAAGAAGCTGTCGCCGAACCAATTGTAGGCTAGCAGACGCTCAGTCAGAGCCCACCCGTTCCGTACGCGGGGGCGCTACCGCGTGGGCCAGCGCTTGGAGGGCGGTCGCCTCGGCTCCGCAAATGCGTGCCACCAGCGATGCCTCCCTATCCTCGGCTCGTGGACGTCGGTCTGGAGATCACAGCCGATCAGCCGCTGATACACACCATCGTTTATCTGAAGCGTTTATCTGAAGCGTTTGCCTGGACCGCGCGCCCTAACTCGCGCGACCTCTACTGTTCAGTTCCTCGTGCGGATAGAGCTTGCCGAACAGTGGCAGGTACATCGCGCCCTTGCGCATCAGAAAATCGTGGAAGGTCGCCATCGCCGGCGAGATCGCGTGATCGCTGCGCATCACCGAAAACCATTGCCGGCGGATCGGCATGCCGACGACGTCGAGGATGACCAGCCGGCCGGCTTCGGTTTCGGCAGCGATGGTGTGGGCAGAGATGAACGCGATGCCGAGCCCGGCCATCACCGCCTGCTTGATGGTCTCGTTCGAGCCCATCTCGACGCCCAGATCGTCGATGCGGCCAGGCACGTCGCTCAAAAATATTTCCAGCGAGATGCGCGTTCCGGAGCCGGGCTCGCGAATGAGGAAATGCTCCTCGGCGATCCGCTCCTTGGAAATGTCGCGTGCCGACGCCAGCGGGTGGTCGGGCGGTGCGATGATGACCAGCGGGTGATCGCCGAAGACCGAGGCACGCACCGGGACTTCCTTCGCCGGGCGTCCCATCAGCGCGATATCGATGTCGTGGTTCTTCAGATTATCGATCGTCTCGGCGCGGTTGCCGATGGCAAGGCGCATGTCGATATCGGGATGTTCCTTCATGAAGGCGGCCATCAGCCGCGGTGCGAAATATTTGGCCGTGGAAACGACGCCGAGCCGCAAGCTGCCGGCGCGCACGCCCTTGATCGCATCCATCTTGTCTTCGAGCAGACGAAGCCGCTCCTCGATGGCCTGTGCCGTCTCGACGAAGGCCAGACCTGCGGCAGTGGGACGCATGCCGTCCGACGTCCGGTCGAACAAGGCCAGCTGGAACTCTTCCTCAACTTGCCGCAACTGAATCGTCACCGCTGGAGGAGACAGGCCTAACACTTTGGCCGCGCTGACGATTTTTCCGTGGCTAATGATTGCCTGAACGGTCTTGAACTGCTTGAGCGTGAGGTTTCTCATATGGCATACTAAAATTTTTTTACTGCCTGAGTAAAGTTATTGAATTTTACTTATCCAGCGTCGTTTGTTCTCCTTTCCCAATCCGGCCGACCCGAGGAGAGGCGGCTGGATCGGGAGGTTACGATGCCAGCGGCAACGCTCGACGCTTTTCTGAACTCCTATCTTGGCGAGCCGGACGAACTGCGCTCCGCCGTCGTAGCGACCATCCGTCAGCTGACGCAGGCGGCCACCACGATCCGCAACACCATCAATCAAGGGGTGCTCGGCACGGCCTTTGCCGGAACCCGCGGCGCCAATGCTGACGGCGACATCCAGAAGGATCTCGATGTCTTCGCCGATGATATCTTTCTCGACGCCATGCGCCACGCTCCGGTCGCGCTCTACGCTTCCGAGGAACTGGAGCAGCCGGTGCTGCTCGACAGGCAAGCGCCTCTTGCCATCGCCATCGACCCGCTCGACGGCTCATCCAACATCGACACCAACGTGTCGATCGGAACGGTCTTCTCGCTCCTCCCTGCAATTGGCGCGCCGGATGGGAATCCGGCCGCCTCGTTTTTGCAGGCAGGCGTGAACCAGCTGGGTGCCGGTTTCTTCATCTACGGCCCGCAGCTGGCGCTGGTTCTGTCGCTCGGCAGCGGCACCCATGTCTTCGTTCTCTCGACCAGGCTCGGCACCTTCGTCCAGGCCTATGAGAGCCGGGTCATCCCCCAGCGTACCCAGGAGTTCGCCATCAACGCCGCCAACTACCGGCATTGGGACGAGGCGGTGCGGCTCTACATCGACGACTGCCTTGAAGGCACCGAAGGCCCACGTGAGAAGGACTTCAACATGCGCTGGATCGCCTCCCTGGTCGCGGACTGTTACCGCATATTGATGCGCGGCGGCGTGTTCCTGTATCCAGGCGACAAGCGCAAGACTTACCGCCAGGGGCGACTTCGCCTCGTCTATGAGGCAAACCCGATCGCTTATCTCGTCGAACAGGCGGGCGGTGCGGCCACCGATACGATCACCCGCATCCTCGAAATCGAACCCGAGAGCCTGCACCAGCGCGTGCCCATGGTTTTCGGATCGGCGCGGGAAGTCGCGCGCATCACCCGCTACCACACCGAGCCGAGTGCCATCGGCGAGCGCGCGCCGCTGTTCAGCCGCCGCGGCCTTTTCAGGGCCTGAAGACCATGTCGGCAAAGCACCCCATCATTACCATCACCGGGTCGTCGGGCGCAGGCACCACCTCTGTCAAGCGCATCTTCGAACTGATCTTCCGGCGCGAGAACATTGGCGCCGCCTTCATCGAAGGCGATGCTTTCCATCGCTACGACCGCGCCACGATGAAGGCGAAGGTGGCCGAGGAGGAAAAGGCGGGCAATCCGAACTTCACCCACTTCCATGCCGAGGCCAATGAACTGGCAATCCTCGAAGAGGTATTCGAGGAATATGGCCGCCGCGGAACCGGAAAGACCCGCACATACATCCATGATGAGGACGAGGAGAAGCAGTACGGCACGCCGCCGGGACATTTCACCGAATGGCGCGAATTTCCGCCGAGCGACCTGCTCTTCTACGAGGGCCTGCATGGCTGCGTCGTCACCGACAAGATCAACCTGGCCAGGCACGCGGATCTCAAGATCGGCGTGGTGCCGGTCATAAATCTCGAATGGATCCAGAAGATCCATCGCGACCGGGCAACGCGCGGCTATTCCACCGAGGCGGTGATGGACGTGATCCTGCGCCGTATGCCGGACTATGTCCGCTACATCGTCCCGCAGTTTTCGCAGACCGCCATCAACTTCCAGCGCGTGCCGATCGTCGACACGTCCAATCCATTCATCGCGCGCTGGATTCCGACGCCCGACGAATCGATGCTGGTTATCCGCTTCGCCAATCCCCGCGGCATCGATTTCCCGTACCTGCTTTCGATGATCCACGACTCGTTCATGTCGCGGCCGAATTCCATAGTGGTGCCCGGCAACAAGCTCGACCTTGCCATGCAGCTGATCCTGACGCCGCTCATCCTGCAATTGATCGAACGCAAGAACCGTGTGTCGTGAGGAGGACGCCATGAACAGCCAGGCAGCAGCACTGAAGCCCGTCGCCGCCGTCTCGGAGCGCGACATGGCCAACGCCATTCGCGCACTGGCGATGGACAGCGTCCAAAAGGCCAATTCCGGTCATCCGGGCATGCCGATGGGCATGGCCGATGTCGCGACGGTGCTGTTCAGCCGCTTCATCAATATCGATCCGTCGGCGCCCAACTGGCCCGATCGTGACCGCTTCGTGCTCTCAGCCGGGCACGGCTCGATGCTGCAGTATGCGCTGCATTACCTGCTAGGCTTTGAAGACATGCCTATCGAAGAATTGCAGCGGTTTCGCCAGCTGGGCAGCCGAACCGCCGGACATCCGGAATATGGCCATGCGCTTGGCATCGAGACGACGACCGGCCCGCTTGGACAAGGCATTTCGACCGCTGTCGGCATGGCGCTGGCGGAGCGCATGCTTGCGGCCCGCCACGGCGCCGATCTCGTCGACCATTTCACCTACGCGATCGCCGGCGACGGCTGCCTGCAGGAAGGCATCAGCCACGAGGCGATCGATCTTGCCGGTCACCTGAAGCTCTCCCGGCTGATCGTCTTTTGGGACGACAATGCGATCTCGATCGACGGGCCCACTTCTCTGTCGACATCGATGGACCAGCCGGAGCGGTTCAAAGCCGCTGGATGGCATGTCCAGTCGGTGAACGGCCACGACACCGAAAACGTTGCGGCGGCAATCGAAGCGGCGCAGCAATCGGACCAGCCGTCTCTGATCGCCTGCCGCACGGTGATCGGCAAGGGAGCGCCCAATCTGGGTGGTTCGGAAAAGACGCATGGCGCGCCGCTGGGCGATGCGGAGATCGCCGCGACGCGCGAAAACATCGGCTGGGCCTTCGCGCCGTTCGAGGTGCCGGACGATATCCTTTTCGCCTGGCGCGAGATTGCCGGCCGCGGTCAAGCGGCACGCCGCGCCTGGGAGCAGCGGCTTGCCGCCTCACCACGGCGGCAGGCCTTCGAGAGCGCGGTCGCCGGCGCCCTGCCCGAGGCGGTCTTCGAAGCACTCGGCGCTTTCCGCAAAGAGCATGTCGGGAAGGCGACCAAGGTTGCAACGCGAAAAGCCTCGGAAATGGCACTCGCTGCGATCAATGGCGCAACCGAACTGACCGTCGGCGGCTCCGCCGATCTGACGCATTCGAACCTGACGATCACCAAGGGTATGAACCGCATCGCGCCGGGCGACTACGCCGGCCGCTACATCCACTATGGAATCCGCGAGCACGGCATGGCCGCAGCCATGAACGGCATCGCACTGCATGGCGGCTTCGTGCCTTATGGCGGCACGTTCCTGTGCTTCGCCGACTACGCGCGCGGCGCGATGCGGCTCTCGGCGCTCATGGGCCAGCGCGTCATCTATGTGATGACGCATGATTCCATTGGTCTCGGCGAGGACGGCCCGACCCACCAGCCGGTCGAGCACCTGGCGATGCTGCGGGCGACGCCAAACCTCAACGTCTTCCGTCCGGCCGACATCATCGAAACGGCGGAATGCTGGGAACTGGCACTGAGAAGCGAGAAGCGGCCGAGCGTGCTGGTGCTCTCGCGCCAGAACCTGCCGATGCTGCGCCAAGCACCTAGAGGCGAGCCACACAGCGACGAGAACCGGTCGAGCCGGGGCGCCTACATCCTGCGCGAGCCAGCCGGGCACCGCGCGGTGACGCTGATCGCCACCGGCTCGGAGGTCGAAATCGCGGCTGCCGCCGCCCTACGGCTGGAGACCGAGCACGGCGTCGCCGCCGCGGTTGTTTCGATGCCGTGCTGGGAGCTTTTCGAGGAACAGGATGCGGACTTCCGCAAGGCCGTCCTCGGCCTGGCGCCGCGCATCGCCATCGAAGCCGCAGCACGGCTCGGCTGGGACCGCTGGATCGGCGACACCGGCGCTTTCGTCGGCATGGCTGGTTTCGGCGCCAGCGCCCCTGCCCCGGATCTCTACCGGCATTTCGACATCACGCCCGAAGCCGTCGCGGCAGCGGCGCTGAAGCTCACCATTTAGGAGAAACCGACAATGGCCCGCATCACCCTTCGCCAGCTTCTCGACCATGCCGCCGAGCACGGCTACGGAGTGCCGGCATTCAACATCAACAACATGGAACAGGGCCTCGCCATCATGGAGGCCGCCAGGGTCTGCGATGCGCCGGTCATCATCCAGGCCTCGCGCGGCGCCCGTTCCTATGCCAATGACATCATGCTGGCCAAGATGATGGAGGCGTTGACCGAAATCCATCCGGCCATTCCGCTCTGCATCCATCAGGATCACGGCAACAACGAGGCCACCTGCCTGTCGGCGATCCGCCACGGCTTCACCTCGGTGATGATGGACGGGTCATTGATGGCGGACGCCAAGACGCCGGCGAGCTACGATTACAACGTCGCCATCACCGAACGTGTCGCACGCATGGCGCATTGGGTCGGCGCTTCGGTCGAAGGCGAGCTCGGCGTGCTCGGCTCGCTGGAAACCGGCCAGGGCGAGGCCGAGGACGGGCACGGCGCCGAAGGTGCGCTTTCCCATGACCAGCTTTTGACCGATCCCGATCAGGCGGTCGACTTCGTGACCGCCACCCGGGTCGACGCGCTGGCGATCGCCTGCGGTACCTCGCACGGCGCCTATAAATTCAGCCGCAAGCCTGACGGCGGTATCCTGGCCATGCAGGTGATCGAGGCGATTCACGAAAAGCTGCCCAACACGCATCTGGTCATGCACGGGTCTTCCTCCGTGCCGCAGGAACTGCAGGACATCATCAACAACTATGGCGGCGAGATGCCCCAGACCTTTGGCGTCCCGGTCGAGGAAATCGAGCGCGGCATCCGCTACGGCGTGCGCAAGGTCAACATCGACACCGATTGCCGAATGGCCATGGCCGGGCAGTTCCGGCGCGTTGCGACGGAGGACCCGCGCGAATTCGATCCGCGTAAATTCCTGAAACCCGCCATGGACGCCCTGCGCGACCTTTGCCGCGATCGCTTCGAACGCTTCGGCACCGCAGGCCACGCGTCGAGGATCAGGGTGATCGCCATGGATGAGATGGCGAAACGTTACGCCGCAGGAAAGCTCGACCCCCAAATCGCAACCGCGAAAGCCGCCTGAGCGGCAAACAGGAGACCTGCCATGAACAAGATCGACATGCCCTCAGCAGGCACGCTCAAGGAAGGCAAGGAACGCTACAGGTCGGGCGTCATCCCCTACAAGAAGATGGGCTACTGGGAGCCGGACTACCGGCCCAAGGAGACCGACCTGATCGCCATGTTTCGGATCACGCCGCAGCCCGGCGTCGACCACGAGGAGGCGGCCGCCGCCATCGCCGGTGAATCCTCTACCGCGACATGGACCGTGGTGTGGACCGACAGGCTGACCGCCTGCGAGCTCTACCGCGCCAAGGCATTCAAATCCGAGCCGGTGCCGAACACAGGTCCAGGCACCAGGATCGAGCAACAGTACTTCGCCTATATCGCCTACGACCTCGACCTGTTCGAGCCCGGCTCCATCGCCAACCTGACTGCATCGATCATCGGCAACGTGTTCGGCTTCAAGGCCGTCAAGGCCTTGCGGCTCGAGGACATGCGCGTCCCGGTGGCTTACCTCAAGACCTTCCAGGGCCCGGCGACCGGCATCGTGGTGGAACGCGAGCGGCTCGACAAGTTCGGCCGGCCGCTGCTCGGCGCGACGACGAAGCCGAAGCTTGGCCTGTCCGGCCGCAACTACGGCCGCGTCGTCTACGAGGCGCTGAAGGGTGGCCTCGACTTCGTCAAGGACGACGAGAACATCAACTCACAGCCCTTCATGCATTGGCGCGACCGTTTCCTCTACTGCATGGAGGCAGTGAACAAAGCGTCGGCCGCCACCGGCGAAGTCAAGGGCCATTATCTCAACGTCACCGCCGGCACGATGGAGGACATGTACGAGCGCGCCGAATTTGCAAAACAGCTTGGCTCCTGCATCGTCATGATCGACCTCGTCATTGGCTACACGGCGATCCAGTCGATGGCCAAGTGGGCACGTCGCAACGACATGATCCTGCACCTCCACCGGGCCGGCAACTCGACCTATTCGCGCCAGAAGAACCACGGCATGAATTTTCGCGTCATCTGCAAATGGATGCGGATGGCCGGCGTCGATCACATCCATGCCGGCACGGTGGTCGGCAAGCTGGAAGGCGACCCGCTTATGATCAAGGGGTTTTATGACACGCTGCGCGAGGAGCGCACGCCGCAGAACCTCGAAACCGGGCTGTTCTTCGATCAGGACTGGGCCTCGCTCAACAAGGTGATGCCCGTCGCCTCCGGTGGCATCCATGCCGGCCAGATGCACCAGTTGATCCATTATCTCGGCGAGGACGTCATCCTGCAGTTCGGCGGCGGCACGATCGGCCATCCGGACGGCATCCAGGCCGGCGCGACGGCCAATCGCGTCGCGTTGGAGGCGATGATCCTCGCCCGCAACGAGGGCCGCGACTATCTGCGCGAAGGGACCAAAATCCTCGAACAGGCGGCCAGATGGTGCACGCCGCTCAAGGCGGCCCTGGAGACGTGGAAGGACGTCACCTTCAACTACGAATCGACCGACACGGCCGACTTTGTGCCAACCGCAACGCCGAGCTTCTAGACGAAAGGAACCGTCGCCATGATGACCAATCCCGGAAACAAGGTCACGCAGGGACAGTTTTCGTTCTTGCCCGAGCTAACCGATGAGCAGATTTCGGCGCAGATCAAATACGCACTGAAAAACCACTGGGCGGTCAGCGTCGAGTACACGGACGATCCACATCCGCGAAACACCTATTGGGAAATGTACGGCAACCCGATGTTCGACCTGAGGGACCCGGCGGGCATCCTGCTTGAAGTCAACAATTGCCGGAAAGCTATGCCCAACATGTATGTCCGGGTCACCGCCTTCGATTCGACCAAGGGCTGGGAAGCACCGCGCATGTCATTCATCGTCAACCGGCCACCCAATGAACCTGGGTTCCGGCTGCTGCGCCAAGAGCGTGACGGCCGCAGTCAGGGTTATTCGATCGTGCCTTATGCGACCGACAGGCCCGAAGGCGAACGGAGCTAGGCGAACCATGCTGGACGCGATAGCAAAGAGCGCTGCCGCGCAGGGCGAATCGGTTGATCTACAGGCCGAGTTCGAGGCGTCCAACATCGACGAGGTGATGGACAAGCTCGACCGCGAACTCGTCGGCCTGAAGCCCATCAAGAACCGCATCCGCGAGATCGCCGCGCTGCTCCTAGTCGACCGGCTTCGCCGCAAGTTCGGGCTGATCTCTGGCGCACCAACGCTGCACATGAACTTTACGGGAAATCCCGGTACCGGAAAGACCACCGTGGCGCTCAGAATGGCCGAAATCCTGCATCGTCTTGGCTATGTCCGCGAAGGGCACATGGTCACGGTGACGCGCGACGATCTCGTCGGCCAGTATGTGGGCCACACCGCGCCCAAAACCCGCGAAGTGATCAAGCGCGCCATGGGCGGGGTGCTTTTCATCGACGAGGCCTACTATCTCTACAAGCCCGACAACGAACGCGACTACGGCCAGGAATCGATCGAAATCCTGCTGCAATGCATGGAAAACAACCGTGACGATCTGGTTGTGATTCTTGCCGGCTACAAGGACAAGATGGACCGCTTCTTCGACAGCAATCCCGGCATGCGCTCGCGCATCGCCCATCACCTCGATTTTCCGGACTACGGCGTCAGCGAACTCAAATCAATCGCCGAGATCATGCTGGCGGAACAGAATTACCGTCTCAGCGAAGCGGCGGCCAAGGCGCTCGAAGAGTATCTCCCGATCCGCATGCGGCTGCCGCATTTCTCCAACGCCCGCTCCGTTCGCAATAGCCTCGACCGGGCGCGGCTTCGCCAGGCCAGCCGGCTTTTCGCATCGCGCGACCGGGCGTTGACGAAAATCGATCTTATCACCATCGAGGAATCCGATATTCGCGGCAGCCGCGTGTTCGCGGAAGGTAAGCTCGAAGGCGAACCGGAGACGAAGGCGCGCTGACAAGATGACAACGGTTGGTGTGCAGCGACCGGAAAAAACGGACGACAGAATGGGAGCCGACGACCATGGATACCAAAACAATCATCGCGCCCTCGGTGCTTTCCGCGGACTTCTCGCGGCTCGGCGACGAGGTCGAAGCGGTCGTCCGGGCGGGTGCCGATTGGATCCATCTCGATGTGATGGATGGCCATTTCGTGCCCAACATCACCTTCGGTCCGCCGGTGATCAAGGCGATCCGTAATCGAACGGACAAGGTCTTCGACTGCCACCTGATGATCGCGCCGGCCGACGCCTATCTCGGCGCCTTCGCCGATGCCGGCTGCGACATCATTACGGTGCATGCCGAGGCCGGGCCGCATCTCGACCGATCGCTGCAGGCAATCAAGAATCTCGGCAAGAAAGCCGGCGTGTCGCTGAACCCGTCGACGCCGGAAAGCGTCATCGAGTATGTGCTCGACCGGCTCGATCTTGTGCTTCTGATGACGGTCAACCCAGGCTTCGGCGGCCAGGCTTTCATTCCGGCGGTCGTCGACAAGGTCAGGCGGGTCAAGGCGCTGATCGGCAACCGCCCGATCGACATCGAGATCGACGGCGGCGTCACGCCCGAGACCGCTCCGTTGGTCACCGCGGCCGGCGCCAATGTGCTGGTCGCCGGCTCGGCCATCTTTAGGGGTGGCACCGAGGCGGCCTATCGCGCCAATATCGGCGCCATCAGACAGGCGGCCGACGGGGCGATCCGGAAAGCCGCGTAAACCGCTTCATCGGCAAGCATTTTCATCGGAGGAAATCTTGGCGGCAATCCCACCTGTCTGCGACTTCGGCTGGCAAGCCATCGATGCCGTTTTGCCCGGCGTCGACGGCAAATCGCATTCGATCTTCAGCCACGCCGGTCCGAACGGGCTGGTGGTGGCCTTCATCTGCAATCACTGCCCCTATGTGAAGGCGGTGATTTCACGCATCGTGCGCGATGCCAACGACCTCAAGACCGAAGGCATCGGCTTTGTCGCGATCAACTCCAACGATGCCGACGCCTACCCGGATGATTCCTTCGACAACATGAAGCTTTTCGCCAGGACGAACGGCTTCACTTTCCCCTACCTCCACGACGAGCGCCAGACGGTAGCGCGTGCCTATGGAGCCGTTTGCACCCCGGATTTCTTCGGGCTCAACAGCGAGCTGACGCTGCAATACCGCGGCCGGCTGGACGCGTCCCGACGCGACGCCGGGCCGCCCGGACTGAGACGCGACCTGTTCGAGGCGATGAAGCAGGTTGCCCGAACCGGCGACGGACCGCTTGACCAGATCGCTTCGATCGGCTGTTCGATCAAGTGGAAGGATGCTGCATGAACGTCGGCGCAGGCAGGCCGTTTCGCTCGCCCAAGGCGATCCTGTTCGACCTCGACGGCACACTGGTCGATTCGGCACCTGATATAGCGGCCGCCGTCAACGAATTGCTGGCCGGCCACGATCTGCCGCCGCTGCGGCTGGATCAGGTCAAGGCCATGATCGGCGGCGGCATCAGGAAACTGGTCGAACGCGCCTTCGCGGCTCCCGGCACGCCGCTCCTCGGCAGCGCGCTCGATGAGGCCAACCGCGTCATGGCGCCGATCTATCGCAGGCATCTGACCGGCCGCACGAGGCTGATGCCTGGCGTCAGGGAGGTTCT
The DNA here is from genome assembly GCF_040320455.1 of Mesorhizobium sp. M0698. NCBI lineage: Bacteria > Pseudomonadati > Pseudomonadota > Alphaproteobacteria > Hyphomicrobiales > Phyllobacteriaceae > Mesorhizobium > Mesorhizobium sp. M0698. The sequence continues at coordinate 126,624 of NZ_JAMYPQ010000016.1, read as the reverse complement.
CACGCACTTGCATTTGAGCGGAATAGCCATGGCCGTGGTGACCAACAAGCCGCAGTTGGCGGCGCGCGAAATCCTGCTGCATTTTCGGCTGACGGAATATCTCGGCGCGATCGTCGGCGGAGACGCGGTGACATCATTGAAACCGGCGCCAGACGCGCTGTTGCTGGCGCTCGACCTGCTTCAGGTCGAACCTCGTGACACGCTGATGGTCGGAGACAGCAGCGCCGACGTGGCCGCCGCCCGCGCCGCCGGCATGGCAGTCATTCTGCTGCGTGGCGGATACAGCCAAATTCCCGTTGAAGAGCTTGGCGCCGACCTCGTTTGCGACAGCCTGTTCGATCTGCCGTCCGCGATGCAGAGGCTGCAAGACGCTGCGTGACCCCATGCGCAAAGCCGAGCCAACGCCGAGCGCAGTCCAACGGCCGGCAGTACCGCGTTATTTTGAGAATTGTTTCAGATAAGCAATGACGTTGGCGATGTCCTCGTCTTTCTTGAGGCCGACAAACGCCATCTTGGTTCCTTTGACCATCGCCCTGGGATCGCGAAGGTAGGTCGTCAGCGTGGCCTCATCCCATTTAACGCCGGATTTGCCGGCCTCGGCCATGGCCTTGGAATAGCTGAACCCCGGATGCGTCCCGGCCGTTCGGCCGATGACGCCGTTCAAGGACGGGCCGACCTTGTTCTGGTCCTTGTCTGCGACGTGGCAGACCTTGCATTTGGCGAAGACCTTCTCACCCGCCGCGGCATCCTGTGCCTGAGACTGGGTCGTGACAAAGGTGGCGACGGACACGGCGGCGAAAAAAGCGACTGCGCGCATGGCATTTCCTCATTGATCGTGTGAGTGCCCGGGACACTTTACGCGTGTCGATGCCTTGATCGCCGGCATTCGTTTTAAAGCGGGAGAGCGAACCATTCGTCCTTCCTCCCCGGACTGGCAGCACCTGCACACCTCGAAAAGCTAGACTGCCGATGAGGGAAGTCAATCGTACAAAGGTCCTGTTTCGTTTCCCGACTGCGCGAAGAGAAGTGTGTAGCGACACGCGGTCCACATCATTGACGCCTGTTGGCCGAACGCGTAGCCTCACTCCAACCGGTTTGCTGTTTGGGCACCTTCAGGAATCCGCGCAACTCCAAAGCACGAACTCTGGAGAGTTCGCCGCGCAGGCGATGATAAGTGCCAAATGGACATGGTCGATCTCATATTAACGGTGTGCCTTAGCGCCAATCCGGGCAATTGCCGAGATGAACATCTCTATTTCGAGAGCCGCGGCTCTCTGTTCCAATGCATGTTCCTGGCGCCCGCCGAGATCGCAAAATGGTCTCAGGAACATCCGAGTCTCAAGGTCGTGCGCTGGAAATGTGCCGTTCCGAGCAAGGAACGAGCGATTTGATCGACATTCCTGGTTCGTCGACGACCCTGAAAGAGGAGACGCCATGATGATTTCGCGGCGCACGACGCTGCGCTTGGCGGCTCTGGGGGCCATCCTCGCCTCAAAGCCGGTTGCCGTCTTTGCGGCCGCTAAGGTCCGAATTGGTGTCCTGAAGTTCGGCACCGTGAGCTGGGAACTCGATACGTTGAAACGCCACAAGCTCGACGAGGCCAACAGGATCGATCTGGAAATTGTCTACTTCGCCGGGGAGGATGCGACCAACGTCGCGCTGCTGGCCGGCGCGATCGACATGATCGTGACCGACTGGCTGTGGGTCTCGCGCCAGCGCTCCGAGGGCGGCGACCTTACATTGGCCCCTTATTCGACCGCCGTGGGGGCAATCATGGTGAAGGAGGAATCGCCGATCCGGACGCTCGCCGACCTCAAGGAAAAGAAAATCGGTGTCGCCGGCGGCCCGCTCGACAAGAGTTGGCTACTGGTCCAGGCGCTGGCCAGACGCGATCACGGCCTCGACCTGCCGACAGCCTGTGACGTCGTCTTTGGCGCGCCGCCGCTGATTTCTGAAAAGGCGATGCAAGGCGAACTCGATGCCGTGCTCAATTTCTGGCATTTCTGCGCCCGGCTCGAGGCCAATGGCTTTCGTCGGTTGATCGGTGCGGATGACGCGACGAAAGCGCTTGGTGCCTCGGGCCCCGTGTCGGCACTCGGCTACGTCTTCCACGACCAATGGGCGCGCGACAATCCGGATGCCGCCCGGGGCTTCGTCAAGGCATCCAAGCAGGCCAAGGACTTGCTGGCCAGATCCGATGATGAATGGCTGCGCCTGGCGCCACTCATTCGCGCAGAAGGCAAGGAGCTGGAAAAACTGCGCGACCGCTATCGCCAGGGCATCCCAAGACGGCCGGTCGCCGAAGAAGCGGTCGATGCGGGCAAACTCTATCACGTGCTGGCCGCGATAGGCGGCGAGAAGCTGGTTGGCGGGGCGCCCGAGATGGCGCCCGGCACGTTCTGGCCGGAACTCGCGAAATGACCGCAACGGAAGACAAGTCGGGTCGATCGGAGTTTGCGACGCCGCTGACGCCAGCGCTGACGGTAACGGTTTCCCTGATTGGACTTTGCCTGCTGTGGGGCCTCGCGGCCAATCTGTGGCAAAGCCGTGCTTTCCCCCCACCAGGGCAGGTCTGTCAGGTACTGCTCAGGGAAGCGGCGAGCGGTGATCTTTTTTATCATCTTGGCGCGACGCTCGGACGGGTTGCTGCGGCGTACGTCGTCGCAATGATTATCGGCTCGGTCATCGGCGTCATCCTCGGGAGCTACCGCGGTGCGGACCGGTTCTTCAGTCCGTGGGTGGTCCTGTTTCTCAACATTCCCGCGCTGGTGGTCATCGTGCTCGCCTATATCTGGTTCGGCCTCAACGAGGCGGCGGCGATTGGTGCAGTTGCCGTGAACAAGATCCCGAATGTCGTGGTGACGATGCGCGAAGGCGCCAGGGCGTTTGATCCGCGTTATGCCGAAATGGCCGCCGTCTACCGCTTCGCCCCACTCGAGCGCATCCGCCATGTCCTGCTGCCGCAACTGCAGCCCTATTTTGCCGCGGCCTCGCGGTCCGGCATCGCCCTCATATGGAAGATCGTCCTGGTGGTCGAACTGCTCGGCCGCTCCAATGGCGTCGGTTTCCAGATCTATCTTTATTTCCAGCTCTTCGACGTCGCCGCCATTCTTGCCTACACGTTGGCTTTCGTGGCGGTGATGCTTGTCATCGAACTTCTCCTGGTGCAGCCCATTGAACGACATGCAACCCGTTGGCGCCGCCGTCCCGCTTAGGGTCGACATCGCCGAAAAGACCTTCAGGTCCGCGCAAGGTGTGTCGATCACGGCGCTTCAGGGTCTGTCCTTCGAGGTCCGGCCGGGCGAATTCGCTTGCCTGTTTGGGCCGTCGGGCTGCGGCAAGACCACGACGTTGCGCATCCTGCTTGGACTGGACAAAGACTTTTCCGGCTCTTTCCAACTGCCGCAAGGCGGCTCGAACCGCATCGCCGCCGTGTTCCAGGAGCCTACTTTGCTGCCATGGCGGACGGTGGAGCAGAATGTCAGGCTGGCGCTGCCGAAAAGCCTAAGAGCGAAGAGTCTCGACGAGCTGTTTGACACTCTCGGCCTCGCCGGCATGCGCTCGCTCTATCCGGCGGAGCTTTCGCTCGGCCTTGCGCGCAGGGCAGCGCTTGCCAGGGCCTTCGCCACCGAACCGGCGGTACTTTTCCTGGACGAACCCTTTGCCTCCCTCGACGAACAGACCGCCGAGCGGCTTCGGCAATTGCTTTTGACCATCTGGTCAGCGCGGCCTACAACCGCCTTGATGGTAACGCACAATCTGCGCGAGGCACTAATGCTGTCGGACCGCATCATCGTGCTTGAGCAGCGCCCAGCCCACGTGCTCGGCATGTTCGACGTAAGACTGCCGCGACAACATCGCAATCCACAGGTGATGAGCGACCTTTTGCGGTCATTCCAGCAAAAATTTCCGGGTGTGGCCTGATCGCCTTACGGCTCGAATGCGGATTGCAAGGTATTTCGCAGCCAATGGCCAATAGAAACAGCGAGACTGTGAGGCGCACGGCCACGCGTGCCTGTTCCGCCTGACTAAAAGCAACGTACGTCGGCTTCAGCCTGCGCGCGTTTCAGTTCCGCGCGCGCCGCCTTCGCTGGCGCGCTTTCGCGAAACAACCCTGCGGCCTCCCCTGTCGTCAGCGACATGCTTTTGAAGGTCTCCGCCCTCTCATAGTGATCGTAAGGAAGGATCGAGGCGATAACATCGATCGAGCAGGAACAGCTTTCAAGCGCCTGACGTGTCTGGCCATTTGTTTGCATGCAGCCGAGCACGTAGTCGGCAATCGTTGCCGTCGGGTAGTCTCCCGTGGCGTTGGCCGAGTTCGCAAAGGCCAGCGTGGTCGCAAAGGCCACCGGCAAGGTGAGAGATCCAACAGACCTTATCATGAGGAACCTCCAGTTGGCCTGGACACCATGCATCCAGACGGGATCATCGCTCCAATTGGCGACGTGCCGCAAAGCCAGTCAAGCTCCCATGGCTTGCGTATAGGACCAAAGGAGGAATGCCCTATCGACCGACAAGAGCCCGCTTCATGACCCGCTGCGCACCCTCCTTCATACGTTCATTTCATGCTTCGCTCACTATCGGCAACCAGCGAGACGCCCGCATACTTACTCGTAGGTGCCCCGCAGAATATATCGAAATAAAGTCAAATGTGTATCACCTCAAGAATACGGGAACAATATGTTTGCTATATATATCGCGGCTGGCGGTCATCCTCTTATTAGTTTTTCACGCGGCGCTTATTTTAATTGTTTCTAAATATTGCATCGCAGCATATCGATATTGCAGCGCAGCGACCCATTGTAGGTTTTTGCTTGCCTGGCCTTTTACGATGACATAGCTTTTTCCTGTTTCCGGCTTCAAGAGCGCCACCGTCATCAGGGAGCGGCGGCAGTCTTTCGAAGACCAAGGGGGGCGGGCGGTAACGGTGCCCTCTGCTTCGGGGTAGGTCGTGACAGCTGCCGGAAAATAACTTCCCAACATGAATTGCTTGGGCAAGCCCTTGTGAGGGCTTGACGGTCGATTCTTCACTGCGAACCCGGGAGGATTTTGGATGCGTGTACTTGCGAAAACTACCTACATTCTGACGACCGCGGCGTTTTTATCGCTCGGCGCTGCCTATACGGCTTCGGCCAATGAAGACCTTGCAAAGCTCGCATCGGATGCGAAGAACTGGGCGATGCAGACGGGTGACTACGCCAACACCCGCTATTCCAAACTCAACCAGATCACTGCCGACAATGTGAAGAACCTGCAGGTCAAATGGAGCTTTTCCACCGGCGTGCTGCGCGGTCACGAAGGCGGGCCGCTGGTCATCGGCGACGTGATGTATGTCCACACGCCTTTCCCAAACAACGTCTATGCTCTGGACCTCAAGAATGACGGCAAGATCCTGTGGAAATACGAGCCCAAGCAGGACACGAACGTCATTCCGATCATGTGCTGCGACACGGTCAATCGCGGTGTTGCCTATGGCGACGGCAAGATCATTCTCAACCAGGCCGACACCACCGTCGTCGCGCTCGATGCCAAGACCGGCAAGGTCGTCTGGTCTGTCAAGAACGGAGACCAGACCGACGGCGGAAAGGGCGAATCCGGCACGTCGGCACCCGTAGTCATCAAGGACAAGGTGCTCGTGGGCGTCTCCGGTGCTGAATTCGGTGTTCGCGGCTGGCTGGCCGCCTACAATCTGAAAGACGGCAAGCTCGCCTGGAAAGCCTATTCGGAAGGTCCTGATGCAGACACCCTTCTCGATCCCGAGAAGACGACCCATCTCGGCAAGCCTGTCGGAAAGGATTCCGGCACGAACACCTGGGAAGGCGAACAGTGGAAGACGGGCGGCGGCACGACATGGGGATGGTATTCCTATGATCCCAAGCTGAACCTGGTCTATTACGGCACCGGCAATCCCTCGACCTGGAACCCGGTCCAGCGCCCAGGCGACAATCGCTGGTCCATGACAATCATGGCTCGCGATGCGGATACCGGTGTTGCCAAATGGCTCTACCAAATGACCCCGCATGATGAGTGGGACTATGACGGCATCAACGAGATGATTCTCGTCGATGGCATGGAGGTCAACGGCGCCAAGCACGACGTGCTGGTGCATTTCGACCGCAACGGCTTTGCCTACACAATGGATCGAGCCACCGGCGAACTTCTCGTCGCCAAGAAATACGATCCGGCAGTGAACTGGGCGACGGAAGTCAACATGGATCCCAAGAGCGACCAGTATGGCCGCCCGCAGGTCGTCGCCAAGTATTCGACCCAGCAGAACGGCGAAGACACCAACTCGACCGGTATCTGCCCGGCCGCGCTTGGAACCAAGGACCAGCAGCCGGCTGCCTACTCGCCCAAGACCGGGTTGTTCTACGTGCCGACCAACCATGTCTGCATGGACTATGAGCCTTACAAAGTGAGCTACACCGCCGGTCAGCCCTATGTGGGCGCCACCGTGTCGATGTATGCGGCGCCTGGCGGTGACGGCAACATGGGCAACTTCATTGCCTGGGATGCAGCCAAGGGTGAGATCGTCTGGTCGAAGCCCGAGCAGTTCTCGGTGTGGTCGGGCGCATTGGCGACAGATGGCGACGTCGTCTTCTACGGTACCCTCGAAGGCTACATCAAGGCGGTCGATAAGGACGGCAAGGAACTTTACAAGTTCAAGACCCCGTCCGGCATCATCGGCAACATCACGACCTATGAGCATGACGGCAAGCAGTACGTCGCCGTTCTGTCCGGCGTCGGTGGATGGGCCGGTATCGGTCTGGCAGGTGGCCTGCTTTCGCCCGATAACGCCGCTGCCTGGCATGGCGCCGTCGATCAGGGCCGTGCGCAGGGCGACGAGACCGCGGTCGTTGGAACCGCTGGTCTGGGTGCCGTCGGCGGTTACGCGGCACTTGCCGACTATACGACGCTGGGCGGCCAGCTCACCGTCTTCGGCCTCCCGGACTAATAACCGGGAAGAGCCTTACGGCTAGGTTCGATAACGAGAGCCCGGGTCACCCCGAAGCCGGGAACCGGGCTCTCGATTGCGCCGCGCACCCAACTCCGATCAATGCCGCTGCACGACGGCAGCCAGGGTTTCTGGCAAACGAAGGAAGAGCCTGAATGATCGTTCGCATTGCAGTTTCCGCTCTCGCCCTGGTCCTGCTGCCTCTGGCCAGCTCAAGTCTGGTACGGGCCGAAGACAGCATGGAGAAAGCCAAGGCGGTGAAGCAAGAAGGAGGCAAATATTTAGATGCGGACGGAAATCCGACCTACAAGATCGAAAACGGAACCGTCGATTGGTACACCTTCAGCGGGTACCGCCGGTATCATTCAGATTGCCATGTCTGTCACGGACAGGACGCCACAGGTTCGAGCTATGCGCCTGCCCTGGCTAATAGCCTGAAGAACATGGATTACGCCACGTTCCTGTCGATCGTCGCCGAGGGCCGCAAGAATGTCGGCGGCGGCAAGGAAAACGTCATGCCTGCCTTTGGCGACAACAAGAACGTCTATTGTTACCTGGACGATCTCTATGTCTATCTGCGCGCGCGCGCCGATGGCGCGGCACCCCGCGGCAGGCCGCCCAAGCACGAAAACAAGGCTCAGGCAGCCAAGGATGCCGAAGCATCCTGCATGGGTGGATGATATGACCGGCTGCACTGCATCGAAGCTGCGCGTCGTTCTGCCGATCCTCGGCGCGCTCGCCTTGCTGCCGTCGAATGTTCTGGCGCAAAATGCCGGGCTTGGCGCTGCGGGCGAACTGGTCGATCCCGACATTCTGCGCGTCTGCGCCGATCCCTCGAACATGCCCTTTACCGACAAGAACGGCCAAGGCTTCGAAAACAAGCTGGCTGAACTGGTTGCCAAGAAGACGGGTCGGAAATCAGTCGCTTACACGTGGTTTCCCACTGTCACCGGCTTTGTGCGCAACACGCTGGGGGCCAATCGATGCGACATCATCATGGGCTACGCCCAAGGCGATGAACTGGTGCAGAACACCAACGCCTACTACCGCTCCGCCTATGTGCTCGTATACCCCAAAGGCAACGGCATGGAAGGCATCGAGACGATCGAAGACCCGAAACTTTCCGGCAAGAGAATCGGCGTCGTCGAAAGCACGCCGCCAACCGCCAACATGGCCGCCAACAAGCTTCTGCGGACCGCCAAGATCTACCCGCTGGCGGTGGATACGCGCGTCACCCCTTCCATGGGGGAGGTCATGATCAAGGACATGCTCGCCGGCAAGATCGACGCGGCGGTCCTGTGGGGGCCGATGGCGGGTTACTATGCCAGGGAACTCGGAGCCGACGTCACCATTGTTCCGCTGCTGAAGGAAAAAACCGGCTCGCGCATGTCTTATCGCATCACCATGGGCGTACGTCCGTCCGACCAGGAATGGAAACGGACGCTCAACCGGGTGATCAGGGAAAACCAGGCGGAGATCACCAAGCTTCTGCTGGGTTACAACGTGCCGCTGATCGACGAGCACGACAATCCGATCACGCAATAGTCGGGATGGGTCAGGAGGAGGAAAAACCTACGCGATGAACAATTGAAGAGAAGACTACAGCTACTTTCGATAGTTTTGTTTTTCGGTCTTTCAAAACCTTGCGTTCATTTGTCCATTTTGAGAACGTGATGGACGAGCCATTGCTTCGGTGCCCTGCAATGGTTGGCTAACCACCGGATCGGCCCCTTCGGGCTGGTAGAAGAGGAGAAATGTTATGAAGAAGAGCTGGACTAAACCGACCATGTGTCAGGTTGCTGCGGGCTTTGAAATTTCGCGCTATCTGCCTGCTGAAATTACTCCCAAGAAGTAGGCCGCAGAGGTGCGTGTCCCTGGCAACAGGGGCACGCATCCCCTTGCCGTATGGGATTTTCGTGAAAGAGTTTGAGGCGCGCAAAGTGGGCGGGCCGTTTTTTGCGGCTGCAAATTGGCTGTTGGTCAGAGAAGCCGCGGGGCGGGCGTTTTCATGCGCTTGAAAATCATCGGATCGGCGGCCGGCGGCGGCTTTCCGCAATGGAACTGCAATTATCGTCTGAGCCGTGCGGCTCGCTCCGGGGTAGCTGGTGTGCATTCACGAACCCAATCGAGTGTCGCCGCGTCGGCGGATGGGCTTGGCTGGGTTCTGTTCAACGCCTCGCCCGACATTCGCCAGCAGATCGCGGCAACGCCTGAATTGCAGCCCGCGCACGATGCGCAGCTGCGCTCGACACCTATTCGCGCGGTGGTGCTGACCAATGCCGATGTCGATCATGTCGCCGGCCTGCTCAGCCTGCGTGAGCGGCAGCCTTTCGCTATCTATGCAACGACACAGGTTCTGGCGACGCTGGAGGCGAATTCGATTTTCAATGTCCTCGATCCGGCGCTCGTGCCGCGACGCATCTTGCCGCCGGCGCAAGAACTGTCGATCTGCGACGCGGACGGCCACGACACCGGGGTGGCTGTCGAGAGCTTTCCCGTGCCCGGGAAGATAGCCCTCTATCTCGAAGAAAGAGGCCAGCCGGATGCCAATTTCAGCTCCGATGCCGGCGACACGATCGGCGTCCGTATCGCCGGTGCCGGCAGTCGCGGCTCCGTCTTCTACATCCCCGGCTGCGCCCGCATCGATGCGACCCTGCGCACGCGTCTAGCCGATGCCGCATGCCTTCTGTTCGACGGCACGGTCTTCACCGACGACGAGATGATTGCTGCCGGCGTCGGCCAAAAGACCGGTGCGCGCATGGGGCATCTGGCAATGTCGGGAGACGCGGGGTCGATCGCCGGCTTGGCCGATGTGAGGATCGGCCGCCGTGTTTTCGTCCACATCAACAACACCAATCCTGTTCTGGACGAGAATTCTGCCGAGCATGCAGCAGTCAAAGCGGCTGGCTGGGAAGTGGCCTGCGACGGGATGGAGATGGAACTTTGAGTGATTTCCACGACGCAGCCAGCAACGGCCTGTCCTCCAGAGAGCTCGAAGCCGTGCTGCGGCAGGTCGGTGCCGAGCGCTATCACAACCGCCATCCTTTCCATCACAGGATGACCAGCGGTGCGCTGTCGAGGACCGAGATGCAGGCCTGGGCGCTGAATCGCTATTGCTATCAGGCGGTCATTCCGCGCAAGGATGCCATGATCCTCGCTCATGCCGAGGATCCGGCGTTTCGCGCCGCCTGGCGCAAACGCATCGAGGATCATGACGGCGAGGACGGCTGGAGCGGCGGTATTGCGCGCTGGTTGCACCTGGCGACCTCGCTCGGTCTCGATGCCGACGCGGTGAAGAGCGAGAGGCTGGCCCTGCCGGCGACACGTTTTGCGGTTGGCGCTTACCTCTCCTTTTGCACGAACCGGACCCTGCTGGAGGCGGTCGCGTCGTCGCTGACTGAGATGTTCTCGCCGCTCATCATCGGCGAGCGGGTACCCGCGATGCTGGCCAGATACGATTATATCACCGAGGACACGCTGGCCTATTTCACCCGACGGCCCGAACAGGCCTCGCGCGATGCCGACTTCGCGCTCGCCTATGTGCTCGAACATGCCGACACGACGGAGCGCCAGCAGCAGGCGATCGATGCACTGGTGTTCAAATGCGATATACTCTGGGCCATGCTCGACGCGCTTCAACACGCCTATGGCGAGCCGGGCAATATCCCGCCCGGCGCCTTCCGTCCGGAGGCAGCCCAATGATGGCACTGCGCGAAAGAGCCATGGTGTCGCTGCAGTCGGTTCCATCGCTGCCGAAGCACGTGCGCATACAGTATGACCCCGTGCGCCAGGCGTTCGCCGTGCTGTCGCCCGAAAAGGTGTTCTGGCCAAACGAGATCAGCCTCGACATATTGCGCCGCTGCGATGGGCGGTCCACGGTCGGCCACATCATTGCCGGCCTTGCCGCAGATTATGATGCCGAACAGGAGGCTGTGGCGGCCGATGTCATCGCCTTCCTGCAGGAATGGTCTGACAAGCTGCTGGTGAAGCTATGAGCGAGCCCCCTCTCCCCCCGATCGGCATGCTGGCGGAACTGACGCATCGCTGCCCGTTGCAATGCCCCTATTGCTCCAATCCGCTCGAATTGCTGAAGGCTAATCGCGAACTCGACACGCAGAGCTGGCTCGACCTATTCTCGCAGGCCGCCGATCTTGGCGTTCTCCAGGTGCATCTGTCAGGCGGTGAACCGACGCTGCGTCGCGATCTCGAGCAATTGATCGCCGGGCTTTCGGCGCGCGGCGTCTACACCAACCTGATCACCGCCGGTGTCGGCATTGCGGATGGCCGCATCGAGGCATTTGCCGAAGCCGGGCTCGACCATCTGCAACTGAGCTTTCAAGGTGCACGGCCGGCGACCACCGAGCGCATCGGCAATCACAGGGGCAGCCACGAAAAGAAGCTGGAAACGGCACGCCGCACTCGCGCGGCCGGCTTGCCGCTTACCATCAACGCGCCGATCCATCGCCACAATATCGAGGAGGTACCGGAATTCATCGATCTGGCCCTTTCGCTGGGTGCGGAGCGTCTCGAGATCGCCAACGTGCAGTACGCCGGCTGGGCGCTGACCAATCGCGATCAACTGATGCCCGAGCGTGCTGCCGTCGACCGCCAGGCGGAGATCGTCGCGGCGGCGCGCGAACGGCTCACCGGCATCATGAACATCGATTTCGTCACGCCGGATTATTTCGCCATCTATCCCAAGCCGTGCATGGGCGGCTGGGCGCGCGACGCCTTCATGGTGACGCCAGACGGCACCGTACTGCCATGCCATGCCGCCCAGACCATACCGTCGCTCGGCTTCGAGCGTTTTGGATCACGCAGCCTGGCCGCGATCTGGACCGATTCCCCGGCATTTAATGCCTTTCGAGGCACGGACTGGATGCAGGAGCCCTGCCGCAACTGTGAGCGGCGCGAGATCGACTGGGGCGGCTGTCGCTGCCAGGCGATGGCAATCGCCGGCGATGCCGCCGCGACGGACCCGGCTTGCGCGAAATCGCCGATCCATGCGCGCATGGCAATGCTGATCGACGAGGCCCAGCGCGCTGCGACGGTTCCTTCGAAGGACGAACCATTCGTCTACCGGCGCATCGGCGTCGTCACCGAGCCCGCCTGACTGCCGACCTATTCCTACGGCCTACCCTCGTGAAAGCCGTTCGGCATGCCACGTCATATGGTCATGCATGAATGTCGAAATGAAAAAATAGGAGTGATCGTATTCGTCCTGCATGCGCAATTTCAACGGAATGCCTGCCTTGGAGCAGGCGTCTTCGAGCAGCCAAGGCCTGAGGCCCTCCTGGAGGAAACCGTCTGACGTTCCCTGATCGACCAGGAATTCCGGGAAACGGTGTCCATCCTCGATGAGCGAAGTGGCATCGTAGCGCCGCCACGAGGCCTCATCCAGGCCGAGATATTTTTCGAAAGCCGGCTTCGACCAGCCGGCTGTGCTTGGCTGCACGATCGGCGCAAAGGCCGAGCAACTTCTGAAACGCGCGGGATTGTTCAGTGCGATCGTCAGCGCGCCATGCCCGCCCATCGAATGGCCGAAGATCGACTGGCGCGCCATATCGGCGGGAAATTCGCGCCCGATCACGGCTGGCAGCTCCTCGACGATATAGGAATACATGCGATAGTTCTTGGCATACGGCTCTTGCGTCGCGTCGAGGTAGAAACCGGCGCCGCTGCCGAACTGCCAATTGTCCTTTTCATCCGGAATGTCGGCACCACGCGGGCTGGTGTCGGGACAGACAACGATCAAGCCAAGTTCGGCGGCAATACGTCTGTATTCGCCTTTTTCCATTACATTCGCATGGGTGCAGCTGAGCCCGGAGAGGTACCACACCACGGGGCAACGGCTTTCCCGTGCCTGCGGAGGCACGAAAATGGCAAACGTCATTTCGCACGAGCAGCTCGTCGAAAGATGAGAGTAAACATGCTGGGCGCCGCCATGCGACTTGGCAGTCGAGACGAGTTTCGGGTGCTCTGGCATATATTCTTCTCCACCAATTTTAACCGCCGACCGTAGGCTCTACGACATCAAGGGTGATCGCGGCAACCTTGGTGGGCCGGCTGGCGCGCGGGGCTCTTGATCGAAGCCGGGATGGCCTGCCTTCGCCGACCTTCTTGGCGCAGCAAGGCGCGAGAGGCCACTCGGTGGCGCAGCGTTGCCCAGCAAGCCATACGGGCCAGGCTGGGCGATTGTTGACGATGCTGGCTATAACAGGACGCAGTCACTGCGCAGGCATCGGCGATGCTTCCGGGACGCCGAACTCTGCGCTAATGCACTTGCCCTGGCTTTCAGTGGCGACAGCCGCTTCGACGCGGCTATGGCGGACGAGCACGCACGCGTCATCGCGTGGGCTCGCAGCAAGCGCGCCAGGGTACCGAGCAAGAACTTGTGAGCCGACGGCTATTCCCGACCGTCGAAAGCCACGGACAGGCCCAGGGCCTAGAAATAGCCGAGTATGGATTTTACCTCGAGATACTCCAACATGCCCTCGATCCCATATTCGCGTCCGTTTCCGGACTGCTTGAAACCGCCAAACGGGGCGTGCGGATCCCAGGCCGGGTAGTTGAGATGCACCTGACCGGAGCGGATCCGCGAGGCCACGTCCCTGACGGCGTCCACATCCTGCCCCTGCACATAGGCCCCCAGACCGTAGACCGTGTCGTTGGCGATGGTGACGGCCTCCTCGATTGTGTCGTAGGGGATGATGCAGAGAACTGGCCCGAAGACCTCTTCCTGGGCAATGCGCATGGTCGTGCGCACGTCGGAAAAGATGGTCGGCCTCACATAGAACCCGACGTTCAGATCGTGCGCACGGCCCGGTCCGCCGGTGAGAAGCCTGGCGCCCTCAGAAATGCCGACGCCGATCATGGTTTGGATGCGGTCGAATTGGGCACGGTTTGCGATTGCACCATGAGTTGTGGCTTCGCAAAGCGGATCGCCAATGACGATCTGGGCTGCGGCCCTTTTGGCGATTGCCTCGATCTCGGAGAGCAGCGAGCGTGGCACGATCATGCGCGTCGGGGCGCTGCATGACTGGCCGAGATTGCGGAAGGCGGCGGCTACGCCCAGAGAAACGGCGCGATCGAGATCTGCGTCCGGCAGGATCACGTTCGGCGACTTGCCGCCCAGCTCCTGCGCGACACGCTTGACCGTCGTCGCTGCCGCCTGGGCCACCGCAATGCCCGCGCGGGTGGACCCGGTAATGGAGATCATGTCGACATCCGGATGGGAGGCGAGACCCATACCCACGCCTGGACCATCACCTTGCAGGAGGTTGAAAACCCCGGCAGGGAAGCCGGCTTCCTCGATTGCCTCGGCGAACAGCAGGGCGTCCAAGGGAGAAAGCTCACTCGGCTTCAGCACGACCGTGCAGCCTGCAGCGAGCGCCGGCGAAACCTTGGCGGTGATCTGGTAAAGTGGCCAGTTCCACGGAGTGATCAAGGCGCAGACACCGATCGGTTCGTGGGTGACGGCGGTTTGCCCCCGTTGTTTGACGAAGCGAAAGTCTGTCAGCACATCGCGAGCGACCTTAACATGCGTGATTGCCAGCGGCACCTGGGCGCTGCGCGCATAGCCGATCGCCGCGCCCATTTCGAGGCTCAGGCATTGAGCCAGCAGTTCGCCGCGCGCCTCGAGCAGCGCTTGCAGGCGATCGAGCAGACCCGCGCGGTCTTCTGGCGTGGTCCGACTCCAGGAGGCGAATGCCCTGCGAGCCGCTGCAACGGCCGCGTCAACGTCCTCGCCATTTCCTAGCGGAAACTGGCTCACAACCTCTTCTGTGGCGGGATTGACGACGACGCCCGTCGCGGTGCCGCTCGGCTCAACCCATTGACCGTCGAAGAAGAACTTGTCCAGGTGGCCGTTGCGGGCCAGGTGTTCGAGGGGCGTCATCACCCTACAAGGTCCTTCATGCGGTAATAGGCGCCGAGAATCGGTAGGAACCAGGGGCGCCCGAAATAACCGGGGATCGCTGGCCAGTCGAAATCCTTCCAGGGATTGAGCTCGGGGCGCCCGTCCATGACGTCGGCCATGATGGTGCCCATCAACGTCGACATATGGGTCCCGTGTCCGCTATAGCCCATCGAGTAATAGATGCCATCGCGCTCTCCGGCGCGCGGCAGGCGATCGCGGGTCATATCGACCATGCCGCCCCAGCAGTAGTCGATGCGGGTGCCGGCCAGTTCCGGAAAGACCTCGACCATCGCGGCCTTGAGTATCCGGCCGCTTTTTTCGTCGGATTGAGGGTTGGACACGGCAAAGCGCGCCCTCCCGCCGAACAGAAGGCGATTGTCCGGCGTGAGCCGCCAGTAGACAACGAGATTGCGCGTGTCGACGACCATGCGCCCAGTCGGCATGAGACGCCTAAGGTGGTCGGGCGACAGCGGTTCGGTCACGATCAGAAATGCGCCGACCGGGATCATGCGCCGGCGGATCCAGCCGAGCGGGCCAACCTGGGAAATGCCGCTTGCCAACAGGACCTGCCGCGCGACGATCTTGCCCTTTGGCGTCGTTACCTCATGCCCGCCTGAAACCTTGCGCATCGCAATGACGGGCGAGCGTTCATGGACCTCTGCGCCACGCCGGGCAGCGGCGGTCGCGAGGCCCCGGACAAACCGGCCGACATGCATGCCCGCGCTCTTGGGAAAGAGCAGCCCGCCATGGTAGCGGTTGGTGCCGACTTCGGTTCGCAGGTCCTCGCGCGCGATCATCCTGGTGTCGGGATCGACATTGGCAGCCAGTAGTTCCTGGCTGCGCGCCAGCATGTCGTAGTGCTCGGGCTTGGCGGCAAGCTTGAGCTTGCCGACGCGGGAGAAGCTGCAGTCGATCTTCTCTTCCTGCACCAGCCGCTCGACCATATCGACGCCGGCGTCAAAAGCCTTGTAGAGCGCATTTGCGGCCGGCTTGCCGTGCTTGCCAGCCATGATTGCATAGTTCTGGGCAAAGCCGTTGTTGCACATGCCGCCATTGCGGCCGGACGCGGCATTGCCGATCGTTTCGGCCTCCAAAAGGGCAACCCGGGCGCCCTTTTTGGCAAGGGCCAGCGCGGCGGAGGAGCCGGTCAAGCCGCCGCCCACAATCGCCACGTCGTAGTGGCCTTCGAGCGGTCTGGACGACCCTTCATTGAACGGCTGAGACGTATCCAGCCAGTAAGAGGTAAACTTCATTTTCTTGACCACCAGTGTTGATTTGAGTGGGGCGACATCCGAGCGTAGTCGCGCGCCTACCAGCCGCGCATCCGCTCCCAACGCGCTTCAATCTTGGGGCTGTCCCCGTTGACAACGCTGTAGAAATCATGCTGGGCGGCCATCGCACACGCATGGTTGGGCAGAATGCGGACCCGAGTCCCGAGCGGCAACTCGGGCATGGACTTTCCAGAGCCGGCACGAATGGCGACGATGCCGTGTTCCTGGCTGGCCTGGGCCACGATCACATCTTCAAGCACCCGCCCCTTTTCGTCGCAGACCACGCCGTAACCCTGGTCGATCTGCTGGTTTGCGGTTCCCCGGTCGCGCGAAAGCGCCATCCATCCAGCGTCAACCAGCACCCATCCCTTTTCCGGCTTGGACCCGATCACCGTGGCCAATACGGAAATCGCGATGTCGTCGAGTTCGCACACCCCAACGCCGTGCTGGACCAGGTCGAAGAACATGTAGACCCCGGCGCGCAGCTCCGTGACCCCCTCAAGATTGCTGGCGAAATGCGCTGTCGGCGTTGAGCCGACGCTGACGATCGGGCAGGCATGGCCATGGGCGCGCAGGATTTCAGCGGCGCGCACCGTGGCTGAACGCTCGTTCTCGCCTGCCTTGACCAGCGCATCGGGCGTGTTCAAGCCATAGGATTCGCCTGCATGGGCGAGAACGCCGACGAGTTTGGCACTGGCCGCGACGACACTGCCGGCCACGTCGAGCAACTTCGGGTCCTCTGGCCTCAAGCCACCGCGATGGTCATCGCAGTCCAGTTCGATGAAAACAGATGGGGTCATACCGGTGGCTTCGCGGACGCTGGCCAGGGCATCGGCCTGCCCGACCGAATCGAGCAACAGCTTCACATCAGCGCCGGTGCGGCGACAAAGCTCCATGGCCCGCTTGGCCGAGGCCGGCGAGATGCCGACCGCGTAGGTCATGTCTCGAAAGCCATGGCCCGCGAAATACTCTGCCTCGGCGATGGTCGAGACCGCGATCGGACCGCGTTCGCGATGGAACGCGTATCGGGCGACATCGATGCTCTTGGCCGTCTTCATATGCGGGCGCAGCACCACGCCAAGCTTCCTGGCGCGCTCAGCCAGACCCTTGAT
This sequence comes from Mesorhizobium sp. M0698, assembly GCF_040320455.1. Taxonomy (NCBI): domain Bacteria; kingdom Pseudomonadati; phylum Pseudomonadota; class Alphaproteobacteria; order Hyphomicrobiales; family Phyllobacteriaceae; genus Mesorhizobium; species Mesorhizobium sp. M0698. The sequence goes on along the minus strand of NZ_JAMYPQ010000016.1, from coordinate 109,368 downwards.
GTTGTGCTCGAGCCGGCCACGGTCGAGAAGCAGCGTCGGGGTGACCAAGGCGTCGATCGTCCTAGCCGTCTCGCTCACCGCCAGGCTTGCCGCCATCTTATTCATAGTCTCGTTTCCTAAGTGAACGACTGGTTTGCCAACGCATACATATGGGCTGGCCCCTCGGCGACGGGTCGTTGTCCTTTGACCATGGCGGTCGCACTGCCGGACCGCTGCAGGCCAAGGCTCGCAACCCAGTCGCCCAATCCATCCTCGGCATAGACGTCGATGCGAACGAATTGATTGTGAAGCTTCGAAAGCTGGGCCAGGATCAGAAGCCGCGCGTCGTGGTCGCTCTCGGCTGCACAAGGGCCGACGACATAGCCGCGGCCAAACCTCCTCGCGACAGCGTAGCCTGCAATCCGTCCCCTGCGCTCAATGACCAATGCGTTGCCCACATCGGCGAGCGCAGCCACCATCGGCAGCCGGGGCATGCCCGTGGCCCGTTCGTCGAAGGCCTGGATTGCCGCGAGGTCAGAGGCTGTCGCTTGACGGATGTCGTCGCGGGTACTCCGCGTCACGGCGACAGCCAGCGAGCCCTGGTGCTGAAGCACCGTGCCCCAGGCAGTGAAGCCGCGTCGCTTGTAGAGCGCCAGCCCCTCTTCGGTTGAGTTGAGCAGCAGGTTGCGACCGTGTGTCGCCTCAAGCAATCCATCAAAGAGCCGGGCGCCGTTGCCACCGCCTTGCGCGGAGCCAGTAACTATGATCATCCCGACCGAGGCATAGGACTGTCCGTAATTCCAGGACATGGCCGTGCCAATCACCTGTCCTGCCCGCTCAAGGACCAGGCCATTGCCGACCATCAGGGCAAATTCCCAATCCTGCTGACGGTAGGGCCAGGCCATCTCCTGCGACAGCTTCAGTGCGCCCGGCAAATGGCGGGTTTCCAATTTCGTCAGCTCGATCGGGGCGCTGACGATATCTCTGTCATGCTCAAAGGCCATAAGGTGCAACGCTGTCAGTTGATCCAGAGTCGGATTGAAGTCGGATCTTAGAGTCGCGCCCGGCGGACAGGTTTCGCTGCTGTTTTGCGCCTTCAAATCAGCGGTATTATTCGTTTTATGCAGTTTCTCGGCATGCCAAATCGTGCAAATCGGGCGAGGAATACCTGGCACCTTGAATCGCCGCTTCGTGGTTGCCCGATCGGCGATGCCCAGGAGGAATTTTGGATGATCTACATCAGCGAAGAGGAGGCAGCCGCCCTCGTCACGCATGAACTTGCTTTCGAGGCGGCGCGCGAGGCTCTCGTGGCGGCAGCATCGCGGCAGAGCTGGGTCTTTCCGGCCGTTCTCGGGCGCACACAGGAGGTGACCAATACCTTCTCAATCAAATCCGGTTCGTCGGGCGAGCTGACCGGCGTGAAAATTGGCTCCTTCTGGTCGGGCAACTCGGCACGTGGCCTTCCCCGCCACAACTCGACCATCGTGCTGCTCGATCAGCATACAGGTCGGCTCGGCGCCGTAGTCGAGGCCGGGAAGGTCAACGCCTACAGGACGGCCGCCGCCGACGCGGTTGCGGCCGATCTTCTTGCGCGCAAGCAAGCCAAGGTTCTGGCGATCTTCGGGGCCGGCAACCAGGCGAGCTTCGAAGTGATGGCGCTGGCACGCATCCGCCCAATCGAAACCGTGCTGGTCGTGGCCCGGCCTTCGCAGCGGCGCGACGCCTCTTGTCGATGGGATCGGCGAACAGGGCCTGGAAGCGCGCGCTGCCATGCCGGAAGAAGCCGTGCGCACGGCCGACATCGTGGTGACGGCGACACCCGCATGCGAACCGCTGTTCGATGCCGCTTGGGTGGGACCCGGAACCCATATCGTCAGGCATCGGGTCGGATGCTCCGGGTAAACGCGAATTGCCGAGCGAATTATTTCCCAAGGCACGTCTGTTTTGTGATCTGCTTTCCCAGTCCGTCCAGATCGGCGAGTTCCAATACGTGCGCGACGAGATCGACGTCGGCGTGCTTGTGGTAACGCCAATCGGCGACGTTATTGAAAGGCGTGCGCCCGGACGCCGCTTCGACAATGAGATCACGGTCTTCGACAGTTCCGGCATCTCCCTGCAGGACCTCTACATGGCCGACGCGCTGATCCGCGCAAAGGCGTCCCACCGCTGATCAGTTTCGCACCAGGCCCCAGTCCCGACGGATTTTTCGACACTCTCCGGCAACAGGGTGACCCCGCGCGATCCTGCAGTCATGTCAGCGGCGGGCGCGCCAAAGGGTTGCCCGCATGAACCACGGATCGCCCCGGATGTCGGCGACTAGCGTCTGGCGCGCCAGAAGGCGATACGGTCCTGTATCCGATAGCCCTGGATAATCGCCGGCATGAACCACGGATTGCCACGATAGAGCGGGACGGCCGAAGGCGGTCGAAAGTCGAACGCAGTGCGCGACTGCTCGCCATGCCCCATCAACTTGTGGGCCGCACGCATGCCAATCCATGGCGCCCAGACCACGCCCGAACCGCAGAAGCCAGTTGCATAGACCACGCCGTCCTTCTCGAAGATGCGGGGCAGCATGTCTCGGTTCATCGCCACATTGCCGAACCAGCAATGCGAAAGGCGCACGTTCTGCAACTCCGGGAAAAGGTTCACCAGGCCCTTGCGAAGGAGAAGTTTCGGCGCCGCCGGATCGCCGACGCGGGAACTGTCACGGCCCCCCAGCAGGATACGTTTTCCGTCGGGCGAGGGACGATAATAGAAACCGAGTTGCCGGTTCTCGGTGATCGTCATCAGCTTCGGCATCAGTCGCGCCATGACATCGGGCGCAAGTTCTTCGGTCACGATGATCCGGCTGCGGACCGGAACCAGGCGGCGGCGCAGGAAGGGAGCGGCGCCGTCGGTATAGCCGTTGGTACAGACCAGAACCTGCCGTGCATCCACCGTCCCTGCCGAAGTCGCGACGCGGAACCCCGAACCGTTCCTCTCGATCGACTTGACCACTGTATGCGAATGGACCGTCAACCCGGATGCGAGCGCCACGCGCAGGAGCTCAGCATGGAATTTTGCGGGGTGCAGCCCGCCAATGTCCTTCCGAACGGTTCCGCCGCGGTAGAAGTCGGTGCCGATATAATTTCGCTGCTCGGCATGCGGAACCGCGTAGGACTCGATCCCCAGTTTCTTCGCCAGCGTCTCGGCGCCGCGCGCCATCTTCTCATACTGTTCATATCCGAAAGCGCCTTTGAATTGGCCAACCAGTCGGAAGTCGCAGTCGAGCCCTTCGGTCTTGATGAAGTCGTAGAGGAATTCGCGTGCGACCTTGCCCTCGGCCTCGATCGCCATGGCCTTCTCTTCACCGAAGCGCCGGGTGATCGTGGCATGGTCCGGCCGGATGGTCCCGCTCGTAATCCCGCCGTTGCGCGTGGAAGCACCCTCGCCCGGATTCATCGCATCAAAGGCTGCGACCGAGCGTCCCTCGCGCGCCAGCGCAAGCCCGGCCGAAAGCCCGGCATAACCGGCGCCGACAATTGCCACGTCAAGGTTCTTTGCGACCGGCTGCCGCGGCAGCGGCATGACGGGCGCTGCTTCCCACCAGTAGGGTGTGTTCTTGTCGGCGATATGAGGCTCTTGCACGTGGCTGACTTCTCGCTGCATTGCAGGGTAATCTACGGTCGGTGAAACTTCAGATGTGGTCGTCTCGGACGTCGAGCGCATCACGCAGCCCGTCGCCGATGAAATTGAAACTGGTTACCGCGATGGTGATTGCAGCTCCGGGAATGATTGCCAGCCAAGGTGCGCTGCCCAGATATTGCTGAGCGCCATTGAGCATGTTGCCCCAGCTGGGCAGTGGCGGCTGGATCCCGTAGCCGAGGAAACTGATGTAGGCTTCCATGAGAATGGCGCGCGCGACCGTCAAGGTGGAAGCGACGATAATCGGCCCCATGGCGTTGGGCAGTATCTCGCGGAACATGATGTGGGTGCCGCTCAATCCCAGCATTCGCCCGGCTAGGACGAACTCGCGTTCGCGTAACGAGCGGACTTCCGCTTCGACTATGCGGGCAACCTCCATCCAACTGGTGAGGGCGATAATGACGGTGATCATCACAGGACTGGGCTTCAGTGCGGCAGCCAGCGCCAGCAGCAGAAAGATCGATGGGAATGACAGGAATCCATCGACCGTGCGCATCAGCGTGGCCCCGACCCAGCCGCCGCGATAGCCGGCAATTACGCCGACCAGGGTGCCGATGAGTGTCGACAAAACCATGGCAAAGAAACCCACCAGCAGCGAGATTCGTCCCGCCATCAAAAGCCTTGCCGCCACGTCGCGGCCAAGCGGATCGGTACCTAGAAAGTGGTAGCCCGTCAGCGGAGGGGCAAAGCGGGCCCGCAGATCGATATACAGTGAGTCATAAGGCAGGAGATGGGGGCCGAGGACGCAAGCGAGGCTCAGGAAGATGATCATCGCCAACCCGAGCAGCGCCAAGCGATGACGCATGAAACGACGTGCCGCGCGGTTGTTTCTCCATCGGCTTGGAGCTGCATTTGCGGTGAAAGCGGTCATATCGGCTGTCTCCTGTCGGGGAAGTTGCGCGCTCAAGCCAGACGAATGCGCGGATCGACAATAGCGACGACAATGTCGGCGATCAGGTTTCCAAGCAGAACGAGGATGGCGGAGAACATCAGCAGCCCCATCACAACCGGATAGTCGCTGTAACCAAGGCTATCGAGGAACAACCGTCCCATTCCTGGCCAGGTAAAGACGGTTTCGGTCACGAGCGCGCCAGTGAGGACGCTGGGAAGCTGCATCCCGGCCAAGGTAATCATCGGCAAAAGTGCGTTGCCGACGACATGCTTCATCAGAATCCGGCGTTCACTCAACCCCTTGGCCCGAGCCGTCTTGACGAAGTCCTGGCTAATGGCGTCGAGAGTGGCCGTGCGCATGTAGCGGCTCCAGATCGCGACATGGACCAGCGACAGCACGATACTTGGCAGGATCAGATGGTGGAGGTAGCCCAGGATCGAGGCGTCGCCGATCTCGGACATATTGCCCGCAGGCAGCCAACCCAACTTCAGGGAAAAGACATAGATGCCGACGAGTCCGAACCAGAAGGTGGGGACCGACAACGCAACCATGGCCCCGACAGTTGCAAGATAATCGAACAGCGAGTAGCGGCGCGTGGCGCCTCGGATTCCAATCCAGGCGCCAATGGAGATCGCAATTGCGGTTGAGGACCCCATCAGCAGCAGCGTGGCAAAGAGATGGCTGCCGATCACCTCCAATACCGGCGCTCCGTCGCGGAAGGAGTGACCCCAGTCGCCCCGCACCAGCCGCCATGCCCAGTCCAGATATTGGATCCATATGGGTCGATCGAGGCCCAGCAGCCCCTTGAGACGCTCGATATCCTGCTGGGTCATTCCGGGATCGAGCCCGAATTGCGCCAGCGGGCCGCCGGGAAGGAGGTTCAGAATGCCGAAGCCGATGATCGAAACGATCACAAGCAGCACCAGGCTCTGCGAGAGGCGATTGAGCAGGAAGCCGCGCATTCGAGTCCCTCCATTGTGGGTTGATGATTTTAGTCTGTTGCCGCCGCCGCAGCGGAATCGGCGGGGCGGCGGCAACTGCGCGGATTAGGCCTTCCACTGCCAGGCTGCGGCATCCCACGACGCGGTGCGGGTGTTGGCGTTGGGCTCGAAGCCGTCCAGCCCTTTCTTGCGCCCGAGGACGATTGTGTACGCGAACAGCGGCAGGAAGGGCAGATCATGGCGCACCACCTCCTGCACGCGATTATAGATCCCGCGTCGTTCTTCCGGATCGAAGCTGCGAGCGCCCTTTTCGAGCAGGGCATCGACCTCAGGGTTGGAATATTGCCCGGTGTTCGAACCGTGTCCGCCTTGAGCGGCGATTGCCTTCGTATGGAGCCGGTTTGTGGCGTCGGGGTCGGCGGCAATCAGATAGGTGACGCCCACCATGGCGGTGTCGAATTGCGACTTCAGCCAGAACTCGCCCCACATAACTGCAGCCGGCAAATTCGAGATCGTCATCTCGACGCCGATCTCGGCAAACGTCTGCTGCAGGAACTGCTGCGTCTGCTCGCGGAGGTTGTTGCCAGAAGTTGTCGAGTTGGAGAAGGACAGTCGCACCCCATCCTTGGCGCGGATTCCATCCGGCCCCGGCGCCCAGCCGGCCTCATCAAGGATTTGGCGCGCCCGGTCCAGATTGAACTCCTGAACCGGCAGGTTCGGGTCGTAGTAGTAGGACTCCTTCGGCATGAAGGTCTCGGTGAGAGTGCCCACGCCGTAATAGATCGTGTCGACGATCGCTTTCCTGTCCAAGGCGGCGTAGAGCGCCTGGCGCACTGCCAACTCCTTGAACTGCGGGCGGCCCAAATTGAGGTAGATCGACTCCAGGGATGACCCGGTCTCAAGTGTCACCACGCGGTCTGCTAGTTCGCGGGCTTCAGTATAATGGTCGGCGGTGATGTACGACTGATCGACCAGGTCCACGTCGCCGCTCTTGAATTGCGTGTAGAGCACCGTCATGTCGGGGATGTATTTGAAGATGAGCTGCTCGACATAGGGGCCTTCGCCCGCGTACTCAGGATTGGCGACGAGCTCGATGTGATCACCTGCGACGCGCTGGCTCCATTTGAATGCGCCGGTGCCGACCGGCGCCTGGTTGAAGGCGGCTGTATTCGGATCGGCCTCTTTCCCCAGAATGTGCTTGGGCACGATGAACGTTTCGGCCAAGAACGAAAGATAGGGCGCAAAAGCCTCCTTCATCCGCCATGTGATCTCGGTGGGCGAAACCACTGTGATGTCCTGCACGAGCGAATGGCCGCTCGTGCGCCAAGCGCGAAACTTCGGGTTCGTGATGAGTTCAAGGGTGAATTTCACGTCCTCGGCCGTGAAGGGCTCACCGTCGTGCCAGCGGGCATTGTCACGCAACCGGATGCGCCAGTTGAGACCGTCCTCCGAAATGCCGCCGTTCTTTTGGCTTGGCACCTCGGCTGCGAGGTTTGGATGTAGGCCACCTTGGGGATCCATGCGGACCAGCGCGTCGAAAACCGAGAAATGGACCGCGTCATCGACTTCGATATGCGCCATCAGCGGATTGAACACGGTCGGCTCTTGGGAGAGGCCGACGATGACGCGACCGGCCGGGCCTGCAGGAGGGGTCTTGGCAAAGGCGGGCTTGCCCAACAGATTGGGCGCGATGAGGCCTGCAGCCCCACCTATCGCCATCAGTCGCAGCGCTTCGCGCCTCGAGTAGTTGGACGTAGTCGATGAATTTTTGGTCATGGTAGTTCCTCTCTTGTTATTTCTTATGCGTTTGCTGCTACTGGACGGGCATTGCCCGGCCGCTCTCCTGGAATTGCCGCTACCAGTTGGCGCGTGTAGGTTGCTTGCGGGTTCAGGAATATTTGCGAGGGCGGTCCGCGCTCGACGATCCGGCCCTTCTGCATCACCGCGATTTCGTCGCAGATCTGGCTGGCGACGCGCAGGTCGTGCGTGATGAAGACCATCGACACGCCGGTCTCGCGCTGGATCTGGTCCAGAAGCTGCAGGATCTGCGCCTGGATCGACACGTCGAGTGCGGAGACCGCCTCGTCGGCAATCAACAGCTTCGGCTTGAACATCAGCGCACGAGCGATGCCGATGCGCTGGCGTTGCCCACCCGAGAACTCGTGCGGGTAGCGGCCAAAAGCGCCGGCATCGAGACCGACATGTGCCAGAAGCGCACGCGCTTCATCGCGCGCTTGAGCATAAGGCATCCCGTGCGCCACCGGACCTACCGTCATGATGTGGCCGACCGTCGAGCGTGGATTCAGAGAAGCGAAGGGATCCTGGAAGATCATCTGGATCCGCGGTCGAAGCGGGCGGAACTTCGCTTCGGAAAGCTTGGCTATGTCACAGCCCTCGAACAAGATCCCGCCGCCGTCACTGTCCAGCAGCTTGATCAGGAGCCGGCCCAGCGAGGATTTCCCCGAACCGCTCTCGCCTACGACCCCCAGCGTGCGGCCGGACGCCAGTTCGAACGACACCTCGTTGACCGCTGTCACAACTCGTTGCGCGCCGAACAGCGCGCTGCCGCCGCGATAGGTCTTCACCAGACCCTCAACCTTCAGGATCGGCTCCTTGCTGGCAGCCTCCGGACGAGGGCGATCTTCGCCGGTCAAATGCGGTACGGCTGCAATCAGGCGCTGGGTATAAGGGTGCTTGGGCGACTTCAGCACCCCTTCGGCGCTGCCCTGTTCGACGACATGGCCCTTTTCCATCACCACGACGCTGTCGGCGATCTCGGCCACCACGCCGAAATCGTGGGTGATGAACATCACGCTCATGCCCTTGCGCCGCTGAATGTCACGGATCAGTTGCAGGATCTGAGCCTGGGTGGTGACGTCGAGCGCGGTGGTTGGCTCATCCGCAATCAGCACCGTCGGCTCGAGCGCCAGGGCCATGGCGATCATGACGCGCTGCCGCTGCCCGCCCGAAAGCCGGAAAGGGTACTGGTGATACATGAGTTCGGGATCTGGCAGGCCTACTTCAGTGAGCAGCTCGATAGCGCGGTTTCGACAGATTTGTGGCGTGCCGAAGCCATGCGCGGCCATGACCTCGTCAATCTGCGCGCCCACCGCCATCAGGGGATTGAGCGCCGAGAGCGGGTCCTGAAAGATCATCGACACGACCCGTCCACGCAGGTTGCGCAGCTTGTCGGGCGACATGCCGATGATGTTCATCCCCTCCAGCTGGATTATTCCCGATGAGAGGCGGATCACCTTGGGCAGTAGCCCCATGATCGCGTTCGCCGTGACCGACTTACCCGATCCGGACTCGCCTATGATGCAGAGTATCTGGCCGCGTTTCAGATCGAAGGAAATGTCCTTGACAGCATGAGTCCGTTCCATGCCTTGCGGCAAATTCACCGTGAGGTCGCGCACCGAAAGCGCCACATCGTGGGGGGCTACAGCCTGGATGCTTGCGACCATCGAGATCACCTCCCCTTTCAACCGAGCGCGTCCACCCTATTGCGGACCGCTTCATCGCCCTTTGAGCAGAAGCGTCTCACCGTAGCGGCCGCAGTCTGGCCTTCGACGCTTCGCGCGCTGAGGCTGCGAGAGACGGGTTCTGCTCATCCTGGCGGTTCCCTTATGAAATCCGGTCCGTGTACCGGACTCTGTTCCCTTTTTCTTGGAGAACTCTCCGAAGGGGCAAGCCCTGCCTGTCGGATGTCCTCTGGAGCCTGCCTGCCATAAGGAAGGGTTGCTCCGTTCTTCCAGCCAGTTTGACTGTTCTGTTTCCGCAGAGTCTTCGAAACTTGGCCCTCGGGCGGCAGGAACTTCTGAAAAGAACATCCAGTTCGGCATTTCACTCTGTTCCCGTTTCGGCGCGGAAACCGGGATCAGGCAACCATATCCTTCATCCGGCAATACGCGCCCATGAGGGATAGGACCAAGGCTTTCCGGTGTACATCGGCCCATGTGCAGGCCATGCCGCCGAGCGGATTGGTGACCGTGCGGCCCATCACGATGTCGGCCAAGGCGCTGCCGATCAAGGTCGACGACTGCGCCGTGTGCCGCCCATACCGCAGATAACGCGACTGCATGAAGTTTACTCCCGCTTGCTCCGCGCAGCGAGCTTTTCGCGCAATAATTGCCTGTCCTGGGGGCTGCTAAACGCAGGAAATTTCGTCCAGGCACAAACTCCGCAGCCTGCCTCTGCGGGTGGGAGGTTAGGATGCTTCAAATTACCGGAGTCCCATCCATGTCCGCGCCGCTCATGCACATCGACTGCAGCCCTTCCCTCCCTCGCGAGGCGGACGTCGTCGTCATCGGCGGCGGCGTGGTGGGCGTGTTCAGCGCATACTATCTGGCGCGCCGCGGCCTCAAGGTCGCCCTGGTCGAGAAGGGGCGCATCGCGGCCGAGCAGTCCAGCCGCAACTGGGGCTGGTGCCGCCAGCAGAACCGCGATGCGCGTGAGCTGCCGATGGCGACCAAGAGCCTCGACCTCTGGGAGAAGGTGGCACAGGAGACTGGCGAGGATACTGGATTTCGCCGTTGCGGTCTCCTCTATCTCTCACAGGACGAAAATGAGCTGGCAGGCTGGGCAAAGTGGCGCGATTTTGCGAGAACGGTCGGGGTCACCACGCACATGCTGAGCGCGGAAGAAGCCACCGAACGGGGCAAAGCGACGGGCCGCAAATGGAAAGGTGGCGTGTTCTCGCCAACTGACGGAACGGCGGACCCTTCCAAGGCAGTGCCGGTTGCCGCGCGCGGCATTATGGCGACGGGCGGCACCGTACATCAGCATTGCGCGGCGCGCGGGCTGGAGCTGAGCGCCGGCCGGGTGAGCGCTGTGGTGACCGAAGCCGGCACCATCCAGACAAAGACCGTTGTCATGGCCGGAGGCGCCTGGGCCTCATCCTTCTGCAATCAGCTCGGTGTTCGTTTTCCGCAAGCTGCCGTGCGTTCGTCCATTCTGGCCGTGGCACCCGGTGCAAACAGCCTGCCGGATGCCCTGCATACCACGCGCGTCTCTCTGACGCGGCGCAGCAACGGTGGATACGCGCTGGCGATCAGCGGGCGGGCGCGTGTCGATCCAACGCCGCAGCAGTTCAGGTTCGGCCGCGAGTTTGTACCTATGTTCGCCCGCCGCTGGCGCAATCTCGCCCCGGGCGCCTTAGAGGGCTGGCGTCAAGGCCATGAAAGCCTGCGCAAATGGGCCCTCGACGACATCACGCCAATGGAACGGAACCGCATTCTCGACCCGAAGCCTGACATGGGACAGATTCGGCTGACATATCGAAGAGCCTGCGAATTGATGCCCGAACTCCAACGCGTCGCGATCTCCGATGTATGGGCGGGTTATATCGACAGTACACCCGATGGCATTCCCGCAGTCGGCGAAGTGGAGGGGATTCCGGGCTTCATCCTGGCGGCGGGATTCAGCGGTCACGGCTTCGGGATCGGCCCCGGCGCGGGGCATATGATCGCCGACATCATTACAGGCAGCGAGCCTATCGTCGATCCGCGTCCTTATAGGCCCGAGCGCCTGAAGACTGCTGCGTGGGGCAAGGTCGCTGAATTCTGAGAAGACCGTCTTGCCAACATACAATCGATCGCACACGAGATTGAGGTCACGAGGCGGCCAGCACCAAAAAACAGGGAAGTGACGATGCGCGAATATGAGATTGCCGCCATTCCTGCCGACGGGATCGGCCTGGAGGTGATTGCCGCAGGTCTCCAGGCGCTTGAGGCGCTGCAGCAGCGCTGCGGCGACTTCAAGCTCCGCGTCCAGCACTTCGACTGGGGCTCAGACTATTACAAGGCCCATGGTCGGATGATGCCCGAAGATGGGGTGGCGCAACTAAAGCGCTTCGACGCCATCTTCTTTGGCGCGGTCGGCGCCCCCGATCTGCCTGACGACATCACGCTCTGGGGCCTCCGGCTGCCGATCTGCCAAGGCTTTGATCAGTACGCCAACGTGCGGCCGACCAGGATATTGCCCGGGATTGTTTCGCCGCTGGCGGGCGTTGGCCCTGGCGATCTGGATTGGGTGATCGTGCGGGAGAATTCCGAGGGCGAGTATTCGGGCCACGGCGGCCGCGCCCATCGCGGACTCCCCGAGGAGGTCGGAACCGAGGTCGCGATCTTCACGCGCGTCGGCGTCACCCGCATCATGCGCTATGCATTCCGGCTGGCGCAGTCACGGCCGCGAAAGCTCCTGACAGTGGTTACGAAATCCAACGCGCAGCGTCACGGCATGGTAATGTGGGACGAAATCGCAGCCGAGGTGGCGCTGGAATTCCCGGACGTCGCGTGGGACAAGATGCTAGTCGATGCTATGACAGTGCGTATGACGTTGAAACCTCGGAGCCTCGATACGATCGTCGCCACCAATCTTCACGCCGACATATTGTCGGACCTTGCAGGCGCGCTCGCGGGCAGTCTCGGCCTTGCACCGACCGCCAACATTGATCCCGAGCGGCGCTATCCCTCGATGTTCGAGCCAATTCACGGCTCGGCATTCGACATCGCCGGCAAAGGTATTGCCAACCCGGTCGCCACCTTCTGGACCGCTGCCCAGATGCTCGAACATCTGGGCGAGAGCGCGGCGGCCGTACGGTTGATGAGCGCTGTGGAAGCGGCGACGAGTGAAGGCGTGCTGACGCCGGACGTAGGAGGGACAGCGACCACGCAGGAGGTGACGGACGCCGTCTGTCGGGCGATCCGCGGTTCGAACGTGTGACAGGTTTCCAATGAAGCTCGACAGGATCGACATCAAGATCTTATCCCAACTGCAAAAGAACGGGCGGGTCACGAATGTCGAGCTTGCCGACCTGGTCAACCTTTCGCCGAGCCCTTGCCTGATGCGGGTGAAGAAGCTTCAGGCGGAAGGCTTCATCACCGGCTATTCCGCCCAGATCGATGTGTCCAAGCTCGGACAGACTCTAACGATCTTCACCGAAGTCACGCTCAAGCACCATCAACAGAACGACTTCGCGAGATTTCTCACCGCAATTCAGAAAGTCGATTCTGTCATCGAATGCCATCTGGTTTCAGGCGGCTACGATTATCTTGTGAAGTTTGTCACAGCGGGCATCAGCGAGTACCAGACGATCATGGAGCGCATGATCGAATTGGATATCGGAATCGACAAATATTTCAGCTTCGTCGTGCTGAAGTCACCGATCGTGAAATCCCATTTGCCTCTCGACATCATTTTCGACAAATGAGAAAGCTGCTCCGGCTCGGTCCTCAAGCGGCGGCGCTCGTGCCAAGCTCCATCTTGTTGCGCGCGCGGCATTTGTCGAATGACGGTGTCACGATTCGGCGGAGCCCGTCATTGCCACTCGCCTGAACGGCGCTTAGCCTAAAACTTCGACTGCACCTGGACATTTCCAGCGAACGCCTGTTTTCGCCTGGTCCTCGTCAAATGGCTTGAATATATATCATACAATGATATATAGGCAGGTAGCACGTACAGCTTGTGGAGTTGCGACAATCTCGCCTCGGGTCACAGTTGGACCAAAGGCAACAGGCGAAAAGATGAACAAGATTAACACTTTGATCCACCGAAGAGCTGACGATCGCCGGAAGACCGCGCAAGCCTGTGTATCGCGTATTCTCCGGAACGCCAAAGCCCGCGGCGTCGATATCTCTGTTGTCGGATCCCTCGCGAAAAACCGTTTCCGCGTCCACTCGGACGTAGATCTGCTGGTGCACGGACGCACTGATCCCGCGCGCCGGGCCATGGTAGAGCGCTTGGTCGCAGATCAGCTTCGGGGAACGAACATTGCTTATGACCTGATCTTTGCCTCAGACGTTTCGTCCGAACGAGTGCAGGAACTGCTTAATGACAGCGTTTAAGCATCCGGCATTCGCAAAACTGTCGCCAAAAATCGACCGTGCTGCGAAGGAACTGCAGCAAATCGAGGAATATCTGGCGGCTCATCGGAGTGAGCTGTCACGCGGAGAATGGGGCGCGGTCGCAGCAGTTTCGCTGGGAGTCCACAATGTCTACAACGGCATCGAGGACATCCTGCTCAGCCTCTCCAACGACATAGACGGCCTCGTTCCCCAAGGGCCTACGATGCACCAGGACGTGCTCGATCAGATGTCGGCGGAAATTGCAGGCATCCGGCCGGCTGTGCTCGACCCCGAGCTTTATCAGTCGTTGAGTGAGTTAAAGGGATTCCGTCACCTGGTGAGGCATCGGTACGGTTTTGACCTGAAAACAGACAAGGTGCAGGAAAGCCTCGACAGGGTAAAAGAGGCATTTCCGTCTTTCGTCGAGGCCATTGTTTACTTGGAAAGCACCCTTACTGAGGAAAACACGCACGACAGTGATGGCGGCGGCGACGGCTCAGGCGGCGGGGCATCTGGTGGTCCCTGAACCAATGGCTCAGTCGTGCGCGCCGGAAGAGGTTCTGCGGGCGTTGACCCCTGAGAATTGTCGGCTGGTGGCGCTGATCCATCGGTATCGACCGCAAAGCATCACGGAACTGTGCAGGTTGGCGGCGCGTCCGCAGCCGAACGTATCCCGCTCCTTGGCGGCCCTTGAGCGGGCGGGAATTGTCTCAATGGCGGGCTCCAGGCCGAAGAGACCCGAACTCGCCGTGCAACGAGTCACGATCGACCTCGCTGAGCTTCAGAATGGCCGATGCGAGGTCGACGATTCGTGGAGACAAATCGCCGGACCATCATCTTTGCTGCGCGATGGGTGACAGGGGCAAAAGTCGATCAGTGGGATGCGAAACCGCCGCTGACCAGGTTTGGCAAGTAATGGAGGTGAAGCCTCGGTGACGCCGAGCCGATCGCCAAGCTAGTCCCAAAAGGAGGGCCGGAGGTTTTAGCGGTTTTCATTTGGCCCAGGAAGATATCACGACAGGCGCGTCCTGCCTGTAAGCGGGTTTCGCCGGAAATCTTGGGCCGGGCCACATGGCGTTGAATGTCGTTCTCGGAGCCGTTCGTATAGCGGAGAAAGAAGCGTCTGGGCTGATACTTAGGCCAGGAAACATGCGAAAGACCCGGACGGCGTGAGTTTAGCCCTGGTCGATGCAATGCGCCCGCTGATCAGCCCTTCATCGCTGCCCGCACATCCTTGTCTTCGAGGGTTTGATCCAGCGTCATCCGCGTGCGTTCGAGGATTCCATCAATATCGTCGTCCGTGCAGCAGAGCGGCGGCGCATAGCCGAGAGTGCCGCTGTTGAAGGCACGGATGACAAGGCCGTTCGCCCACGCGCGCTCGAAGATGCGGCGCCCCGGATCGGCCGCCACCGGCAGCGGCGTCTTGCGTGCCTTGTCGGTGACCAACTCGATTGCTGCCAGCATGCCGCGACCGCGAATGTCGCCCACCAGCGGGTGGTCGGCGAGCGAGCGAAGGCCTTCCATCAAGCGCTTGCCCGCCTTCCGCCCATTCTCGAGCAAGCCATCTTCATAAAGACGCAGGCATTCGAGCCCGACCGCCGCGCTCACGGGATGGGCCGAATAAGTATAGCCATGGCCGACAGCCGCTTTGCCGGCTCCGTCCGCGATCGTATTGTACACCTGGGCCGACATAAAAACGGCGCCCATCGGCACGTAGCCCGAGGTCAGTCCCTTCGCCGTGGTCATGAAATCCGGCACGACCTCGTCTTCCTCACACGCGAAGAGCGGGCCGGTACGGCCAAAGGCAGTGATGACTTCGTCGGCAACGAACAGAATGTCGTGTTCCTTGCACACGGCGTGCAGAGCCTTCAGCCAACCTGTCGGTGGAACGAGGACACCGCCCGAACCCTGGATGGGTTCGGCGTAGAAGGCCGCAACGCGGCCCGCGCCGAGTTCCGCGATTTTGGACCGCAGCGCCGCGACCGATGCATCGATGATCGCCTGCGGGTCGGAACCGACCGGATTGCGGTAGGCGTAGTGCGAAGGAATTTTGTGCTGCCAGTCGTATGGCACGCCGAAACCCGCGTGGAAAGCCGGGATCGCGGTCAGACCTGACCCTGCCGTCGAGGATCCATGGTAGCCATACTCGACCGAGATGAACTGGTCCTTTTGCGGCGTACCCTTGGCATGGTGGTAATAGCGAATGAAGCGGATCGTACTGTCGACTGCGTCGGAGCCGCCAAGCGTGAAATAGACATGGTTCAAATCGCCGGGCGCCAGTTCTGCAAGCCTGGCAGCAAGGCGAATGGCAGGCTCGGATCCCAGTCCGAAATATCCGGTCGCATAGGGAAGCTCTCTTAGCTGCTTTGCTGCTGCTTCAACGACGCTTTCCTGGCCGTATCCGATGTTTACACACCATAGACCGGCGAATCCGTCCAGCAGGGTTTTCCCGCTTGCATCGGTCACGGTTGCGCCTTTGGCGGATTTGAGCACCCGCACGCCCGTCTCCTCGTGGCTCCGATAGCATGAAAACGGGTGAACCAGATGTGCGCGATCGAGTTCGATCAGTGAGTTTGCCAGCATTTCTTCCTCCGATTCAGCGCAGTGCCTGACTGACGAGAGCATAAGTCCGGTGTGGTGTGGTTTCGTCCTTCAGCTAGTTTTCCAGCGTGATCTGCTGCGCGGTCATGTTCATTCGGGCCTGAATTCTCTAGGTCCAAGATAGGCTGCCGCGGGCAGCAGTTCCTCCCGACCAGAACCTGAGCGATAGGCGTTTTAACTTTCCTTTGCCGCTGGCACCGCATCTTATGCCACGCACGGCTGAGAGATCGCGCGCCCGCCGAAGCTCGAAACGAACTCAGGCGCAACTCTCTGCCAAAGCTCTCACGCAATACAAAACAATCTGCTTCAGGGCGCATCGAATGCGGCGACTAGTCTTCTCCGGTCCTCATTATGATCCTTGCTGTTAAAGGCACGCAGTGCCGACAGGATTGGAAGGATCGACGCTCATGACCCAGTTCAGACCGAAATACATCACCTTCGACTGCTACGGTACACTGACCAACTTCGACATGGCCGGCGCGGCGAGACACGTATATGGTGCCCAGCTCTCCCCAGCTGGGATGGCGCAGTTCATCAAGGATTTCTCGGCCTATCGCCTCGATGAGGTTCTTGGCGCCTGGAAGCCGTACAGCGAGGTCGTGCACAATTCCGTGGAGCGGACCTGCAAGCGCAACGGCGTCGCATTCCGGCCCGAGGATGCCCAGCGCATCTATGCGGAAGTGCCGACATGGGGCCCGCACCCGGACGTCCCGGTGGGCCTGGCCAAGGTCGCCAAGGAGATTCCGCTGGTGATCCTGTCGAACTCCATGAAGAGCCTGATCATGTCGAACGTGGAGAAACTCGGCGCACCCTTTCACATGGTCATCACGGCGGAGGAGACCGGCGCCTACAAGCCGCAGATGAAGGGCTTCGAATATATGTTCGACAAACTCGGCTGCGGCCCGGAGGACATTACGCACGTGTCGTCCTCATTTCGCTACGATCTCATGACCGCCTATGATCTCGGTATCAAGAGCAAGGTCTGGGTGAACCGCGGCCACGAGCCTGCGAACCCCTTCTACGAATATACCGAAATCAAGGATATCGGCGGTCTGGCCGGCGCCGTCGGACTGGAGCCCGTTCGGGAATTCGCCTGAACGTTTTGTTTGCTGACGCAGTCGCACCAGACTGAGGCGCTCCCAAAACATTAATGCTCACTGATCGCAATAGAGAAAGGGACGGTTTTCACCGCCCCTTCTTTGTTGTTCCAACGCTTTAGGGGCGGCAAGTGTTTCCACCTGCTTGCAAGATAACTAGTGGTTAATATCTAACGATTGGTACCCGATCGTAAGCGCGGCCACATCGCGAGCGCCTCCGTCTTCCTATCGGAAGAAATGTCTGACGCCATCTTCCCGCAAATGTTATCTCTAGCGATCCGTCCTCGATCGAAGAAGGATCGCATCAATGGACGATTGGAGAATCGGGAATATCCGGGTAACCAGAATTCTGGAGATGTGCGACCCTCTGGGGACGCCGTCGGAATGGTTCCCCGACTGCACCGACGAAGCACTCGAACCGCATCTTCATTGGCTCACGCCCCGATTGATATCGCCGGCAACCGGCCGGCTTATTCTTCCCATCCAGAGTTTTCTGGTTCGTACCGGTCACCACACCATTCTGGTCGACAGTTGCGTCGGCAACGACAAGACGTGCGCATACTTCCCGCATTGGCATCGCCGCAATGACGGCACCTTTTTGGCGCGCCTGGCGAATGCAGATGTTGCTCCCGAGCAGATCGACTATGTGCTGTGCACCCATCTTCATATCGACCATTGCGGCTGGAACACACGATTGGTGGACGGGCGTTGGATACCGACATTCCCGAACGCCCGCTACATCATGGCGCGGCGCGAGTTCGAGGCCGCACAGGCCGCCTCCGGCGATGCCGACGAACGGACCTATCAGGACAATGTGCTGCCAATCGTCGAGGCTGGTCGGGCTGTGCTTGTCGATATGGATTATGAACTCGATGGCGAAGTGTGGCTGGAGCCGACGCCGGGCCACACCCCGGGGCACGTAGCCATCGGCCTGAGATCTCGAGGCGTAGGGGCTGTGTTTTCCGGCGATCTCATGCATTGGCCGATGCAATGCATATACCCCGACTGGAGCTTTCGGTACGACACGGACCCTGACCAGGCACGTCGGACGCGGTGGGCATTCCTGGAGGCTTGCTCGGACAATGGACGTATCGTCATGACATCGCATTTTCCCTTGCCGTCGGTGGGAACTATCTCGCGACGCCAGTCATCATTCTGGTTCGAGGATCATCAGCCGCCGTAATCGCCGAGGACGCCGACCACGCGAACCCGAACGGCGGGGGCGATCGCGCTCGGCATGTCCGGCGCGCGGATCGCCGGGAGGGCCGCGCTGGAGGCTTAGCACATGCAAGGCTGGCTCGCGCTCGCCACGATGTGCATCGGCGTCGGACAGGGCGTGACATAAGAGTGGGGTGGGATTCCTTTTCACGAGTGCGCATGCGAGTCTGTTGCATCCGCGCAGGAATATCGTTCACCGTTTCGCCAACCGATCGCCAGCGACTGACGGCGCTCATCCGGGATCGCAATACGCCGCAGAAGCATGTCTGGCGCGCCGAGATCATCCTGCTGAGCGTCAACGGCACCGGCACCGTCGAGATCATGCGGCAAACCGGCAAATCGAAGACCTGCGTGTGGCGCTGGCAGGAGCGCTTCGCCACTGAAGGCTTCGAGGGGCTGTTGCGCGACAAGACGCGGCCCTCTCGCGCATTCCGCCTCTCGGACCCGAGGTGGCCGAGCGCGTGGTGGCGCTGACGCTTGCCAAGCTGCCGGGCGAGACGACGCACTGGACCGCCGACATGATGGCGCAAGCGGCTGGCATCAGCGCAAGCGCTGTGCGTCGCATCTGGAAGGCGCACGGGCTGCAGCCCAACCGCTGGCGCCAGTTCAAGCTCTCCAACGATCCCCAGTTCGTCAACAAGCTGCGCGACGTCGTCGGCCTCTATGTCGATCCGCCGGCTCACGCCATCGTGCTGTCGGTCGACGAGAAGAGCCAGATCCAAGCGCTCGACCGCACCCAGCCCGGCCCTGTGAAGAAGGGAAGGCTCGGCACCATGACCCACGACTACAAGCGGCATGGCACGACCACCCTGTTTGCCGCCTCAACGTGCTCGACGGCACCGTTATCGGCAAGAACATGCAGCGGCATCGCCATCAGGAGTTCATCCGCTTCCTCAACGCCATCGAGGCGCAAATGCCGGCCAGCAAGGCCGTCCACGTCGTCCTCGACAACTACGCCGCCCACAAGCACCCAAGGTGCGCGCTTGGCTCGACCGCCATCAGCGCTTCACCTTCCACTTCACGCCGACGTCGTGCCTGTGGCTCAACGCGGTCGAGGGTTTCTTCGCCAAGTTGTCGAAGCGTCGCCTCAAGCGCGGCGTCTTCCATTCCGTTGTCGACCTCCAAGCGGCAATCAACCGCTTCCTCGCAGAGCACAACCAGCAACCCAAACCCTTCTCTTGGATCGCCGACCCCGACAAGATCATTGCCGCCGTCAAACGCGGGCACCAAGCGTTAGATTCCATCCACTAGTTAAGCCCGCCAACATGAAGCGCCTTGACCTCGAGATATTCCTCGATGCCGAGCTGCGATCCTTCGCGCCCCACTCCGGACTGCTTGACACCGCCGAAAGGCGCAACCTCGGTCGAGATCATGCCTGTGTTGAGCCCGACCATACCGAACTCCAGCGCCTCGGCAACACGCCATGAGCGCTTGAGGTTGTCGGTGTAGAAGTAGGCGGCAAGGCCGAACGGCGTACCGTTCGCAATGGCGATGGCCTCTTCCTCCGTCTCGAAGCGAAAAAGCGGCGCCACCGGACCGAACGTCTCTTCCGATGCCAGGAGCATCCCGGTAGTAGCTTCTCCCAGCACGACGGGCCGTGCATATTGCTTACCCTCCGGCATCGTCTCGCTTTGGGCGATAATCTGCGCACCTTTCGCCCGTGCATCCGCGATGTGACGCTCGATCTTGTCGATCGCGGCCGCGTTGATCATCGGGCCGATCTCAGTGCCCTCGTCGGTCCCTGCGCCAACCTTCATCCGCGTGACGCGCCGGCTCAGCTTTTCGGCGAAAGCGTCGTAAACGCCTTCCTGCACAAGAATCCGGTTCGCGCAGACGCAGGTTTGACCGCCATTGCGGAACTTGGATGCGATCACCCCTTCAACTGCCTTATCCAGATCGGCGTCGTCAAAGACGATAAAGGGTGCGTTGCCGCCAAGCTCCAGGCTCAGCCGCTTGATACTATCGGCCGCACCACGCATGAGCAGCGCACCGACGCGGGTCGAACCGGTGAACGAGATCTTGCGCACCGTCTGATTGGCCATCAGTTCGTTGCCGATTTCGACGGGCATGCCCGTCACAATGTTGATCACGCCGGCAGGGATACCTGCCCGTTCCGCCAGAACGCCGAGCGCCAGCGCCGAGAATGGCGTAAATTCCGACGGCTTGATGACAACCGTACAACCTGCGGCCAGCGCCGGTGCCACTTTGCGTGCGATCATCGCGTTGGGGAAATTCCACGGCGTGATGATGGCGCAGACGCCGACGGGTTCTTTCAGCACCAGAATGCGGCGATCGGCCGTGGGTGACGGAATGGTCGAGCCACCGATCCGGCGCGCCTCCTCCGCAAACCATTTCACAAAAGATGCGCCGTAGCGGATTTCCGCCACCGCCTCGGCAAGCGGCTTGCCTTGTTCCAGCGTCAGCAGGAGCGCGAGATCCTGTTCGTGCTGGCGGATGAGGTCGTGCCAGCGCTCCAGAAGTCCTGCACGCTCGGCATGGGTCCCTTTCCTCCAGCCTTTGAAGGCCTCGGCCGCGGCGCCGATTGCGGCTCTCGTCTCGTTCTCGCCCATTGCGGGAACGGTGCCGAGAACACTTTGGCTGGCAGGGTCAATGACATCGACCACGCCCTTCGTTTCCGCATCCCGCCAGACACCGCCAATCAGCGCCTGCTGGCGGAAAAGGTCGGAGTCGTTGAACATGCCAATCTTCGTCATCGCATTCATGGTCTTTCCTCTGCTCTTTCAGCTCAATCCTGCCAGCACGGCCTGCGTGATTGTTTCAGTCCTGTCCTTGCCTGCGATCGTGCCAATCCCCCGCGCGGTTGCGGACTCGATTGCCGACATCACTTCTGCCGCAGCCTGCCCCTCACCCAGATGCTCGAGCATCATCGCACCGGACCAGATCGCGGCGATCGGATTGGCGACGCCGAGATGCGCGATGTCGGGCGCCGAGCCATGGACCGGCTCGAACATGGAAGGCGCGCTGCGATCGGGATTGATATTGGCGGAGGCGGCGTAACCCAGCCCGCCCTGAATGGCCGCTCCAATATCGGTGAGGATGTCGCCGAAAAGGTTCGATGCGACGATTACGTCGAGGCTTTCAGGCGCCAGGACCATGCGGGCGGCAATGGCGTCGATGTGGTAGTGCGAGACCTCCACATCGGCATAGTCTTTCGCCACCTCGCGCGTGACCTCATCCCAGAAAACCATAGTATGTTTCTGCGCGTTGGATTTGGTGACAGATGCGAGCTTCCTGCGACGCGCCCGCGCCTGTTCGAAACCGAAACGGATGATCCGCTCGACACCCGTACGCGTGAAAATCGCGGTCTCTACCGCGACCTCATCGGCCGTGCCGGAATGAACGCGCCCACCGGCGCCGGAATATTCGCCTTCCGTATTCTCGCGGATGCACAGGATATCGAAACCATCGGAGCGGAGCGGCCCCTGGACGCCCGGCAACAGCCGGTGCGGTCGTATGTTGGCGTACTGCGTGAACCCTTTCCGGATCGGCAGGAGCAGTCCGTGAAGCGATACCGAGTCGGGCACTTCCGCGGACCAGCCCACAGCGCCGAGATAGATCGCATCGAATTTTCGAAGTGTCTCGATGCCGTCTGACGGCATCATTGCACCGGTCTCCAGGTAGTAGGCGCACGACCATGGGAATCTTGTGTCATCAAGGGCGAAACCGCCCCGCTTTGCCGCCGCCTGCAGCACCTGCCATGCCGCCTGCGTCACGTCCTTGCCGATGCCGTCGCCGGGGATGAGCGCTATCTTGTAGGTCTTCATTGATGGAGGTCCTCATTTGCACTAGCGTCATCGGAAGAATAGTCGACCGCCCGCCGCATTTTCCGTCGAGGATGAGCCGCCCGGCGGCGTCGAATCGCGTCAGGCGGAACCTGGAAAGCCGATTGTTCTGGAACCGCCGGGCGCTATTCGGCGGGACTTTGAGCGCTGAACTCAGTCATAAACGCAGACGTAGATCTTGCGCACGGTCTCGATAGTGCGCCAGACGCCGACGAAACCAGGCTTCATCACGAAACTGTCGCCGGCGCGGTAGGTCTTGGTCTCACCGCCCTTCTCCTCGATTTCGACGAGACCCGAAACGATGTGGCAGAACTCGTAGATAGTGCCCTTGATCGAATGCGTCTCGCCGGGCGTCGCCTCCCAGACACCGGTGAGCACCTTTTCGCCCTTCGAGGCATCTTGCGCCCAGGTCTTGAAGGATGGATTGCCGGAAATGAGCCGCTCCGGAGCCGGTAGTGCCTCCTTCGGCGCGAAGTCTGGAACTGTGTCGATCGTAATCAGAAGTGACATGTGATGTTTCCTGGTTAGTAGCCGAGTGTCCGATCGACGAGGCCGATCAGTTCTTCTCCGGCGCGGTGGCGCCGGATGTTGTCAACGACGGATTGCGCCGCCGTGTGCGGTTGCGTCACCGAGGCGATGTGCGGCGTTATCATCACCTTCGGATGCGACCACAGCGGATGGTCTTCCGGGAGCGGTTCTGGATCGGTGACATCAAGCATCGCCGCAGATACGTGACCGGTGTCGAGCGCGTTGATCAGCGCGGCCTGGTCCAGTTGCGGACCCCTGCCGACATGCAGCAGCTGCGCCCTGACGGGCAGTAAGTCGAAGAACTCTGCATCGAGCATGCCGTGCGTTTGTTCCGTGAGCGGAAGCAGGCAGACGAGAATATCCGTTTGCTTCAGAAAGCCCGCGAGTTGGTCCGTGCCGTGAAAACAGGCGACGTCCTCTATCCGCTTTTCGCTGCGGCTCCACCCGGCAAGCGGAAACTGGAAGGGTTTCAAGCGCTCGATAGCCGCCTGGGCCAGCATGCCAAGGCCGAGGAAGCCAACCCGGCGTTCGGCCGCCTGTCGAGCGGCAATCGGTTGCCAGAGGCATCTTTTCTGCTGCTCGAGATAGGCGGGCATCTCGCGGTGGAGCGCCAACACGCCGAGCGCGACGTATTCCTGCATCATGCGTATGATGCCGTCCTCGACCATGCGCACAAGCTTCACATGGCTTGGCACCACGTCCTGCTTGAACTGGTCGACGCCCGCTCCGATGGAAAACAGCACTTCCAGATTGCGGTAGCGCGAGATCTCGTCCGGCACCGTCCAGGTGATGAGATAGCGCACCTTCTCCGGCTCAATCTCGTCGCCGGAATGGACGAATTCCAGATCCGGGAGCTGGCGCGCAAAGATCTCGCGGAAGACCGCAGCACGCGCCGCATCGGAATTGAAAAGAAACGCCATGGTGACCGCCCTTCCTTCAGGCCGCAAGACGCGCGCCGAGCCCCTCGATCATCTTCCGGCAAGCGGCGAGTTCACCAATCTCGATATATTCGTCAGGACGATGGGCGCGGCCGATGTCGCCGGGTCCGCAAACGACCGCATCGATGCCGGCCTGCTGATAAAGTCCGGCCTCCGTCCCGTAACTCACAGCTGCCAGCGGCTCCTGCCCCGTCAGCTCCGTCAGAACGGCCGCTAGCGCGCTCCCGTTGGCGGGCGCAAGGGCGGGATAGGCGCTCAACTCGTGCCACGCCACATCGAAGCCGCTGTCTCGCAGAGCGAAAAGCCGGGCCTTGACCGGCTCAAGCAGGGAGGCTGGAGAAACGCCGGGCACGGCACGCGCCTCGATATCGGCTGTGCAGTGGCCAGCGATGATGTTGACCGCCTGTCCACCGGCGATGACCCCCACCTGCAAGGAAGAATAAGGGGGCTCGAAATTGTCATCGAGCGGCTCGTCGGCGAGGGATTGGCCGTACGCCACGGCGTGCGCGATGACGCCGGCCATGGCGTGCACGGCGTTGAGTCCGAGATCGGGGCGTGAGGAATGGCCGGATCGCCCGATCACCTCGAGCCGCGCGGCGGCCTTCCCCTTGTGCGCGCGCACAGGCTGCATCCGGCTCGGCTCGCCGATAATCGCGCCAAGCGGCCTCTCGCATAAGCTCGGCAACGCGGCTAGGAGATGCGGCACACCACGGCACCCCGCCTCTTCGTCATACGAGAATGCGAGATGAACTGGCTGCCGCAGGTTCATCGCCGCAAGTCCTGGGAGCGCCGCCAATGCGCAGGCGAGGAAGCCCTTCATGTCGGAGGTGCCGCGGCCGTAAAGCCTGCCGCCCTCGCGGCGCAGAACGAACGGGTCCGAGCTCCAGTCCGGCTCGCCGGCCGGGACGACATCCAAATGCCCGGAGATGATGTAGCCCCGACCCTGGCGCGGGCCGATCGTGAGGAAAAGGTTGGACCGGTCGCCCTCGGGACCGGGGAGAACCGTCACCTCGGCTCCGGCTGCCTGACAGTGTTCGCGGATCCAATCGACGATCGCGCCGTTTGGCGTGCCCACAACAGAGGGAAATGCAACCAGGGTCGCGAGGATTTCTTCCACGTTCATGGCGGTCCGCTCTGCTTGCACACTATCACCGGGTGCAACCAGCCTATCCGCAGGCAGCAGTGTTCCCTGCCGAATTGCGTCGTGCTTTGGCCGAAGATTGCGAAAAAGCACCTCGAACCAGCGAAACCTGCTGGCTTTCCCGTATAATGCTGCGGCAAAGAGGTATGTCGCGACATGGCGATCGATGACAGGATCACTGCGTGCCTTGCGCATTCGTTGAAGGAGCGGATCAATTGAGATGCAGAGATCAGTACGCCTGAAATCCTTCGAACTGGTCGCGCGGGACATTGATGATGTCGACGTCAAGCTACTGCACGCGCTGTCGATCTCAGTCCGCTGGCCTCATCGGCCGAAGGATTGGGACTTTCTGCGCCGTGCCGGCCGCGGCATTGTTGCCGTTGATGGTATTGGACGCGTTTTCGGGAGCGCGATGTGGTTTCCCCACGGGGACGACTTTGCCACCATTGGCCTGGTGATCACAACGCCACGCACACAAGCGCAAGGAGGCGGCCGATGGCTCATGGACCTAGTCCTTGAGCAGTGCGGCGATCGCAATTTGGCACTCAACGCGACCCATGCTGCCTACCCCCTCTACGTTTCACTCGGCTTCACGACCGAGGCGATCGTATACCAGCGCCAGGGGGAGGTCCCACAAACACTCCCGACTATGCCGGCCTTGAACGGTGAATTGCAGGCGCTATCGAGCGACAGGCTTAAGGACATCACGCCGCTGGATACGCGCGCGTTAGGGATAAACCGCGAGAGGCTGCTCGCGTTGCTCGCAGCGGATGCCTCAATCTGCACTTTGAGCCGCGGCGGCGAAATCGTCGGCTATTCCATGTGTCGCGAGTTCGGACGTGGCCATGTGATCGGCCCCATGGTCGCGCGCAGCGATCTCGACGCGGTCCACCTCACAGCCGTGCATCTGAAGGAACTGGCAGGACGATTCGCCCGCGTCGACACCCGCGAGAAGGATGGCGTGTTTGCCGCGTTTCTCCAGCAGAGCGGCCTCGGCATTGCCGAGACCGTTACGACCATGTCCAAAGGGCGCCGCTTCCTGAACCGCCAAGACAATGGGCCTTGGGTCTATGGATTGGCCGGCCACGCCTTGAGCTGAATGCAAGCATACTGTCGCCTTCAACCAGCGGTCAGAGAATCAGGTCGATCAGTGCGCGCTTCGATCAACCGGCATAATGCGGTTGCCGTCACGCGGCCGGAACGGCTGCCGCTTCGAATCTGCTCCTAATCCCGGATTCGGCTTCCGCTGCCGACATAATGGCCGTCCGGCGCCCATCCGCCACGCCATCCACGATGACATGGCCGATGCCGCGCGAGCACGGCTCGATGCGCGCGTTGAGGTGATAAATGTCCCGCAGCAGATCGGATGTGATGACGTCCGGCGATGACCCGCATGCGACCAGCCGGCCGTTCGCGATGACCATTGTCTGATCGCTGAAGCGCAGGGCGTGATTGAGGTCGTGCAGGGCGATCAGCACGACCATGCCTCGCGCCTGAGCAAGTTGCCGCATGAGACCGAGCACTTCCACCTGCCGCGATAGATCGAGTGCTGATGTCGGTTCGTCCATCAGCAGGAAATCGGCGATTGTCGGCTCTCACCGCGCCATTCTTGATCTGACATCCGTACCGCAGACAGAATCCGATTGCTCGCAGCGGCCTCTAAAACGCGACAGCACAGGGCGAAAGACCACCGCGGAAAGACTTAGAAAAGAAGCTGTACGGATTGTCCCCGCGCCGAGAGCAGTTTGACGGCCCTCCGGTCAAACGAGACGAAAGTCTCCCCGCCAACCAGCGCAGTCAAAAGCGATCACGCCGTCCGCGAAATCGCCGCCGGCGTCGAGGACTGGCAGCCCTGCCTCAACTGCCGGCCGGCTGACGACAACATTCGCGGTGTTCAGCAACGCCCGGATCGCCGCGGCAATATCTTCGCGCTCTGTCTGGTACTGCCGGGCCAGAACCCAGGCGAACTCGCACAAGGCCTGCAAGCTCACCGCCACGATGTCCGCTTTGGCCAGCAGGTCGACGGCAATGGCCGCCTGCCCCTCATCATCGGCGACAGAGGCGCGCAGCAGCACATTCGTGTCGGCCGTAACCCTCATTCCTCGCCGGACCCGGCCACAGCGCCCGCTTCCGCTATCGCCTCGTTGATCTCCTCGATGCTGAGCACCCGGCCGTTCGTCTTGCCTCTGAGGAAGCCATGGAGGTCCCGGAACGACCCCTTCGACCGTGCAGCCCTCAATTCCGCCCGACCGTCGGGCAGCAGATCAAGCTCGATCTTCTCGCCCGGTTTGATGCCCAGATGTTGCAGCACGTCCTTGCGGAACGTCACCTGTCCCCTTGTCGTCACTGTCAAGGTTGTCATCTTAAACATTTCCTGTTCATCGCGATAAGACAATGCAAATCTGCATTATTATCAATGCAGATGGGTCGGGGCCAAGCTTGGCGTCCATGCGGCGACTGAATCGCGACCAGCGCTCTGCCAGAGTGAAGTCGCCAAACATCACCTCGAGGTCAGCATGCAAGCCAACACCACGGCCGCTATCCGCGTCGATCTTGCCGCAATGTTTGTCTCGTTAGAACTGTCTCGTTCAAAATCGCTCGTCACTTCGCTTCGGCTGGTGTCGGGAATGGCGCGACCGCCGCCGGGAAGCGAGGGAAGGCAGCGTCAAGTTCGAGCCAGAGATTAACCAGAGATTAACAAGAACGAAGCCATCGCCGCATAGGCGTCTGCCTGCGTGGGTATGGACGGACTCACTCGTGCGCAATATGAATTATGAATGGAGATGAGGCCTGCCGTGGCGCTCACGCGTCGCTGAGGCAGGTGACGCTCGTTCAATGACGCTGCGCAGGGCGGGTTGGCCTTCTGGTCTAACGCCGCCCGCAGAAGTGTCGATATCAGGGGATCTGGTCAATGACCGACAACAAGCCAGACGTTACCAAGGATTGGCAAGCTACGCAGGGCCAGAAGTCCTCCGCCACGCGTCTTCGCCTTTTCGCCGCACTCTCGTGGGTCGTCGCCATTGGCGGCGAGATCTACGGAATTATGCTGCTTCGCCAGAACAAGTTCGACCAGGGACACCTGCCGCTGGTCATCGGCCTTCTGGTCGGCATCGCGATTTTCGCAATCGCCGGCAACTTGCTATGGAAGGCGGCCAACAGGCACGATCCGGCTCGTGCATCCGACGCGGCCAGGTTCTTCTTCCAAAACCAGCTCGGCGCAATCATCACACTGATTGCCTTCCTCCCGCTGGTTTTCCTGATCCTCACCGACAAGAACATGGATCCGCGGACCAAGAAGGTTGCTGGCGGCGTCGGCGCTGCGCTGGCCGTGCTCGCGACGGTCATGGGGATCAGTTTCAAACCCCCGTCGGTCGAACAGTACACCCAGGATATGAACGCATGCGCAGCGCAGATCAAGTCGGGGCAGCCCACCACCGCCTGTTCGCCCGATGTCGCCGCTCAGGCGCAGGCGATCGCGACGGACACCGCCGCCGTGGCGGCGGCGACGCGGGACGCGAGCCACCCCGGCGGTCAGGATGTCGTCTACTGGATCGCGCCCGAAAACGGAGCCGCGAAATCCACCGAGCCGCATGTTTTCCACCTCTGCGCAGGTGTGAGCCCGCTGAAGGACAAGACTGTGAATAGTGGCTCCGTGACGGAGGCCTACGCACAGAACGCCGTCCGCATCACGAAGCAGATCGATATGGAACAGAAGCAGTGCGGGTTCACCGCCGCAACCAGCACCAACTGAACCCGTCTGCACTCGATCGGGTCCAGCCGTTGGTCTTGTCGAGAAGGATGGCGCGTAAGCGCAGGCTCAGTATTGACTCGCTGAAGCAACGCCAAATGCCGGGATCGCCCGGCTGGCCAATATTGTCCAACTGCAAACTTATCCGCGGCGGGCAATGACCTGGCGTCTTACGCACGGCAGCTTCCGGCCTGAGCGCTTCGAATGGAGAATGACGTTAATGAAGCGCATTGCCGCCCGGCAGCATTATGGGCGGGAAGCGAACCGGGAACTTCTGGCGCCCAAAAAACGATAGCGGATATTTCACCTGGTGGGCCGCATCGACCAGAAGCGGATTGGGCAAGCGTTCCATGGTATGTAGCGTCGGGTATCGCGCACCTGCTGGCCCCCTGTTGATGACTGACCGATGCCGGCCTGCTGGCTTGGAGTTTGGGGAGTGGGGAGTCTCGGCGCGAACGACTATTTCATTCCGCCGAGGGCATTCGGCAGCGGCATGGCCGGCCTTCAAAGTCCTTTGGCCGGGAAGTTGGTACGGATAGTCGGAATCAGGCAACACCCCTGTTTTCCGAGCTGGATTTTGAAGCCGTGAACGAGCGGCTATGATGAACGCGCCGAGTGCAAGTAAGGTCACGAAGGCCCCTACAATAAGCTTTAGAGGAGACTACGTCGATGACGAACGTGCGCGCCCTTGTCCTTGAACGCCAACACGAACTCAAGCTGCGTGACATCGATCTGCCACAGACCGTCGGCCCGGGCGAAGTTCGCATCAAGATCCATACGGTGGGCATCTGCGGCTCCGACGTGCACTACTACACGCATGGCCGCATCGGCCCGTTCGTGGTCGAAGCGCCGATGGTCTTGGGCCATGAAGCCGCCGGCACCGTCGTCGAAACGGGGGAAGGCGTCGAGCATCTGAAGGTCGGCGACCGCGTCTGCATGGAGCCGGGTATCCCCGATCCCAATTCGCGGGCGAGCCGGCTCGGCCTCTACAACATCGATCCAGCGGTCAAGTTCTGGGCAACGCCGCCAATCCAGGGCGTGCTGACGCCCCATGTCGTCCACCCCGCCAACTACACTTTCAAACTGCCCGACAATGTCAGCTTCGCCGAAGGCGCCATGGTGGAGCCCTTCGCTGTCGGCATGCAGGCGGCTGCCAAAGCAAAGATCGCGCCGGGTGACACGGCGGTGGTGATTGGCGCAGGGCCGATCGGCACGATGGTGGCGATCGCGGCGCTCGCCGGCGGCTGCGCCCGCGCCGTTGTTGCAGATCTCGCCCAACCCAAGCTCGACATCGCCGGCGGCTATCAAGGCGTGATCCCGATCAACGTCCGCGACAAGAACCTGGCGGCGGAGGTAAAGCGGCTGACCGATGGCTGGGGCGCCGACGTGGTGTTTGAATGCTCGGGCTCGTCCAAGGCATGGGAGACCCTACTCGATCTGCCGCGGCCCGGTGGCGCGGTAGTGGTGGTCGGCCTGCCGGTGGCGCCGATCGCATTCGATGTCGCCACCGCCTCGACCAAGGAAGTCCGCATCGAGACTGTGTTCCGATATGCCCACCAATATGAGCGGGCAATCGCGCTAATGGGGTCGGGCCGGGTCGACCTAAAGCCACTCATTTCGGCGACCTTCGCCTTCGAAGATTCCATCACCGCCTTCGACCGCGCGGTCGAAGCCCGGCCGGCGGACGTAAAGCTTCAGATCCGATTGCCGGATTAAGGCGAGTTCCAAAGCCCCCGGGCTGTCCTCCCGATCTCCTCAATGGGTTGCGTAGCTTCCTTGGGCTGCCAAAGTTTGCGGCGGCCCTGAGCGCTTTTGATGCTGACACACGGCATTTGCCGGCGGCGCTCCCTCCAAAAACAACCCCGTACCCGGCGATCACGGCATCCTCTGGGACTACGACCAAAACCCCTGAGCCTGACGGAACCGACACTTGACAAATCGGCGGCCGTCCGACACGTTCTTAACAAAAGGCACAACAAACTTACAAAAGTTCAAGTTGGCACAATCTGGCCGATAGGGAGAAGGCCGATGCGTCTCTGTGACCGAGCGGAGATTTGCGCGTGAGCACGGTGACCGTGACCCGCGAAACGCCCAGATGGGCCCTGCCCCGGTTCATGACGGCCGAGCATCCTTTCCCCTGGCTCGCGCCGATCACGGTGATGCTTCTCGTTTTCGGCATCTATCCCCTCGCCTATTCGGTCTGGCTGTCGTTTCACAAACGCAATGTCGTCTCCCGGCAGCTCGACTTCGCCGGGCTCCACCAATGGACGCGCGCCTTCTCGGATGCGCGTATGTGGCATTCGCTGGAAACCACGCTGATCTATACCTTCGTCGCGCTTGCGGTTCAGCTTGCGCTCGGCATCCTCATCGCGCTTCTGCTTGACACCGATCGCAAAGGTTACGGCGTGCTGCGGGCGCTGATGACACTGCCGCTGGTTGTGCCGCCGGCGGTGACCGGAATGATGTTCCTGCTGATGCAGGACGGTTCTTTCGGTGTCCTGTCGTTCTACCTCTATGCCCTCGACCTGATCTCGCCGGCACAGCCGATCCTGACGCAGCCCGGAACCGCATTGGCGGCGATCCTGCTGGCAGACATATGGCAGTGGACGCCGTTCATGGTGCTCATCATCCTGGCAGGGCTCAGGGCGCTGCCGAAGGAACCTTTCGAGGCCGCGGCGATCGACGGTGCCAACGGCATCCAGACGTTCTTGCGCCTCACATTGCCGATGCTGCGCAAGGTGATAGCGGTCGCGGTGCTGATCCGCGGCGTCGATCTCTTTCGCATCTACGACTACGTCTACATCATCACCGCCGGCGGGCCTGGCACGGCCACCGAGACGCTTTCATTCTACGCTGGTCGAATCTACTTCACCGGAGACTTCCCCTATGCCGCAACCCTGTCGCTGATCGTGCTCGTCGTCTTGATCGTCGTGTCGAACCTCTTCGTCAGGCTGTTCAAGGTGAGGTTCTGATGGAGTCGTCGCGCGCCCAAACGATCGCCCGTGACGTGCTCGCAGTCCTGGTGGTGGCGATCTTTATGTTCCCGATCGCGTGGTGGGCCCTGTCGTCCATCAAACCCTATTCGGCGATCTTCGACCGCAGCGGACCGGTCTACACCGGTTTCACGCCGACGCCGGACAATTACCGTGTGACGTTGCTTGGCGTTTCGCGCGTCGACATCGGCATGGAACAGGGCGGCGAGGCGGCCGGGGTCATCAAGGGTGGCGCCAGTTCCTACGATTCCCGCCAGTCGTTGCTCGATAGCGCCATCATAGCCGTCGGATCGACGGCGCTGACGCTGCTGCTGGCAACTCTGGCCGCCTATTGCCTGTCGCGAATGCAGTTCAGCGGCCAGCAGTCCTTCCTGTTCTGGATTCTCTCGCAGCGCTTCATGCCGCCAATCGCGATCGTCATTCCGATCGTTTTCATGTTCCGCGATCTCGGCTTGCGCGATACTTATACGGGGCTCATCCTCGTTCACAGTCTGATCAACCTGCCGCTGGCGGTTTTGCTTTTGAAGTCGTTCTTCGACGATGTTCCGCGCGAGGTTGATGAGGCGGCGCTGATTGACGGCGCGACGCGCTGGCAGACGTTCCGACGCGTCGTCCTTCCCATGGTCAAGGGCGGCATCGCTGCGACGGCTGTGCTGTGTTTCATCTTTTCGTGGACCGAGTTCCTGCTCTCACTGTTCCTGACAACGTCGATCCGCACTGTGCCGGTGAAGATCTCGACCTTTGTCACATCGACCGCGACCGAGTGGGGCTACATCACGGCGCTCGGCACATCCGCGATCATACCCAGCTTCATCTTTATCCTGCTGGTTCAACGGCATCTGGTCCGCGGCCTCACCCTCGGATCGCTGAAGGAGTGAGGCGCAGACGAGAAGAACGACGACAAAAACGCAATGGAGGAACGATCATGAGCTTCAGTGAACACGACAAGAAGACATTCGTCGCCGATACCTGCAATGACTTTACGGCGCGCCGGATAACCAAACGCGACTTCATGAGGAAGATGGCGCTCGCTGGTGTCGGCTTTTCCGCCTTCGGATCAGCCATGCTAGGTGGCGGCCGCACCAGTCGGGGGATGCTGGGCCTCGGGGTTGAGGAAGCCCGCGCCCAGGACGCCGATATGCTGAAGTGGCTGGCCGACGTCGGCAAACCATATGCCGGCACCAAAATCCGCTACACTTCGGAAGCGACGCCGCCAACGATCGTCGCCAACCAGCTTGTCGCGGGTGAATTCACCAAGGCAACCGGCATTGAGGTGGAAGTCGAGATCGTGCCGCTGGAGCAGGTTCTCGCCAAGGCGACGCAAGACGTACAGGGCCAGCTTGGCACCTACGACGTCTACTATCTCGACCAGTCCTGGATGGCGACATTTGCCCAGGATGTCGTCGATCCGCGCGAGTATTATGACCAGAACAAAGAACTGGCGATGCCCAACTTCGACTGGGACGATTTCTCCAAGCCGCTGGTCGACGGCATCGCCATGTACAACGGCAAACAGTGCGGAATTCCGTTCGATATTCCGATCTTCATCCTGATGTACCGCAAGGATCTTTTCGACAAACACAACATTGCGCTGCCGACAGACCTCGACGCCTACCTCAAGGCCGTGCAGGCGCTCACAGAGGCAGAAAAAAGCAACGGCATCTTCGGCACCGCATGCCAGGCGAAGTCCGGCCACTATTCGCTGGAATGCGACTGGACCTTCGCATTGTGGGGCCATGGCGGTTCGATCTTCAACAAGGACAAGAAGTTTGTCGGCAATGACGAACGCGGCGTGGCCGGGCTGCAATTCTATCAGGAGCTGGTCAAGAACTCGCCGCCGTCGGCGACGACGTGGACCTGGGACGGTCAGGGGCAGGCGTTGACACAGGGTCAGGCCGCCATGGCAATCACCTGGGGCGAGGATTTCCCCGGCTTCGACGCCAACGATTCCAAGGTCAAAGGCCTGTTCGAGGCCCTGCCCGCGCCCAAGGAGGTTCCTGGCCGTCGCGCCGCCGCCGATTGCGGCTTCAACGAAATTCCGGCCGTCGGCCACCAGGGCGGCTCGACGATCTCGCTGTCGCAATATTCCAAGAACAAGGAAGCAGCATGGCTGTTCATGCAGTGGGTCTGCTCGAAGGATGTGATGGCGCGGGTATCGACGCTCGGCGGCGGCGCCTCGCCGATGCGCAATTCCTCTTTTACAGATCCTCGGGTCAAGGCGAAGGCCGTTGTCGGCCCCGGAACGACACGCCATTTCGACGCGATCAAATACACTATCGACAACCAGATGGGATCGGAGCCGGACATGCCGATCTGGGCGGATCTGTCGAACAACGACATTCCGGTTGAGCTCGGCAAGTTGCTTACGGGCCAAGACTATGGCGGCGATGCCAAGGCATGCCTGGATGCCATTGCCGGCATTGTCGACGGCAAAGTCAAGGACGCCGGTCTTTAGCGGCTAGTCGGTGATTTGGGCGAAGGCGGCTTCGGCCGCCCTCGCCGTTTGGTAATGTGGCGGCAATGGTTCCGGATCTCGTCATCGGCATTGATTCCTCGACCTCGGCAACCAAGGCGATCGCCTGGGACCGCAATGGTCTGGCCGTAGCTGAAGGTCGTGCACCGCTTGCAATGTCCAACCCGCGTTCGGGCTATTTCGAGCAGGATCCGGCCGAATGGTGGGCCTCGACGGTCACGGCGCTTCGTGGTGTCGCGGCAACAGTTTCGCCGGCACGCATTGCCGCCCTTGCGATTGCCAACCAACGCGAGAGCTTCGGCCTTTTCGACGAGCAGGGCCAGGCGGTCGGGCCCGCAACGCTCTGGCTCGATGAGCGCGCCCGTGGGAAAGCACGCCGCTTCGGCGAGAGTTTCGGCGCGGCACGCGTCCACGCAATATCCGGCAAGCCACTGGACGTCATTCCTTGCCTTTACCGCATGATCTGGTTCCGCGAGCAAGAGCCCGAGATTTTTGCCCGGGTGGAGCGGATGGCCGAAGTCCACGGCTATCTGGTCTTTCGCTTGAGCGGCCGGTGGGTGACGTCCACCGCATCCGCGGACCCGATGGGCATACTCGATATGCGAGCTATGGACTGGTCGAACGATATACTGGAGGCAGCGGGCGTCGCCCGGCGCATGATGCCGGACCTGGCGCGGCCCGGCACCGTTCTGGGCCAACTGACTTCGGAAGCGGCCATTTCGACGGGCCTGCGCGAGGGCACGCCGATCGTCGCCGGCGGCGGCGATGGTCAATGCGCCGGCACCGGCGCTGGTGTGTTGCAGCCGCGATGCGCTTACATCAACCTCGGCACGGCGGTCGTCTCCGGCAGCTTCGGCACGGACTACGTCCACGACCAGGCCTTCCGCACCGAAACGGCGGTCGCCGATGATGGCTATATCTACGAGACGTGCCTTCGCGCCGGCACTTTTCTCGTCGACTGGATGGCGCGCGAGATGCTTGGCGTCGATCTGCATGGCGCAAATGATGCCCTGGAGACGCTCGAGGCCGAAGCCGCTGCCAGCCCGATCGGCGCAGGCGGCATAATGCTCCTGCCCTACTGGCAGGGCGTCATGGATCCGCACTGGGATAGTGCTGCCCGTGGTGTTATTGCCGGGCTCTCCGGCTCCAGCCGCCGCGGCGACATCTATCGCGCCGTGCTGGAAGGCATAGCGCTGCATCAGGCCGCGACAAGTCAGCGGGCGGCTGCGGCTGCTGCCCAGACCATCGACCAGTTCATAGCGATCGGCGGAGGAGCGAAGTCCGACCTGTGGATGCAGATTCTGGCGGATGCACTCGGCCGTCCCGTAAAACGTTCGACGACGGTGGAAGCCTCCTCGCTTGGCGCGGCGATGGCGGCGGCAAAGGGGGTGGGCTGGTTTTCCACCATCGCCGAAGCGTCGCTCGCAATGGCCAGCGAGCCGGCCAAAACCTTCGAACCGGACACGAAACGGGCCGCGCTCTACGCCGAACTTCTTGCGATCCATGCCGATCTTTGGCCAACGCTTTCAGCCTGGAACCAGCGCCTCGCTGCCTTCATGGAGGCCGATCATGGCTGAAACGACCAACTGGAACGCGTTGATCGAGGACGTTGTCGCGGGACGCTGGACAGATCCCAAGACCGGCGCGGCCGCGGTCCTGCCGTTCCAGACGATCGAACTGCTGGCGACGACGGAAGGCTGCGAGGCGGATCTCGTTGCGCCGCTGAAGCTAGGCAGCCGCATCGCCGTGGTCTCCGATATCAACACCGTCGAAGTGATGGGCAGGCGCGTCGCGAAGGCGCTGCGTGCTATCGCTGACATCGACGAAATCGTGCTGCCTGACGGCCTCGACTGCGATGAGGCAATGATCCAGATGGTCAGGGAGAAAACGCGTCACGCCGACGGGGTCGTGGCCGTCGGGTCGGGCGTCCTCAACGACAGCTGCAAGCATGCAACCTTTCTCGACGAGCGGCCCTATGCCGTCTTCGGCACGGCCGCCTCGATGAACGGCTACGGCGCCTCGACAGCGTCGGTGACCTTGGCCTCCGGGCTCAAGATCTCGCTGCCCTCACACGCGCCCCGGGGCATCTTCCTGGACCTTGGCGTGTCGGCCGCAGCGCCCGCCTGGCTCAGCGCCGCCGGGCTTGGCGACAGCCTCTGCCGCTCCACCGCCCAGATCGACTGGTGGGCTTCGCATCGGCTGTTCGACACTTACTATTCTGAGGTGCCCTACCTGCTGCAGGCGGGCGATGAGGAGCCGATGCTGGCCCATGCGCCTGGCCTTGCCAGGCATGACGTCACCGCTGTCGGGCATCTCCAGCGCGTCCTGACGCTGTGCTCGATGGGCGTGTGCTTTGCCGGCGTTTCCCATCCCGGGTCCATGGGAGAGCACCAGATTTCCCATTGGATCGACATGTTCGCGGGAGAGCGTCATCCCGGCACCACGCACGGCCAGCAGGTTGGGGTTGCCTCGCTGGTCATGGCGCGTCTGCAAGCGCGGCTGCTGGACCTGAAAGAGCCGCCGCAGGTGAAGCCGACCGCCATCGACGAAGCGGCGATGCTGGCCCGCTATGGCGCGCAGCTTGGACCACTTTGCATTGCCGAGACGAAGAAGACGGCACTCGACGCCAGCCAGACGGAAACCTTCAACCGCAGGCTTGCGGAAATCTGGCCGGCGCTGCGCCAGGAGGTTCGGCCCATGGCAATGCCGGTCGCCCGCATGGAGGCAGCACTCAAGGCTGCCGGGGGGCCGGTCACCGGCGCGGAACTAGGCCTGCCGCGCGCGCTTTGGCACGACGCCATTCGCTATTCGCGGGAAATCCGCGGCCGATGGTCCTTCATCAATCTGGCCGCCGATGCGGGACTCTTGGAAGAGTTTCTGGAGAGCGAATGGTGAGAGCGCATCCGATCGCCAATAGCTCGCATGGCGAAAATGCGATCCAACCGGCAAGGGCAATCGAAGGGTAGCAATTTATGGCGTCTGTCACCATCAGCAACATAAAGAAGGACTATGGCGCTCTCTCGATTATCGATGGACTCGATCTCTCGATCGAGGATGGCCAGTTCGTCGTTCTGTTGGGGCCGTCCGGCTGCGGCAAGTCCACGCTGTTACGCATGATAGCCGGTCTCGAGCCCATCACATCCGGTGAGATCGCCATAGGCGACAGGGTCGTCAACACGCTCCATCCCAAAGACCGCAACATCGCGATGGTCTTCCAGAATTACGCGCTTTATGCGCACATGACCGTCTTCGACAACATGGCCTTTTCCATGCAGTTGAAGAAACGCCCAACCGAAGAAATCAAACAGAAGGTCGGATGGGCGGCGGCGATCCTCAATCTGACCCCCTATCTGGAACGGTACCCCCGCCAGCTTTCGGGCGGTCAGCGGCAGCGCGTCGCCATGGGCCGCGCCATCGTGCGGGACCCAACTGTGTTCCTGTTCGACGAACCGCTGTCCAATCTCGATGCCAAGCTGCGGGTGCAGATGCGCACCGAAATCAAGGAACTCCACCAGCGGCTGAAGACCACCACCGTCTATGTCACGCATGACCAGATCGAGGCCATGACCATGGCCGATGTCATCGTCATCATGCGCGACGGCCACATCGAGCAGATCGGGCGCCCGCTCGATGTCTACGATCGCCCGGCAAATCTCTTCGTCGCCTCCTTCATCGGCTCGCCCGCAATGAACATGTTCCATGGCGAGGTGGCTGCCGAGCGCGACGTCTGGGTGGTGCGGACCGACGAGCTATCCCTCCCGCTGCCGCCAGGGGCTGCGGTTCGGCCCGGCCAAAAGGTGATCTACGGCATTCGCCCCGAACATCTTCGACCAGTGGCCGACGGGCGCGGCATTCCGGCGAGGATTACAGTTGTCGAGCCGACTGGCCCCGAAATCCACATCTTTGCCAGCATGGGCAACATCGCGATCTGCTCGGTGCTGCATGACCGCATGGAGCTCGCTCCAGGAGCTGTGATCCATCTGGAGCCGGCGCCTGAGCGAATCCACCTGTTCGACCAAGGTAGCGGCGAGCGGCTGGACAAGGGAAGAAGTTGAATGGCGCGGATCCTCATCCTCGGCGCCGGCGTCATGGGCTCTGCCATGACGCTTCCGGCCGCTCACGCTGGTAACCGCATCACTCTTGTCGGGACCCATCTCGATGAGGAGATCGTCGGCTCGGTGGCCAGCACAAGTCATCACCCACGCCTCAACATCACTCTGCCTGATGTGGTAACCGCCTGTTCCTGGACCGAATTCGGGGCGGCGATGAACGATGGACCCGATCTGCTTGTACTCGGCGTCTCGTCGGCCGGCATTCCTTGGGCGATCGACCGCATTGCAGAAAGCATCAAGTCGCCCGTGCCGATACTGATGATTACGAAAGGACTTGCAGCAAGCGACGAAGGCGTGGAAATCCTGCCACATCTGCTTGCCCGCGAGATCGAGCAACGCACTGGCTTGTCTGTCCCGGTCACGGCCGTCGGCGGACCGTGCATTGCCGGCGAACTGGCGGCACAGCGCGACACCTCTGTGATCCTGGCCGGGCACGATCCCGACCAGGTGGCCGCGGCGTCCCGCATTCTGCGCGCGCCTTTCTATCATGCGCGATCGTCATCCGATCTCGTCGGCGTCGAGATCTGCGCTGCGTTCAAGAATTTCTACACACTCGCCGTTGGGGCTCCCGTTGGGCTGCTCGAGCGCGACGGCAAGGCGCCCAATGGCGCGCTCATGCACAACCTAGCCTCGTCGCTTTTCTCGCAGTCCCTCGCCGAGATGGCGATTCTGGTCGAAGCTCTGGGTGGAAAGGTCGAAACAGTGCTGGGGCTGGCCGGCTCCGGCGATCTTTATGTGACCTGCCAGGCGGGCCGTAACGGTCGCATGGGGCGCCTGCTCGGCCGCGGCCTGCCCTATTCGGTGGCGAAGCGCGAACATATGAGTTCGGACACGGTCGAGGGCGCGCAACTGGCGCTGGACCTTGGTCCGACTTTGAAGAATATGATGGCCCGGGGTGTACTTCCCCACGATCGCCTGCCGCTGACGACTGCCATCATCGACGCAATTTGCCATGATGCTCCGCTGGTTTTGTCCTTCGACCGCTATCATCGAGGGTAGCGGAGCCGGGAAACTCGATTGATGCCTCATATCGATGAGCACATGGCTCCGCCGAGCCGCTCTGGACCCGCTGCCGCGGAGTGGACAGGATGATCTGATGGAGAAACCAGCACGAAAGAAACGCGACGGCCGCCAAACCGTAACGAGTTCCGTCACGTCCGATCGCGAGGAAGGGCTGCTCGTGCGCGCCGCCTGGCTTGCTTATGTCGGTGACCTCACCCAGGCGCAAATCGCCAAGTCTCTTGGCCTGACACGCCTTCGCGTCAACCGGATGCTGGCGCATGCCCGTCAGCGGGGGATCGTTCAGATTCGCATCAATTCCAAGGTGGCCAACTGCATCGAGCTGGAGAACCGGCTGCGGGACGCCTATGGCGTTTCCGACCCAATCGTGGTTCCGACACCGCCCGATCCTACCCTGGTGCCACAGGTCATCGCAGCCGCTGCCGGTGAAGCCCTGTCGCATAGAATCCGTGACGGGATATCGGTGGGCGTGGGATGGGGACGGACGCTCCAGCTTAGTCTGCGGTCAGTGACCGTACGCCCCGTCAGAGGGATGTCGGTCGTTTCCCTGCTCGGCGGGCTCACGCGTGGATCGGCGATCAACATCTATGAAATCGCCTCGCGGCTCGCGGCGCTTTTCGATGCGGAATGCTTCTACATCGCGGCACCGGTGTTCACGGATACGGAGGCCACGCGCGATCTGCTTATGCGCCAGTCCATTCTGGAAGACGCCTTCACCCATGCCCGCGACGTTGACGCCGCTTTCGTTTCGGTGGGCGCGGTGCACAAGGACGCCACCATCTTTCGGATCGGACTGGTAGGCGACGATGATCTCAGATCGCTGCGCGAAGCCGGAGCCGTCGGCGATATTTGCGGCCACTGGATCGGCGCCGACGGACAACTCGTCGATCACCCGCTAAACAGCCGTGTCATCGGCCTCGCCCCCGAACATCTGCGCGACGTCGACACTGTGATCCTGCCCTCCGGCGGCCTCGACAAGGTTCCGGTGCTGCGCGCCGTGTTGCGTCTGGGAGTCGTCGATGTGCTGATCACCGACGAGAAAACCGCTGAGGCGATCCTTGCGGAAGGCGCAGACTGATCTCTACCAGCAGAGCGGCTCGCGAGTGATCGCTTGTTCGCGTCACAGAACCTCGTGGATTTCCTCGATCGAAGTCTCGCCGATCCGCTTGTCGAGAACGATCTCGCCGCGCGCCATGGCCACGACCCGGTCACAGCATTCGAAAACATGATGCATGTTGTGGCTGATGAAGACGCTGGTGATGTTCTGGGCCTTGAGGGCGCGAACGAAGCCGATCACCTTTCGCGTCTCCTTCACCGAGAGATGATTGGTCGGCTCGTCGAGGATCATGACTTTCGACTTGAAGTGCATGGCCCGGGCGATCGCCACACCTTGGCGCTGGCCGCCCGACAGTTCGCCGACCAGCGCGTCGGGCGACCTCAGATGCAGATCGACGTCGGCGATCGCCTTGACGCTTTCGTCACGCATGCGCTTCTGGTCCAGGATGCCGATGCCGAAAACCGAGCCCTTCACCGGCTCGCGTCCGATGAAAACGTTGCGGGCGATGGTCATGGTCGGGACCATCGAATTGTACTGGTAGATCGTCTCGATGCCGCGATCCATGGCGTCGCGCGGGTTCGAGAAGCGGACCGGTTCACCTTCGATCCTGATCTCGCCGCCATCGGGCTTTTGGGTGCCTGACAGGATGTTGATCAGCGTCGATTTGCCGGCGCCGTTGTCGCCGACGAGGCCCAGCGCCTCGTCTGGGTAGATGTCCAGAGTGACGTTCTTCAAGGCGTGGACGCCGGAATACCATTTCTGGAGTCCCTTGATCGCGATGATGGGTGCCGCCATGATCAGGTCTCCACCTTCATTGCCCTGCCCCGCTTTCGAAGCCAGGCGTTCACGACGACCGCGAAGATAGTCAGGAAGCCGATTGCCATCTTGAACCAGTTGGCGTCAACCTGGCTCAGCACCAGTCCGTTGTCGATGACGCGGATCAGGGCAGCCCCGATGATGCCGCCGAAGATGGTGCCGATGCCGCCAGCCAGCGAGGCGCCACCGATGACGGCAGCCGACACAGCTTGCAACTCCAGCCCCTCGCCGATCGAGGGCAGCGGCGCGCCGAGCCGCATCACCTGAATGGTGCCGGCAAAGCCGGCGAGCACCGAACAGATCATGAAGCAGGCGACCTTCACCCGGGCCGTCGGGATGCCCATCGATTGCGCGGCGGGCAGAAAGCCGCCGGTGGCGCGCACCCAGTTGCCGAAATTCGTGCGCGACAGAAGCACCGTCGCCAGGATTGCCACGACGAGAAACCAGAAGAACGACATGCGAAAGAGGTCGCCCGGCCCCACATAGATCGTAAACAGCCATTTGGGCAGAGCGTTGGCCGGGATGACAGGAGGGAAGCCACCGGAGATTACCACCGTCAGCGAACGCGCGATGAACAGCATGCCAAGCGTGGTGATGAAGCTTGGTATCGCGAAACGAATCGTTATGAACCCGTTGAAGAAGCCAATCAGGGCGGCAATGGCGAGCCCGGCGGCAAAGGCCGGCGCGAACGGCACGCCTGCCGCCAGGATCACCGCCATGGTCATCGGGGTCAGCGCAAATACCGAGCCTACGGAAAGATCAAACTCGCCGCATATCATCAGCAGGGTCACGCCGATCGCGACCAGCCCCATTTCAGGCAGCAGCCCAAGCATTCCGCGCACGTTCTGTGTGTTCAGAAATACGCCGTTCGAGCGAATCTGAAAGACGAGGAGGAGGAGGAGCAGGAACACGACCGCCGCAAGCTCCGGCTTCTCCAGATAAATCTTCATCAAGCGCTTCATCATTCGCTCCGGCTTGGGATTGTTTGCGCTGGCTTGTCGCATCGGCAAGGGGATGGCGGCAGTCTGTCTTCTACCGCCCTCGACAAGGGAGATGCCGTTGGAGGATGGGACGGAGCCGACGCCCGAGGCCTTGCTCCCTGGCCCTGGCCCTCGCCCTCGCCCTCTCCGCGTAAAGAACGAGGAGAGGACGCCGGCTTCGCGCCTACCGCACGCCTTGTGCGGCCAGTTCCTTGAGCTTTGGCACGTCTTCCTTGACGATGATGCCCTTGCCGGTGTCGATGTCTGCCGGCAGCAGACCGACGTTCTTGGCGAGATAGGCTTCCATCACGGGCATGAAGCCCTGCATGTAGGGCTGCTGGTCGACCTGGACCTGGATGTAACCCGCTTCCATCTGTTGCAGGACTTCCGAGACGATGTCGAAGCCGCCCATCAGCACCTTGCCCGGCTCGATGCCGCGATCGATCAGGACCTGGGCCACGTAGGCATGCCAAAGGCCGGTGTCGAAATACACCGTGGTGTCCGGGTGGGCAGACAGATAGGCGCCGACACGATCGGCGACAACGGCGCCATCTGTGCCGGTGTCGAGCCGTTCAATGACCACTTCGCGTCCGGCATTCGCGGCCTTGTATTCCTCAAGGAACTTCATGACGCCGGCAGCGCGCTGTTCCGACCAGTTCTGACCGGGCGCGGAGACGCCGACGGCGCCCTGATCTTGCCTTCCTTGGGGAAGAACTCGGACATCTTCTTGCCGAGTTCGTAGCCGGCGGGAATGAAGCCCTGGCCGATGAAAGCCTGGCGGGCATTGCCGGCTGCACCCTCGGTGTCGTCGACGTTGGACGCGATGACCGTGACGCCGGCAGCGCGCGCGTCGGCGATGATCTGGTCAAAGGCATTGTTGTCGACGATCGAGGTGATCAGCGCGTCCGGTTTTGCCGCGAGTGCCGCCTGCATGTTGGCCGATTGTTGCTCGATCGAGCCTTCGGTCTGCGTGAAGACCATCTGGCAATTGG
Source organism: Mesorhizobium sp. M0698 (assembly GCF_040320455.1). NCBI lineage: Bacteria > Pseudomonadati > Pseudomonadota > Alphaproteobacteria > Hyphomicrobiales > Phyllobacteriaceae > Mesorhizobium > Mesorhizobium sp. M0698. The sequence goes on along the minus strand of NZ_JAMYPQ010000016.1, from coordinate 66,511 downwards.
CCTGGATCTTGGCGCAGGCGTCGTCAAACCCCTTCTTCACCGCCTGCCAGAACGGGTTCGACGCCGACGAATGATGCGTGAAGACGATGTTCATCGGCTCCTGTGCGCGTGAGCCGATTGCCGAGCCTCCAGCCAGTACTGCTGCCAAGGCTGCCGAGATAAGTAGCTTCTTCATGGTTCTCCTCCTCCGTAGAAAGCTGCTTCAGGTTCATTTTCAGAGAGTAGATGCGTCGCTCACCCGTCGAAGCGCCGTGAAGGCGCGATCGATCTCCGGGTTCAGTTCCATGCCGAGGCCCGGTCCGGGAGGCACGGTGATCATGCCGTTCTTCACCTGCGGCAAAGCGGTCACAAGGTCGCGGTACCAGGTCTTGTAAAAGGCCCTGACACTCTCCTGGACAAGCGCGTTCGGCGCATTCAGCGACAGGTGGGTCGATGCGCCGAGCACCACTGGACCGGTGCAGTCGTGTGGCGCGACCGGCAGATGCCACGCTTCAGCCATGGCAGCGATCTTGCGCGCCTCCGAGAGCCCGCCGCACCAACTGATATCAAGCATGATGACACCGGCCGCTCCGGTTTCGAGAAGGTCGCGGAAGGCCCACCGGGAACCGAGCGTTTCCGAAGCCGATATCGGCGCCAGCGAAGCCTCGGCATAGCGTTTCAGGCTGGACAGGCTGTCCATCCTGATCGGATCTTCGTGCCAGAAGGTCTTGTAGGGGGCAAGCTCGCGAGCGATCTGCATGGCCGGCAGCAGCTGCCACATTGAATGGAATTCAACCATGATGTCCATCTTGTCGCCGACCGCATTGCGGATTTTCTCGAATGGCGCCAGCGCGGAATTCAAGTCGGGCTGCGATATATACTGGCCGCGCGTTTTCTCGGCGGCCATGTCGAAGGGCCAGATCTTCATGGCCGTGATGCCTTCCTCCAATAACGAATGCGCCAGTTCGTCGGCGCGGTGAAGGAAGCCGTTCAGATCATCATAGGCGTCGCCGGGCTTATCGAGCCCGTAGTTGGCCGTCGTCTGCCCGGTGGCCTTCTTGATGTATTCGGTTCCGGCACAGGTGTTGTAGGTCCTGATCTCGTGCCTGGTGAACCCGCCGAGGAGTTGTGCGATCGGCTGACCCGTCGCCTTTCCGAACAGATCCCAAAGCGCGATATCGAAAGCGGAATTGCCCCTGACTTCCGCGCCCGTCGATCGGAAACCCAGATACCCGACGAGGTCGGCGGCAAGCAGGTCGATCTGCAAGGGGTCGCGCCCGATCACGCTCGGCGCGACATATTCGTGCAGATAGGTCTCGACGGTTTCAGCCATGAAGAAGGTCTCGCCCAGTCCGACGAGGCCTTCGTCCGTGTGAACCAGGACCCAGAGAAGGTTCGGCCGCTCCTTGAGCCGCAGCGTTTCCAGTTTCGTGATCTTCATTGCGCCCCTGCTCCTCAGGCGATGCCGGCCGCCAGCAGGGCCTTGACGCTCTCGTCAAAATGCCTCGCCATCAGGTCACGCGCCGACTGGGGATCACCGGTCTCGATTGCCTCGGCGAGGTCGATATGGATCTGGATCATCTGCAACTGCTCGGCATCCGAAGGGCGGGTCCGCCAGCCGATCGGCCAGGTCTGGCGCGATACGCGCTCGAACGCGCCGACGATGAGGCTGAAAACCGGATTCTTCGCAGCCTTGGCGATTTGGAGGTGAAAGGCGAGATCGTGCTCCATGACCTGTTCCGGCCGTTTGAAATTCTCGCGCATGGCGAGCGCGTGCGTCCTGATCATTTCCACTTCGTCGGCGGTTCTGCGCAAGGCCGCCAGCATGGCGGTGCGGGTCTCAATCGTGCGGCGCACGTCGTAGATTTGCTGCACCGTGATCTGCTCGGTGTGGACGCCATGCTCGATCACCAGTGACATGGCGCTATAATCCAGCTCGGCGACCGTAGCCCGTCTGCCCGCCCTCAGGTCGATAAGCCGCATGGCGGCGAGCGAGCTGAAGGCCTCGCGAACCACGGTACGCGAGACGCTCAATTGTCTCGAAAGCGCGGCCTCGCTGGGCAGCTGGTCGCCGGGCCCGAGCTCATGCGCGCGGATATGGCGCGTGATCTCGCCGATCGTATTGCTGACCAGGCTCGCTGCGTCGGAATGTTTTGCGGATACGGCCGTGCTCACGCAATCTCCAGTTCAGGAGGGGCAAACCTGTATGGCAGATTTTCCAGATATGTTGATAGTACATAGGAAAGCTGTATGTCAATCGAGTCTTCGCCGGGAGACCCTCGGCATCATCACCGGGGACATCGATGACCAGAGGCTTGCATGACCGATGCTGTTGACGCGACCGATTCCGGTCGGCCGGGTGCGGGAGCCTGCGTGGTCGAACAGCGATCATCGCGCTTGGGTAGGGCAGACATTCTCGTCGTGAACCGGCGGGCGGCCGACCATGCCGCCCGAAAATATCTCGCCGGACAGTTCACTGATATTTCGATCGACGCACCCCATATGAGCGGAAAGAGTGTTACTTGAGGACTTGCCTATGCTGATTTCGCGTTGGGGACGGTTTGCAGTTTTGTTTGCGGGGTTGTTCCTGGCATTTTCCATGGTCGCTGTGGATCACGCCGATGCGCGCCGTGGCGGCAGCTTCGGCAGTCGCGGCATGCGCACTTTCCAGCCGGTCCCGCCGACCAGAGTTGCGCCGCAACCGGCCGCACCGGTCGAGCGCTCGATGACGCCCAATGCGGCCACGAACAATGCGGCCCGTCAGCCGCAGGCATTCCAGCGCCCGGGCTTCTTCAACGGCCTCGGCGGATCGATGATGCGTGGGCTGCTTCTCGGCGGTTTGATCGGCGTTCTTCTGGGCCATGGGTTCGGCGGCTTGGCCGGCATGTTGGGTCTTTTGCTCCAAGTACTGCTGTTCGGCGGCGCGATCATGCTGGCGATCCGCTTTTTCCGCTCGCAGGCGGCGCAAAACCCGGCACCCGCTATGGCCGGTGCCTCGCGAGGCACCGGGACCTTTGGGCGAAGCGCTGCAGCCCGGCCTGACCCGAGCAACACCACAGCGTTCCCCATTCCAGGCATTGGGTCAGGATATGGCGGAACGAACCAAGACAATGCTTCCGATGAGATCACTCTCACCCAAACCGATCTGGACACGTTCCAGCACCGGCTGACGGAAGTTCAGGAAGCATTCGGGCGCGAGGACCATGCTGCATTGCGCCGGTTGGTGACACCCGAGATGGTGTCCTATCTGTCCGAGGAACTTGCCGACAATGCCAAAAAGGGCGTCAGGAACGACGTGTCGGACGTCAGCCTGCTGGAGGCCGATATTGCGGAAAGTTGGCGGGAGGGTGATCGCGACTACGCGACGGCTGCTTTGCGCTATGAGTCTCGCGACGTGACCCGCGACCGCATCAGTGGCAAGATCGTTGAGGGCCAGGCCGATCAGCCGACGGAGACGGCCGAACTGTGGACCTTTACGCGGCAGAACGGCGGTGACTGGAAGCTTGCCGCAATACAGCAGCCTGGCTGATGTGCTTGCCTTCATTGAGATGTCTGCGCAGAGGCTGTTCAGGTTTCGCGCTACCACTCGAAGGCCAGCGCCCTTTTCGCGCGTTTGATCAATCCGTCACGGACTGATGCGGTAGCTCACCAGCGCGCGCCGGCGTCGCCTTGAGCCCGATGGACTTGGCCAGTGCCGAGCGACAAACGGCATATGCAAGATCATTTGCCGCAATTTCTGCGGTGAATAGACCAGCTAAACACCGCATGGTCACGGTTTATTATTCCCCATTATCAGCTTCTTCTCTCAAAGATATGCCATTTTGACGCTATATCTCGTCAGGTTATGAGGCATTTTGTGATTAGGCAGTGAGAATGGCACTGGTCCAGTACTCCGACATTGGCTTCTTCGCTCCGCGCACGATTGCGGACGTCTTTCGCACGACGAGCGACGAAGTCGGCCGACCTGCCGGGCAAGGGCAAGGACGCCGTCCAGCACAAGCTGCGGGTCCGGTCGGACAAGACCCATGGCCGATGTGGTCCACAAGATCGAGCCGTGCTTCGGTTCAACCCTTCGCAAGATCGCCCGCCTTGCCGCTACGAATTGAGAGCTGTGGCTCGGCCATATCGGATTCCTTCGCCAGTCGCTTCGCCCCCAGCCAAGCTCATGCAGCCGCAGCATCGCTGCCACCTCTTCAGGCTCAAGCATCTCCTCTCCCTGCATCGTTCTCGACAATGCAGGAATCGCCGAAATCCCAATCGTCATCCATGCCTCCTCTCATAACCGAGGGAGGTCAGTTCTTCATTTCGTCAGGGGGTCAGTTTCTCAATTCGGCCGACACTCCCTTTGCCGCCATGATGCAAGCATCAACATCTGAGCCTTCCATGCTCAAATCGCCAAGGGTTGTTGAGAACTTCGGATGACCCGTATCGCAACCTTTAACGTCAACGGCGTGAACGGTCGCCTGCCCTTGCTCATCAAGTGGCTAGGTCAGACCGACAATGACATCGTGTGCCTTCAAGAATTGAAGACTTCGGATGAGAAATTTCCCGCGGAAGCCGTCAGGAACGCCGGTTATGGCGCGATCTGGCACGGGCAAAAGTCCTACAACGGTGTAGCTATACTCGCACGGGGAAAGGAGCCCCTGGAGCGTCGACGCGGCCTGCCGGGTGACCCTGACGATACTCACAGCCGGTATATCGAGGCAGAGGTGGATGGGATCGTCGTGGGGTGCATCTACCTGCCCAACGGCAATCCAGCGCCCGGCCCGAAATTCGACTATAAGCTCCACTGGTTCGACCGTCTGATCAGCTACGGCCAGCTACTGCTTAAGGAGGGGATCACAAGCGTTCTGTGCGGCGACTACAACGTCGTGCCAACGCCGATCGATGCCGTGGTGCCGAGACGTTGGACGGGCGATGCAGTCTACTTTCCGGAGAGCAGGCAGGCCTACGCCGAAATGCTAGACAATGGCTGGATGGATGCCGTCCGCTGCATTCATCCGGAGAAAGGCATCTACACGTACTGGAACTTCTCCTACCGAGGCGGTTATGATCGGAGTTCCGGCCTCCGGATGGACCACCTCCTCGTCAGCCCATCACTTTCGAACACGTTACGTGACGCGGGCGTGGACGCGGACCTGCGAGGCTGGGAAAAGCCGAGTGATCATGTGCCCGCCTGGATAGAGATCGACCCGTCGGGCTAGTAGTTGACATGATCGAATGTTCGGCGGAATCGCTGGGCATCTTCGCCCACTGCTAATAGAATGCGCTGCGAGATTGCTCACGCTGCTTTTCTGGCAGCCGCCCTAAACGGACGGTCAATGGTGAACGCATCTGGACGGATGGCTGCCTCGACCTGGCTCCAGGTCACGAGACGGGCGATTGGGAAGCCGGGGCGCGCTCGTGGGGAGAAGGCGCCGACCGCCGTGTTGCCGCGCCCATTGCGAAGGTAGTCGATGAAGATGCGGCCCTTTCGGGCTGCCGGCGCGGCGGAGAGCAGATACCGATCAGGATGGGCTTCAGCGAGGCGCTTGGCGAACGATCGGGCAAGGAGCCGGGCATTGTCGTGCGTGATCTTCGTCTCAAGTGGGGCCATCAGGTGAATTCCCTTGCCGCCCGTCACCTTCGGCCAGCTCTGCAGACCTTCCGCTTCCATGATGTCGCGGAGCGTTAGCGCGGTCTCGATCACTTTGTCCCACTCGACCCCCTCGCCCGGATCAAGGTCCAGAACAACCCGGTCGGCATGTTCGATGTCGTCAACAGTAGCGTTCCAGGGATGCAGCTCTACCGCATCCATCTCGACCAGCCCCAGCAAGCCGGCAAGGTCGTCCACCCACACGCGCACACCTTCGCCACCCTCGCGCTTTTGAACGCGCAACTGATGCACTGCTGCGGGGATCTTCGGCAGCGCGCCCTTGTGGTAGAAGGTTGCCCTGAGAGCATGGCGGACCAGCTTCAGCGGTCGGTGGCCGAGATGGACGAGTGCGTAATCGGCAACCCTCTGCCAGTAGCGCGCAAGCTCCTCCTTGGAGGGCGAGACCGCGTCGGGCAGCAATTGCAGGATGTTCTCCCTGGGAATGCCATGTTCCTGGGCTGGCCCACGTCGCTTTGATGGCGCCGGAGGCTTGGCCGGGATCGCCACGAGGTCTTCTCGCAGACCCTTGAATACTGCCTCGCGCAACACGCCGCGATCAGTGACGCCGCTGAACTGTACCTCGGCCAGCACCTCTGGTCTGACCCACGTCGCCTTCGGCTTCACGATGGGCTCTGACAGAGGCGACTTGCTGATGATCAGCGGGTCGAGCCGCTCTCGAACCAATTGAGCAACGCTCAAGGTATAGCCGCTGCGGGCCTTCCCGGCATAGAGCAGTCGGTCGCCCTCGCGGCGACCGATGTAGAGGGATGCGATGCGGCGCGGGTGAGCGCCCAGCTTCTCGACAAATGCCACGATGGGGAAAGTGTCGCTCTTGATGCACTTCACCTTGAGCCAACTCGTCTGGACCCCTGAGCGGTAGGTGGCATCGGTGCGCTTGGAGACGATGCCCTCCAACCCCATACGGCAGGCATGTTCAAACACGTCCGTGCCGCCCAACTCCAGATGTTCGGCGTAGGTCAGTGTCGGGGCTGAGTTCTTCAGCAGCTTCTCTAGGGCTGCCTTGCGCCTTACCAGCGGCTGCTGCCGCAGATCGCGCCCGTTGAGGTGCAGCAGGTCGAATGCGTAGAAGATGAGCCTCGGCGAGTCTGGGTTGCTCAACTCCCGTTCCAACGCTTGGTAGTCCGGCAGGCCAGTGTCGCCGAGAACGACAGCCTCCCCGTCGATGATCGCCGCCTTCACCGGCAAGCCCGCCGCCGCTTGAACAATTCGTCGGTATCGGTGCGACCAGTTGTAGCCACGGCGCGTGAAGGCTCTCGCTTTGCCGCCCTCAATGATCAGTTCGGTGCGGTAGCCGTCGTACTTGATCTCATGAAGCCATTCGCCGCCCTCGGGCGCATTCTCGACCAGCGTCGGCGACTGGAACTCAATGAAAGAAAGCCCGTCTGTGGCGTTACGCATGCACCCTCCGACGGCGAGTCAAGACGCAGAGCAGCAATAGGTTCCGGGGCATTTTAGCGAAATTGTATGTTGGGGCAGTTTATGGTTCCGTTGGAATTAGCATCAATTATCAAGTCGCGCACATAGCAAGGACTGGCGCGAGCTGGAGGCGGACTTGCTATGGCTCGATCCGCCGCCAGCCAAAATGCAATGACAATAGCCAACGGCTTGGGAGGCTTGCGTGGCGCGGATCGTAGTCGCACCGCAATTGCACCGCCGTGGAGTCGTAGTCGAGGTGTCGGGGTCCGCCGAGCCTCCCTGCACCATCCTGATCTGATGTGCGTCCTGACATGGACTCTCCTTCCATGGCTGCATCGGGGCAAGCGGCAATTTCTGTCCTCACCAAAGGTCCGCTTTGTGAATAGCCGTTCATTGCGGCTGCCATGGATGAGCAACGGTTGGGTGGAAGCCTCACATTGCTGCGATCGATTTGAACCGGAACGAGCCGCCATGAGCAGAAGTTGAGAAACACCTTCCGAAGTGGACATTCGGGTGATGCGCTAGGCACGGAAGCAAGGAGGCTCGTGCATTCGGCGCGCGCCCTCTTTAAAGCCGTCACGGGGCTTGCAATTCGGTGGCGCATTGCGACACTCGCTGCATGAGCACGTCCGCACAACCTGTGCGTCTGGCCCGCCCCGAAAAGAAGCGGCGTCGCATCCCTATTGCGGTCATCATGGCGTTGAGTTTTGGCAGCCTTGTATTCCTGTCGGTCGGGGGCGTGCTCGCGTTGTCGGTCGGCGCCAATTTTCGCAACACGTTCGACTTGCTCGGCGCCCAGTCGACACTCCTGATCGATGCGATGGAGGACTCGCTGCGCGCAGAGATGGGGGACGCCGAGAACGCGGTCGACGGCATCGCGCAGCTGTATGCCCAGGGCGAGTTCCAGATCGACGACGAGGCGATGTCTGCAGCCGTTGCCGGCGCTCTGGCTACCGCCTCGGGGGTCGAGGCGATGCTGATCTGCACCCCCGACCTGGTCTGCCGCGGCGCCGCGCGCTCCGTCGAAAACAACGTTGCAACGGGCGCGATCGAGCATTTTCCGGCCAAGCCCGAGAAGTCGCCCCAAGTCCGCGCCGCCCTCGAACAACGCAGACGGATCGGCGGCAGGCAATGGGGGGCATTCGTAGCCAACGAGTTCGGCCTGTACGCGCATGTCTCAGTGCCGCTGGCACGTGATGGCGTGACGCAGGCCTGGGTGATCGCGGCGGTCGAATTGCAGAAACTGTCCGATATCACGCGGGAGCTATCATCGCGATTTGGCACGCATGCCTTCATTCTCGATGGCGAAGACCGCGTGCTCGCCGACCAAAGGCTGGCCGATCCCGACGCTCTGAAGAACGGCGTTCTGCCGCTGACGCCGCTGGCCACGTATGGCGATCCGGTATTGGCCGCCTATAGCGCGCGGAAGGTAGAGCGGGATTTCGACACGCGCCGCGCCCGCGACATAGAAATCGCCGAGATCGACCGCAGCGTGGACAATGCGTCCGAGTGGAGCGGCGACGCCACCTACATCGCCATCACCCGCAAGATCGCAGGCTATGGCGACGAGCCCTGGACGCTCGGCGCGTATTTCGAGACCAGTCAGATCAGCAAGGAGATCGAGCGCGTGATGGGATCGGCCCTGCTCGGTCTTGGGGCGATGGCCGTGGCGGTCATCGTCGCGATCCTGCTTGGGAGGCGCCTGTCGCGACCGATCCAGGCGATCGCCGGCCAGGCCATGCGCGTTGCCGATTTCGATCTCGACGGCGTGACTCCGCTGCCGCACAGCAGGGTTCGGGAGTTGGACAACCAGGCTTCGGCCTTCAACGCCATGCTGATCGGTCTGCGTGCATTCTCGACCTATATTCCGCGCTCGCTGGTGGCCAAGCTGGTGCGCACCGGAGAGATCGGCATCGCCGAACCGCGCGAAGCGGTCGTCACCGTCATGTTTACCGACATCGTCGGGTTCACCACGCTGTCGGAGCAGATGGACGCCGCAGCCGCGGCCAGGCTGCTGAACCACCACTTCGCGATCCTGTGCGGCGCGGTCGATGCACATGGCGGTACTGTCGACAAGTTCCTGGGCGATGGCATGCTGGCGTTCTTCGGCGCGCCGGATCGTCTGAAGGGCCATGCCGCCGCGGCCGTCCGCGCCGCCGCGGCGATCCGCGAGGAGCTGGACAAGGACAATCTGGAAGCGGCTGGCGAAGGCCGGCCTCCGCTTCATGTCCGCATCGGCATCCACACGGGCTCCGTCATCGTCGGCAATATCGGCGCATCCGATCGCGTGAACTACACAATCGTCGGCGACACCGTGAACATCAGCCAGCGGCTTCAGGAACTCGGCAAGTTGCTCGCACCAGATGCCGCGACCGCCATCGCGATTTCCGGCGAGACTGTTTCGCGGCTCGACGAAAAGTTCGAAACGATCCCGGCGGGCAAGCACAGGTTGCGCGGCCGCGGCGAAGCGACGGAAGTCTTTCAGCTTCGCAAAGTCGCGACGTCAGCACCGCCCCGTGTGGACGTTCGCCACGCCCAAGCAGGCTAGGGCCATGCCGCTTCCATGCCGCTGATCGGCGGCTTGGAGAAGCCCGCGCGAATGCTGGTTCCGGCCTGGCTCGCGAGGCTCACAATCGTCCTTCCGTCGACCATAGTGACGCCTGAGCGGTCAGGGCGTAGACGGACGAGCTACAGAAGCGCGCGGGATCGAGCAGCATTCGGCCGGCTGCGAACTGACTTCGGAGCATGACCCCGGCACGTCCCGCCCTTACGAGCTGCCGCGCGCGATCGGTTCCGCGTCGACCTCACCAAAGGCTCTGACGGTCCGCTCCTCGCGCTTGACGCCGTAAGGTGTAAACGGCGGTTCCGCATTTCAGCTTACGACTTCAATTGAAATCGGGAAATAAAATCGACACCCGCAAATACCAACGCCGCCGCGATCGTTACCGAGTCAACCTGGCCAAAGCGTCCGGGCTAAAAAGCACCCTCCCCTGCCGGCGCGGTTCAAGGCCTCGCCAGGCGCGCTCAGGAGGCTGGCGTGATCAACATCAGCGGTGGAAAATAGGTGCGATAACGGCCGACGTCGCGGGTGAGCAGTGGCAGCTCACCGACCGCCGCGTGGGCGCCGATGAAGAAATCCGGCAGCACCCCAGTGCGCGATCAGCCCGATTTGCGATACTGGGTGAACACCTTTCCGCTGAGGCCAAAGAACACTATCGACAATGACCGCTTATCGATAGTGACTTCACCAAGCGTTGACCAACCGGCGGAATCGACGCTATGGTCGCGCAAAATCGCGTTTGTCGTGCAAGGCTGCGCTCAGCGCGACGAGAGTGGCCGTCGCGACAGCGTACAACGCCACGCGAGGACGGAAAAATGACTGTCAAGGTCGGCGAGGCCAAGACCCATCTCTCCGAACTGCTGGCAAAAATCGAGGCCGGCGAGGAAGTGATTATTTCGCGCGGCAACGATCCGATCGCAAAACTCTCCCGAATCCACAAGGATAACCGGCTGGACGCCTTGATCGACGAGGTTCGCGCCGCGCGCGCCAAGGCGAAGTCCGTGACCACTGAAGAGATCCTGGCCTGGCGTCACGAAGGGCATCGCTACTGACGATCCTGGTCCTCGACGCCTCTTTTTCCGCGGCCTGGCTCTTGCCGGAGGAGCACAGTGAGGCGGCCGAACACTGGTCGCGGGACTGAGAGGTCAATCTCCAGTCCCTTCCCTGTTCTGGCATGAGGCGCGCAGCATTGTCCTGACGGCCGAACGGCGCGGGCGGATCGTTGCCGGCGAATCGATCGCCGCCATGGCACGACTTCGCCGGCTGTCGCTTGAGGATGCGGGCGCCGGGCGTGACGGGATCATCATCAAGCTTGCCACCGGGCACGGTTTCAGCGCCTATGACGCCGCCTACCTTGCTGGCAATTGAAACCGCGTTGCCGCTGGCCACCCTCGATCGCAAGCTCCTAGCTGCCGCGCGCGGCCAGGGAGTCGGAATTCTCGGACGGCGAATGGCAACTGACCGCGTCGCTCGGCCACCGGGCAATGGTGTTCGACGCGCCGAGGCGCTCGACGCATTGGATTCGGTGCTGCCCTTCGACCGCCGCGATCTTTTGGCCGAGATCCTGACCGATGGCGATGTCGAGACCCTGCGCCACCTGGCCAAGGACGGTATCGGCGCAAATTCTCTCCGGCCACTGGCCTCCGACCTCGGCTATCTCGAGGCCTGGTCGCTCGCCGCGACCGGACAGCCGCTGCCCTGGCCGGCTCCGGAAGCCTTGTTGATCAAGTTGGTCGCCCACCACCTTTGGGACTGTTCCCGGCGCTCAACCGATCCGGGCATGGCATGTCCGTTGCCGTCATGGCTGCGCCGAGGGCGGAGGGACTGTTGCGGGTAAAAGCGGTCCGCACGCGCCGTGCACCGTGCGCTGGCGGCTGTCGAGCTGGTCGACGCTGACTCAATGGCGCGGTTTGCGCGGAAATTTTGCAGCTCCGGGCCTGCGCAGCGCTATTGAACTGGCGGTGCGCGCCAGCGCCCGTCCGCGCGCCCGCAAGAGCAGGAAGGCTGTGACCGCCGATATTCTGGCCGCCCTCCTGAAAACATGCGCCGGCGACCGTCTCGTCGACGTCAGGGATCGCGCGATTCTCATCACCGCCTTCGCCTCCGGCGGCCGGCGTCGCAGCGGAATTTCTGCTCTTCGCGTCGAACAGCTGGTCGACGAAGACCCGGTTCCGGCCGATCCCAACGCTCCCGACGGCGATAAATTGCCATGCCTGTCGATACGGCTCGGCCGCACAGAGACGACGCAAGCCGACAGCGACGCTTTCGTGCTGCTCGTCGGCCGGCCTGTGCTGGTTTTGAAGGACTGGCTGGCGCGCGCCGGGATCAGGGACGGCGCCGTGTTTGGCGGCATCGACACTGTGGCAATCTCCAAGCGCGCGTCCTGACGCGCAGGCCGTCAATCTGATCCTGAAGCGGCGCACCACCGAGGCCGGGCCCGATCCGCAAGCCTTCTCCGCCCACAGCCTGCGCTCCGGCTATCTCACCGAAACCGCACGCCGCAGCAGGCCTCGAACTGCTACAATGACTCGGAACGCACGCTCGGGCGGGCGGCGCGGATAATCGTCTGAGTCGCAATTCGATCCGACCCTTGCGGCGTCAGCTCCAGGACAATTGATTCCGAGGCAGCCGGCGTCCCGGATCGATCACCTTGACCTGGTACGGGAGCACCTCGCCCCAACTCCATAGCACGAGGTTCTGATCGGATGTGTCGGCACCTGGCGCGAAGCTGGGCACGAGAATGCCGAACTTGCCTTCAGCAACGAGGCGGTCATGGATGCTCCATGAGGGCGGCCGTTTGCCATCGGCGAGAAAATCCATCCAGGCACAAGCCATATCTTCGAACCGGATCCCGGCGTCGGCCTGGCCTTGCGCCGTCCTCAGATCGACAATGTCATCGCAATCGATCTCGTATGAGCAGAGCACGCAGGGATCAATGCGATGTGCAAAACCCTGATTGGCCTCCTTCACGGCCGTCATGATGTCGAGCGCCAGATAAAGCGTAGGCACACCTTTCGGGTTGAACCTGGCACCCCGAATAGCCGCTCCGTCGCCTGAGATAGGCTGGAAGGACCACCGCGGATCATGGGCGCGGTAGCAAATTCCGGCAAACCTCAAGCAAAGCCACCAACGGCGACATGATCCAGGTAGTCGCGAACCGCGCTGGCCTTGCCTTCCTTAACCAGAGCTTCCGCCGTCCGCCCGCCGAATGCCGGTATCGGCTGGGCCCGGTACCAGGCCATCGCCTGCTCCTTGCCTCCAGCCCAGTCGATCACCCTGCTGATGATCTCAAGCATTTCACGAAGGCGACCTTGCGTCTTTGCAGCACGGCTACGCTCAGCCCTATAGAGGGTTTCCCGCGCAAGACCCGCCGTTTCGGCAAGCTGACCTTTGGACATGCCAAATCCATCCGCAACCTGGGCGACAGCGATCTTCCCAGCCCGATCCATATAGGACAACACCAACGGTTCATTCTGAACTGGAACTTTCAACGCTTGGATCATCCCTCTCCCCCTTGCCATATCCAGAAACACATTTCTTGTGCATAAGATATGGCATTAGCGACGGATTACAAGCCTCGGTTGGCTGATAAGATGTCGTTGAGGCCTCACCAGACGCATTCACACGTTCGTGTTCTGGCACATTCCTTGTGTGTACAAAAACCCCAAAAAACGGCCCCGAAACCGGCCAAATGCACGCACAACGTCCAGTTCTCCCGATCGGCCGCCCATTGGCGATGCCCGCGTCTCGACCGAGGATCGGGCGACCGACGCCCAAGTCGACGAGGTCAAGGCGGCTGGCTGCCGCCTCGTCCACCAGGAGCACGGCTCCGGCGCCTCGCCCTCCCGGCCGGTGCTGGCGAAGCTGATGCGCGAGATAGCCGCATGTGGGACACACCGCTATGGCGATATAGCGCCCAGAATCTCCAGGGTCGCCGCCGGCGATAGCCTGCCAAGACGGTCACCCACGCTTGCCCTGGGCACCCGTAATGGAAACGATGGCGGGCGCTACCGTGACGAACAGTATATAATGCTCACCGGCAGCAAGCTGGTTGAGGAAAGCCCCACCGTCATGAAGCCAATGAACGAAGAGCACCTCGCGGTCCTACGCAGGCACATGGTCGAGATGATTGCAATCCATACCGACCTTGCAAGCGAAGAACTCGGCAAGGCGGCGCTCGATGAGCGGGTGATGACAGCGATGCGGCGAGTGCCGCGGCATCTCTTCGTGCCAGCCTCGGTTGCACCTTATGCCTACCAGGACATGCCGCTGCCGATCGGCTTCGATAAAACCGTCTCGCAGCCGTTCATCGTCGCTCTCATGACCGATCTCCTTGCTCCCCAACCGCACGAGGCGGTGCTCGAGATCGGCACTGGCCTGGGCTATCAAACCGCAATCCTCGCGGAACTCGCCGGGCAGGTTTGGAGCGTGGAAATCATCGAGGAATTCGCAAGCCATGCCGAGGCTCTGCTGCAGGGCCTCGGCTTATCCAACGTCGGCATTCGTGTCGGAGACGGGTCTCGCGGCTGGCCCGAGCACGCCCCATTCGACAAGATCCTGGTCACCGTCGCAGCTGGGCGCGCGCCGCCGGCCTTGCTTGAGCAGCTCAAGCCGGGGGGACGGCTGGTTCTGCCTGTGGGACCTGAAGATGTGCAGTTGCTGACGGTGATCGACAAGGATTCGGCAGGGCAACTGAAGACTCGGAAACTGATCCCGGTTCGGTTCAGCCGGCTCGAAACGGTCTAATGAGGTGCGACAACTGGCGCGACCGCGCTTTCCGACCGTCGATCAGATGCCGGCCTTCCGCGTTTCTTCGCCCTTGGTGAATGCGAGAAACAACACGTCCCAGATTTTCCGAACAGGACGCCGGATAGGGTTATTCCGATGATTGCTTGCTTCAATGTCCTTTCCACCATTGCCTCCTCATTGATCAAAACAAGTCCCGACGCGGATTGGCTTCTTCCCACAATCGTCTGGCCGCGTTTACTAGTTGCGTGTCGAGTGAACCGGACCCGGGAAGCTTCGATTTCAGTTCCTGCGCGGCTGCTTCAACGCCGCTGTTTTTGACTTCGGTCCGAACTTTGCCAGCGTCCTTTGCGCGTCCGGCGGTTCCTTGCGCAGGTCGAGCGCAGCCGCAAATGCAAACGCACGGTAAGGGCCTGATCGCCTGATCGGCCTTGTCGCCCTTTGCATTTCGAGGGCCGCGCGATCGTAAGCTGCGAACTGATCGCCCCGCGCGATCCGAACAATCTTTGCGCTTCGGCTAAGTTCCGTTCCACACCGACACCGTCCCGATACATGCGTGCGAGGCTGCCCGGAGCGCAGGGCTGGCCAAGATCGATTGCCTTCTGAAAAGGCGCCAGCGCCTCTTTCGGATAGATCCTTCTCCACGCCCTGCCAGACAAGTAATTGCGGCCGAGCAGGTCCATCGAATACATGTCGCCGCTGGACGCCGGGCCTCCAGGAAGGCAACGGCGCGGGCCGGATCGGCGGTCACGTCGCCGTAGCCATTGAATAATGCGCGACCCCACGACGTCATGCCATAGGGGATCCCCCTTGTCGGATGCCGCCGTTTAAAGCGCGTTGGCCTGTGCGCGGTCGACGGCCATTCCGGTTCCCGGTAGCATACATGTAGCCTAGCTCGAACACGGCACGGACGTGTCCCGTCTTGGCGGCTTCTTCGATGGCTGTGCTGCCCTCCTCGACCTTGCCTGCCGCAAGGAGCCCGCGCCCCAGTTCATAGCGAAAGCGCGGGACATCGGATAGCCTTGACCTCGGCTTCGCAAATCTCCACCGCGCTGCCGCCAATTCATTTGTGAGCAGGCCGGGGACGATCCCCTTGCAGGTCGAGAGGCTCGCCGGCAGCCGTATCCCACCGATCCACTGTTGGCGATCGAGGATGATCTTCGATTTCGAACGCAACTGTTCCAGCACATCGTTGAGCTTGATGGCCTGGACTTCGATGTCTGCCGCCTGCTTCAAGGAGGCATCGACCGGGATCAGGAAGTTTTCGCCGCCGATCTGAAAGCCGTGACCGGAATAGTAGACGACCGCCAGGTCGGCGCCGTCAGCGGCGGCCAGATAGTTGCGAAACTGCTCCTCGAACTGCAGCTTGGTCAGATCGCTTGCGACGAAGACCTCAAAACCGGCCAGTCGAAACGTTTTGGATACGTCCTCGGCATCCCTGGCCGGGTTCTTGAGAGCGGGGAATTGTCGGTAGTCCGATTGCCGATGACAAAAGCGACCCTTCGGTCGGCGCAAGCGTCAAAGGTCGTGAAGCTCGTGAGGATGAAGGCTGCGATGAATCCGCAAAGTCGGAGCATGGCAAATCCCTAACCGCTGTTACCTGGCAGCCGCATGTGGTAGCAAGGTCCATTAGAGAGCATGCAATCTGCCGAGACAGAAAGAGAGAAAAGCCGTCGCGACAGCGGGCATATTCCCCATTTATCAAGAGCTAAAGTAGATCAGAGGCTGATTGTCCGCAATGATTGTCAAACGGTTGCCTGCTATTTGGATTCGTGCTCACTCCGGCATCCTTGCCTTGGCGGTGCGCGAGGCAATCTTCCGGTTGGCGCTGGGATGGCTTTGCTTTTGGTGGCACGCTTATCCGCAGCGTGGCCTGAGTTAACTGCGACATACGGCGCCAGCATAGTCTGCTGAGGAAGCGCAGTCTTCGGCGGCCTCGCCTGCGGGCGAATGCCTGTCCGCGGGATTTCCTCACGACCGAGGCGCAAAATGATTCCGCGACATCCGTCATTATGCACGACGACACGCGCGTCGAGGAGGCCCGCCATACGGCCCTCGATACCACACTTCTGCAGGCCTTGGCGTGGATCGTCTCGCTCAAGCGGGGAGACTTAACCACCTGATGCTTGCAACACCTTGATCTAAACGCAGTTTACCTCATTCAAACAGACGAGGACATTAGGCCACCCCTCCCCTAGGGTAAGAGGTCGTTCGGTCGACTTTATCCGGAGAAACTATTGTAAGTCGTGTGGAAATAAAATCAAACTCGCGATTCTTCATGCAAACACTATTGGAGTTCATGTGCTCGCATCCCATAGGGGGAACGTTGTCGAAGGACGAGTGGGGGAACAACGATTTTCTCGGTGTTACCGCAAAAACCTATAAACCCCATTCGGTGATATGCCGCCAGGAAGACGACAACGGTGAGATATTCATTGTAAAATCGGGTTGGGCCATACTTTATCACGCACTGCCAGACGGAGAGCGGCAGATCATAGACACTCCCCTCAAGGGGGACGTTGTCGGTTTCCGTGGTTTGGACGGACCCCATCTTGCGTCGCTGGCGTCCATAACCGAAGTAGCTGTTTATGAAATTTCCAGTAAGGAACTGGTCGAGGCCATCCTGTCGGACGGCCGAATCGGGAAGAAGATCGCCTGCTCGCTGGCGCGCCTGAACGCCATCCTTGCCGAACACCTGATAAATACCGGGCGGCGGAACGCGATAAGGCGTACCGCCCATTTCCTGCTCGAGTTGGAAGAGAGGCTCTCCATGGTTGAGCTGTCGGTCCATGGAAGATATGAGTGTCCTCTTGCCCAGCATGAACTGGCCGACATCCTCGGAATGACCACGGTTCACGTCAACCGAACGTTAAGGGAGCTCCGCAAGGCCGATCTCGTCTCTTTCAAGTCAGGCCATGTAGAGGTGATCAACCGCAAGAAGCTGGTCGAAACAGCCGGATTCGACAGCGAGTATCTCAGGTAGCGGCTATCTCTCTTTGAACGCCAGCGCATGGACGCCAAAATGAAAACGGTCGTTCCGTCGCCGTCGAGAAGACATTTACGGAGAGCTGGTCGTGCGCGGGACGCCTGACGTCTCGACGACAGCGGTATCCGGCTCGAGGCGGTCGACGGTTGGGCCGAGCGGAACGCAACCCGTTCGTGCTGACCAAGTGTGACAAGGGAGATCATCATGGCCGCGGCAACTCGGCCTATCGCGCGAGTGCGGCGTGCTGCCGAATTATGCGCAGAGGGCCGCTTACCAAGGCGTGCTCGAATTAAAGTGGGGAGCCAATGCTGCCAGCACTGTCCCCCGACACAATGTCAACGGCACTTTCGGCGGTTCTGGTCTGCCGATGAAATGTCGGAGGCACCCGCTGATCCACATTCGGCTGCCTGCTGGGCTGAAGATGGCTGGGTCCAATGCATGCGCCCTTCGCACAGGATCCAGCCCTTTGGGTCCAGCTTGGCATCGGTTCCCTGAAAATTACCAAAAAAACAATCTATGTTAGAGACTGCTTATAAATAACCCCTACACTTACCCACGCTGGGTATCGCTGGGGGTTGGGGAACTGAAAACGACGCAAATGGGCTAATCGAGTCTCGACCCTTCAAAACGCGCAGTACCAAACTTTCATTACGAGAGAATGCGGAAATCATGTCGGCCAGCGCAAGACGGCTTGTGTGGGAAAGAGGGAGTATTGACATGGGTAACACGGCAGGACTGCACAATTATGATTCGGCCAATCAGTCAGAAGTTCCGTCCGGCGGACCGGGAATCGTCCAAGGGCAGACAGGCAGGGAATGCCTCCTCATCTTGGACGGAAGGGCTCTGGACCGCGAGTGTCTCGCATCGGCTCTCGTGGACCACGAACTCGGCATGGATGTCGCCGCCTTGGGGTCCATCGAGGAATGGCGCGTCAGAAAGAGATCGGCCCCTCCCCTTGCAGCCATACTCTTCAACCTTGGCAGTCGGAAGGTCACCGATCGTGGCATCACTGACGAGATCAGGCATATTTCGTGCGAGTTCAAATCAGTCCCTGTGGTCGTCCTGGCCGACACCGAAGACCTTGCCCAGATACTGACCGCTCTCGAATGCGGTGCACGCGGTTACATTCCGACCTCTGTTGGAATCAATGTCTGCGTCGAGGCTATCAACCTTGCGGCAGCGGGAGGCATCTTCGTGCCGGCGAGCAGTGTCCTTGCTATGCGGCACCTGATAGATTCGGGCGGCCGCGACACGCAGCCTTTGGCAGGCATGTTCACGCTTAGGCAGGCCGAGGTTGCGCAAGCGCTCCGGCGCGGCAAGGCGAACAAGATGATCGCCCACGAACTGAATTTACGCGAAAGCACGGTGAAGGTCCACATCCGCAATATCATGAAGAAACTAAAGGCGACCAACCGCACGGAAGTCGCCTGCAAGGTCAACGATCTTCTCGCAGAAGGAAACTCTGGCTGAGGAGTGAGCCCAAGCGTAACACTTCCCAACTTGCGTGAGTCCCGCGGCCGCATTCTACTGCTGAAGGTCGAAGGGCGGAATCGGCAGCTGAACTGCTGTCTAGCCAGACCTCGATCGTATCGAAAATCTTGTGCTGGCCGCTCAGCAGCCCGAATCCCGTTTCGAGGAACCATTGCCTTGGTGGAGTAGGCTTCCTCGTCGATCTGGGTAAGGACCGCCACCGGTTGGTCGCATTTCCAAACCAGGAGGCCGCATTCTCCGCCTTCAACCGTTCCTATCCGGGTTTCGCTGAGCGACAAACCAAAAACAGTTTTTGTTTGGCCCATTTAATGAAAAATCCCCTCGAATTTCAAAATGGCAGTAAAGATCCGTCATTCTTGTGATTTTTGTCAATTACGCACACAGTTTCACGAAGATCTGTCGCAGGTCACATAGGAGGACGACTGTCGAAAACGAGGTATGCATTTTTTGCTTCCAGTAGATCATGCCGATGGTGAGATTCCTGAGGTACCACCGTATCGTCCCCCGGCGCGCCGTTGCCAGACGGTGGAGTAAGCATACCATGATTCATCGCCCAAACTGCAGCCTGTGTTCGGTTGCGGACTCGAACCTTTCTAAGTATGGCTTTGACGTGTACCTTCACCGTAGCTTCGGCAATGTTGATTTCGCGCGCGATGGCTTTGTTTGACTCCCCTTGGATCAAACGGCGCAGAATACAGTTCTCGCGATTCGACAAAATTACGAGTTCTTGATCCATACTCTCCACTTTACTTTCCACCTTTGGTAACTCATCAGCTATCGATTCATCTTTCGAACCTTGCCTTATATCTTGAATAACCATCGAAGCTTCCGCAGGTAGTACCGTTTGCCCAAGCATAACCAATTCGAGGACTTTGATGAAGGTGTCGTAAGCAGCGATCTTTGTCAGATACCCGTCAGCCCCCGCATGAAAGGCTGAGACTATATCGGTCGTGCGACAGTGATCAGCTAGCGCAACGACATGGCTGGCTGGGTAAATCGCCTTAAACTCAGCAATCTGCGCGAATTCAGCTTCCGCATCAGCACCGCCGATGTCTATGATTAGCAAGATCGACCGGTGATGCGGTAGCGGCTTTTGCAGAAGATCGTTAACAGAAGCCGTAGAGAAAAGAACACGAAAATCTTCTTCATTCAGGATTCGACTAACACCTTCTCGAAGTAACTCGCTTGGCCCGACAAGCACGGTTATGAAAGATTGCCTTGTCATCATCGCTTCTCACCCGACGCGATTGGGATACACGCGTCGATTAGGTGCTCCACGCGCCAACCGCACAGTTTTCTTTTTTAACCTTACGCCAGGAAAACCGTACACCAAAATACCCTCTTTAGGCGTAGGGCAGCATCATCGAGGCGTATCCCGAATCTTCAACCTGGGGCTTTTGGTCAAGAACCCGAGCTCGTGGTTTCATCGACTCAGCCTATCGTGGCAAAGGATTGCGCGGCCGCGAGGATTACAGGGCTTGGTTTCCCGCGGGCCGATGAAAGGAACACATGAGACGGCCCGTTCCGCTATGGTTACCTCGATACGATTGCCAAGATTGAGAGCTTGGTCGATTCGCGTCTTAATTCATCTGACGCGTCAAGCCGTGCATCAGGTCGTCCAGATAGCAGAATGACGGCGCAGAACCACGGCGAACAACGGCGCCGGGGATCCTGGAATGGACCAGTTGTACCTAAAGTCGTGCATTCCGGTTGCCGGGATCGCCGAGGCAGGAACCATCGAAGCGGCAAGCGACGGTCTCCGATTCTCGGTCGTGACGACTACACCGGGGCTGGTCTTGGAGCGGGTGGCCAAACATGGTTACGAGGCTCTCTTACCGGCGAGCGACTTACACAAGGCGACGTTGTCGGACTAATGGATTCCGTCCGCCTTGAAGCGGGCATGGTTCGCGTGTGAGGCTGCGATCTCGGAGGATGCGGCAGAGGCAATCGTCATCGGTGGCGACCGCTTGCCGTGCAGGCAGGCGCATTGCGCTCGCGCTTTTCAATTCCGATCATCGAGCCTGTACCAATTGCTGTCAGATTGGCGGCAGCACGCCGCCCGGGCGCATATCAAAACTGTCGCCCAGACGGCACGGTCTCGCACATTTTGCTGCCGCCAAAAACCATATTGCGATAGCGGCTCACCGGGCCCTCAGGTCCTCCGGAGTTGGAAAAGGAGCTTGTTCCTCGCGGCGCAGCAATGATTGAGGATCTCGTCGTAGTCCTTGAATATACGGTTGGAGAGCCCTTGTCATGAATTTGCCGCAGGTTTTCGACTGGGTTCAGTTCCAGTGAGCGCGCGGCACGAACATCAGAGTGATGTTGTCCGGCCGCGTCACTTGCGATCCGGCCTGATCAGGATCAGCACCGCATGCGCGCCGTCGTCGGCGCTCCGACTGATCTCGGCGAGGTGCTCCCGCATCGCCTCGGTATCGCAATAGGGCACGCCCTTCCGGAGGCAGACGGGCCGCCGGTCGAACCAGTGGGGGAATTTCACACAGTAGCTTTGCCAATTGCTGCGAGTCCAGCAAGGCTCGGTAGGTGTCTCCAGTTCGGCGATGTCGCGAAGGCGCTCACCGAATTGCGCCGCAAGCTGCCCCCGCCGCGTGACGAGTGCGGGAAGCCGTTGCAGTTGCTCACGCCGATGGCAGCGTGCAGGTCGGTCGGTAGTTGTAGCCGATTCAGGATAGCCCTCGTAGATCACCTGTTTCGAGCTGTGCCGGACCGTCTCGGTAACGCTCATGCGTGCATGACCTTGTCTCCTGTCCTCGGGGGTAAGTTCACGCGTAATCCGAGATACTAGACGACGTTTGCAATTCGACGTAGGCGCAAGCTTGAACGCAACGCCAATCGCCCGGGAGAGTCTCAGTATAGCCTTATCCACGCCGTATTATGGTCATGAACGTTAGCATTATATCCCCACATGAAATTTCTGGTTGTATTGTCAGAATTTCGTTAAGACGATGGATTGTCGTTTTATTGTCCGTGAGTGTCTTTGGAGATACTTATGGAGATTACTATTTAACTGGAGAAACACATGAGATCGATGAGTCGCGACAAGGAAATACTGTGGACACACTCGGAAGGGTTGAACAACTTACGCGCGACGACGGAGGCAGCCGAGTGACGATCGAAGCTCCCATTTCCACCGCTTCCGCGTCGACGGCAACGACGCAGCCGGCGCAGGGTCTTACCTACACCACCACACCGATCCAATCGCAGTATGATGGCCAGGTGATTGAAAATCTTGACATCTACGTCACCAACGGGGACGCGGTCACGATTACGCACGACAATGTCATTCTGCGCAATTGTCTTATTCATCACGTCGAAGGTGACGGGGTGGTGGTATCGGGCGCAAACGGCGTCACGATCGAGAACACCGAAGTCATCAACGCCGACCCGCCGGCGGGAATCGACCCCGAGACGAGCCCGAACATCAACAACATCAACGCAGAAAACGCCTCGAACTTGACCGTTCATAACACCACAGTGCGGGAAGGCTCGACTGGCATCTATCTCGTGAACTCGCCCGGCGCGAGTCTTTCACACGTCGATGGCTACGACTTCCATGGCCCAATGCCGCGCGGTCAGTTCGTCCAGTTCAACAACTCGGGCAATAGTTCGCTAACCGACTTCTATGCCGTAAACGACGCCGGCAGTTCGCATCCGGAGGACATCGTCTCGGTATATGGCAGCCCGAATACGACGATCTCAAATGGGGTGATCGACGGTAACAACTCTCAGACCGGCGTGGCCGTTATGTTCGAGAACGGATCGACCGGCGGCAGGGTGGATCACGTTGACGCCGTCCATCAGGGCAATGGCGCGTTCTCTTCCTACGCGAGCGATGTGACCTTCGATCACACGAGGTCGTTCGACGGTATCGATGAGGATCAAGGCCGCGGGCTTCCCTCGTCGAATGGACTGATCTGGAATGTAAGCTCCGGTGGGGTCAGCATCCTGAACTCGAGCTACACCAACCCTGGCAATCCCAACAACATCATTTGGGACGCGTCAAAGGCGGTCGTGGCCGACGTGCACGAGGATCCCACGGCGACCCCAGTGGCACACGTCGATAACCAGTTCACCTGGGACTACGCAGCGGATAGCTCGACCGACACTGTCACGGACGCGAGCGTCACTCCCCCAACCACTAGCACGACCGAGACCGGGTCTGGGACTGGGACTGGGACTGTCGCTCCTTCCGGCAGCACCAGCGATGGCACCTTGTACGGCACCAGCGGCGCCGATATACTCCACGGAACCAGCGGCCACACCATGATCGGCTATGGCGGCAACGATACCTACTATGTCGATAATGCCAACGAGAAGGTGGTTGAGGCGGTGGGCGGCGGCAACGACAGTGTGCTCGCCTCGGTGAGCTATGCGCTTTCGGCCGGCTCGGAGATCGAGCTTCTCGCCACCAACACCGCGTCAGACGCGAAGGCAATGAGCCTCACCGGCAACGAGTTCGCCCAGACCATCCAGGGCAATGCCGGCAACAATGTCATCAACGGCGGCCTCGGCGCCGACGTCTTGACCGGCTACGGGGGCCACGATGCCTTCTCGTTCAATACGGCTCTTGGAGCCGGCAATGTCGACAAGATCACCGACTTCAAGCGCTCCCAGGATACGTTCCATCTCAGCGATACCGTTTTTGCCGGGCTTCAGTCGGGAGGGCTTCCGTTCAAAGCTTTCTTTGTTGGTGCAGCCGCGCATGACAGCTCCGATCATATCATCTACAACAGTGAAACCGGGGCTCTCTCTTTCGACAATGACGGGGCCGGCGGCGCATCTCAAACACAGTTCGCCACCCTTTCCCCACATCTGTCGCTCACCGCAGCCTCGTTTTATGTGACCTGAAGGACTACGCGGGGAACTAACATCCCGCGAGGGGCTGCCCTGGCAAATAAGGACTGGATCACAGTCTCTCAAAGCCATGATCCCGAACCGAAGGTCAGCGTACCAAAAGGGGAGCCCGGTTTCGGAGAAGATCACGCTCAATGGAGTTCCATCCCGATGTCATCGGGATGGAACGGACTCGACTTGTGAGCTTTCCGTAGTTGTCGATGCGGACCCAACCGAGGCGACTGGAGTTACCAAGCTTCAGCACTCACCGGAGGGTACTAAATGAACATCCACAAGAATGCCCGTCTGACGCCGTGGCGTCGAGAGGAACTGGCTCTTTCGGTCATCGAGCGACGTCTTTCCTAAGCCTTGCGGCGCAGGCCTATGCTGTGTCGAAGCGAGCTGGCCTGTGATGCTGGTCGATGGCGTCGATGTGCCGGTGGTCGACCCAACCTGGCTTCGACGTGAGATCGGCGTCTTCTTGCAAGAGAACGTGCTCTTCAACCGGTCCATTCGCGAGAACATCGCGCTCGCCGATCCGGCTATGCCATGAAGCGGGCATCGCTCGCCGGCGTTCACGATTTCATCCTGGAGCTGCCCGAGGGCTATGACGTGTCGACTGCGTCATTGCCGGCGCCTGGGTCGCCGGCGTCGCGATGCGCGACATGGCTTCTCGTCGAACGGATACTCTGATCCTTGAGGCAGCGATCGCCTCGGCACTGAGACAAGTTCGTGCAATTCCGAGGTTATTCAGGCGGGCATTACGATCCGGTCGGATCGCTAAAGGCCCAGATCTGCGTAGCGGGTCGGGAACAGCTCTATCGTCACTGCGAGGAGCCGCCGATTCCGCATATGCGCTGCGGCAAGCTTTATAGATAGTCGCAGGAGACCGGTGCTTGCTTCTCTCCAGTCAAACGCGTCCGCTTGCGGTGCGGGAGCACCCGGCCGGCTGTCTCGTCTCCTGACCAGCAGGAAGGCAGATGCGCGCGCATCCAGAGCCCATAGCCCCGCCTTTTTCCACGCCAGCCTACCCGATCGTACTTCGGCTCTCGTCGACATCTTGCGCCATCGCGAGCCGTTCGTAGCACGCCGTCAGGCCGCTTTGGGAACGGCCGCACGGTAGCGGCCGGCGGCTCGGGATGGAGCCCGCTATCCGGTCATGGTGCACCGGTATCCGCTGTCCGCGCGCAGCGCCCATGCGCGCCTGGAGCGCATATTCCAGGAGAACCGCCCATTGCCGGACTCGTGCGTCTGCCTGACGTCAGGGGTACGGTTTCCGTCGAGAACCTTTTCGTCCTCGCCCCGGCACGAACACGCCGGTCGTCATGCGCGACGTTCACGCTGAAGACTTCGCTTGTGGGTGCATGGCCGCCGGCGCAAGGGTGCGTGCGACTCGATGGCGACGATCTGCGCTATTATGGTCCGGACCAACTCGGCACCGCGCTCCAGGATATCGAGCTGTTCTCCGGTTGCGTGCGCGACAACATTGCGCGCTTCCGAGCGGACGCGGCCCGATGCGCAGGTGACCGAGGCGGCAACACACGCCTCTGTGCACGAAATGATCCAGCGCCTCCCCAACGGGTATATGACCAAGGTCGGGAGGATGGAGTCGGACCGTCGGGTGGACAGCGGCAGCGGTCCGTCTCGCGCGCGCCCTGTTTGGCAAGCCGAGCTTCGTCGTGCTCGATGAGCCTGATTCCAATTTGGACAGCGATGGCAATCGAGCACCGATCCGGGCCGTCGAAGGGTTGCGGAGAGACGGAAAGACTGTTGTGATCTGACCTACAGGCCGAACCCCCTGTCGGCGGTAGATCGAATGATCATCCAGCAGGAAGGACGAATAGCGCAGATGGGCAGCAGATGGGCAGTCGTGACCAGTTGCTGCCGTCACTCATGGGCCCGAACGTAGCGCCGGCACTGCGACGGCCCGTGGGTTGGGGGGCGCCCAGGACCGCCGGCGTCATATCCAGCGCACTCTCTCCTCCGGCGGACACGCGTCGATGCGTAACGCGTGACTAATGATGATGATGCCTGACACCTCGAAAAAGGTCTGCAGTCATAGCACGCGTTCGCCGGCTCCGGCGCGGATGGCCCGCTCGACCCCTGTCTCCGCCTCTACAAGCGCAGTGGGGCCGACACTTTCCGCGCTCTTGCGTGCAGGACAGGTGACTCGAACTAGCTTTCTGCAGATTTTCGCGCCGCGTCTATTCGGGCTACGCGTCATCTATGGTCGGCCAGGAGGACCCCCAGGAGGACCCCCATGTCCGGGAGGTGCGCCATGCGATGCGGCAATAGCTTGCGAGTTTAAGCTCGTCCCAAGCAACAGAGCAATGGATGGAGGTGTTACAATAGCAAAACGCCCGGCATTCTTTAGAAATTCACGACGCGCCTGTTCTTCTGGGATACGTTTGTCTGTCTTTACTTTGGAAGATTTCCTGCTCTTCATCGAAATGTACTCCAATCTTGTGAATAACAGTCCTGAACTAACATGACATCTAACGCCATAATGTGACATATGGGTGTTATGAAGACAAGTCGCCATCAAGACACACTTCAGGAAATTAAGTATTACTACACTTTTGACCCGAGATCGCCGTCAAGGAGGATGCTCGTGGCGCGGCGTCCAAAGTCGAGCGGACTCCGTCGGCCCGAGCCATCGCCATGTAGGAGTCGCCACATACCCCACAGCGAATTGCCGACCAGGCGCAATGGAACGCCGAGGACGGGATGGTACAAGGGGAAGACGCGCCGCCAGTGTTGAAAGCGAACCAAGGGACGCCGCACATATTGCGCCGGTGCTCTGACGCCAAAGAAGTGACTCAAGGCCAAGAGTTGGGTATCGAACGCATTCCGCGCGTTCTGATCGGGCAAGGATGTTCGGAGCATCGCCCAATCCAGCTTATGCTGTTCCGCCAGCCGTGCCAGATCATAAAGGTGGCGAAAGTCGGTCCTTCCGCGCCAGTAGTCCGCCTCCTTGATGAGATCATGCATGATCCAGTGGAGGGCCCTCGACTGTGGGGCGGGGATTTTCGCCCTAAGGCCGTGACGCCGGGCAAGCCTCGGGGGCTCGCGGTCAATCTCCCGGTACGGCCGGAGCTCCAGGAGACCGACATCTTGCGGGCGCGCCATGCCACCAGCGACCGTCACTTCGGCGTAGCCAAGCTTGGCAAGACAAGCCCGGGCAGCCCCTTCTTTGGTCGTTTCCACAGCCAAGTCGAGATCGCTCATGATTCTGTCGGGAACCCTGCCGCTCGACGAAAGGAACAAGGGAACGGCCCCTTTGAGCAGGACCGGAACGACGCTCCCCTGATTGAGGGCAGCAACGGCTTCATTCAGCTGCCTGCGCAAGCGCAAATTGCGTTCCCGGTTGCAGCCGTAAATGAACTGAAGATACTGGCCCACCTCTTCGGGGAGCCGGTCAAGCTGGCCCGTGTGCGCAAGAGTGGCGAACAAGACGGGCGTAAGCAGAGTGTGGTTGGCGAGTGCAATCACCGCCAGCCAGTCGGCCGTTACCACCAGGCGCCCGTTAAGTCCCGCGATCAGGGCCTCGAACGCATCCCTGGTGGGCTTCATCGGCACGCCGCCTTCAGCAGTTCCAACCCGTCACCCAATTTGGCATAGGTCAGGCAAAAGCCCTCTGCCGATCGGATGACTTGGCAAAGAACGTCGAACGCAGTGCTACTTAGCTCTTTATTCCGCGCAAAGGCGCCGTTCAGCAAGCCACCCAAGATCTCGCTCGGGTCAATCACGCGCAGGGAAGGTTTGGCATCCTGCGTCCGACAGAGCAAGACCACCCAGCCCACGGGCCGGGGAACGGGAGGGACATGATCCCTAGGCACAAGAAAACGCACACGCCTGCGATCGGGACGCCGGTAAACCCGAGACCTGCCGAGTTCGGGGAAATATTGTCCGAGAATGGACCATGATCCCGATTTGACTGAAGGCGCAAAAGCAAGGCCGATACCCTGTCCGGCCGAGTCGAGAAGTGTCACATCGTCTGCCGCGAAGCCAAACCCCGCGTGAACCAGCGCCAATGTCAGGGTCGTCTTGCCCGAGCCAGGGTTACCACAAAGGAGGAGCGTGCGGCCGTTCTTGAACAGCGCCGCCGCATGCAGGGCGAGTTCATATTCACTGTGCCCAAGCACTTCGGCCAGCAGTTGCCCTTTGACCATAATGGGTATCCCGTCTCGACCACAGGAATCAGTCCAGTGGCCATCCCGGAACAGGTGGATCCGCTGCCCACGCTCAACCAGATGGAATAGGACGTCGACGGCCCTGTTTCGAACTTCGAGATGCTGAAATACGGTCGCGGCCGGAAAGGCGACGGCAGCCGGATACAGTATGCGCACACACACGCCTGGAACAGCAACGACCTGGCAGATATGTTGATGAGCTGCGGTTGGGCACGGCGGTGGAGCAGGCTGGATTAGGCCGAGCCGTTCCCAGTCTTGAAGGGCAGCCTCGACATAGCCATAGGCCTCTTGCCTATCAACGCCACGGGCTGCCATCTCGCCCAAGATAGCCTGGACCGGCACGCCTTCTTCAAGCGAGCGCCAGATATCCGCCGCAGTGTCATTGAGCGCAAAGACTACCCCCTGCGTTGAACTGAGCAGGATGTTTTGCCCTTTGATGCATGCAAGCCGACCTTGGGGAACTAACCTCGCCGTAGCATACTCTACAAGGGGAGGCCCCGCAGTTCGGTCAGTGGTTCGGGTTTGTTGCGGGCTCACAGAAGCCGTCATCCTCGTTTGTCTGGGCGTGGAGATCGTTCGATTCGAGTGGAACTCACGACCAGAGAGACACGATCTTCGTCAATCGTTCGAGTCATAGCATTCCCCTCCGCTCCCAAAGCGGTAACTTGCCAACGCCGTTGCCGTGCCGGCACTTTTGCTTGAAGTCGCAGGTTATGCATTGAGCGGTCGCTGTTTTTCGCACTGATCATCGCTTGCATTCAGTTGTTCTGTAACAGCGCCTTTTGTAGTAGAGCCGCACCTCTCATGGTGTCGAGCCTCACCCAAAGTCGTATTCAATTGATAACGTCAAAGAAGAGGTTCGCTTTTTCCGATTGGGGTGTCGCTTGGCAGTTAATCGATGGGTCGTCGGCCAGCCGCCACTCCTTGCAAATCAATCACTTGCCACACGAATCGGCAAAGTTGGGCTAGACGGCGTTTCGCCCCGTCCAGATGCGGGGGATGGTCAGAAGCAGGATCTTTACGTCGAGCCAGACCGACCAGTTGTTGACGTACCACATATCGTGTTCGACACGCTTGATCATCATGTAGACATCAGGCGTCGCGCCGCGCCAGCCATTTATTTGTGCCCAGCCGGTGACCCCCGGCTTCACCTTGTGCCGAGCCGGATAAAGAGAGATGATCTGGCTGTATTCGCTGTCATGCGCGAGCGCGTGCGGCCGTGGGCCTACCAACGACATGTCGCCCTTCAGCACGTTCCATAGCTGTGGAATCTCGTCGATACTGAACCTTCTCAATATGCGCCCAACGCGGGTGACGCGGGGATCGCCCCTGCAGGCTTGAGGGACAACGGGCCCGTCCTCCAGGATCGTCATCGTTCGGAACTTATAGATCTTGAACGTGCGGCCATTGAACCCGGCCCGACGCTGACAGAAGAGCACCGGCGCCCTGGATTCGAGCGCAATCAGCGCCGCTACAACGGCCAAAGGGGGCAGAAGAAATGGGAGGGCGACAGTGGTCAGCACAAGATCGAAGAGCCGCTTCATCAGGAGCTGAGGCGCCGTCAGGGGCGCGCTTTGCAATTCTATCGCCCTCGTCCCCCCCAGGTTGACGACAGGTCGCTTCAAGAGCGCGCTAACGACGTGGTCCGGAAGGAGCCTTACGGGTACCGCGACCACGCAAAGGTGGGCCGTGATTTTCTCAATCAGGGATATGTCAGCCCAACTGACAGCAAGGACTATCTCGTCGACCGAACGCCGACGCACATGTTCAATGAGCTTATCCATACACTCAAGGAGCGAGCTCTCGCTGGATGCAGCAGGCAATGTAATCGTTTGGCAGACCTGGCATCCGGAAGCCTCGATTGCCTGGACAACGCCACTTGGCACGCGCACGTCCGATTGGGTTACGATCACTACTTGCGGTTTGGCAAGCATGTCCGATCTGGTCAGCGAGGCAAACAGTCGTCCGGCGCCCAGGCGCACGAAGATGATGCCGCCAAGTCCCGTCACGAAAAACAGCATGACGGCTTCGCGCGAAAACATGTCTCCCACATTGAGTGCAAGCGCCACAACCGACAGGCAAAGAAAGACCGCCGTCCAGATCAGCGCGACCTCCTTGATCTGAGAGGCCAGCGACCGCAGCTCGGAACTCAGATACAGGCCGCGCGCATATGCGGAAGTCGAAAAAAGGGCGGCTACAACAACACCCAGCCCGAAGTTCCGGCCGTACTCGCCGAAATGTCCGAAGCTCACAAGATTATATACCATTCCCGAGGCGATGCTGAGCAGCACGACGGACATTGCCTCGAGAAGCGGAGACGACTGCAGAAGAACATTGACCTTGAGGGGCACGTTCCACCGCGGTGCGTTTGACGTGGCGCCCGCACGGGGGGCTTCATGAAGAAGTGCCATGACGTTCACCTGCGTTCGAAGCCGCATTCATCGACCAACATCGCGACGACCCTCCTCCTCTGCTGAAAACCACCGGAGTGCCCAGCGTGACGTGGCACCCGTCGCCTGCGATCATTGCCCCTTCACGCGAAGTTCGATTGCGGTGGCTGCGGTAGCACGGGGAATGGCCAGAGAATGGCAGCGACACTGCGCGAATCCAATTCGGCATAAGCTCTAACCCCAAAGGGTAGAGCCGGCGGACGCACCGACCTTTCTTGCCCGCTTCCGGCGCCTGTTAGCCTTTCGAGTACCTCGAAATGATATGCTCTCGCGCGCAGGCCTGGAGCGGCGGACGCTCCGACGGAAGCGACCGGTTCGAAACTGCCGCCCTTTCTCTTTGTTTGGGCACCGCTGAGCGCCGAACCCGAAACCGGGTCTCATTTTTTAGGGCCTGATCGTCTAGGCGAGCGCCATAGCATCGGCGGCGATCCGTCGCAGCTGGAGCTTGCGAACGTGGAGGCGTGGGAGCGGCTGCATGCCGATCGTGGCTAGGATGTGATCCCAACGGTAGACCCAATCGTGCATCTCCAGGCAACGGACCGTACTTGTCCGGCGCAACAATTCCGTACGGCAGGGGTTTGCGTCGAGTTCGCCAATTACGTCTGCGATATGGCTCGAGTCTGGTGATACCTCGATCACTGCGTCTGGCCAGTCGAAGTGCGCGCCGAATTCGGCGCATTGCGGCGCGGTCCCAAGCATGACGGCGCCCCCCGCGGCCCCTTCGAAAAGACGGGCAGGCAGCACCTGCTCGCCGGCAACCGTGACGGCCTTCGAGTTTGCAAGCGTCGCTGGACTGAAAGCCATGAAATAGCGCGTGCGCCTGATGATATTGGCGAGCAGCAAACGATGCTCATGCCACGCCTTCACCCGGGAATCTGTGCTTGCGAGCGTGTCGTAGAGATAGAAGAGGTCCCGCTCTTCGGCCAGCTTCAGAAGCTGTCCGTGTATCTTCGCGGCTCGGTTGCCGATCGAGTATACGTCGATCACGCGTTTGACCGGCGATAGGTACGGCGTTGCAATGAGGCCGTCGACAGCCGTGGCAAGAAAGGAACAGGGCGTGCGGGTGTATTGAGGCAGGCGAGGTATGCACGCGCTGTGCAACAGGAACACGTGGTCGAACTGGTCCAGGAGCTTCAGATATCGGCGGTCCTCTTCGAGAGTGCTCGACCAGAGCTCGAACAGATACGCGACAGCAACCTTGCATCGGCGGCGCCAGTCGTGGATCCGAGACAATTCTACAAGGCTTTGCGGACTCCAGGCGACGAAGAAGAAAAGGTCATAATCTTGCGTGAGCCGAACATGCTCAATGCTTGGCGCATTCATTAACCCCAGCCCTTTGCGAAACGCGTTTGTCAGTCTGTTGAAGTCACGCTGGACGTTGTGAGGGTCGTGCTTTGGCAAAACGGCGTGAAAGCGTCTCGTTAGGTAGTTGTCGATGCCAGGGGCGATCAGATCGGCATCCTCGCATTCGGCAACGATGCGGCAAAACTCATACGCCGACGCAAAGTGAGCCCGGTCCTTCGCATTGAATTCAGAGGCAACCAGTGTACGTCTCTTCAAGGAATTCTCCCGGCACTTGTCATTCGATTTTCAACTATTCGGCCGCCGCAGGTTGGCCCGGCGCATAGTGCTCCAGTGCCGGGAGGGGTTGCCGACCCAGGATCATGTCTGCCGCCTTTTCCGCGATCATAAAGACAGCGGCCGAAGTGTTGGCCGAGGGAACGGAGGGCATGATGGAAGCATCAACGACCCGCAGGCGCTCGAGGCCGTGGACCCGCAACTGGTCGTCCACGACAGATTCAACACTAGCGGATGGGCCCATCCGGCACGATCCGCACAAATGATAGGCTGTCAGCCCGGTTTCGCGGGCAAACTGCAGCCGGTCGGCGTCGTCCGTTGTTTTCGGGCCGGGAAGCTCTTCCGTGCAGTTGTAGCGCCTGAGCTCGGGGGCCCGAAACAGCTGCTGCACAGTCTTCATGCCGTTGATGACGACCTGTCGGTCCTGATCATCGGCGAGATAGTTGGGCTGGATCAGCGGCGCTTGAGACGGATCTGCCGAGACCGCCCGAACATGTCCGATGCTCTTCGGCCGCAACTGATAATAGCCAAGCTTGATGACCGGCAACCGCCGCGCGCCGCCGTGATCGGTATAATTGCCCAGGGCAAGGTCAAGCTGGATATCGGGGGTGGAGTGAAGATCCCGCGAGTTGGCGAACCCGTAGACGAGCGACGGGCTGACGGCGAGAAAGTTCGGGCGGCCCAGCATCCATTTCGCTGCCTCGCGCAGGAGGGCGAAGCCGTGTCCGCTGACCGTTTCGATGCCCTCCACCCGGGCGATCAGGTGGACTATGTAGTGGTCCTGAACATTTGCACCGACACCGGGGGATTCGTGCACAACCGGAATTCCAAGGCCGGAGAGCATACTCGCAGCACCCACGCCTGACAGCTGCAGCAGCTTTGGTGAGTTCGCCGCGCCAGCGGAGAGGATCACCTCTCGACGGGCCTTCACACAGCTCGTGGGATGACCCGGCCCTCCTCGTCCATATCGAACGCCGATGGCACGCTTTCCCTCGAACAGGACGGCCGTGGCCTGCGCGTTCGTGCGGACGTCCAAGTTCTTCTTTCTGGCGATCGGCCGTAGGAAAGCCCGCGCTGCGCTCACGCGCCATCCGTTATCGATATAGCGCTGATAGTAGCCCACACCGGCCTGGCTTGCTGCATTGTAGTCGGGATTACGCGGGATGCCGGCATTGAGCGCGGCCTCGATGAATGCATCACATAGTGGATGTCGCCAATCGCAATCTGTAACTGGAAGCAGTCCGTCCGTCCCGCGGTAGAAGGAATCGCATGCCCCAACCCTCCGCTCGGTTCTCTTGAAATAGGAGAGCACGTCGGCGTAGCCCCAGCCTCGATTGCCCTGGTGGGCCCACTCGTCGAAGTCCGCAGCCGCGCCGCGGTTGTAGTTCATTCCGTTAATTGCGGTCGAACCGCCTAGTGTCTTGCCCTGCGACATCGGAATAGAACGGTTGGCCGTCCCCGGACTAGGCTCCGTGTCGAACTGCCAGGCATATTTCGGATTCGAGGATGTCTTGTAGAGTCCCGCCGGAATGTGCAGAAGGATGCTGCTGTCGGCCGGGCCCGCCTCGAGCAGGCAGACCATATTGGTCCCGTCAGCCGCCAGACGATTGGCCAAGACGCAACCTCCCGCCCCGGCTCCGACGATCACATAGTCAAAGACGTCCGCTTCAACCGACATCGCCTCGCGCTCCGCTTATTACCAGCTTCAGAGAATGGCAGGGAATCCGGCCGATGGCACTTTGCCCATCGGAGTTAAGCCTTATGAAGGGCTTTCGCGGCGGCCAGAATGGAGAGATGGTGTGTGGAGTGCTGTGCGTGCATAAGCCTGCCGCCGATGTGCATTCTTCAGGAACCTGCGCCGCTGGCGCACAGGGGGAAAATGGGGATGCCTGACGACAACCTGACCGAAGAAGCCGCCTTGCCGAGAGGTAGGGTTTATCTGCATCGCGTTGGCCACCTCGACGTCTCCGCACAAGCCGAGTCGACGTTTGGCACCCGAACTGGGCGGGCTGATAGATTTCATGTTGCGCGCCCGGCAGTCTCTTGAACCCCGGCACCTTAATCGGCGCCGTCTCCTTGCCGGGCTGCTAGCGCTGCCTGCCTCGGGTGCCGTCGGTGCAGCGGTGCCTCTGGCCCAGGGGCGATCGGGCGATAAATGGTTCGAGGGTGCCGTCTCCCTTGCGCGTCCAAGCGGACCCGTGCTCACGCGCGCGGATGGGCAGATCATTGAAAATCTTGACATTTACGCCCCCTATGGCAACGGGATCACGGCACTCCATCAGGGCGTCATCGTCCGCAGCTGCCGCATTCGTCATGCCATGGGCAGCGGAATATACGCCCGCGGAGCCGCCGGAATACGCTTGCAGGATCTCGAGATCGATCATGTCGGCGTTCCCCCCTCGGGGACCGAACCAAGTCAGAACCGCAACAACATACAGCTGGAAAGCTGCCCCGATGCGATCATCATCCGTGTCAAGGCGTCCCGCGGCTCCTCCAATATCTATGTCTTCGACTGTCCAGGCACCCAGATGGGCTTCCTCGAACTCCACGACGCGCGCGGGCCGTTCCCCCGTGGACAGAATGTGCAGTTCGACCGCTCTCCGGATACGAGCCTGGAAGAATTCTCGGCCGAGAACGGTCCCACCTCCTGGACCGAGGACAATATTTCCGCCTTTCACTCGGATCGCTGTACAATTCGACGTGGACTCGTCTTCTACAACAACAGCCCCACGGGCGCTGGCGTCATGCTGGAGGGAAGCTTCAATTGTCGGGTCGATGACGTCGATGCCGTTCAACAGGGCAACGGCGCCTTCTCGGCCGTTCCGCAGGGTAAGGTCGGCAGTGGCGGTTGCGCGTTCAGCCGCTGCCGCACCCGGGACACCTACAATGAGCCACGGGACGGCAGGGACGCCCCGACCTCCAACGGCCTGTCGTTCCATACCCGGATATCAGAAGGCGCTGAAAAGCACAGTGTTAGGGACTGCTGCGTCTACGCGCTCGCCAATCCCGGCAACATCATCTGGAAAACGGCGGCCGTGCATGCCGGTTGGTCCATCGAGCGCAAGGTATTTGATCCCAGACCGCCATTGCGGCTTGCCTTCAACTGGCAGTGAGCAGAGATCCGACGAGGCCCTACCGACGACGACGCCAAAAGAAAAGCAGGTCTGACAGCATTGACCGCGACGGGGACATCCCAAGCGTCCACAGAGGCGCTGATGCAAGAATCATGCGTCCCGTCGTCGTGCTCGTATCGATAGGTGTGTCGACGATGCGAAGACCGACATCCTTGCTGCCAAGCCTTTCGATGAGCGCCAGCACTTCGCGGGTTGTGCGCGCAACACGGTACGGCTTCGTGACCGCAATCACGTCTCCTTTCCTGACACATGCGATCGCCCTCTCGAGCTCCGGCGTCGAACCGAATATGCCAGTCTTCTCGCAGAAGAACTTCTCGGCTCCCAAGCGGGCAAGATAAAGCTTTTGCGCCTCCAGCCTGGCAGCGGGTTCGAAGGTGTTGATACGACAGTAGCCGATGATCACCGCCCTGCCCAACCGTAAGAAGCGTTGAGGGAATGGGACGCAAGGGGCCCGACAAGCCGCTGACGATCTGCGAGCCGCGGTTCGTCAATCCCTTTGTCTTCCTCCCCCTTCACGGAGATTCCGATGTCGGACTGCAATCCAGAGGGGTTCGCGAGCTCCAGATATTGCTTTGCAACACTGTGAGCATCGAACTGTCTAACCCTGTCGCGGGCACCTGCCGACAAACGCGACCAAAGGTCATCATCGTCCAGCACAGCCTTCAGCGCTGCGGCCATCGCCTCGGCCTGTGGTTCGACCACTGCCCCATTCACGCCATCCGCGAGCAGATCCCGGCTGAGCCTTGAAGACCCGACGATGGGCGTGCCGGTGGCGATCGCCTCCATCACCGTTGCCGAGGCGACAGGGACCGTATAGCGCGTGGGGAAAGCGGCGACGCGAACGCGGCTGTGTAGTTCGCGAACGCGTGCTCCCTCTGCCATCCCGAGAAGGACCACGTGCCCCCGTATCGCTTCAGGAAGAGCGTCGACCGCCTCTCGCACCGGGCTTGTGATGTCACCCGTCACGTAAAGCGTTACGGATGCGTCGTTGAGGGCGCCGAATGCCCGGATCGTCGCCTCCGGCACCTTGTAGGGCGACGTGCCGGCATGGAGGATTGCCCGCTCGCGCTCTGCCAGCCCACGAGACGCATATGACTGGCGATCGATGCATTTGGGAATTTTCAGGATTTGGTCCCTTGGCAGCCCAAGATCTCGCACCAGTTCCTCCTGAAGCTCGGTCGTGGAGGCGACGACGTAGTGGCAGTGCCGCATGCTCGCGCGTCGAATGGCTCGCCATGCTGCCGCAAGCGCCCCTTTCCGCCTCTCGAGATCGTGAACGATCTGGACGATCGTGCCACGCAGCGGTAGCGGCACCGTCTCGCTGTGGATGACAAGGTCCGGCCGGAACCGATTGATGATACCGATCGCCCGCAGCCATGCCGCGACTGAGGCCGGTCCGGTCAAAGGCGTGCGGCTCAATCCGATTATCGGCAACTCGAGGCGAGGCGAAAGAAGTCGCTGAAATTTTGCGCGGCTTTCGAAGGTGCCGACCACGATCTGCACCTGGTGCCCCAGTTCGAGCAACGCCTGGGCAAGTGCCACAATGAAGATGCTCACGCCATCAGGCGAATCCAAAGGTTCGCGCCGGGTCAAGACAATGCGCATTCGATCGAACCGTCACAACAGGTGCCTGCGGGCGGCCGCAGCCTCCAGTGGCACCGTGTTTCAGCAATGGAAGCAAAAGAGGACCTCGCCGAAGTATGCGAGGCGGCAGGATCGATCCTCGGGCAAATGGGGAGTACCGCGGCCCGCACTGCGCTCGTTGACGCGTGAAGCTTGGTCTGCCCTATGGGCAGCCCTGGTCGGTTCCTGCCACCGCATGTTCCGGCCCACCTCACGACACTGCCGCGAAGGCCCGGATCGGGCGCCTGACCAGGGGTTCATAGATGGCCATCAGCCGATTGAAGTTTGCTTCGGGCGTGTACTGCTCCTGATAGGCGGCATAGGCCCGGCCTGCCACTTCCTCCAAGGCAGATCGGTTTGAAAGCGCCCAGCGCACCTGATCGGCCAACGCGCCGGCATTGCCGACAGGAACGACAAAGCCGGTGACGTCTGGCTCCACGACCCCTTTGATCCACGGCAGCTCCGAGCAGATGACCGGCAGCCGGCTTGCGAAGGCCTCGATGACGGTCATCGGAAACAATTCATACCCTTTCGACGGAAAGAGCAGGAATGCTGCAGCCTGCATCTCCTTCAGCACCGTCTCGCGCGACTGACGCCCGAGATATTCCACGCGCTCGCCCGCAGATTGCTCGACGAGCGGAGCCAACGGCCCCTCGCCGATGATCCGCAGCGGATAGTCGATCTCCTTCCACGCCTCGAGCAGCGTGGCCACTCCCTTGTGGTGCTCATCCAGTCGTCCGACGAACAGCCCTCCATTGCGACGAAGGTCACCGAAGATCGGCGGCCTGGCAACCGCATTCGGCTTGACGACGATGCGTTCGGCCGCCAGGCCGCCTTCCACAAGCTTGTGCC
The DNA here is from genome assembly GCF_040320455.1 of Mesorhizobium sp. M0698. Lineage (NCBI taxonomy): Bacteria > Pseudomonadati > Pseudomonadota > Alphaproteobacteria > Hyphomicrobiales > Phyllobacteriaceae > Mesorhizobium > Mesorhizobium sp. M0698. The sequence continues at coordinate 28,996 of NZ_JAMYPQ010000016.1, read as the reverse complement.
TGGCCCAGTCGGTAAGGGCAATGAAGCGGTCGACCTTGCGGGACCAGGTGCCGGCTCTCTTGTGAAACTCGACCATTGCGGCGACGGCGAGCGTGCCCGCCAGGGAATTCCTGTAGACCTTCTTCGGAACAGTCCACCAGCAGGCGTGGCGGAGACTTCGCTCCCGAAGCCTCTCATCGGGATAAAGCAAGGCGCTGGGACAGAGAATCCTGAAATTGTGCAAGGTCATCACTGATGGCACGCCGGCCTCGCGGCACGCATCCAGGATGGAGGGGCTCAGGAGAGGAAAGAAATTGTGGATATGGACGACATCCGGTGAAAATTCCGCCAATTTTCGGGACAGGGCCCGCCGTGAATGAGGGTTGTAGATGACCCCCAGGGCGGTAGAAATCCTCCGCGCGACCCGCACGATATCGTCATTTGTGGCGGAGAACAGCTCGACGTCGACCCCATTCTGCTTGAGGCACGCGAGCTCCTCCCGAACCGCGCTGTCCTCTCCGGCCCTAATCTGGTAGAAATTATGAACCATTAAGACGCGCATTGCAGTCCGCCACGTCCGAATCTCAATTCGGCATCCCGGACGCCCGTGGCGACGACGCGACGGCTCCGGAAAAGTCGACCTTTGGCAAAACGACCTCCACAACGTCGCCGGGCGCAAGCCCGAGATCTTCGCTGGCGGGGAGCGTCTCGGCGCCCTGCTCTCGCTTTCTATGGACTGTTATCTCGGGCCGACCCGCGGCTATCAGCAAGGTGGATTGCGCTTGACCTGTAAGCGCCAGCTTCTGCGCGGTACCCTCAAGACGCGCCGAGATCTGGGCCAGATTCATATAGGCCTCCTGTAGCTCTCCCAAGGCCGCGATTTGTCGTTCACTGTCGATCTTGTTCATCTGTCTGACATATTCGCCGCGCTGGCGCTCGATGTTCGATGCCTGGACGATCGTATCCAGCAGTTGGGTTGATGACATAAGCACCGCTCGACGGGCTTCAGATAGGCGCGTGGTCGGCGCCAGGCCCTTCTGAAACAGTGTCCTGACGCTCTCGTAATCGTCGGTGTCGGCCTGGCTTCCCTCTTCGTCCTTCTTCTTCTTTTCAGACAGGAGCCGCAGCTCCAGGTTAGTCTCCTCGACAGCACGTCGCAGAAGCTCCTTGTCCTTTTCACTGTCTGACTGACGAGCTTCGATATGCGCTGTTGCCGTTTGCTTCAATCGTTCGGCGAGCGCCTCAGGCACCGGTACGTTCTCGACATGTTCGACTTCTTCGCCGAGTTCGGTGCGAAGGCGCCAAATGCGAACCTGTTCCGTTGCGAATTGCGCCCATAGGGCTTTGTACTCAGAACGGAAATCGGCCGCTTCCATGAGCGGATTGGCGATGCGAACCTGGGCAGCGCTGTAGCCACCCGCAACCGCCACAGACTGTCGAACGGTCATACCCGGCCGGAAGATGTACTCTCCCGGCCTGGCCACATCACCATAAACATAGATGGGCCGGTATTCGGCAAGCGAAACGAAGACCTGGTCCGTCTGGATCAGCTGCGTTATTTCACGGCCGTCCTCGGTCCCCCGCCGATACGGCTTGCTGGCGAGACTGCCAGCGATTATTTCCTGCGCTTGTTGAATGGAAAGGCCACTGATTTGAACCGCTCCAACCAGCGCCAAGTTCACCTCGCCGTCCACTCCGATCAGCAATCGCTGCCTGAAATCCGGAATACCGGGGACCGATACTTCCAGCGTATCTCCGGGCTTTAGCTTGTAGTCGGCAAGTGCCACTGTCGGAATCAGAGCGATGGCGCCAACGAACGAAGCGAGGCGGGTCGAAGCCATGGTCATCGACAGCGCCGACAACAAGGATCTCAACAGCTTCATGGGTCCCCCAACGGGTTGCCCCCGTATCTCTACGGGCGACGTAGCACGGGTTTCTCCGGCGCGGGCGAACCTGCGCAGTGGATGGCCCTATGCTACCAGAAGAGGCATAGCCGAGGCCGAGGCAAAATGGCTGGCTCGCTGGCTCTTTCGAGGCACTCCTGATGGAACCGGCACGGCGCCGCCGCATGAGCGGGCACATCAGTGGACGGCTCCCCTGCTCCTGCCGGCCAAAATCGTACAACGATCCCTTCTACCGAGACCGATAGCCAGCCCTATGTCGGGAGGGCCGCATCCATGTTCGTTCCGATGTATGAACAAGCGCAATGCTGCGTTCGATCCGGTTCAACTGGAGGAAGTTCCACAGCCAAGGCCGGAACGCTGGCGCGAAGCGCAATCAAATAGCCGTATGAGAAACCAATTCCCACAATCTGTAGAGGGCTCTCCAGGGCCGGATTGACGAACATGGCGAGGAAAATCGTGATGAAGACCGTGGACGCATGATTGCGAACACCGCGTGGCAGTCGATTTGGCGGGAAGGCCACCAAAATGGCAGACACGATCAAAATGAAACCAATGACCCCCGTCCGCAATATGGCTTGAAAGAACGAATTGTGAATTCCTGTCGAGAGTATCTCAAGCATTCTGGCATGCGTAATATTATGGGTGTCGGGAAGAAAGGTAATATCCTCGAATCCGGGAAACTCGTATCGCCATCGGACAGATTCCTTCCCAAATCCGATGCCAAACCCGTATGTATCCGCAACGGATACGAGTGCGTCCGAAATGAACGCGAGTCGGATCCCGGAGTTCGGGTCCAGAGCAAAGGTTTGAGGTATGAAGTTGAGCCCGACGGCATAAGCCGAAGTCAGTGCGGTCGCCAAAGCTGCGGCCATCAACCGGCCGGGCACGCCAATCAGAATGACGATCGTCGTGACCGCAAGCACCTTGAACTGAGCCAAGGGGCTGGCGAGGGCTATTCCCAAAAGGAGCAAAATGCCGCCGTATCGGCGCCAGTCGTTCGTCAGAAAAATACCGCCTGCAATGAAAAACACGGCAATGACCATGTTGTTGATCAGCGCACCATAAAGAATCACTATCGCGGCTTGCCCAGATGCGCGCGGATATTGCACGTCCTGCTGAAACATCACCGCCGGCGCGACAACGAGAGACAGGAACAGGAAAACGGGTGCACCAAAAAAGGCATTGCCGCTCATCAGCCTGCGGCGGAAATAAGCCTTGGACGCCCATGCGACGGCGAAGAATCCAACAATCGGGACGATTTGCCTTGTGACTGCTTCTTGAAGGAAGTGAACCTGCCAGGAATCCGGCATCAACCTGTATCTGGACAGCAGGGCAATGAAGAGGCAGAAGGCGGTGTAGACCGCGAGCAGACGAGGCGGCACCGTCTGCCGCAGCAAGGCATAGGCCAGACAGACACCGACCGGGACCACTATGAAGAAAAGGCCAAGCAGGCGCAGGGATATTGCGAGGGCGCAGGCCAGCCAAATGCCCGAGAGAAAGAGGGTGTAGTCGAGCACGTCAGGGGAATGGCTGCAAACGAGGTCGACCGGCTTTGAACCCTTCCTGCGTGACAATGTCGCTGGCGAGGTCATGGCCTGTATTCACGGTTAGGACTGAAAGCCGCACGGTTCATCCTGGTCAAAATTACTGCCGAGAGTTTCTCTGCAGGGATGATGTGCAGGATTCCCTCGAGGTGATCCGCGAAAGTGCGGCGTGCCTGCAGCACCAGGAGGACCTCGCTGATGACGCCCATGGCCGCTTCCAGATCAGCGGTGCGGTCGGTGCTGTGAAAATCAACCACTATACAACTGTATTCTTGCTGCAGATGCTGGAGTGCAGCGGAGATGGAGAGCGAGGCATTCAACTCGGAGATTGACCCCGTGGGCCTGAGAACCAGAACTTCCAGCCCTTCCTGATGCGCGGGAATGATGGCAAACGCCCTGGCGAGCTTGCGACCTGGCTCCGCGTTCAGCATTGGCTGGTCCATCGATGGCTTTTGCCAATTGGCATCAATGAGCAGTGTCTTTTGCCCGGTCGCCGCAATGAGCCTTGCGAGATGAACCGCCACCGTGGAGCTTCCGGACTTGGCGAGGGGTGAAGCAACGCCGATTACAAATCCGCCTTGGCGGCCCTGAACTCCGCGCATACGGCTGGCAATTTTGCTCAGCGAGCTGTGAAGCTCGGGAGCGTCCTTTGAGTAGACGGGCTGCAAAGACTGCTCGCATGGCCCCACAACATTCCACCTGCGGCGGGGAATTCTGCGTATCCCTACAATCCGATCAAGGCCGGTCGACCTGTGCACATCCTCGACCGTTATCAGGCGGTGGTTCATTGCTTGCCTGATCAATGCGTGACCAACGCCGGCAACCCCACCGGCCATAACGGAGAGGGCTACCATCAGGACCGTTGGCGGCCAACTGCGTTGGCGAGGCGGTTCGGCCGCCGTGATGACCCTTGCGCTCGGGATCAGCGACGAGGCGCTAAAATCGGAGAGGGTCCGCTGCAGAAGGGCATTGTAAAGCGAGCGATAAACCTCGGCCGCGCTCTGCTGCTCGCGGAAAAGGACTCTTGCCCTCTCCGCAGATTCAGGGTCCGATTGGAGTTCCTTCAGTGATTCGGTCACAAAAGCCTTTTCCCGAAGTTCCGCCAGCCGCTTGTGCAGATCAGATGCTTCTTCCGTGCGAGCCGCCTGCCGGCGTTCGCGCTGATTTCCGATGTAACCGTCGGCGATCGCGTTCGCGAGCATGGCGGAGAACTGAGGATCGGAAGAGGTGGCCCCGATCTCGACGGCGGTGGAGGAACCCATCTGAAGAACGGAAAACGCGCGCCTCACAAGGACCATCGCCTCATGCCGAATATTTGGCTCCGCCGTCGGCAGTTCGGTGCCGAAGAGAGACGCCAATTGGCCCCGCACATAGCTGGAGATCCGGGTGCGCAAGCTGTCATCCGTCACAAACTCTTCGTCTTCCGCTAAGCCAGTGTGGTCAACAACGCGTCCGACGACTTCGTCCGACTGAATGACCTGTATCTGGCTCTCTACATAGACCCGCTCATCCGCCTGAGCTTCGCCCGGTTGCGGAGCGGGCGGAGATGAAAGGAGGATCGTCGCATAGGCGCTGTAATATCCAGGCGAAAGGACTGTATATGCGCCGCCGACACCAAGGCTCACAACCATCCAGAGGAGGCAAAGGCGCCAACTGCTTCGAACAAATCTTAAGGCGTCTTTCACGGTCAGCTCGTCGCGATCCTTGGGGGGGATCGGCCGGTGAGGCGACCCGGACGGCTGCTCAAGCACTGGAGGCGGGGTTCGGTCATTTACCAAGAGCTGATTGCTCGCGGCATGCCGGACCACGCGGCCAGGCGTGTGGCCGCCAACGCCCGCAGATAGTGGCACAACTCGGCGATGTACCTTCATATGGCGAAGTGATCAGTGGCGAACATACAGACTCTCCTACGACCGGAAACGATCGGCCTCGTGCTCCAACGGTGCGGATTGCGACGCCGGCGGATATCCTCGCACCCGGCCTGCGTCGCAAGCCGCCGTGCGAAGGACGGCCGCTCCGCCAATGAGGAAGAAGCCGGCTGAAACCACCAGCACGACGACTTCCTTCGCCACCATCGCATAAACAATTGCTTGCTCCGCCATGACGAAAGACAAAAAATATGCGGCCACCAGGAATACTAGCAGACCGGATGCATTAAGGGCGGCCCATTCATTTTCATATCCGTAACTAAACATGAATATATTCGATGTGAATGTATTTATGTTCATCATCAATGGTATGATGGCCATCGCGCGCACAATAGGTGTCGCTCCTGAAAATTGATCTCCAAAAAGGATCAATATTATATATGGACCGACAAAGAACATTCCAATACTCATCGCCGTTCCGACTACTACGGTGAATAATGATCTCCTTATGAGTCGTATCCCGTCAGCAGGGTTGACATGAGCGTAGTATGAAACTCTCGGTATGAATGTATTCATAAGCAACTTTAAATATACCCGCGCGGCTAATAGGAATTTTTCGGCGACAGAATATTGTCCGGCTGCGACATAACCTTCGAAATGCTGGACAAGGGCGACAGGAAGGGTGACGAGGGCGCTCTCCACGGCCATGAAGAGGCATCCCCTCCAGCCATTGCGCAGCTGCATTCCAATCGTCGATGGCGTCACGGACCTGAAGCCGCCGAACCCAATCGGAAGGATGAAAGGTAAGCAGATGACGCCACTGACGACGGGAACTGCGCTCTGGATGGCAACGGCGAGCGCGACCTGGTCAGGTGATGCGACCATGGCGACGAAACAGACGAGCGCCAGAACGCGAGCAACAACCACCGCGACGGCCGCCTGCCAGGCGCGTTCCAGGCCGACGAAGAGCCAGGCCGGAAAAATAATGCCGCCGGCGGCCGAGAGCATCGCGCACAGGAATGTCGGCCTACTGAGCGCCAGGACGTCGCCGGCCAGCACAAGGCCAACCAGGCATACGGCAACGAACAGCACTGCCTGGGTGGCCATGACCTGAGCAACCAGGGACGCAATCGCCGCCGGCTCGTATCGAAGGGAAGCAACCCTGCGCTGCGCAGTCCAATGAAATCCATAGGCCACGACGACGGTAGCGAGTTGTCCGATGGCGAGCGCATACGCGTACCGCCCGAAACTCATAGGTCCGAGGACACGCCCGGCATAGGGCAAGATGATCAGCGGCTGCAGGACGTCGGTGACATGCAGGACAGCCAGACTGGCGGCCTGTTTGCTCAGAGTCATGGTGGCCTCCAGTCAGGTGCTTGTCGTGGCAATGCAAATCACACCGTCCAGATATGGGCAGCGCCGCCTCCCAGAAGCAGCGCCAAAGAACAGCCGCCCGTGAAGGAGTTGGCGCAGATCGGCAATACGGCGGTCCAAGTGTATTCACTGGTTCCGCCTCCCTCTAACCGTCACGAAGTCTGCGCCTGGGAAGCAGCGATGCCTGCAACAAAGCCAGGATGAACAGGCTGTTCGTCACGAGATACCTGCTCGCCAGGCGGCGGGGATCCTGGAAGAGCCGGTGCAGCCATTCCAGCCCGCTCTTCTGCATCCATTGCGGCGCCCGCTTGACATCTCCGGCGTGGAAATCGAAAGCTGCTCCTACCCCCAACATGACCGCATTGATCCGGCCGCGATGCGCCTGCATCCAGCTTTCCTGCTTGGGACATCCGAGCCCCACCCAGATGATCCTCGCACCGGACTGATTGATCATTCCGACCACTGCCTCATCCTCCTCGGCCGACAGAGGGCGGGGCGGAGGTGAGTAAGAGCCCACGATGTTTATGCCGGCAAACTCGGTTCGAATGCACTGTTCGAGACGCTGGAGGGTGCCCGGGCTGCCGCCGTACAGGAACATTGCCGAGCCCAGTTCCGATGCCCTCCGGCAACAAATCCACATCAGGTCCGGTCCGGCGATGCGCGGCTGATCCGCGTGTCCCTGCCGTCTCAGCATCCAGGCCACCGGCGCTCCATCGGGCGCGACAAGGTCGGCGCTATCCATCGCTTCGGCATGGGCGCGATTGCGGCGGGCGGTGACGACACTGTGGGCATTGCACAGGAAAACCGTTCGGCTCTCCCGCCGCAGGGCCCAGTCGAAGACGCAGTTGACTGCCTGCGCCAAGCCCAGCGCGTGCACGGGTACCCCAAGCACTTGCTCGCGCACCACTCCCTGATCGATCGCGAGCTCTGTCATGCCACCCTCGATTGCTGCAATGGTGAGCCATCATCACAGCGTGCGGGCACTTCGAGTGCAATTGCTATTCCGAACGGGAAGCTGGCGGGCGGCGCTCATCGGAGGTACTTAAAAGGAATATCCTGTCCGAACCGGTGTGGTGCACCCCGATTCTGAGACACGAAAAGGGTAACAGTTCTCCATTCGTCAGCTGATGAGGAGAGAAGACCCGGGGCGGCGGTTCAGTCGCGAATTCAAGAGAGCGGCGGTGTAATGCATGGCTGCGGGCGCCAATGTGAGCAAGTTGGCGCGGGAGCTCGGCATCTCTCGCAAGGGTCTCTATCACTGGCAGAAGCAGTTTCGTGCAGGCGGGCCAGCAGCTCTGCGCGGTCGCGTGGGTCCGCCGCGAGCGGTACGCCGGCTGGGTGAGGCGCACGACCCGGGCGGGTGCAGCGCCGGCATTGCCGTCGGAAGCGCTTGACGAGCTTTCGAAGGCATTGGCTCGGATCGGCGAACTGGAGCGTCTCGTCGGGTATCCGGTTCAAAGCGTTACCCATCTATCAACTTGTCCTCTCCGTGCTGCCGAAAGAGCGCATGGAAGGAGCGGCCCGTCGCGCCGTCGAGCAGGAGGTAAAGCCCCATCACCGCGGGTTTGCCTACGGCATTGTTGTCGGGCGACACCGTGACGATCTTGACGCCGATATGGCCACCTGCCGACGTGTCGGCCGCAACGGAGAACAAGGGATATTCCTTTTAAGTACCTCCGATGAGCGCCGCCCGCCAGCTTCCCGTTCGGAATAGCAATTGCACTCGAAGTGCCCGCACGCTGTGATGATGGCTCACCATTGCAGCAATCGAGGGTGGCATGACAGAGCTCGCGATCGATCAGGGAGTGGTGGCATGTCGCAAATCTTCGCGGGATGATGCCCTCTGGTTGCAGCCTAAAGAATTCACGCAGGATTATCTGGCATCGCTTTGCATCGCATTGGCGCAGATCGATACGGACGCCGTGCAGGAGGCGATACAGTTGCTGCGCGCCGTACGCGATACGGGCGGCACAGTCTTCGTCGCCGGCAACGGCGGCAGCGCAGCGACCGCCTCCCACTGGGTCAATGACCTCGGTAAGGCCACGAAACGCTCGGGAAGGCAGCCAATCCGGGTCATAGGCCTGACAGACAACGTCTCCTGGATGACGGCACTCGGCAATGACGAAGGCTACGAGCGTATCTTTGCCGGCCAGATGGAGAACTTCGCCAAGCCGGGTGACGTGCTCATAGTGATTTCAGCCAGCGGGAACTCGCTTAATCTCGTGCGGGCAGTCGAACTCGCTCGCGAAAGGAAGGTAGCCACCATCGGCATTGTCGGTTTTGACGGCGGCACGCTTAAAGAGCTCGTCGATCAGCCAGTATGGGTGCGGTCCGAAAAAGGCACCTACGAACTCGTCGAGGACGTCCACGCCGCGATCTGTCATGCCATCACGCGATACCTCATCGCCGACCGACCGGAGCGCGGTCAATGAATGTTGTCCTGCCGAGCTCTCCCTGCCTGCAAAAGGCAGATGTCGAAGGCCGCGCCTACAGCCGGCCGCGGCAGGCGGTCATCCTGGCCGGCGGGCGTGGCACGCGCATGCGGCCGATCACACTCGATCGCCCGAAACCAATGGTGCCGGTGCTCGGCCGCCCTTTTTTGGAATACCAGATCGAACAGCTGCGGCAGGAGGGGTTCGAAAGGGTTCTTCTTCTACTCGGGTATTTGCCCCATGTGGTGATGGACCATTTCGGCGACGGCAGCAGGTTCGGGCTCAGTATCGAATATGCCGTCACCCGTCCCGACGACCTCACCAGCAGCCGGGTATCCAATGCCCGTCACCTCATAGATCCGTGCTTCCTGCTGCTGTATTGCGACAATTACTGGCCGATGCGCATGGAGCGGCTGTGGCAACGCTTCTGTGCGGCCGGCAAGCCTGGAATGATCACGGTCTACAGCAACAAGGACGGCTATTCACGCGGCAGCGTGATCCTTGATGCGAACGACAATGTGACCGTCTTCGACCGGCTCCGCACCACGCCCGGGCTGCAGGCAGTCGAGATCAGCTATGCCATACTAACCGATCTCGCCCTCGAACTCCTGCCCGACGAGGACACCCTCTTCGAGGAGGCCATCTACACGCCGCTCGCGACGCAGCATCGCCTCGCCGGCTTCGTGAGCGAGCACCGCTATTACAGCGTGGGCTCGATCGAGCGTCTACCCGCGACGGAGCGCTTTATGAGCCGCGAAAAAACCATGCTCGTAGACAGGGACGGCGTACTCAACTGCAGACCGCCACGGGCTCAATATGTGTGTTCATGGGACCAGTGGGAGTGGGTTCCGGGTGCAAAGCAGGCGTTGGCCCTTCTGAACGAGGCTGGCTACCGCATAATCATCATCTCCAACCAGGCAGGGATAGCGCGCGGAGCGATGACCGCCGCTGATCTCGAGGCGCTTCACCAGCGCATGTGCGCCGAGTGCGAAGCCGTCGGCGGCAAGATCGCGGAGATCTACCACTGCCCACACGGCTGGGACGACGGCTGCGACTGCCGCAAGCCCAAACCCGGTATGCTGTATCAGGCACAGCGCGACTTTGATCTCGACCTCACACGCACATTCTTTGTCGGCGATGACGATCGTGACCGTCAAGCGGCCCAAGCCGCGGACTGCCCATATGCGCAAGTAAGCGAGCAATGCTCGCTTCTGGACCTCACCCGTCAACTCCTTTTCGAAGCGGAGCGCGGCAGACATGAATGAACCAACACGCGTTCTCGTCACCGGACACAATGGATATCTCGGTTCTGTCATGGTGCCCGTGTTGCAGGCGGCGGGCTATGAGGTGGTCGGGCTGGACATGGGATATTTTCGTGCGTGCACCCTGGGAGCCGACAATACCAGTGTGCCCGAGATCACAAAGGATCTACGCGCCATCGAACCTCCGGATCTGCAGGGCTTTGACGCGGTGATCCATCTGGCGGCACTCTCGAACGACCCGATCGGAAATCTCAACGCGGATTGGACGAGGCAGATCAATGCGGAAGGAACAGTTCGTCTGGCCACGATGGCCAAGGCGGCGGGCATCCGGCGGTTCCTATTTTCCTCCTCTTGCATCATGTATGGCATGTCGGAAGCCGCCGTCGTCGACGAAACCGCCCCGCTGGCGCCGCAAACAGAATACGCAAGATCGAAGGTTATTGCCGAAGAAGCGCTGCGCGCGCTGGCGGACGACGGGTTCTCGCCCGTCTACTGCCGCAACGGCACCGTCTATGGTCTGTCGCCGCGAATGCGCTTCGACACCGTGCTGAACAATTTCGTGGGCAGCGCCTTCACCACTGGACGTGTCGAAGTGCATAGCGATGGCACGCCATGGCGGCCCGTGGTTCATGTCCAGGATGTCGCGCGCTATTTCAAATTGATGCTGGAGGCGCCGCTACAGGACATCCACAATGAGGCGTTCAACATGGGTGTTGAAAGCCTCAATCTTCAGGTGCGCGAGATAGCGGAGATCGCCGTTGAGGCCGTCGCCGGCGCGCAGCTCACAATGACACCGAAGCCGGGCGCGGATCAAAGGACCTACAAGGCGGACTTCAGCAAGTTCTCACGGACTTTCCCGGATTTCGAGTTTCAGTGGACAGCGCGAAAGGGAGCGCAGGACCTTTACGAGGCGTTCCGCTCGATCGCACTTAGATTTGAAGACTTTACCGACAAGCGCTTCACGCGGCTGCGCTGGCTCGATCATTTGCTCAAGGCGGGGATGCTCGATGGTCAGCTGCGCTGGCGAACCGCACAGCCGCGTGTTGCCTAATTTTCATTCCGTCGATTTTCAAGGGGGCAAAATATGGAACAGCTAGACGGGACCAAAGCCGTGGAGCGCCGCTCAGGACTGGACCTTCCGACCATTATCGATCGCGCTGCACAGCGTCTACCGTCTCTCGTCCTGACGCGCACTCCATTGCGCGTCAGTTTTGCTGGCGGCGGTACCGATCTGCCCGATTTCTACAATCTCGATTGCGGCGCGGTCTTCAGCGCGGCAGTGGACAAGTACATCTATGTCACCGTCAAGCGTCACAGCGAGATCTTTAATGAACCCATCCGCTTGAACTATTCACAGACGGAGCAGGTAAACACCATAGGGGAGATCAAGAACAACATCGCTCGCGAATGCCTGCGTTTCCTGGAGATCGAACCGCCGATTTACATCTCGACGGTCGGAGACATGCCTGCCTCGACGGGCATGGGGGGGTCGAGCTCGTTCACGGTGGGACTGCTCAACGCCCTGCATGCATTCCGGGGAGAACGTGTCACCCCTGGCCAACTGGCCGAAGAGGCATGTCACATCGAGATGGAGATCCTCAAGGAGCCGATTGGCAAGCAGGACCAGTATGCCGCCGCGTTCGGGGGCATGAACCTGTTCCGCTTCCAGCCGGGCGGCGCGGTAACGGTCGAGCCGCAGCGGGTGCGCAATGGCGCCATCGAACATCTCTTCAGCAACCTGATGATGTTCTGGACATCGCATCAGCGGCCGGCCAGTTCCGTGCTGGCAGAGCAGAAGGCGAAAACGTCAAGCAATCTCGATACGCTCAGGCGGATGCGGGACGATGCCTTCATGCTTCAGGAGATCTTTTCGGAGCCCGTCATCGACGTAGAACGCTTCGGTGCCGTCCTTCACGCAGGGTGGGAGATGAAGCGGAGTTTGGCGTCCCGCGTGAGCAACGCGGCGATCAATGGCCACTACGACCTCGCCAGGGACGCAGGTGCGGAAGGCGGCAAGCTGTGCGGCGCCGGCGGCGGCGGATTCCTTATGTTCGCGGTCAAGCCGGAACGCCGGGAAAGTGTAAGACGCGCACTCTCACACCTAGCCTATGTGCCTATCGGCTATGAAGTCCACGGCTCGCGCCTCTTGCATCCGGCGCAAGTCTGATGCCGTCCTTCGATCGCACAAGAGGACCGCCGGCGCGAGCCACCCTGAGGAGAGATCGTCGTAGATGCAACCCGACGTGACACTCATTTGACCAATGGATCTACGATGCTTTTCACAAAGACCGATATTCCCGGCGCCACCCTGGTGGAACTGCAGAAATTCGAAGACGAGCGGGGCTTTTTCGCCCGCGGCTGGTGTTCGCGGGAGTTTGCCGACCAGGGGCTTCCAAATCGTGTCGTGCAGATGAATATTTCATACAACAGGCACAAGCACACACTGCGCGGCTTCCATTACCAGCTGGCTCCCCAGTGCGAGGACAAGATGCTTCGCTGCATCCGGGGCAGCCTGTACGACGTGCTGATCGACCTGCGGCCCCAATCGCCCACCTATAAGCAGCACCTCACGGTGGAACTTTCAGCGCCCAACCAACGGATGCTGGTGATACCGAAGGGCTGCGCGAACGCCTTTCTCACCATGGAGGACCACTCCGAGGCGACATATCTCGTCTCCGAATTCTACACACCGGCGGCCGAGCGCGGTGTTCGCTGGAACGATCCTACCTTCGCCGTGAAGTGGCCGGTGGATGCGCCGGCGCTGATTTCTGAAAAGGACCGAAGCTGGCCCGATTATGACCGCTAACCTTCGCCACCCGACCTTTCGGGGAGCAGCACAGGGGAGACGTCAATGTTCATTGTCGACAGGGAGTTGGAGAGGCTCGAGGCTCAGGGGCGGCCAATTCGCGTGGGTATGGTGGGGGCCGGCTTCATGGCCCAAGGCATCGCGCTGCAGATGCTGCGATATGTCCCAGGCATGCAGCTCGTGGCGATTTCCAACAGGCACGTGGAAAAGGCGCGAGATGCCTATGCCGCTGCAGGCGAAGACGATGTGACGGAGGCGACCAGCACCAAAGCGCTTGAGGATCTTGTGGCGCGCGGTCGCCGCGCTTTCACGGCGGACCCGATGCACATTTGCGAGGCCGACGGCATCGACGTCATCATCGAGGCGACAGGCGCGATCGAGTTCGCTGCCCACGTCACAATGCGGGCGATCCGGCACGGCAAGCATGTCGCCCTGATGAATGCCGAACTCGACGGCACGATCGGACCGATCCTGAAAGTGCATGCCGACCGGGCAGGAGTGGTCCTCACCAATGTGGAGGGGGATCAGCCCGGCGTTATCATGAACCTCTACCGTTGGGTCAGGGGCCTGGGCATACGTCCGGTGCTTTGCGGGAACATCAAGGGCCTGCACGATCCCTACCGAAATCCGACGACTCAGGAGGGTTTTGCCAAGAAGTGGGGGATGAAGGCCCCAATGGTCACCTCCTTCGCGGACGGCACGAAGATCTCGTTCGAGAACGCCATCGTAGCCAACGCCACAGGCATGCGGGTGGCGAAGCGCGGCATGTACGGGCCTGTGGTCGAGCCTGGAACCCCGATCCAGGGGGCGGTCGGCTGGTATCCGCTCAATCAGCTCCTCGAGGGGCCGGGGATAGTTGATTATTGTGTCGGCGCCATGCCCAACCCCGGCATCTTCGTTCTTGGCACCACAGAGGATGCCGTCGAGAAGCACTATCTCTCACTCTACAAGATGGGCCCCGGACCGCTCTACTGTTTCTATTGGCCCTATCATCTGTGTCATTTCGAGGTGCCCTCCACGGTGGCGAGGGCCGCGATATTCCGCGATGCTGCGATCGCGCCCCTGGGCGCGCCGACCGTTGATGTGGTGGCCGCCGCCAAGCGGGACCTTAGTGCCGGAGAGATCCTCGATGGCCTTGGACATTACATGACCTACGGGCTCTGCGAGAACGCGCGGACGGTGCACGCCGAGCGGCTTGTGCCGATCGGGCTCGCCGAGGGGTGCCGGCTGCTGCGCAACGTGAAGCGGGACGAGGTGCTCGGCTATGACGACATCGAGCTTCCGGTCGGGCGGCTTTGCGACGCACTGCGCCGGGAGCAGGATCTTGCCTTCTTCGGCCGCTCTGTAGCCTCCCGGCGCCGCGAGGTTTCTGCGACCGCCTAGTTAGCGGGACTCCAGTTGTTCCGCCGACCGAACCCGAGAGTTGAGATGACCGAACCGATGGCGCGAACGTTATCCGATTTCCATTACCTGACGCATGCCGCCGCGCTTTGCCTCCTCTTTGTGGGTACGACTTTCCTGGCCCTCAACCCGGATTGGATCGACAGGCCCCTCGCAAAGGCCGTCAACACCGTAGCGAGCAATCAGCCCTTCGCCAGCCGGCTCGCTTTCGGTGCCGTCTACCCAACAACCGAGGGCGCTATAGCTGTGTCCTTGCTTTGGTATTGTTGGTTCGCCCATGACGGGCCGGAATCGAGGGCAAGGCTGGTGAGCGGTGTCTGCGCAGCTGTCCTCGCGGCGCTTGTAGCGCATTTCCTGCAGAGCACTCTGCCGACGACGCCAAAGCCGATTTTTGACCCCGCACTTGGGCTTCATATCCCGGACGTTCTGGGCGACGCTGCCGTTCTGCGCTCAGCGCCGTTCGCCGGCACCCCCGGGTTCCCCAGCGAGCGAGCGGTTCTGTTCGCGGGTCTAGCGATCGCCATTCTTCTCGTTCGCTTCGAACTCGGACTCCTCGCCTTGGCCTGCACCTTGGTGGTAGAGCTTGCGCGAGTCTACTTGGGGCTGCATTACCCGACCAATGCTCTGGGTAGCCTCGCCTTGGCCGCCACCCTGGTATGGCTAGCACAAACGCACCCGAGCCTTGAACTCGGCGCCCTGGTTCTCCGGTGGGAGCGCGGCGCCCCACCAAGCTTCTATCTGTGCAGCTTTCTGGCCTCATACCTTGTTGTTGCGTTCCAGGAGTTGCGCGAACTTGCCAAAGGGCTTCTCCAGTAGGAACTGGTGTGAAGCCGGCCAGCGACACGACGTGCATCGCCGCGCTGAAGCGTCATCTTGGCCGGACAACAACAATCATGCTGAAAGGTGTTCGCAACAGCGGCGGATTACCTCAATGAAGCGGATTAAGCATCCGGCAAGCTGGATAAGGCCCCTCTACGGCTTCCACTGGCACACTGCGCGCGTCGCGCTGTTCAACAAGCCCGATCTCTCCGCTCGGCGAACCCAAGGTCAATTTCGTTGCAACCGCCAAGGCCGATTTGAACTGCCCGCCCTTCTGCGTTCAGCTCCGCAACGAACAGGATTGCCACTTCTTTGGCTCCGCAGTAGCCGGCACGGCCCCCGGGGACGAGGGCATCGGCGTAGGGACTCGTGAGCCGGCGCTCGCAGCGGGCGGCTACTTCCTACGCGGTAGGGCGAAGACGTTGGCCGAGCCCAAGGCGATGCTCCCGCAGCATCTGTTACGAACGCCGAGCGACGGGATTACCTCCTTTTGTTGGAGCGCCTGCCACAATGACACTCTGGTCGCGGGAGGGAATCGATGTAAAATTCACAGGGCGATAGCCGCTCCGCGTTAGGCCAGACTGAACCCCATCTGGCGCTGTTGTCTATTTTGGACATAGTGAGGACGGCGGACACAGTGAGGACGGCGCAGTCAAGCGGAACAGCTACTAGGAATAAGTACTAGGAATAAGCCAAAGGCAACTATTGATGTACAATCCAGATCGGCTCCGGTATTGTAAGCGAGTTGTAAGAGCGGCCTTAGGATTCGATCATCTTCTCCGGCCCGAATGCTCTATTCCTATACAAAAACTCGGCTCCGCATATGGAGGTTGGGTCGTTGCGGTCGAGCCTCTTCTAGGTGCCCCCTCCCCTATTGTTCTTTCCTTTGGGTTAGGGGACGACATTTCATTTGATCTGGAAGTCAGCAAAGTATTCGGTGCAAAGGTCTTTGGGTTTGATCCGACTCCGGC
Organism: Mesorhizobium sp. M0698; assembly: GCF_040320455.1. Classification (NCBI taxonomy): domain Bacteria; kingdom Pseudomonadati; phylum Pseudomonadota; class Alphaproteobacteria; order Hyphomicrobiales; family Phyllobacteriaceae; genus Mesorhizobium; species Mesorhizobium sp. M0698. The sequence continues at coordinate 12,636 of NZ_JAMYPQ010000016.1, read as the reverse complement.
CAGTCTTGACTGGATTGCCGCTCAGGAATTACCCCCCACTGTGCGGATCTACCCCTTGGGAATATCTAATTTCGACGGGGAGCAAACGTTTGCTGTGTCCGAAGATGATACACGCAGCAATTTTTCCACGAAGTTGGTTACAGGCAAGAGCATTGTCTGCAACGTGAGGCGTTACTCTACTATCCTGGATATGCTCGGACTGGCAACTATCGATGTGCTGAAACTCGACGTCGAGGGGGCAGAGCACGACGTCCTTCCGGAGGTGCTTGGATCTGATGTCTTACCGAGACAGATTCTCGTCGAGTTTCACCACTGGTGGCACCGCACTCCGGTGGAGCAAACCTACCGAACAGTGGAAGCGATAAAGGGCCAGGGTTACACGCTGTTCCATGTTTCTCCTGCGGGCCACGAATTGTCATTTTTGCTGACGCGATAACAAGCCTTACGAGAACTTTCGACAAGCCGCCGTCGGTGGCGGAGATCGTCGGCAACAACCTGACGCCACGCTTGCCAGGTGACCCGAGATGCAGGCCGAACGCGAACCGTTTCTCGGCAGGCACCGCCCGCGCCGCACTGATCAGCCGACCCACATGTTCGGCATTGCCGACGGCAGCATGGCCGGCACGCAGCTCCCGGAGAAGCGGTGGCGCAAGCGCTTGTGAACTGACGGCTCGCGGCAGGGCGGCTACGTCCATGCCATAGGAGCATAGGCTGAAGAGGCTAGCCAAGCAGAAAGGGGACGCACGGGAAGTAGCTGTGACGGGCATTGAGCGGTGGGGATTACCTCCTTTTGCTGGCGTGCCTCCCACAATGACACTCTGGCCGAACACGGCACTTTCGCCTTTCGTTAGAGGAGTGTGGGGGCAGACCGTCGGTCGACGGCGCCACCACAGCCCTCAAGGATTGGATGGGACCCGATGACAGATCGCATTGCGCTCATAACTGGTGTGACCGGTCAGGACGGTGCCTACCTTGCCAGACTGCTGCTGGAGAACGGCTATACTGTCCACGGACTGAAACGCAGATCCTCCTCCTTCAATACCGAACGCATCGACGACATCTACGTCGATCCGCACGAACCGGACGCACGCTTTTTTCTCCACTACGCCGACCTGACCGATGCGACCAATCTCATTCGCATCATTCAGGAGACGCGCCCTACCGAAATCTACAATCTGGCGGCCCAAAGCCATGTCCAGGTAAGCTTCGAGACGCCTGAATATACCGGCAACGCCGATGCCCTTGGCACACTCAGGCTGCTTGAAGCCATCCGCATCCTGAAGATGGGAGAGCGGGTGCGCTTTTATCAGGCGTCAACCTCCGAGCTGTTCGGCAATGTCCAGGAGGTGCCCCAGACGGAGAAGACGCCGTTCTACCCGCGCTCTCCCTATGCGGCGGCCAAACTCTATGCCTATTGGATCACGATCAACTACCGTGAAGCGTACGGAATGTTCGCTTCCAATGGCATACTGTTTAATCATGAAGGCCCCACGCGCGGCGAGACGTTTGTGACCCGCAAGATCACACGTGCGGTTGCAGGTATCGAGCGAGGCTTTCAGTTCGCCCTCTATCTTGGAAATCTGGATGCGAAACGCGACTGGGGGCATGCTCGCGACTATGTGGAGGGCATGTGGCGGATTCTTCAGCACGCCGAGCCAGACGACTTCGTCCTCGCCACGGGCGAAACCCACTCGGTTCGAGAGTTCGTAGAGCGCGCCTTTCGGGCAGTCGGCCGCGTCATCGTCTGGGAAGGTAAGGGGGTGAACGAGATCGGCCGGGATGGCAAGACAGGAGAGATCCTCGTCCGAATCGACCCACGCCATTTCCGTCCAACGGAGGTCGATCTCCTGATGGGAAATCCGGCGAAAGCCCGCTCAAAGCTCGGCTGGTCGCCTAAGACGACGTTCAGCGACCTCGTGGCGGAAATGGTGGCCGCCGATCTGAAACGTCTGGAGCGAGAGAGCTGGCACATGGACAGTAGCGTCTAGAAAGCGCCACCGGTCATGAACAACACTTACCGGCTCGACGCAAAACGGATATTCGTGGCTGGCCACCGCGGCATGGTCGGCTCGGCTGTGGCGCGGCGATTGGAGAAGGAAAACTGCGAGGTCCTAATGGCACCGCGCGACGTTCTCGACCTTCGAAATCAGGACGCATCAGGACGCCGTGCATCGCTGGATGACAGAAACCAGGCCCGACGCCGTGATCCTTGCAGCCGCAAAGGTCGGCGGGATTCTCGCCAACGATCGCTATCCGGCCGAATTCCTGCGAGACAACTTGCTGATCGAAACGAATGTCATCCACGCCGCGTTCCAGTGTGACGTCGGCCGACTGTTGTTCTTGGGCTCATCCTGCATCTACCCGAATCTGGCGCCACAGCCGATCCCCGAAGACGCGCTTCTCACAGGCCCCTTGGAACCCACCAACGAGTGGTCGTCAGCCCGAGCAGCACGAACGAGACATCCTTTCGGTCGCCGACAAGCATGCTCCTATTGGACTAGGGGGTGCCAATCGGGGCGTTAGGGCTACCCCAATTCATGAAGGAGCCTCCCGCCCGGCAGCGTGCTACGTCTGTCTGCGCAAGAGCCGAGCAAAATGCGTGACCCAGGACACAGTCGGACAAGCCAGGCCGAACACATTCGTCTTCGTCGCGAGATGTTCGAGGCTGTCGATGCCGTGCTGCGCCGCAATCCAGAGGTCGGAGCCTACAGCCAGAAATTTTGCGAGGACTGGATCATGCCGGAGCGGATCGTCAGTTTTGTGATGAGCGGGGGCGTCGGCTCGCGGCTGTGGCCGCTGTCGCGCGAAGACAGTCCCAAGCAATTCCACGACCTTTCGGGCGACGGCTCGATGCTTGCGAAGACTGTCCGACGCCTCAAGGCGCGCTCGGACGGCGAGACGCCGATCTATCTGATAGCCTCCGAACGGCATGCCGACCGCGTTATCTCGGACATCGGTCCGCTCGGCCTGAACGGCGGCAGACCGATTTTCGAGCCCGTCGGCCGCAATACCGCCGCTGCGGTGGCCATAGCCACGTTGCAGACGATCTCCGAATATGGCGGTGACGCGCTTGTGCTCGTGGCGCCCTCCGACCATCAGATATCGACCGAAATGCAATTCTGGCAAACCGTCGAGGCTGGCATGCCTGCCGCCGATTCAGGAAGCATTGTCGTATTCGGCATCAGGCCGACCCATCCCGAAACCGGGTACGGCTACATCGAGGTTACGGCAAATGGTGACGGCGGGGCCGCCGTTTCACATTTTGTCGAAAAGCCCAATGCCGAGACGGCCCGCAAATATGTGGCTTCGGGAAGATTCTACTGGAACGCCGGCATCTTCCTGTTTCGTGCCGACACGATGCGGAAGGCATTTCTCGAGTTCCGGCCAGACATCTGGGACACCGCGGAACGGGCCCATAAGGCTGCACGGACCGACGTCTTGGGCATCTACCTGCCCCAGGGCTTCTATTCGGCTGTCCCGTCGACGTCGATCGACTACGCAGTCATGGAGCATGCACGCGGTATTGCGATGGTTACGGCTTCCTTCCGCTGGAACGACCTTGGATCGTGGCAATCGCTGCTCGAAGCCAGCCCGACGGACCGCGACGGCAATGTCGTAATGGGCGACGTTGTCGCCATGGATTGCGGCAACTCCTATCTCAGAAGCCAGGGCAGACTGCTGACAGTCATTGGAATGAAGCATGTGGCGGTGGTGACGACACCGGACGCGGTATTCGTCGCTCCTGTCAGCCACAGCCAGAACGTGAAGAAAGTCGTCGAACAACTCGAGAAGAGCGGACGCCTTGAAACGAAGTTCACGGGGTCGGACGACCGGGTCATCATCAGCGGGTCATGGCGCAAGCGGGTCGAGCACTGGCTCTTCAACGAAACCCTGCCGCTGTGGTCCACTGCAGGTGTCGACGATACGTATGGCGGCTTCCACGAGGCGCTCGGTTTCGATGCAAGGCCGTTGGGCAAACCCAAGCGCATGCGGACGATGGCTCGCCAGATTTACGCGTTCGCGGTGGCCAAAGAACGCGGCTGGGTTGGACCGGCCGACAAGCTTATCGACCACGGCATCGAGTTCATCGCCAAACACGGCCGCACCGAACGCGGTGGCTGGGTGCGCACCCTTAATCCGATGGCAGCGTGGCTGACCCGACGGAGGACGCCTACGACCATTCCTGCGTGCTCCTGGCGCTTGCTCATGCTCACCGATGCGGCCATCAGGATGCCCTGCAGCTGGCACAAGAGACGTTCCGTTTCATCGACACCCATCTCGAGGACGACAGCCTGAACGGCTTCCTCGAGACCCCCGGCTGGAAGGGGGTGCGGTTCTCGAACCCGCACATGCACATGCTGGAATCCTTCCTTGCCTGGCATGGCGTCACCGGCGAGCGTGCATATCTCCGTCGGGCGGCACGCGTCGTCGATCTCTTCCGGTCCCATTTCTTCGATCAGGAGAGCTGGACGCTTGGGGAACATTTCGATGTCGATTGGCTACCGTTGCCGGGAGAGGAGGGACAGTGGACCGAACCAGGGCACCATTTCGAATGGGCTTCGCTCCTCGTCGAGTTCGCGCGGGCAAGCGGGCAGAAAGACTTGGCAGCCTATGCAAGGAAGCTCTATTCGTCGGCGATCGCCAGCGGATTGAACCGGGCCACGGGCCTGGCTTATGCAGCCGTGTCGCGGCAGGGAATGCCCTTCGACCGGCTCTCCCGCAGCTGGCCGCAATGCGAAGCCGTCAAGGCGGCCGTCGCCCTGGACGGCATCGGCGGGCCTGATCTGAAACCCGAGATCGAAGCTCGTGTCGCCCGCCTCTTCAAATGGCATATCGATCCCGCACCGCTAGGCTTGTGGATCGACAGAATTGACGAGCGCGGAAGGTCACTGGCGACGGAGGTGCCCGCGAGCATTTTCTACCACCTCGTGACGGCCTTGACGCAGTATCTGGACAAGACCGCAGGGCAGGTCGAACCTTTCCCGCTGCCAGCTTTGGATGTGAGCAAGAGCGTTGCGATGCAGGGTTACGGCTGACCCAACTGTCCGCCATAGCTCCGTGTTGGTGAAACGATCAATAACGAAACTAGTACTGATCGGGACGAATACCCATGAAAGTGACAATCCTGGGAAACTGTCCGCCCCATGCCTACAAGGGATTGATAAAGGGCTCAGACCGGGAAGCTGCAATCAAGGCGGTTTTGGAAAGCGTTGGTGGCAAGGTATCCGGTATGATGTTTACTCGCGGCGCCTATGATATTGTCATCAATGCTGAGGTTCCGGACCAGGCCGATGGGATGGACCTAGCACTGGCGGTCCGGGCAAGCGGCTGGATAAACGACCTGGTTGTCCTCGAAGAACTCGACATGAAGGCGGCGCTCGCAGCTGCCAAAAAGGCTGCCGGCGTTTACAAGCTCGCCGGATGATTGGACTGGCTGTACATTGAAGGCAGCACGGTTCCGATTGAACGCGCCGTGCTGCCAAGTCTCAAGGAAAGACACGCTGGGGTTTCGGAAAGCCGAAGCAGGCGCGGCATTGGTTCTGCTTCGATACCGCGCCGACAGCGAACGCGCCCGGCTCAGGGGGTCAGAAACGGAGGTCATGCCGAGTTAATTTTGGAATGTACACCCTAGAAGCTGCGCCCGGCGGATCGGCGAGGTCCGGTTTTGAAGAGATTTCTTGTCGGAGCGCTTCTTTATCTAATCGGAGCGCGACAAGGCAATCGAGATCACATTGTCAGTATCTGTCTCAGGTAGCTCGAACAGCATTGGCAAAAATTGGCCGCTCGGGCGGCGTTCTCATGATCACCGTCCCTAAGGGAGCTCGGACTTTACGACTTTCCAGGATACCTATGGTCCTGACGCAGCGGGTGGAGCTAGCCGTCACGTCCCTACACCCTGTGCGCCGCCACCAATCTCGCGTAGAAGGGCCCTGGCCGAACCCGGCCCTGCGACGCGAGAACTCCATGCGAATAGTGTTGCCTGTCCTGTTGCTCGGCGCCGCCCTCGCCAGCCTGTCGCCCGCCCGGGCAGCGGCCGGCGATTGCGGCGATGCCGCCGCCCTGGTGCAGCAGGCCTATCCCGAGGCCCGAAAGAGCGCCGACGGCACCTCGTTCACGCTTGAACCTCATACTAGCATCACCTCAACGCTCCCGGAGAGCGATGCGCCGTTCGGCCTGGTCTGCAAGATTTGGCCCGCCGATGTCGACCTGCTGTTGGTCGCAGTGCCGCTGATTGACAGGGCTAACGGCGACCACCTGCATGTCGGCGATATCGAGCTACTGGTCGTCGATAGAAAGAGCCTGCGGGTGCGCCAGCGCCTGCTCCAGCCTGGACTGATGACCGATGACGCGATTGTCATCGAGAAGGTGGAATTCGACACCGGCCGTTATGCACTGGCCCCTGAGGTCACCGCCTTCGGCCTGCGCATCGAAATGGCAAACCATTCGCAGGCCACTCCCTTCACTGAAACCGACCTGCGGCTCTACGCCCTTGCCGACGATGCGCTTCGCTTGGTGCTCGACGGCCTCGTGGTGGCCGGCCATGGCGGCGATAGCGATGCCAGTTGCGCCGGATCGTTTCATTCCAGCCAGGTCAGCCTGGCGATGAGCCCGGCGCGCCATCATGGCTATCACGATATCACCGCGGTCGAGCGGACGGATACCGACAATCCCTCCCCCGACAAGGATGGCGAATGCCATTCCCATCCCGGCAAGGCTGTGAAGCGGACCTACCGGCTGCATTATGACGGCAGCCGCTATCCGGTTCCCGCGGCACTCAAGGTGATGGGGTTGTAACGCCGCCGCACACATCCCTGCCTTGGTTCGTCAATGTGATCAATTCCAGTTGAATGGGTATCGACCATTAATTCTCTCGTGGTAGGAGGCGCTCAAGGGGGCTCTTCCCAAAGGAGCTGATGATTTGTGGTGGTCAAGATTCAAAAGGGGTTTTGCAGGAACGTGGGACGACAGACTTGACGGGCTATTCTCCGCAAAGGTCGACTACGCCGGAAAATCCATTCTCGATGTTGGCTGCAATATGGGTGTTGTCGCCTATGAGATATCCAAGCTGAGACCCAGCTCGATCCATGGGATCGACATTGCCAAGCCGCATATCGAGACTGCAAAAATGTTATTGAGTGGCTCCCCGGTACATGCCAGGTTCGATCGCCTAAACCTCGGCAGCCGGCGCCTCGGCAATATCCTTCTACCGAAATACGATATCGTCCTGCTGCTGGCCGTCTACCAGCACATGCAGCGCAACATCGGCCCAGGCAAGGCGCGAAGGGTGCTTTCCAATATTGTGAGGCGCACCTCAAACGTTGTTGCCCGCGTTCCGCCTGGAACGGATGGCGAATTTATCGACACGCTTTCTGACGAGGGTTTCCAGGTTAGGAGCACTCACACGTCGCCTCTTGGTAGTCATGTGCTGGTGCTTGAGAAACCCACCCTAGGAAATCCGCAGCCATAGAGATTTCGCATCGCCAGTGGCAATCTGCCCCACTAACATCCCATGTGTCAGCAGCGGCGCCGACCCGCTGCTGACTGCAACTCGGCCCGGGAACGCCCATTCGCCGGGAGAAGCATGTCGCGGCTGCGGTGTTCCCTGCCACTGCCTTAACAGACTGGCGCCCGTTGGCGTAGGTGACGAAGACGAGTTTGGCCGCCACGGCGAGAGCACTGCCCGTCCCGCCTGCGGTCAGCGCGCCGCCGGTGTTGAAATTCAGCCATGTGCGCTATCAGCTCGCAGGCGCCCGTCCAGCGCTCTGGCTCAGGGCGCCGGGCGAGTGAACAGGGTTCGGAATAGCTCCTCACCACGCCGCAGTCCTTCATCTGTCAGAACCACTGACTTCGCCTTGTTTGCCGGATTCGCGATCAGCCCCTTCTCGTGCAAGCGATCCAGAGCATTCCAATCCAACCCCTTCCAGGCGCGCCTCTCTTCATGCAGCGTCAGCCAAAGCAGGCCCATAACGGCATCGTCGATCTTGTCGGTGTCGATCTGCATGCAAGCAGTTTAACACGCGAAAGCGCCGCTGCCACGATCCACACCGTAGGGTTATTCCTCGCGCAACGGTTCGCCTGAAAATAAATGCTTCACCTAGGCGTCGCATGCGCGACGGCGTCATTTGGGGAGACGAGCCGGGACGGGATTGGAGTTCATCATGGTGCCTAAGCGGCCGTAGCAGCGTTGCCGCTGGCAATGAAATGCGGATTGGCGAAATCCTCGTCGTCGCTCTGGTTGCGCTTACCGCAGGCGAGCGGCGCACCATTCAGGTGCGCGTCATGCTGCCGGCAGCGCGCAGTACCGCGTCACCCGCCGCAGGGTCGCATTCCAAAGTGCGGCCGAAGCGCGGATACGTTTTGCGGGACGCTTTCTTTTCCGACCCGCTCTCCGGCCGCAGAAGTCTCAACCTTGCTAGAGGTGAATTTTTTGACCCTGAGCGGCTATCGCGGAGCGCATTCCGGCCACAACCGGCTTTGCGACATCCCCTCCACTGATTCACTGTCCGTCTAGCGCCAGAATGCGAAATCCGCTGTGAGGGTCGGAGCTTCGCAACAACCGCTCAAGGTCGGTCCGACGTTGCAGGGCTGACGTGTTTTCATCGAGCCAAGACTGACTCTGGTACCGTGCCGGGAATGAGCTATAGTTCAGATACTAAGACGGCCGGGCGCCTGCACAATGGCTGGACTGGGAGAACAGATTGCGCGTCAGCAGCGCACCATGGGACCGCTCCTGGTGGCGGCAGTGGTCATCGGCCTTATCGGTCTGCCGGTCGCAGCCTGGCTCGACCTCCGAGACTTATCGGAACGGATGCTGCGCAGGCAAGCCAGCGAAATCAGCCGCATCATCGACGAAATGCGCGGATTCTACGGCAGCGACGTCGTGGGACGCGTGCTGCAAGCTAACGGCGCCGTGACTGCGACGCACAACTACCGGGACGTGCCAGGCGCGATCCCTATTCCAGCAACCCTCTCGATCGAACTCGGCAAGCGCATCAGCGCTCATGACGGCTCGGTCAAATATCGGTTCGTCTCGGATCTGCCTTTCAAAGGTCGCGCGCCCCACCAGCTCGATGTTTTCGAGCGGAATGCAATCTTGGCTTTGCGCGCCAACCCGAAGGAGCCGATCATCGAGGTCTCGGGTTCACTGTTTGACCGGCAGGTCCGCGCCGCGGCCCCTGTTGTAATGGGACAAGTCTGCGTGACCTGCCATAACTCACACCCGGACAGCCCCAAGACGGACTGGAAGGTAGGGGATGTCCGAGGGATCCAGGAGATATCAGTAAATCAGCCAATCGCTGCGAACGTGCTGACCTTCAAGTATCTGCTCCTATATTTCGGTTTCGCGGCGGCGGCGGGCCTGACGTTCATTCTCCTGCAGCGTCGGCAGTCCGCGTTGATTCAGGGCATCAACAAGGAGCTTTCGGAGGCAAACGACTTCCTGGCCGCGATTTCATTGAAGATCGCCAAATACCTTTCGCCTCAAATTTACAAAAGCATCTTCAGCGGCCAGAAGGACGTCACCATCGCGACCGAGCGCAAGAAGCTCACGATCTTTTTCTCCGACGTCAAGGATTTCACCGCGATCGTGGAACGGCTCCAGCCTGAGGACCTGACGCTTCTCCTCAACGAGTACTTCACCGAGATGTCGACGATCGCGCTCAAACACGGCGGCACCGTCGACAAGTTCATCGGCGACGCGCTTCTTGTGTTCTTCGGAGACCCCGAGACGCAAGGCGTCGAGGAAGACGCGAGAGCCTGCTTGCGCATGGCTGTCGACATGCAGCGTCGGCTGGAGCAGTTGAACAGGGTGTGGCATGACCGCGGAGTTGAACGGCCCTTCCGAGCTCGCATGGGCATCAACACGGGCTATTGCAATGTTGGGAACTTCGGTTCCGACGATCGGATGGACTACACGATCATTGGAGCCGAGGCGAACTTGGCGGCCCGGCTGCAGTCGATTGCCGAGCCCGGCGGCATCTGCCTCAGCTATGAGACTTACGCGCTCGTGCGCGACCTTGTCCGGGCGCGTCCATTAGCACCGATTGCCATGAAGGGGATCAGCCGGGAGGTTGTCCCCTACGAAGTCGAGGGCCTCCTGGGTGAACTCGCCCAGCGCCCTCAGGTCATCAGCGAGCATGCGACTGGTCTCGACTTGTTCCTCGATGTTGAGGCAATCGACGAGAACGGGGTGGAGCGGGCGAAGAAACGACTTTCGGAGGCGCTCCTGGCCTTAACCATCCGAAGCAAGCCCGCCGCATTTTAGGCTCTTGAACGTGATCCAATCTGGACCGTGGCCAGCCAAGTAAAGTCCGGTTCAACACCGTTCAGCCGCGCCGGGTCCCGGCCAGGAGTTCGCGCGCATCATCCTCGTTGGTCATCAGCGCCGTCAGGGCCGAGGCGTCGATGAACATCAGTCATTCTCGTACAGGCTGTCGCGAAACGCCTTGTCGGCGGGCCTGCCGTGATCAGGCTTGCCCCGGGCTCGCAGATCACGGCAGAACCTGACGCCGATCTCTACGAGGGACGGTCTAGCCTGTTCGCGCTCAAGCTCATGCTTGAGCGCGGCATGGACGGCCTCTGTCAGACCAGTCCTTTTAAGTGCGGCGACCCGGCGGGCCAGTGCGTCGGTCTCGGGATTTTTGATGTGGAACGCCATGACTCGCTCGTATAGCCGTTCAAGTGCATCGGTATATAGCACACCGTGTGAAGGTCCGGGGAGCGTCGACCGGAAGGGTCACCAACGGAATCGGCCACGCCAACCGACCGAGTTGGCGGCTGCGCCTCGCTTGCCGCAGGCTGGATGGGGACCGTAACCCTGTTGTTTACAGACCCCGAGCATATCTGATCGGTAAGCGATCGTTTCCGGATACCTTTCGGGAGTGGCCGCGATCTGTGAGGTTGCCGATCCTGTATTGGGATTGGAGATCGGCTTGGGTCTGGACTTGACCGGTGCTTGACGAGCCGCTGGCTGAGATCGCCGGTCTGCTCGATATCACGGTCGATGCCATGACGGGGCGAATCTCCTGCTGCTCCGCTGACTCGACGTTATATCAGGGGGCGCTAATTATCGGTCCTCGGGTCAAAAACCTTAGAAGGCCGACATGCTGAAACCATCGTGGAACAACGCTCGAGGAAGCCGACTTCTATCTCTTTTTCGCAGCTATGCTGATCGTATCACAACGCGGCGGGTCACACGCAAACTTGATTCGTACGGAGATTGGCTGAGAGCCCTCACCCTGACACTCCTCCCGACGAGGAAGGCTCATCACTGCAATGCTTGCGATCGCGGTGTGGCGGCTTTTTACCGTTTCGGGCGATACACGCTTATTTGCCCGCTTTGTCATGCCCTGGATCGTGAGCGGTTTTTGATTTGTGCTCTAGACCGTAAGCTTCTCGGGCTTCCGGCGGGACCGCTTAGAATTCTCCAGATTGCGCCGAGCGAGAAGGGGCTTTCAAAGAGACTATCTCAGGCGGGCAACCTCATTAAAGGCGATATCGAGCCCGGACGGTACGGCCCCGATACCGTGCAGGTTGACCTAATGAACATGAACGGCACCAGCGATCTCGATATTGTCGTCTTGTGTCATGTCATGGAGCACGTCCCTGACGATCGGCATGTTTTTCGGCAAGTTTGGTCATCCCTTAAGCCTCGAGGACAGGTCTGGATCCAAGTACCGCTTATCTATCGTCAAACGCTCGAAGCGACGCCATCCATGTCACGGAGCGAGCGCGACGAGCGCTTCGGCGGATCAGATCACGCGCGAGCCTACGGACCCGATATCAAGGAGCGTATCGAGGACGTGGGTTGTAAGCGCCAAGCTGACCCCATCTGGCGCGGCTTGAGGTGATGAGCGAGACATACTGACACTGAAGCAAGGAGCCGAGGAGCTTGCAGTGTCAATTTCTATGTCTGCGCCTATGCCTGATGATAGAAGTTTCCATGTTCTTGAAGCGGTTGCCAACCGACTGGAGGCAAGCCCGCAGCGTCCGCGGCGGCGCTGGTCGGCGGAAGCGAAGTCGCGGCTGATCGAGGCGACACTGAAGCCGGGCGCGAATGTATCGGCCATTGCCAGACAAGCGGGGATGGCGCCGGCCCAGCTGTTCGGCTGGCGGAGCAAGGCGATCAAGAGCGGTGCGGTCACGCCACACAGGGATGCGGAGCGGCTCGGCTTTGTCGAGGTCACGCCGACAGCGTCTGCGTCGGTGGAGATCGAGCTGGGTGGCGTGGTCATTCGCGCCGGTGCCGATATCAATGAGGAGCAGCTGGTGCGGATTATCCGGGCGGTTCGCCAGGCATGATCCCGGCTGGCGTGAAGGTGTTGGTCGCCAGTCATCCAGTCGATTTTAGAAAAGGTCCCGACGGCCTTTTGGCACTGGTGCGCGATGCCGGCTCGGATCCATTCAACGGCGCACTTTATGTATTCCGCGCCAAAAGAGCGGACAGGATCAAGATAGTCTGGTGGGACGGCAGCGGCGTGTGTCTTTATGCCAAGCGGCTGGATGAGGCGAAGTTCTGCTGGCCGCGGATCGGCCACCACCGGGTCCAGCTCAATCATGCTCAGCTCATGGCTCTGGTTGACGGAATGGACTGGAAACGGGTTCGAACGGAGACCGTCAGGCGGCCGCAATCGGTTG
>NZ_JAMYPQ010000015.1:0-150800 GCF_040320455.1 Mesorhizobium sp. M0698 | reverse complement strand
CCACCCAGGCGTATTCTCGTCTATATCAGCCTGTCTGGTCAATGCGGGGGTGGTTCCGCCCCGGCGCCGGCATAGGTGGGGCGGGCGACGTATGCGTTAGGCGGTTCCTCGGCGTCGTCGCTCAGCAGGAACCCGCCGTACCGTCGAGGGCCGGGGGGCCTCACAGGCAGTTTCAATGCGAACAATCAGCAGACTTTTTGATTCCCATGACCAGGCGGCGCGAGCCGTCGAAGCACTTCAGGCGGCAGGGATCGCCCGCCACGAAATCAGTGTCATCGGACCCTACGATGACGAAATCGGCGCCGTCTTGCGCGGTCCAGGCACCGGTGCCGCCCTTGGCGCGGCGGCGGGTTTGTTGGCCGGCCTCGGCGCCTTTGATATCCCCGGCATCGATCCCCTCGGCGCGGGATGGCTGGCATCGGCCTTCGTCGGTGCAGCCTTGGGCTGCGTTGCCGGCAGACTTTTCGACACATTGTCCGGTACCGGCAAGCAGCTAGGCCAGCCGGATGCCGCACAAGGTGTGATCCTGGTGCTGGCGCATGTCGATGAAAGGCAGGCCGACACCGCACAGGCGGTGCTTGGGGCTTCCGTTCAGGCGACGCGGTCTTTGGCCAGGGCGGCATGAAGATTCAGCTCGGGCAAAGCGCTTGACCAGGCCGCGCAGCGGGGCGGCGATCCAAGCGCGAATTCAAAAATCTCTGGCAAGCCGCCGCCAGAAAGTGTTGAACACCGTGCCGATCACATTCGGCGAGCGGTTGCGCTCGGCGAGGCTTGATGATTTGCTGTCGGTTTGCGGAGAACGAATAATGCATGAGCCTGTCGGTCAAGACGAATATGGGTCGACCAGCCCGTTCGATCCGGACGATCTGTCGAGGTTGAACGCAATCGGCCCGAGCGCCGGCAGCAACGATTTCGAAAAATACGCAGTCGCCGTGATCATCGTGTTCGGCGCCCTGATCATCGGTGGCCTGATGGCTGCCGGCTTGAGCTTCGGGCGCCGCAGCACCTTCTTTTTCGCGCTTGGTGGCGCCACCGCGGCATGGATATCCGGCAATGCACTTCTGCTCGACCGGCCGCGCATCTACGCCCTGTTCGTCGGCATCGCGGCGCTGATGCTGATAGCGTCGACGATCGCGCTGGTCACCTGAAGCAAGGCGCAATCTTCTTGTTGACCATGATCTTATCCGAAAACCGGTTCCCACTTTTTGGGGTTTAATACCCGATAGCCTTGCCGGCTGCGGCGCGGCTGTCGATGGCGCCATTGTAGCGGGCGCCGCCACCCTTCTCGATTTCCGCCAGGCTCTTGCCGCCGACCAGGATGCCGGCCGCCTGGCCCCAGGTCGTGTCGGCAAGATCGAGGCGGTAGCCCATGCCGGTAAGCAGCTTTTCGGTATCGGGCGACAGGCCGAAGGGTTCGATATAGACCGTGTCAGGCAGCCACTGGTGATGGATGCGCGGTGCGTCGATGGCCTCCTGGATGTTCATGCCGTGATCGACGACGTTGACGATCGCCTCCAGCGTGATGGTGATGATGCGTGAACCGCCGGGGCTGCCGATGACCATGAACGGCTTGCCGTCTTTGGCGAGGATGGTGGGGCTCATCGACGACAGCGGCGTCTTTTTCGGCGCAATCGCATTCGCCTCGCCCTGGACGAGGCCATAGAGATTGGGCACGCCGGGTTTCTGGGTGAAATCGTCCATCTCGTTGTTGAGCAGGATGCCGGTGCCGGCGGCGACAACGCCGGCGCCGAAAGAGCCGTTCAGCGTGTAGGTTACCGCGACGGCATTGCCGTCATTGTCGATGATCGAAAAATGCGTCGTCTCGTTGCTCTCGCCAAAGCCCTTCGGCATCAATTCCTGCGAGACGCCGGCCCGGAACGGATCGATCTTTTCGCGAATTTCCCTGGCGTAATTCTTGTCGAGCAGTTTTGCGACCGGATTGTCGATGAAGCCGGGATCGCCGAGCGCCGAATTGCGGTCGACATAGGCGTGGCGCATCGCCTCGACCATGACGTGAACCGTCTCGGCCGAACCGGCGCCGAGATAGGACAACGGATAGAACTCAAGCACGTTGAGGATCTCGCAGATGATGACGCCGCCGGAGCTCGGCGGCGGCGAGGAAATGATCTCGTAGCCGCGGTAATTGCAGGTCGCCGGCTTGAGCTCGCGCACCGCATAGTTTTCGAAATCAGCCCTGGCCAGAATGCCGCCCTTCTCGCCACTCGCCTTGACGATGGCGTCGGCGGTCGCGCCTTTGTAGAAGGCATCCGCCCCGCGTTCGGAAATGGCGGCAAGCGAAGCCGCGAGATCGGGCTGAACAAGGCGCTCGCCGACAGCATAAGGCTTGCCGTCCGGCTTGAGGAAAATGGCCGCCGCCGCTGGGTCCCTGGCCAACCGCTCCGCGCCGCCCTGGAGCGAGGCCGCATCGCCCTGCTCCAGCACGAAGCCTTCTTTGGCAAAGCGGATGGCCGGCGCCAGCAAGTCCTGCCGCGACAGCGTGCCGTATTTCTCCCGCGCCATTTCGAAACCAGCGACCGAGCCCGGCACGCCGACCGCCAGATAGCCGTCGAGACTGGCGCCTTTTACCGGCTTGCCGTCCTTGTCGAGATACATGGTTTTGGTCGCGGCCAGCGGCGCGCGCTCGCGAAAATCGAGGAAGGTCGAGCGGCCGTCCTTGAAGCGGATGGTCATGAAGCCGCCACCGCCGATATTGCCGGCGGTCGGATAGACCACGGCCAGCGCATAGCCGACGGCGACGGCGGCATCGACCGCGTTGCCGCCCTGCTTCAGCACCTCGACGCCGACCTCAGACGCAAGGTGCTGGGCGGTCACCACCATGCCGTGCTCGCCCTTCGCCGGCTGCGGCGAGGCGGCATAGGCGAGGAAGGGTACGAAGGTCAGGGTGAGGGAAAGGCTTACGGCGATTAGGGTTCGGCGGGTGTTGTGCATGGCCGTACTCCGAGGCGTGGGGTAGGCCTAGGAAACGCGCTTGGAGCGGTTGAGTCTACTGCGAAGATCGAAAGAATCGGGAGGGTTCGCACGCCTGTGCCGGTTCGCCTCGCAACCGCCGTTGCAATCTTCGGCGACTGCAACGGCATGGATCCTAGGGTCTCCGCTACGTCGCTTCGCTCCTGCTCCGCCCTAGGATGACGAAGGGAGGGAGGGATCGGCTAATCCCGAAAGTTTGCGATTTGCCAGCAGCCGCCAGCCTGCAACGTTTGCCATTGCCATCAGCCGCCAATCCCCAACATCTGCGATTAGCTGTAGGCCCTCACGCCTTCGTCATCCTAGGGCGGAGCAGGAGCGAAGCGACGTCGCGGAGACCCTAGGATCCATGCCGTTACTTCTGAGCGCCGCAGCGTTGGAAACAAGGCCACGCTTCATCGCGGCTCCCAGAATTTTCACGTTACAGCAATTTTGTTCTTGCTTTGTGCCGGCAGCTATGCTACTAATTTGAGTGTGGTGCTAATTGGCTCCAACGACCCGCCCTTCGTGGCGGGTTTTTCATTTTCACCCCCAACATCAAACAATCCCGCCGCCGACGCTCGCCACCGCCGGCCGTTCGGCTGCGACCTTCGCTCGGTAGCCGGCGGCGCGGTAGGCGGCGACCGGATCGATGGCGCCGCCGGTCTTCAGCCGCGCCATGGCAAGGATCGGCTCGACGTCGGTGCGATAGGCTATCTTCAGCGTCTGCGTCGCCATCAGCGCGTCATTGGCGTCCTGGAAACCTTCGAGCGCCTTGCGGTCGACCAGCAGCGCCTGAGCATAGGCGCGCTGCACCTCAATTGCCGACAGCATCAGGCTTTCGATCGGGTCGGTGACGTTGTGGCTCTGGTCGAGCATGTGAGCCGGATCGAACCCTTCTGCACCTGAAAGCTCGGCATCGACCAGTTCATTGAAGACGAGGAACAGCCGGTAGGGATCGATCGAGCCGGCGTCGAGATCGTCGTCGCCGTATTTCGAATCGTTGAAATGGAAGCCGCCAAGTTTCTTGAACTGGATCAGTCGCGACACGATCATCTCGATGTTGACGTTGGGGGCGTGATGGCCAAGGTCGACCAGACAGAACGCCTTGTCGCCAAGCTCTTTGGCGATGATGTAGTTGGTGCCCCAATCCTGCACGACGGTCGAATAGAAGGCCGGCTCGTACATCTTGTGCTCGGTGAACAGTTTCCAGCCGTCCGGCAGTCCGGCATAGATCTCCTTCATCGCGTCGAGATAGCGCTCGAATGCCTTGGCGAAATTGACCTGGCCGGGAAAGTTCGAGCCGTCACCGATCCATACCGTCAGCGCTTTGGAGCCCAGCGTCCTGCCGATCTCGATGCATTCGAGATTGTGCTCGACCGCCTGCCGGCGTGTTGCTGCATCGGCATGCGACAGCGAGCCGAATTTATAGGAAAGTTTTTGGTCCCTGGCGTCGGAGAAGGTGTTGGAGTTGATGGCGTCGAAGCCGAGGCCGAAGCGGGATGCCGCCTGCTTCAGCCGGTTCGGATCGGCCTTGTCCCAGGGAATATGCAGCGAGACGGTCGGCGTCGCCTGCGTCAATTGCCGGATGACGGCGCAGTCCTCGATCTTGTCGAAAATGTCACGCGGCTCTCCGGCGCCGGGAAAGCGGGCAAAGCGGGTGCCGCCGGTGCCGACGCCCCAGGACGGGATGGCGACGGCGAATTTCTCGACCTTGTCGCGGATGGCGTCGATGGCGATGCCGCGGCGGTCGAGGCGCTCGCCGAGAGACTCGTAGTCGCGCTTGAGATTGGCGTTGCGCGCGGCATTGTCTTTCTCGACAACATCGGCGGAGATGATGGTTTCGGACACTAAAGTTTCCTCCCAAATGCGTTCGGTTGGCGCTGCCCCTCATCCGCCTGCCGGCACCTTCTCCCCGTATGGTGACGGGGAGAAGGGTAAAGCTCCGGCGTCGGCGCCAACCCTCAAACGACTGCTTATCGCGTAAAGCTCTGTGCGTTGCCGGCGTCGACGTTGATGATGTTGCCGGTCGATTTGGCCGACATATCGGAGGCGAAGAAATAGATCGCCTCGGCGATGTCTTCGGGGAACACCGACCGCTTCAGCATCGAACGCGAGCGGTAGTGCTCCTCGAGATCGTCGGTCGACATCTTGTAGGCGGCGGCGCGCTGTTCCTTCCATTCGCCGGTCCAGATCTTCGAGCCGCGCAGCACAGCGTCGGGGTTGACGACATTGACCCTGATCTGCGCTTCCGCGCCTTCCAGCGCCAGGCAGCGTGCCAGATGGATTTCGGCGGCCTTGGCAGTGCAATAGGCGGCGGCGTTTGGCGATGCGGCAAGCCCATTCTTGGAGGCGACGAAGACGACGTTGCCGCCGATCTTCTGCGCCCGAAACAGCCGGAACGCCTCCCGCGAAACCAGGAAATAGCCGGTCGACAGGATGTCCATGTTCTTGTTCCACAGCGTCAGCGTGGTGTCCTCGATCGGCGCCGAGGAGGCCAGGCCGGCATTGGAGACCAGAATATCGATGCCGCCGAATTCGACCGCCGTTTCGGCAAAGCCGGAGATCACCTGATCCTCGGACGTGACGTTGATGACTACGGGCCGCACGAAATCCTTGCCATAGGCCTTGGCAAGCTCGTCATTGGCGCTGGCAAGGGCTGCTTCGTCGATATCGGCCAGCACGACGCACGCGCCCTCGCGCAGCAGCCGGTTGGCGGTGGCCCGGCCGATGCCGCCGGCGCCGCCGGTGACCAGCGCAATCTGGCCGGCAAGAGCCTTTGGTTTCGGCAGGCGCTGCAGCTTTGCCTCTTCGAGCAGCCAGTATTCGATGTCGAAGGCTTCCTGGTCGGGCAGGCCGACATAGGTCGAGACCGTCGAGGCGCCGCGCATGACGTTGATGGCGTTGACGTAGAATTCGCCCGAAATGCGCGCCGTCGCCTTGTCGCCGGCGAAGGTGAACATGCCGACGCCCGGCATCAGATAGACCACCGCGTTAGGGTCGCGCACCGGAGGCGAGTCAGCGTGCTTGCAGCGGTCATAATAGGCCTGATAGCCGACGCGATACTCCGCCACATCATCGGCAAGACGGGCAATGACGGCATCGACGTCGGGATTTTGGGGGTCGAACTCGATGACCAGCGGCCGGATCTTGGTGCGCAGGAAGTGGTCCGGGCAGGACGTGCCGAGTGCCGCCAGCGGCCGCAAATCCCTGGAATTGACGAATTCGAGCACGGCAGGGGAATCGTCGAAATGGCCGAGCTTGTGGCTGTTCTCCGAGATCAGGCCACGGATCCTCGGCATCAGTTTTGCGGCCACGGCGCGACGCGCAGGCGCATCGAGGGATTTGACGACTTCGCCGCCGAAAATCGGCTTGCCATGGCTCTTGCGCTCGAACCAGTCGATCGCCTGGTTGATCACCGAGATCGTCGTCTCGTAGCATTCCTTCGGCGTGTCGCCCCAGCTGAACAGGCCATGACTGGCCAGTACGACACCCTTGGCTTCGGGGTTTTCGCGGCAGAATTTCTCCAGCCATAGGCCGAGCTCGAAGCCCGGACGTTTCCATGGCAGCCAGCCGATCGTGTCGCCGAAGATTTCCTTGGTCAGCGCCTGCGAATCCTTGGCGGCGGCAATGGCGATGATGGCATCGGGATGCATATGGTCGACATAGGGCTTCGGCACGAAGGCATGCAGCGGCGTGTCGATGGAAGCCGCGCGCGGGTTGAGGTTGAAGGTGCAATGGGGCAGATAGCCGACCATCTCGTCTTCATGTTCGAGGCCGCGATAGAGACCTTTCAGCGCGCGCAATTTGTCCATGTAGAGCGTGGCGAAGCCGTCGAGCTTGATCGAGGCGCTGTCGCCGCCCGAGCCCTTGACCCACAGCACTTCCACGCTCTCGCCGGTGAGCGGATCGTTTTGCCAGATCTTGGAGGAGGTGTTGCCGCCGCCATAGTTGGTGACGCGCTTGTCGGAGCCAAGAACATTCGAGCGATAGACCAGACGTTCGGGCTCGCTCATTGCTTGCGCTTTTGCGTCATCCCAAAGATTGGCGAGGCGCGTGCCGGAGCGCTTGTCGAGCATAGGTATCCTCCCTTTGGGACACGCAAACGGCGCGGGTCCCTTTTGTACGAATTTCTACGCAAGCGGCGGCCTTGTCAATCACAAACGATCAATATCAGTCATATTGCATTGCACAATGAAATTATCTGATCGGAAATGATTGACACTGCGCGCTTTGGGTGACTAGATGCTCCGGCAGGGAGGAACCATGCACGAGAAAGAGCGCCACAGGATCATTCTGTCCGCCGTCCAGGAAAAGCCTGTGGTGACGGTGCAGGAGATGGTCGACCTGACGGAGTCGTCGGAGGCGACGATCCGGCGCGACATCGCGGCATTGCATGTGCAAAAACGGCTGCGCCGGGTGCGCGGCGGCGCCGAGGCGCTTTCGCCGCCGCAGTTCATCGGCCTTGCCGGCCGGCCCTTTTCCGTCAACGAGACCATCAACGCTTCGCAGAAGCGGGCAATCGCGCGGGAAGCCGTGGATCTGTGCAAGGACGGCGAGCCGATCATCATCAATGGCGGCACCACCACCTTCCAGATGGTGCATTTCCTGACCGGCCGCCGCATGCCGATCTTCACCAATTCCTTCCCGATCGCGGAGCACTTGCTCAGGCACTCCAAGAACACGGTGATGCTGTCGGGCGGCACCATCTACCGCGAGCAGAACATCATCCTGTCGCCGTTCGACAATGACGTGACGCGCAATTTCTACGCGCGCCGCATGTTCATGGGCGCGCAAGGGCTGGGGCCGCTCGGTCTTATGGAAGGCGACCCGCTGCTGATCCAGGCCGAGCAGAAACTGATCGACCAGGCAGACGAATTGGTGGTGCTGGTCGATTCCTCGAAGTTCCGCAAACGCTCGAGCCTGATCCTGTGCGGCCTGTCGCGCATCGCCACGGTGATCACCGACGACGCCATCGAGGATCGCGAAGCCAAGATGCTGGAGACCGCCGGCGTGACGCTGATCATCGCCCGCACAACGGCAACCAACAAGGAAGAATCTTCGCTGCAGGCCTGAGAACCACTCACGCCCGCAGCGGCGATGGAATGCAACGCTCAAGGGAGGATATTCGATGAGCTTTCTGAAGAAATTGATGGTTACGGCGGCGTTCTCCGCCGCCATGTTCGTGAATGCCGCCTACGCCGAAAACGTCAAGATCGCGCTGGTGGTGAAGTCGCTCGGCAACGGCTTCTTCGACGCCGCCAACAAGGGCGCCGAAGAGGCGGCCAAGGAGCTCGGCGATGTCGACATCATCTACACCGGCCCGACCAAGGCGACCGCCGAAGCGCAGATCGAAGTGGTCAATTCGCTGATCGCCCAGAAGGTCAATGCCATCGCCATTTCGGCGAACGACGCCGACGCGCTGGTGCCAGTGCTGAAGAAGGCGATGCAGCGCGGCATTACCGTCATCTCGTGGGATTCAGGCGTCGCGCCGGAAGGACGCCAGCTTCACCTCAACCCCTCCGATACCAACCTGATCGGTGAGACCATCATCAAGCTGGCCGCCGACTACCTGCCGGAAGGCGGCGATGTCGCCATCCTGTCGGCTTCTTCGACCGCGACCAACCAGAATGCCTGGATCGACGCGGCCAAGAAGGTGCTGCCGGAGAAGTTCCCCAAGATCAAGCTCGTCGCCACCGTCTATGGCGACGACGACTCGGCCAAGAGCACGGACGAAGCCAAGGGCCTGCTGAAGTCCTATCCGAACCTCAAGGCGATCATCGCACCGACCACGGTCGGCGTCGTTGCCGCCGCGCAGGTGGTGACCGACGAGGGCCTGATCGGCAAGGTCAACGTCACCGGCCTGGCGCTGCCGTCGGAGTTCAAAAAGTTCATCGACAATGGCGCCAGCCAGGCGGTTGCGCTGTGGAACCCGATCGATCTCGGCTACTCCGCCGTCTACCTCGCCCACGACCTGGCGGTGAAGAAGGAAGAGGCCAAGCCCGGTGCTACGCTGTCGATCGGCCGCGTCGGCAAGGTCACGCTCGACGACACCAACTCGGCTGCGATGGCTCCGCCATTCCAGTTCGACAAGTCGAACATCGAAAAGTTCTCCAAGATCTATTGATCCTGGAACCTTCGAAACGGTGCGGCGGGGCTCAGGTTCCGCCGCGCTTTCAAACGAACCTTGCTACAGGGCCTGATACGATTATGGACACGACAGCCCAGCACGAAGTGGCAAATGAAGCGCCTTTGTCATCCGGACCGCGCCTGACGCTGTCCGGCATCTCGAAAAGCTTTCCCGGCGTGCGGGCGCTGCACAATGTCGGCCTGTTGCTCTATCCCGGCCAGGTAACCGCGCTGATCGGCGAAAACGGTGCCGGCAAGTCGACGCTGGTCAAGATCATGACCGGCATCTACCAGCCGGATGCTGGCACGATCAGCATCGACGGCCAGCCGGTCACACTGCCCAGCGCCCACGCCGCGTTCGGGCACGGCATCACCGCCATCCACCAGGAAACCGTGCTGTTCGACGACCTGACGGTGGCCGAAAACATCTTCCTCGGCCATGCGCCGCGCACGCGTTTCAAAACCATCGACTGGCGCACCATGCGCAAGAATGCCCGCGAGGTGCTCGACACGATGGGCGCCGGCCATATCGACGCCGACGCCAGGCTGAAGGATCTCGGCATTGCCAACAAGCACCTGGTCGCGGTTGCCCGCGCCATGTCCATCGACGCGCGGATCGTCATCATGGACGAGCCGACGGCAGCGCTTTCGATGAAGGAGATCGAAGAGCTTTTCCTGCTGATCGAATTCCTCAAGAGCGACGGCAAGGCGATCCTGTTCATCAGCCACAAATTCGATGAGATCTACCGCATCGCCGACCGCTATACCGTGTTCCGCGACGGCGAGATGGTCGGCGAAGGCCTGATCAAGGACGCCGGCCAGAGCCAGATCGTGCGCATGATGGTCGGCCGCTCGGTCGATCACATCTTTCCGCAGCGCAAGGCCGAGATCGGCGCGCCGGTGCTGGCCGTCTCCGGCCTGTCGCACCCGACCGAGTTCGACGACATAGGCTTCGAGCTGCACAGGGGCGAAATCCTCGGCTTCTACGGCCTTGTCGGCGCCGGGCGCAGCGAGGTGATGCAGGCGATATCAGGCATCACCCGCACCAGCGGCGGCACGATCACGCTGGAGGGTAAGGCAATCGCGCCGAAATCGGCGGCGGATTCGATCGACGCCGGCATCGTCTATGTGCCGGAGGAGCGCGGCAAGCAAGGCGTGGTGATCGGCCTGCCGATCTTCCAGAATGTCTCGCTGCCATCGCTCAAACAGACATCCAAATCCGGCATATTGCGGCTGGCCGAAGAGTTCGCGCTGGCCCGCTCCTACACCGAGCGGCTCGATCTGCGCGCCTCCTCGCTCAGCCAGGACGTCGGCACGCTGTCGGGCGGCAACCAGCAGAAGATCGTCATCGCCAAATGGCTGGCGACCGCGCCCAAGGTGATCATCCTGGACGAGCCGACCAAGGGCATCGACATCGGCTCGAAGGCGGCCGTGCACGGCTTCATGGCCGAGCTCGTCGCGCAAGGCCTGTCGGTGATCATGGTGTCGTCCGAATTGCCGGAAATCCTCGGCATGTCGGACCGCGTCGTCGTTATGCGCGAGGGCCGCATTGCCGAGGTCTACGACAATAAAGGGCTCGACGCCGAAACCTTGGTCAGGACGGCAGCGGGGATCGCGGCATGAAGGCTCTTCTCAAATATCGCGAGGTCTGGCTGCTGGCGGCAATCGTCGTGCTGATCGGGCTGATCTCCACGCGGTTTCCAGGTTTTGCCGATCCGGCCAACCTGCGCCAGGTGTTCAACGACACGTCGATCCTGATGATCCTGGCGCTCGGCCAGATGGTCGTCATCCTGACCCGCTCGATCGACCTGTCGATGGCTTCAAATCTCTGCTTCACCGGCATGGTGGTGGCAATGCTGAACGCCGCGCATCCGGCGATCCCGATCCCGCTGCTGATCGTCATCGCACTGCTGGTCGGCCTGGTGCTCGGCGCCATCAACGGCCTGCTGGTATGGCGGCTGAACATTCCCTCGATCGTGGTAACGCTCGGCACCCTCACCATCTACCGCGGCGCCACGTTCGTCATTTCAGGCGGCGCCTGGGTCAACGCCGACCAGATGAGCGCTGATTTCATCGGGTTGCAGCGCGCGGCTTTCCTCGGCATTCCGGTACTGTCGTGGATCGCCCTGCTGGTTATTGCGCTGTTCTTCCTCGTGATGACGCGCACCGCGCTCGGCCGCTCGATCTATGCCATCGGCGTCAACCCGACCGCATCGGTCTATGCCGGCATCGATGTCGGCCGGACGAAATTCATCGTCTTCTGCATTTCGGGGATGATCGGCGGCCTCTGTGGCTATCTCTGGATCTCGCGCTACGTCATCGCCTCGGTCGAGGTCGCCAACGGCTATGAGCTCAACATCATCGCCGCCTGCGTCATCGGCGGCATTTCGATCGCCGGCGGCATCGGCTCGGTCGGCGGCGCGGTGCTCGGCGCGCTGTTCCTCGGCATCATCTCCAACGCGCTGCCGGTGATCAACATTTCACCCTTCTGGCAGATGGCGATTTCAGGCAGCGCCATCATCCTGGCCGTGGTGCTCAACGCGCGCGGCGAACGCCGGCAAGGCCGCATCATCCTCAAGAAGGCGGAAGCGGCATGACCGACACCCCTGCCCCACGCCATATTCCCGACCGGCTCGACAAGCCGCTGACGTCGGCGATCTTCTCATGGGAGGCGCTGCTGGTCGTCGTGGCGGTTGCCATCTTTGCCGTCAACAGCTTTGCCTCGCCCTACTTCCTCGACGCGTGGTCGTTGTCGGACCTGACCTTCAACTTCACGGAAAAGGCGCTGATCGCGCTGGCCATGGCGCTGCTGATCATCTCCGGCGAAATCGACCTGTCGGTGGCCGCCATCATCGCGCTGGCGTCAACAATGATGGGTATGGCGGTGCAGGCCGGCGCCGGCATGCCTGAACTGGTGGCAATCGGCCTCGTCGTCGGGCTCGGCTGCGGCGCCTTCAACGGACTGCTCGTCACCAGGCTCGGCTTGCCGTCGATCGTCGTCACCATCGGCACGATGAGCCTGTTTCGCGGCATTGCCTTCATCATCCTCGGCGACCAGGCCTACAAGGGCTATCCCGCGAGCTTCGCCTTCTTCGGCCAGGGCTATGTCTGGTGGGTGGTGTCGTTCGAACTGACGCTTTTCCTGATCGCGGCAGTCGTCTACTGGTTCCTTCTGCACCGGACGAGCTTCGGCCGCCGGGTCTTTGCCATCGGTAACAACCCGGTCGCGGCGCAGTTTTCCGGCGTACGCGTCGGCCGTATCAAATTCATCCTGTTTTGCCTGACCGGCCTGATGGCGGGCATCGCCTCGGTGCTGATCACATCGCGGCTCGGCTCGACCCGGCCGTCCATCGCACAGGGCTACGAGCTGGAAGTCATCACCATGGTGGTGCTCGGCGGCGTCAGCATCCTGGGCGGCGCCGGCAGCATTCTGGGTGTGGTGCTGGCCGCCTTCATCATGGGACTGGTGACCTTCGGCCTCGGCCTGCTCAACGTGCCGGGGATCGTTATGTCGATCTTCATCGGCCTGCTGCTGATCATCGTCATCGCGCTGCCGATCCTGTGGCGGCGCGTGCGGCGGGAGCGCTTTGCCTGATGCCGGAGAAATACGCGTTCAAGATGAAGCTCAATCCGGGCATGAAGGCCGAATACAAGAGGCGCCACGACGAGATCTGGCCGTCGCTGGTCGCGCTGCTCAAGCAGGCCGGTATCTCCGATTACTCGATCCATCTCGACGAAGAGACCAACACCTTGTTCGGCGTGCTGTGGCGCCGTGACGACCATGGCATGGACGAATTGCCGAAGCATCCGGTGATGCAGCGTTGGTGGGCCGAGATGGCGGACATCATGGAGACCAAGCCGAACAACGAGCCGGTGGCGGTGCCGCTGGAAACAATGTTCCATATGGAATGACCCGCCACGTCGCCGTCATCGATATCGGCAAGACCAACGCCAAGGTGGCGCTGGTCGATCTTGCCGCAGCAAGCGAAGTCGCGCTGCGCAGGATGGTGAACGAGCCGGTTCGGCAAGGCCCATACCCGCACCATGACGTCGAGCGGTTATGGGCGTTTATCCTTGGCAGCCTGGCCGAGATCGATCGCGAGCAGCGCATCGGTGCGATATCGATCACCACCCATGGCGCAACGGGCGTGCTGGTCGACGCATCAGGCGAACTGGCGCTGCCGGTGCTCGACTACGAATTCGACGGGCCGGATGCCCTTGCCGGGGACTATGACACGATCCGTCCGGCGTTCTCCGAGACCGGCACGCCGCGCCTGCCGGCCGGCCTCAATCTCGGCGCGCAGCTGTTCTGGCAGCAGAAGCGCTTTCCGGCGGATTTCGCCAGAACCGCCGCGATCCTGATGTATCCGCAATACTGGGCCTTGCGCCTGACCGGCGTCGCCGCCAGCGAGGCGACTTCGCTCGGCTGCCACACCGATCTGTGGAACCCGTGGAAAGCGGATTTTTCGTCGCTGGTCGACCGGCTGGAATGGCGCCGGCTAATGGCGCCGGTACGGCCGGCGAAGGACCGCCTCGGGCCGATCCTGCCCGCGCTTGCGACACGGACCGGGCTCGACTCGCAAACGCCGGTGTTTTGCGGCCTGCACGATTCCAACGCCTCGCTGCTGCCGCATCTCCTGTCCGACAGACCGCCTTTCTCCGTGGTCTCGACCGGCACCTGGGTGGTGTCGATGGCAGTCGGAGGCAACAAGATCGCGCTCGACCCGGCACGCGATACGCTGGTCAATGTCAACGCGCTCGGCGATCCCGTGCCGTCGGCGCGCTTCATGGGTGGCCGCGAGTTTTCCGTGCTGACCGAGGGCCAATCGGAGAACTGGACGGAAGACGATGTTGCCACGGTGCTGGCGCGCAAGACGTCCCTATTGCCCTCGACCCAACAGGGTTCGGGGCCGTTTCCGCATCATACCGCATCATGGCTTAACGCGGACGGTATGAGCGTCGGCCAGCGCTTTGTCGCCATCTCGTTCTACCTGGCGCTGATGACCGCGACCTGCCTCGACCTGATCGGCGCGGACGGTCCCACCATCGTCGAAGGACCCTTCGCCCGCAACCGGCTGTTCACCCGCATGCTGGCTGCGGCGGCGGCGCGCGCCGTCATTGCCTCCGGGGCTGCGACAGGCACCAGCATCGGCGCCGCCTTGCTGGCGTCGGACCAGGGGACACCGCAAGGCAGAGGCGAAAGGACCGAACCGTCGGCCGATCCGAGTTGGGCGAACTACGCGCGCTCGTGGCGTGCGGCGGTCGACGAACGAGCCTGACCGCCGAGCTCATGGCGCCCTGATGTCTGGAGATGCCTAGTTCCTGTAGACCAGCCCTTGCGGATCGATCTCCGGCTTGCGGCCGGCAACTATGTCGGCAAGGAATTTTCCCGAACCGCAGGCCATGGTCCAGCCGAGATGGCCGTGGCCGGTGTCGAGGTAGAGATTGTCGTACCGCGCCCGTCCGATGACCGGCACGGAGTTCGGCATCATCGGGCGAAGTCCAGCCCAGAGCTCAGCCTTGCTCTCGTCGAAAGCGCCGGGGAACAGGTCCTTGCCGGTGTTCAGGATCGAGTTGAAATCGCGTGGCTTGAACGTGCGGTCGAACCCGGTGAACTCCGCCGTCGAGGACATCCGCAGCCGATTTCCCAGCCTGGAATAGCCGATCAGCCGGTCCTCGTCGGCGCCGCCCATGATCGGCCCCTTGCTTTCATCTTCCAGCGGAACAGTCACGGTGTAGCCCTTCACGGGATAGACGGGCAGGTCGATGCCGTAGCGGCGGCCGAGCAGACCGCTCTCAGGCCCCATGGAAATGACCACCGCGTCACCGGCCGCCGGGCCGGCCGAGGTCATCACGGCGCGCACCCGGTCGCCGTCGATGTCGAGGCCTTCGACCGTGGTGCCGTAGAGGAATTGGACGCCGAGTTTCTCGGCGGCATAGGCAGCGAGGCGCTGCGTGAATTGGCTGGAGTCGCCGGTCTGGTCGATCGGCGAATAGACGCCGCCGGCTATCTTGTCCTTGGCGCCGGCAAGGCCGGGTTCGAGCTCGACCAGCCGGTCGCGGCCGACGATCTCGATCGGCAGGCCGTGTTCGCCGAGATAACGATAATTGTCGGTGCCGGTATCAAAGCTCTGCTGCGAGCGGAAGAAATACAGAATGCCTTTCTTGCGCTCGTCATAGTGGATGCCGGTTTCGGCGGAGACGGCGTTGATGCAGTCGCGCGAATAGAGCGCCAGACGCAGCTTGACGTCGGTGTTGGCGCGCATGCGCTTATGCGTGCACTGGCGCAGGAAGCGCAGGCTCCAGGCGAAAAAATACGGATCGAAGCGCAGCCGCACCTTGATGCCGAGATCGTGGTTGTAGAGGCCGCGCAGGAACGTCTTCAGCGCGGCTGGCGAGGCCCAGGCGGTGGCATCCCCGGGCGACACAAGGCCGGCATTCGACCGGCTGGTGCCGCGTGCTGCCGCCGGATGGCGCTCGATCACCGTCACCTCATGGCCGTCGCTGGCCAGATAATAGGCCGCCGCCGTACCGACGACGCCGGCCCCAAGCACCAGGATTTTCATTCCGCCCCCAGCGCGCTGAACCAACCTTTGCGGAGAGCCCACTTCACCCCAGAGCCGAATTCTTGCTGGTCAGGATGCGCTCCCAGGCAAGCGCATCGGCAACGATCCGGTCGAGGTTGTCGCGCTGCGGGGTCCAGCCGAGCTCGCCGCGCGCCAGCTCCGAATTGGCGACGACCGCGGCGGCGTCGCCGGCGCGGCGATCGCCCATCCGTACCTCGAAATCATGGCCGAAGACGCGGCGGACGCTGTCGATGACCTCGAGCACCGAATAGCCGTGGCTGTAACCACAATTGGCGACCAGGCTCGATCCGCCGGCACGCAGCCGCTGAAGCGCCAGCCGATGCGCCGCCGCCAGGTCGCTGACGTGGATATAGTCGCGCATGCAGGTACCGTCCGGCGTCGGATAGTCGGTGCCGAACACCTGCATGAAGGGGCGCTTGCCGAGCGCCGTCTCGCAAGCGACCTTGATCAGATGCGTGGCACCGGGCGTCGACTGGCCGGTGCGGCCCTTCGGATCGGCGCCGGCGACGTTGAAATAGCGCAGCGCCGTATAGCGCAACCCATGGGCAATTGCCGCGTCGCGCAGCATCCATTCGCTCATCAGCTTGGACAGGCCATAGGGCGATTCCGGCGCAAGCCGGGCATCCTCGCGCACCGGCTCCAGGCCGGCGCCGCCATAGACGGCGGCGGTCGAGGAAAAGATGAAATTGGGCACGCCTTCGCGCACCGCGGTCTCGATCAAGGTGCGCGTCTTGCAGGTGTTGTTCTCGTAATAGGCAAGCGGGTCGGCGACCGATTCGGGGACCACGATCGAGCCGGCGAAATGGATGATCGCGTCGACCTTATTGTCGCGAATGATCGAGGCGACCAGTTCCCTGTCGGCGACGTCGCCGACGACGAGCTTTGCTTCCGGGGCCACCGCCCATTCAAAGCCGGTGGAAAGCCGGTCGAGGACGACGACGTTGTCGCCCGTGTCCAGCAATTCCCAGACCATATGGCTACCGATATAGCCGGCCCCGCCTGTCACCAAAACCGTCATCCGCATCCTCGCTATTCATGATTTGTCGGAACTGTCTCAAACGCCGCCTTACTGGAAAACCTGCCGCCAGGCCATTAGAACCTGCGGTAACCGGTCTCATCGGCGCGTGGCATTGTCGTGAAACAAGATTGATCCACATCAAGGGAATAGGCCACGTTCCGTGGTCGTTAGGAACAGGCTCGGGGCGTGGCATTTTGACCAAAAAGGCCAGGTGGACGACGAATGGGCCAATGACTATGATCCCGCGCAAAACTGGGAAGGCGACATGAACTATCAGCGGTTTTTCGAGGAAGCGATCGACCAGCTCCATGCGGAGCGTCGCTACCGCGTCTTCGCCGACCTTGAGCGTATCGTCGGGAAATTCCCGCGCGCCATCTGGCGCGCCAATGGCCGCGCCGAGGAAATCACCGTCTGGTGCTCCAACGACTATCTCGGCATGGGCCAGCATCCCGACGTCATTGCCGCGTTCCAGAAGGCGGCAGGCAAGATGGGGTCGGGGGCCGGCGGCACCCGCAACATCTCCGGCACCAGCAACCCGCTGGTCGAGCTCGAACTGGAGCTGGCCGACCTGCACGACAAGGAAGCGGCACTGGTTTTCACCTCCGGCTTCGTTTCCAACGAGGCGTCGATCTCGACCATTGCAAAGCTGCTTCCCAATTGCCTGATCATCTCGGACGAGCTCAACCACGCTTCGATGATCGAGGGCGTGCGGCGCTCGGGCGCCGAGAAGAAGATCTTCCGCCATAACGACGTCGCGCATCTCGAAAGCCTGCTGCAGACGGCCGGCCGCGAGCGCGCCAAGCTGATTGTCTTCGAGAGCGTCTATTCGATGGACGGCGACATCGCGCCGATCAAGCAGATCGTCGATCTCGCCGAGCGTTACAACGCCATGACCTACATCGACGAGGTCCACGCCGTCGGCATGTACGGGCCGCGCGGCGGCGGCATCACCGAGCGCGAAGGGCTGGCCGACCGCATCGACATCATCGAGGGCACACTGGCCAAGGCGTTCGGCACGCTTGGCGGCTACATCGCCGGCAACACTGCGGTGATCGACGCGGTGCGCTCCTATGCGCCGGGCTTCATCTTCACCACGGCGTTGCCGCCGGCGATCGCTGCCGCGGCAACCACCTCGATCCGCCATCTCAAGCGCTCGCAGGCCGAGCGCGATGCGCAGCTGCGTCAGGCGACACGGACCAAGCAAGTGCTGGCCGCGGCCGGCCTGCCGGTGATGGAGTCGCCTACCCACATCGTGCCGCTTCTGGTCGGCGATCCCGAGCTCTGCAAGATGGCCACCGACCGCCTGCTCGGTGTGCACGGCATCTACATCCAGCCGATCAACTACCCGACAGTGCCGCGCGGCACCGAGCGGCTGCGCATCACGCCGACACCGTTCCATTCGGACGCGCTGATCGCGTCGCTGCAGGACGCACTGGTCGAGACATGGGACGCGTTGGGGATTCCGTACGGGTCCGCCGGCCGACCGTCGGTCGCCAAAAGCGATCGCGTCATTCCGCTGCTGGTGCCGAAGTCGGGCGGCTGAAGGTCGTTTAAAACTCTACGCCGAGAACCATTTGGTCGTCAGAGCGAAGTCGCTCAGACAGTCTTCATCCATTTCGCCAGCCTATTTGCCGCTTCCTCGAGCTGGTCGAGGCGGCGGTGGAAGCACAGCCTGAGGAAGGCTTCGCCGCCGGGGCCGAAGGCGGTGCCGGGCGCCAGGCCGACATTGGCGCGGTCGAGCATGTCGAAGGCGGCAGCGCGGGAATCGGTGATGCCGTCGACCGCAAAGAACAAATAGAATGCGCCCTGCGGCACTGTGAACCGCGCCCTGCCGGTGGTAGCGAGAATGCCGCAGACCAGGTCGCGCGCCGCCCTCGCCCGCTCCACCTGCTCGACGATGAAGGCGTCGCCTTCGTCGAGGGCGACGACGGCGCCGCGCTGCATGAACTGCGCAACGCCGGAAGTCGAATACTGGACCAGGTTCTCGAACACCTGCTGCAAGGCGGGATGGATCTTGATCCAGCCGATGCGCCAGCCGGTCATCGCCCAGTTCTTGGAAAAGGAATTGACGAACAGGATGCGATCCTCATCGGCCATGATGTCGATGAAGGACGGCGCGCGGCCATGGCCGTAATGAAACAGCGAGTAGATCTCGTCGGCGATGATCCACAGGCCCCTTTCGCGGGCGAGATCGAGGATCGCCTGCAGCGTCTCCTTGTCGGCGGTCCAGCCGGTCGGGTTGGACGGCGTGTTGACGAACAGCGCCTTGGTCCGTGGCGTGATCGCCGCTGCGATCTTGTCGACATCGCAAGACCAGCCATTGCCCGACTGATCGAGCGTGACCGCGACTGGAACGGCGCCCGCGATGCCGGCGGCGGCGGCGAAGTTCGGCCATGCCGGCGACAGGTAGACGAGTTCGTCGCCCTTGCCGGCCACCGCATCGATGGCCATCTGGATGGCATGCATGCCGGAGCCGGTGACGATGAATTCCTCGTTGGCGAAAGTCTTGCCGAAATGCCTGGTGTAGTAGCGGGCGAGCGCCTGCCTGAGTTCAGGAATGCCCCTCTGCCAGGTGTAGAAGGTTTCGCCGCCAGCCATCGCCTTGGCGGCGGCATCGGTGATGAAGGCAGGCGTCGGCAGGTCGCCCTCGCCGGCCCAGAGCGGGATCATGCCGTCGCGGCCGCGGCCGCGATTCATGACGGCGACAATGCCGCTTTCAGGCGCCGCCCGCGCTTCGGCGCGCAGAGTATCGATCAGGGTCATGGATGGTCCGCTTTCGTTTGCTCGACTGCTAGCGTGTTTCAGGGCGGACGAAAACAGAAAACCCCGGCCGCAAGCGACCGGGGTTTTGGTCCAGAAAGTTACCGCAGGCGCTACTTTCTGGCGAGGAGATCGCGAATTTCGGTGAGCAGCGCGACATCGGCCGGCGGCGGAGCGGCCGGGGCGGCCGGTTTCTCGCGCTCCAGCCGCTGGCGCAGATTGTTCACCGCTTTGACCATCAGGAAGATGATGAAGGCGAGGATAAGGAAGTTCAGCGCCACGGTGATGAAGCTGCCATAGGCGAAGACCGCGCCCTGTTTCTTTGCCTCAGCCAGCGATGTGGCGTTAACGGCCGAGGACAAGGGCAGAAAGTAGTTGTTGAAGTCCAATCCGCCCAAAATCGCCCCGATGACCGGCATGATGATGTCGTCGACCAGCGAGGTGACGATCTTGCCGAAGGCAGCGCCAATGATGACGGCGACGGCCAGGTCCATCACATTGCCCCTGGAAATGAATTCCTGAAACTCTTTCAGCATTCGACGCCTCCTTGTCTTGACCGGCCGTTCTGCCGCTCCTCCGGCATCGACCGGCAGGCAGAATAGCAAAAACCTGCGGTTGCAACAGGAGCAAAAGCTGGTTTCAGCCGGTCACGATTGCCCGACGCAGCCGATATAATACGCCGAAAGCCGCGATGGACTCGGTCGCCAAGCTGTGATTGCGTCTGGAAGGCCGGATGAAAAAGCCGGCGCAGGGAGGAAGTTCGAGCCGTGCAAGGCTGGTTCATCGTCATCATCGCGATCGCCTATGTGACGTTGCTGTTCGTCATCGCCAGCCTGGGCGACCGCCGCTCGACTTCAACCGGGCCCGGCCGCGCCCGGCCGTTCATCTATGCGCTCAGCCTCGCGATCTACTGCACCTCCTGGACTTTCTTCGGCTCGGTCGGCCTGTCCTCCGAGCGCGGCCTGGAGTTCCTCGGCATCTATATCGGACCGGTCCTGGTGTTCGTGTTCGGCTTTCCGCTGCTGCAGCGCATCGTCAGGCTGGCCAAGACCGAGAAGATCACCTCGATCGCCGACTTTCTCGGTGCCCGCTACGGCAAGAGCTTCGCTGTCGCGGCGATCGCCACGCTGATCGCGACCATCGGCGCCGTGCCGTATATCGCGCTGCAATTGAAGGCAATCTCCGGCTCGGTCAGCCTGATGGTCGAGCACTATACCGGCTCGCCGCCGTCGTTCGATCCGTTCGTCAGTGACATCTCGCTGGTCGTGGCCATGCTGCTGGCGCTGTTTGCGGTGCTGTTCGGCACGCGCCATGCCGATGCCACCGAGCACCAGGACGGGCTGGTGCTGGCTGTGGCGGTCGAGACCGTGGTCAAGCTCGCCGCCTTCCTGGCGATCGGCCTGATGGTCACGTTCCTGATCTTCGGCGGGCCAGGCGATATGTTCGACCAGCTCGCCGAAAACACGCAGGTGCGCAAGGCGATGGGCTACAACACCTCGCTCGCTACCTGGCTGGTGCTGACATGCCTGAGCGGCTTTGCCATCCTCATGCTGCCGCGCCAGTTCTACGTCACCATCGTCGAAAACCGCAGCGAGGCCGAGCTGCGCACCGCGACATGGGTGTTTCCGCTCTATCTGGTGGCAATCAACCTGTTCGTGCTGCCGATCGCATTGGCCGGCCTGGAACTGGTCGGCCCCAGGACCAGCAGCGACCTTTACGTGCTGTCGCTGCCGCTGTTCAGCGGCCACGACGTGCTGGCCATGGCCGCCTTCATCGGCGGGCTGTCGGCGGCGACCGCAATGGTGATCGTCGAAAGCGTCGCGCTGTCGATCATGATCTCCAACGACCTGGTCATTCCGCTGTTCGTGCGCCGGCTTCTGCGGACCACGACATCCGAGAACGAGGACTGGTCGACGCTCATCCTCAATGTACGGCGGGCGGCGATCTTCATCATGCTGTTCATCGCCTTTCTCTACTACCGCGAGAGCACCAACAGCGCGCGGCTGTCCTCGATCGGCCTGATGTCGTTCGCCGCGATCGCACAGTTCGCGCCGGCAATGATCGGCGGCCTGGTCTGGCGCGGCGCCAACGGCCGGGGTGCGGCGCTTGGCATGGTCGCCGGCATCGTCGTCTGGAGCTATACGCTGCTGCTTCCCTCGCTCGTCGCGCCCGATACCGGCATCCTCGTCCACGGCCTGTTCGGCTTCGATGCATTGCGGCCGCAGGCTCTTTTCGGCACCGTCGCCGAGCCGCTGAACCATGGCGTGCTGTGGAGCCTGTCGATCAACACGCTGTTTTTTGTGTTCGGCTCGCTATCGCGCGCCTCTGTGCCGCTGGAACGCATCCAGGCGTCGATCTTCGTGCCGCGCGAAGCGGGTCCGCTGCCCAGCCTGCGCCGCTTCCGCACCACCATTACCGTCAACGACCTCAAGGACACGATCGCGCGCTATCTCGGTGTCGAACGGACCGAGCGGTCCTTTCAGTCGTTCGAAAAGAGCAGCGGCACTTCACTGCTCGGCAACGAACAGGCCAGCATGGATGTCATCCGCTTCTCCGAGCAGCTTCTGGCCAGTGCCGTCGGCTCCTCTTCGGCGCGGCTGATCCTGTCGCTGCTGCTGCGCCGCAACGACCGCGAATCCAAGGACGCCTTCCGCCTGCTCGATGACGCCACCGAGGCGCTGCAGCACAATCGCGACCTGCTGCAGATCGCACTCGACCAGATGGAACAGGGCATCACTGTCTTCGACCGCGATTTCCGGTTGATTTGCTGGAACCGCCAGTACCGGGCGCTGTTCGACCTGCCCGACGAGATGGGCCAGGTCGGCGTCTCACTCGATCGTATCCTGCGCCACCTTGCCGAGCGCGGTGACATACCGGCAGACCAGCGCGTCACCATGCTCAACCGCCTGACCAGCTTCGTCAGCCCATGGCAGATGGAGCTGAAGACAAGCGGGCGCATCCTGGAATTGCGCTCCAATCCGATGCCGGACGGCGGCATCGTCGCCACCTACGCCGACATTTCCGGACGTGTCGAGCAGGATCTGGCGCTGAAGCGCGCGAACGAATCCCTGGAACAGCGAGTGAAGAGCCGCACCGCCGAGCTCACCCGCGTCAATGAGGAGCTGGCGCAGGCGCAGATGCTGGCCGAGGAGGCCAATCTCGGCAAGACCCGCTTCCTCGCTGCCGCCGGCCACGACATCCTGCAGCCGCTGAACGCCGCCCGCCTCTATTGCTCGTCGCTGATCGAGAAGACCGGCAAGGGACCTGCCGGCAAGGCGGCGATGAACATCGAATCGTCGCTGGAATCGGTCGAGACCATCCTCGGCGCGGTGCTCGACATTTCGCGCCTCGATGCCGGCGCGATGAAGCCGGACGATACGAGCTTCGGCCTCGACGGGCTGCTGCGCCAGATCGGCAACGACTTCCGGCCGCTTGCCGCCGAAAAGAAGCTCGAACTCTCGATCATGCCGTCGTCGCTCAGCGTCATGACGGACCGCAATCTGCTGCGCCGGCTGATCCAGAACCTGGTTTCCAACGCCATCAAGTATACGCGCCGTGGCCGCATCCTGGTCGGCGCGCGGCGGCGCGGCGAACTGGCCGAGATCCAGGTTATCGACACCGGCATCGGCATTGCCGGCGACGAGCTCAACACCGTGTTCCGCGAATTCACCCGGCTCGACGAGGGCGCACGCGAGGCGGAAGGCCTCGGCCTTGGGCTCTCCATTGTCGACCGCATCGCCCGCGTCCTGCGCCTCGAAATCCGGATCTTCTCCAACCCAGGCAAGGGCACACGCTTTTCCGTGTTGCTGCCGGTGGTGGCCGTGCAGGCACCGCGGCGCGAGGCCGAGGCGAAGCCGCCTGCCCGTGCCGCGGCCTCGCTTGCCGGGCTCCATGTGCTCTGCATCGACAACGACGCCCGCATCCTCGACGGCATGCGGCTGCTGCTCGAGGGTTGGGGCTGCAGCGTCGACACGCTTTCCGGCGCGGAGGATCTCGACAGGTCCGGCATGCATCGGCCGGACCTCGTGCTTGCCGACTATCATCTCGACAACAGGACCGGCCTCGAATTGATCGCCCAGTTGCGTGCGATCCATGGCGAGGACCTGCCGGCCGTGCTGGTCACCGCCGACCGCTCCAGCGAGGTTCGCGCCGCCGCCGGCAGGCTCGACGTGCCGGTGATCAGCAAACCACTGAAACCGGCGATGCTGCGCTCGATGATGGCCAGGGTCAGGCCGCTGGCGCCGGCGGCCGAATAGGAATCAGCCGGCCGTCTGCAGCGGGTCGCTGCCGATTTTGGACAAAAGGATGACCGCCTGCGTGCGGCTGTCGACGCCGAGCTTCTGCAGGATGGCCGAGACATGCGCTTTGATCGTCGCTTCGGAGACCCCGAGCTCATAGGCGATCTGCTTGTTGAGCAGTCCCTCAGCCAGCATGCCGAGCACGCGCGTCTGCTGCGGGGTCAGCGCCTGCAGCCGCTTGATCAGGTCGGAAATCTCGGGATCGCGCTCGACGCCGAGATCGATGCCGACGGGAGCCGCGATATCGCCTGCGAGCACCGACTGCACCGCATTGCGGATCTCCTCCATGCTGGCCGATTTGGAGATGAAGCCGGAGGCGCCGAGATCGAGCGCGCGCCGGATCGTCACCGGATCGTCATGCGCCGAGACCACCATCATCGGCACCGCCGGATGGATGCCGCGCAGCGAAATCAGGCCGGAAAGACCGCTTGCCCCCGGCATCGAGAGATCGAGCAGCACCAGATCGACATCCTCATTGGCCAGGACAAGCGCCTTGGCGCTTTCGAAATCGCCAGCCTCGTGAATGGCGGCAACATCTCCGATACCCGCGAGTGCCTCCCTCAATGCACCGCGAAAAAGCGGGTGATCATCGGCAATGACGAATGTGTAGCCCAACGGTGATATCCCTCCCCGAATCCCGTTGGCGATGTTCCGCCTTGCAGGATCTGAACGATTGTAACGCTACGCCTGCCGTCCGGCGTGGGCGGCTTGCTATTCCCGCCCCAGGTCTTTTGCGAATTGCCTAGGTCTTTTGCGAATTGAGCTTGGCGCCGTCGTCGTCCTTGTCCATGTCCTTGACGATATCCATGAAGCTGCGCAGGAAGCGCTCCATGTAGCCCATCGTCTTGTTGAAATCCTCCTCGCTGGGCAAAGTCGATTCGAAACGGGCGGCAAGCGAATTTTCGAGCTTGGCGACGCGTTCGTCGAGCGCCTTCACCGAACTTTGCAGCCGGTCGACCTCATCTTGTAGGGCGGCACGTTCGTCGGCCGCCGTCTTGCAGACGAGCTGGCCGGAGCGTTCCTCGCAGAGCGACATGGCGCCGGTTTGCGTATCCATGCGGACATAGCCATTGGCCGATTTCTCCAACCGGTAGCGATCGGCTTCCTCGGAAAAGGCCGACGCCGCGACAAGCGACACCAGTGCTGCGGGGATCAAGACGTGTTTCAGACGCATGTTTTCCTCCATGAGCCAGTCAGCGCAATCTATCACAGTTTGCGCCTGAAATGGGGATGAACCTGAAATGGGGAAGAACACGGGCCTGCCCTTCCCCGCGTGGTCGGTTCGGACTATAGCGCAACGATGTCCGAGATCATCTACAAGATAGTTCCCGAGGCGCTGTGGCGCGAGGCTGAAAGAGAAGGCGGCTTCACCGGCGCGCCGATCGACGTCGCCGACGGCTTCATCCATTTTTCCACCGCCGGGCAGGTTCGGGAAACGGCGGCCAAACATTTCGCCGGCCAAAGCCGGTTGCTGCTGGTCGCCGTCGATAGCGCGCGCCTCGGCGATGCGCTGAAATATGAGGTCTCGCGCGGCGGCGCCCTGTTCCCGCATCTCTATGGCGGGCTCGGCCTCGATGCGGTCGTTTCGGTGCAGGCATTGCCGCTCGGCGCTGACGGCCGGCATGAATTCCCGGCGCTGGAGGCCGAATGAGCGCGTTCGACCGGATCGGCCAGAAACTGCTGTTCACGCTCGATCCGGAAACCGCGCATGGGCTGTCGATTGCCGCGCTGAGATGCGGGCTGCCGGTCGCCGGTCGTCCGCCGCAGGACAACAGGTTAAAGGTCAGCCGTTGCGGGCTCGGTTTCCCGAACCCGCTCGGCATGGCCGCGGGTTACGACAAGAATGCCGAAGTGCCGGACGCGCTGCTCGGCCTCGGCTTCGGCTTCGCCGAGGTCGGCACGATCACGCCGCTGCCGCAGACCGGCAATCCGAAGCCGCGCATCTTCCGGCTGCCTTCGGACGGGGCAGTGATCAACCGGCTGGGCTTCAACAATGAAGGCCACGCCGCCGCGGAAAAGCGCCTTGCCGCCCGCATGGGCCGTGCCGGCATCGTCGGCGTCAACATCGGCGCCAACAAGGACAGCACCGACCGCGTCAGTGACTATGAACGCGGCGTGGTCCGGTTCGCGCGATATGCCAGTTATCTGGCAATCAACATCTCCTCGCCGAACACGCCGGGCCTGCGCAACATGCAGGCACGCGAACAGCTTGGCGAACTTCTGTCGCGGGTCATGGCCGCGCGTGCGGCAGCACCGGCAAAACCGCCCGTGTTCCTCAAGATCGCGCCGGATCTGGTCGAGGCCGAGCTTGAGGACATCGCCGCCGAGATCAGCGACAAGCAAATGGACGGCGTCATCGTCTCCAACACAACGATCGCGCGAGCCGGCCTGAGCAGCGCCGGCCTTGCCGGCGAGACCGGCGGGCTTTCGGGGAAACCCTTGTTCGAGCGCTCGACTATCGTGCTGGCAAGGATGCGAAAACTGCTTGGCCCGGATCCCACCATCATCGGCGTCGGCGGCGTCGATTCCGCCGAGACGGCGCTGGAAAAGATCCGTGCCGGCGCCGATCTCGTCCAGCTCTATACCGGCATGATCTATGCCGGGCCCGCGCTGCCGGGGCGCATTCTTTCCGGCATGGCCCGTTTCATGGACAGTCAACGGCTGAAGTCGCTGCGCGAGCTTCGCGACAGCCGCCTCGATCACTGGGCGGCGAAACCGTTTTAGCGATCAGCCAAAGACCGCGCGCACCCGCAGCCGCAATATGGCGAGCAGGCTGAAGCCGCGTACCAGCAGGAAGACATGCAACGCCGCCCACAAGCCGTGATTACCGAAGGCCGGCGCCAGGATCAGCAGCGCGGCGCTGAACGCCAGGAATGACAACAGCATCATGTTGCGCATGTCGCGCGACCATGTTGCGCCGATGAAGACACCGTCCATCTGGAAAGCCAGCACGCCGCTGAGCGCGGTGAACGCCGCCCAGGGCAGGTAGATGTCGGCAATGGCGCGGACGTCCGTCGCGGTCGTGATCAGGGCGATCAGATCCGTGCCCTCCAGCAGGAAGAAGAGTGTCGCCGCGCCGGCCAGACCGAGTCCCCAAAGCAGCGTCAGCCGCACCGCCTGGTTAAAGGCGGTGGCGGCGCGCGCTCCGATGGCGCGGCCGGCGAGCTGCTCGGCGGCAGTGGCGAAACCGTCGATGAAATAGCCGGCAACCAGGAACAGGTTCATCAGCACGGCGTTGGCGGCCAGCGTCAGCGTGCCGAACTGCGCGCCCTGGCGCGTGAACAGCGCGAAGGCGGCGAGCAGCGAAAAGGAGCGGATCATGATATCGCGGTTGAGCGACATCATGCGCAGGAATGCCGGCAGATCGAGGACGCGGTGGCGCGGCAGCCTGGGTGCCGCCCAGAAGCGCCGGCCGACGATGGCGAGACCCAGCAGCATGGCGACGAATTCGCCGGTGAGCGTCGCCCAGGCGACGCCGGCGACGCCCCAGCCGAACTCCAGGCCAAGCAGGAAGCAGAGGGCGATGTTGATGCCGTTCAGTATCAATTGCAGCATCAGCCCGAGCCCGCCCTCGCCGCGCCCAAGCACGTAACCGAGGATGGCGTAATTGATCAGGGAGAACGGTGCGGCGAGCATCCTGATGCGGATATAGACGTCCATCGCCGCGCTGACGCGCGGTTCGGCGCCTATGAACCATTGCCCGGCGGTGGAGACCAGCGGCGCAAGCGCGGCAAGCACGACGCCGGCGACGACCGCGATCAGCACGGCGCGCCAGAACACCGCCTGCTCCTCCAGCGCATCGCCGCGCCCGAAGGCCTGGGCGACGAGGCCGGTGGTGCCGGAGCGCAGGAAGTTGAAGGTGGTGAAAACGACGTCGAAGATCAGGGCGCCGGCCGCCAGGCCGCCGAGAAGGGCGGCGTCGCCGAACTGCCCAATCACCGCCGTGTCGACAATTCCGAGCAACGGCGTCGTCAGATAGGCAAGCGTCATCGGCACGGCGATGGCGAGCACCGAGCGGTTGGTGACGACGAAGGCCCTGGCTTCGGTGGCGTGGACTTCGGTGGGTAAAGCCTGCTCCAAACGCGTGTTGCTTCCTGTTGCGGCTTGATCGGCTAGCCGATGTGCCCCAGTTTGCGGACCTCGCGCAACCATCCACCCCGCTATGGTCAACCGAAACCCGCCTCTGGCGCACCGCCCGTCCCATGCCCTTGCAGATCGTTCATCATCCCGACTACGACGCCGGCTTCGCCGTCAACCACCGCTTCCCGATGAGCAAATATCCGCTGCTGATGGATGCCTTGCGGGCACGCGGCCTGGCGCAGCCCGAAGCGCTCAACATGCCGGAGGCGGCGCGGCCATCATGGCTGAAGCTTGCCCACGCGGTCGACTATGTCGACCAGGTGCTTGCCTGCGAAGTGCCGGTGGCGATCGAGCGCGAGATCGGCTTTCCCGTGGGACCGCGGGTTTCGCTGAGGGCGCAGCTCGCAACGGCCGGCACGGTGCTGGCAGCGCGGCTGGCGTTGCTGAACGGCATCGCCTGCAACACCGCCGGCGGCAGCCATCACGCGCGGCGCGCGCAAGGCGCCGGCTTCTGCACCTTCAACGACGTAGCCGTTGCCGCGCTGGTGCTGCTCGCCGAAGCTGCTGTCCAAAACATCCTGGTCGTCGACCTCGACGTGCATCAGGGCGACGGCACGGCGGATATCCTCAACGACGAGCCGCGCGTGTTTACCTTCTCCATGCATGGCGACCGCAACTACCCCGCGCTCAAGATCGCCTCCGATCTCGATGTCGCCCTGCCCGACGGCGCCGGCGATTCAGCCTATCTGGAGCGGCTGGACGCCATCCTGCCGGAGTTGTCGGCGCGAAGGCGCTGGGACCTCGTCTTCTACAATGCCGGCGTCGATGTCCATGTCGAGGACCGGCTCGGCAGGTTGTCGCTCACGGATGACGGGCTGCGTGCCCGCGACGATATGGTGATCCGCCATTTCCGCACGCTTGGCATACCGGTATGCGGCGTTATCGGCGGAGGCTATTCGACGGATGTCGCAGCACTTGCTGCACGGCACGCCATCCTGTTCGAGGTGGCGGCGGGCTACGCCTGAAAATTCATTTCCGGTAGTTAGCGATCCTGAGCAGGATGAAGGCCGGCACGACGATCGCGGCACCGAGCAGGATGTAGCCGAGGAAACGGTCGATGGCGTGGAAGCCCAAATTCCACAGGTCGATGAAGAATTTGCGAATGCCGTAAAGCACATCCATCGGCGACCAGCCGAAGGCATTCATGACCAGCCCGACGAGGAACGACACCACAAGCAGCTTCAGGATCACCCGGAGCGGCGTATCGCCGAGAAAGCGGTTCAGTGCGGACAAGCCTGTCTCCACAGTCGGGTGCCGCGATTCGGGCACATGCCTAGAAATACGCAGTTGATAGCCCTGCATCAAGCCGAGCCCTCAAACCGGATTGCGCATCGGCGCCGGGCCATGATATCGGAGGAACCAGCGCGGGTATGATGTAATGGTAGCTTGTCAGCTTCCCAAGCTGAACGCGCGGGTTCGATTCCCGCTACCCGCTCCAGCTTTTGCCCCCGGTGCATTGCACTTGTTCTGGCCAAGCTGAAAACCAGCGGATTTATAGGCAGTTTTACAGCCCGGCTGGCCGTCTTTCATCTGTTTGGCCGATGTGCCAGTTCGTGGAATATCTCACATTGAGGGTCGGCGGGGCCTCGAATGACCCCAACCGGAAAGTCTACCCTTGGCCCGCTGGCTTCTGCTGGCGGGCTTTTTTTGAGCATCAGGCAGTAGTGGCCGACGTGCATCGGCGCCGCTGCTGGCGGGCCTGTCTGGTCGTCTGGCCGGCCACGGGATGCGCCCGCTACCCGCTCCAACCCTCAGCCCACCTCTCGCAAAATAAAATCGTGCAGCATCTTGGCTGCCGGTGACAGCGCGCGGTTCTTCACCGTGATCAGGCTGTACGGCCTGACCTCGATGTCGAATTCAGTGTGGACGACATCGATAGCGCCGGCCAGGCCCTCGGGGTTCTGGATGAACTTCGCGACCTGGATCGACACCGGCGCGATGGCGTCGGATTGCGCGACCATGACCAGAGTCAATAGCAGCGAGCTGGTGTTGAGGATGCGGTCCGGCAGCGCGATGTTGCGGTTCAAAAAGTTGCTTTCCATCGCCTGGCGCAGCGGCGAGCCGCCCGACTGGAAAACCCAGTCATAGGCGGCGGTGTCTTCCAGCCGCACCGCCTTGCCCTTGGTCAGCGGGTGGCCGCGGCGCACGATCAGGCAGGCTTTCTCGACGCCGATGACGCGCGCTTCGAACAGCCGCGGATTGAGGTCGTCGGGGATGCGGGCGATGATGAAATCGTGGCGCGAGGCGATCAGCTCGCGCGCCAGGACGTTCGATGTCTCGACCTGCATGGTGATTTCGATGCGCGGATAAAGGCGCCGGATCTCGCGGATCGCCGGCACCGCCAGCTCGATCGCCGGTGCTGTCACCGCGCCCAGGAACACCGAGCCGCCTTTGCCCGCCTTGAGCTCGAAAATCTCGCGATCGACCTCGCGCATCTCGAGCAGGATCGATCGCGCGCGCCGTGCCAACGCCTTGCCATAGGGTGTCAGCGTGACGCCGCGCGGCAGCCTTTCGCAGAGCTTGACGTCGAGCACGGCCTCCATCTCGGCGATCATGCGCGAGGCCGCCGGCTGCGAGATGTTCATGACCTGGGCCGCGGCGCTCACCCGGCCGTGCTCGTCGAGGGCTGCGATCATGCGCATGTGACGCAGGCTCAAGCCGCTGCGCAGCAAGGTTCCGCCATCACCCGGAATTTCATCGTAACTGGCTGATATTCCGTCAGGATTTCGCAGCGCCGCCATGATTCTTCCCTACTCTTACGCCCGGCGCCCTGGCTGGATCCGGCAGCGTCGTCACTAGCCTAAGCCATATCAGTCTCGATATAGCAACCATCAAAGATCGCATTTGACAGTTATGGCAAAGCGACACACCCTTCGCGCGTCCTGAGGCTTGACGGTCGGTGACGAGGGAAAACTCGTATCGATTGAAACCAGAGTCT
Organism: Mesorhizobium sp. M0698; assembly: GCF_040320455.1. Lineage (NCBI taxonomy): Bacteria > Pseudomonadati > Pseudomonadota > Alphaproteobacteria > Hyphomicrobiales > Phyllobacteriaceae > Mesorhizobium > Mesorhizobium sp. M0698. The sequence goes on along the minus strand of NZ_JAMYPQ010000015.1, from coordinate 119,966 downwards.
CGGGGCCGATTGGGAGGATACCGGAGATCGATTGACGGCAGCGGCGCGTTTGGCGCTCCTGCACGATTGCGCGGCCCACGAAACCCAAGGGTACGCGTCCATCAACCAGGGAGAGTTAATGTGAAGATTGTCAAGACACTGGCCGCCGTCGCGGCCCTAGGCATCGCGGCCATGACGCTGCCGGCGCAGGCGGGCGAAGGCCTGATCGGCGTGCTGATGCCCACCAAGACCTCGCAGCGCTGGATCAACGACGGCGACGCCGTCAAGTCCCAGCTCGAGGCTCTGGGCTACACTGTCGACCTGCAGTACGCGCAGGACGACATTCCGAACCAGCTCAGCCAGCTGGAAAACGAAATCACCAAGGGCCCCAAGGCGCTGATCATCGCTTCGATCGACGGCACCACGATGGGCGATGCGTTGCAGAAGGCGAATGACGCCGGCGTTGTCGTCGTCGCTTACGACCGCCTGATCAAGAAGACGCCAAATGTCGACTACTACACCACCTTCGACAATTTCGGCGTCGGCGTCATCCAGGCCAAATCGCTGCTCAAGGGTCTCGGTTATCCCGAGAAGAAGGGCCCGTTCAACATCGAGCTGTTCGGCGGTTCGCCGGACGACAACAATGCGTTCTTCTTCTATAACGGCGCCATGTCGGTTCTTCAGCCGCTAATCGACGACAAGACCCTCGTCGTGAAGTCCGGCCAGATGGGCATGGACAAGGTCGGCACGCTGCGTTGGCTGGCGGCAACCGCCCAGGCCCGTATGGACAATCTGCTCTCCGCCAACTACTCGGACGGCAGCCGCGTCGATGGCGTGCTCTCGCCCTATGACGGCCTGTCGCGCGGCATCATCGCTTCGCTGCGCGCCGTAGGCTACGGCACCGCCGATCAGCCATGGCCGATCGTCACCGGACAGGACGCCGAGACCGCTTCGGTCAAGGCGATCATCGCCGGCGAACAGTATTCGACGGTGTTCAAGGACACCCGCGAACTCGCCAAGGCGACGGTCGAACTCGTCGATAAGGTGCTCTCGGGCGGCAAGCCGGAAGGCCTCGACACCACGACCTACAACAACGACGTCAAGGTCGTTCCCTCGATCCTGTTGACGCCGCATGACGTCGACAAGTCGAACTACCAGGCCCTGGTGGTCGACTCCGGCTACATCAAGGCCGAAGAACTGAAGTAATCGCGGTTACAAAGCCTGGGGTCCTGCGCAGGCAGGGCCCCTTTTCGTTGGCGAGCCAGCCCGGTATTGTTTGCGGACCTCGCAGGAGTGGTATTCTCAATGGCATCGACGATTTTGGAGATGCGCGACATCACCAAGACGTTTCCCGGCGTCAAGGCGCTGTCGAACGTCAAGCTCATGGTCGAGGAACGCGAGATCCATGCCGTGGTCGGCGAGAACGGCGCCGGCAAGTCGACGCTGATGAAGGTGCTGTCGGGTGTGTATCCGTCCGGCACCTATGACGGCCAGATCATCTATCGCGGCGATGAGTGCCATTTCAAAGGCATCCATGACAGCGAGCGCAAGGGCATCGTCATCATCCACCAGGAGCTTGCGCTGGTGCCGATGCTGTCGATCGCCGAAAACATCTTTCTCGGCAACGAGCACGCCAGATACGGCGTCATCGACTGGAATGCCAATGAGGCGCGCACCAGCGCCCTGCTCAAGAAGGTCGGCCTCAAGGAGGACCCCAACACGCTGATCACCAATATCGGCGTCGGCAAGCAGCAGCTGGTCGAGATCGCCAAGGCGCTCAGCAAGGAAGTGAAGTTGCTCATTCTCGACGAGCCGACCGCGAGCCTGTCCGAAAAGGACAGCCAGGCGCTGCTCGATCTGCTGCTCGAATTCAAGCGGCAAGGCATCACTTCGATCCTGATCTCGCACAAGCTCAACGAGGTGAACCGGGTCGCCGACAAGGTCACCATCATCCGTGACGGGCGGACCATCGAGACGCTGGCCAAGAAGGACATCTCGGAGGACCGCATCATTACCTCGATGGTCGGCCGTTCGCTCGACGACCGCTATCCGCCGCGCGAGCCGAAGATCGGCGAGACCGTTCTCGAAGTGAAAAACTGGTCGGTCTACCACCCCATCCATGCCGAGCGGCAGGTCATCAAGGGTATCAACCTCAACGCCCGCAAGGGCGAAGTGGTCGGCATTGCCGGGCTCATGGGCGCCGGCCGGACCGAGTTTGCCATGAGCCTGTTCGGCCGGTCCTATGGCCGTCGCATCACCGGCGAGGTGTTCCTCAACGGCAAGCCGATCGACGTCTCTTCGGTGAGCAAGGCGGTGGAACACGGCATTGCCTACGTTACCGAGGACCGCAAGACCTACGGTCTCAACTTGATCGACCACATCAAGCACAACATCACGCTGGCCAACCTGCCCGGCGTGTCGCGCCACGGCGTGATCGACGATTTGCGCGAGCTTTCGGTCGCCAACGATTATCGCGGCAGGACCAATATCCGCGCCTCGAGCGTCTACCAGATGACCGGCAACCTTTCTGGCGGCAATCAGCAGAAGGTGGTGCTGTCGAAATGGCTGTTCGCCAATCCGGAAGTGCTGATCCTCGACGAGCCGACACGCGGTATCGACGTCGGCGCCAAGTATGAAATCTATACGATCATCGCGCGTCTCGCCTCCGAGGGTAAGGCAATCATCGTCATCTCGTCGGAAATGCCCGAACTGCTCGGCATCACCGACCGCATCTACGTCATGAACGAAGGACGCATCGTCGGCGAAATGGCGGCAAGCGACGCCAGCCAGGAAAAGATAATGCGCGCCATCGTCCGCGGAGAAGGAAAAGCATCATGAGCACCGAAAGCGCTCCCGGGCCGCAGACCGGCGTTGCCCAGGATCTACAACAGGGACCTCGCATTGCCGTCTCGGCGCTGGTCACCAACCTGCGCGAATACGGGTTGGTGCTGGCGTTGATCGCAATCATGGTGTTCTTCCAGTTCACCACGTCCGGAACGCTGTTCAAGCCGGTGAACCTCAGCAATCTCGTGCAGCAGAACAGCTTCATCATCGTGATGGCGCTGGGCATGCTTCTGGTGATCGTTTCGGGTCACATCGATCTCAGCGTCGGCTCCGTCGCCGGCTTCATCGGCGCACTGGCGGCGATGATGATGGTCATCTGGCCGCTTGGCCCATTGAGCAATCCGCTGGTGGTGTCGATCATCTGCCTGATCGTCGGTGGTGCGATCGGCGCGGCACAAGGCTACTGGATTGCCTATCACCGAATACCGAGCTTTATCGTCACGCTGGCGGGCATGCTGATCTTCCGCGGCATCTGCCAGGCGCTGCTGGGTGGCGGGTCTTCCGTAGGGCCGCTTCCCGTCGGCTTCAAGGCGCTCAGTTCCGGCTTCATTCCGGACCTGATCGGCCCATTGACGCTGATACCGCCAACCGTGAACGCCGCCGGCAAAACCATTGTCGGCAGCGGCCTGACGCTGCACCTGACGACGATCGTGATCGGCCTCGTCGCCGTGCTCGCCTATGCCTATTTCGGGCTCAGGGCACGGCGCACCCGCGAGAAACATGGCTACGAAGCCGAGCCCTTCTCGCTGTTCGTCGTCAAGACCCTGGTGATCAGCGCGCTGGCGCTGTTTCTCGTCTACCAATTCGCCACCTATAGGGGCCTCCCCATCGTTCTCATGGTGATGGGCGTGCTGATCGCGTTGTTCGTCTTCGTTACCAAACGCATGACGATCGGCCGTCGCATCTATGCGATGGGCGGCAATGTCAAGGCAGCCCAGCTATCGGGCATCAAGACCGAACGGCTGACGTTGATGGTGTTCATCAATATGGGCGTGCTGTCGGCACTCGGCGGCCTGATTATCGCAGCGCGCCTGGGGCAGGCTGTGCCGGCGGCCGGCCTCGGCAGCGAGCTCGACGTCATCGCCGCGGTGTTCATCGGTGGCGCTTCGGCGATGGGCGGCGTCGGCCAGGTCATCGGCGCGGTGGTCGGCGGCTTCATCATGGGCGTCATGAACAACGGCATGTCGATCATGGGCGTCAATGTCGATTGGCAGCAGGTGGTCAAAGGCCTGGTGCTGCTCGGCGCCGTCGTCTTCGACGTCTACAACAAGAACAAGGCTTGAGAGGCAACCAGGAGGCGGTCACATCGCGGCGCTGCCGGGCGGCGCAAAGAAGTCCCCCGAGGGACCTGATCCGCGAGCGCAATCCGGACGAAGAATTTCAACCGAGGCGCGGACAGGGTCCGGGCCGCGCAGGGCAGGGTTTGCCAAGAAAGGCACGCCAAGCCCACAATTCAGAGAGGGTTACCATGCTGATCTCACAAATCCTCGACGACGCCGAGACGATCCGCGTCGTTGCCCGCAGCGGCGGCAAGACCCGCGTCATCAACGGCGCCCGCAGCGTCTATTCGCTGGCGATGGAAGCCGCGCGTACCGGCAGCGGGCTTGTCGCCCTGATCGAGCGCAAGGGCTTCGGCGAAACCGTCGATCTCGACGCAGCCTACAAGAAGGGCCGGCTGCTGTCGCCGATCAACCATCCCGATCCGGCGCATCTCCATCTCACCGGTACCGGGCTGACGCATCTCGGCTCCGCCGCGACCCGCGATTCCATGCACAAGAAGCTCAGCACGGACGGCGAGGAACAGCTGACCGATTCCATGAAGATGTTCCGCATGGGGCTTGAGGGCGGCAAGCCGGCGAAGGGCCTGACCGGCGTGCAGCCGGAATGGTTCTACAAGGGCAACGGCACCATGGCGGTGGCGCCCGGTGCGGCGCTTATGTCGCCGGCCTTCGCCCAGGATGCCGGCGAGGAGCCGGAAATCGCCGGGATCTATGTGATCGGCGACGACGGCGCCCCGTTCCGTGTCGGCTTCACCCTGTCGAACGAGTTTTCCGACCACGTCACCGAGCGTGTGAACTATCTCTTCCTCGCCCATTCCAAGCTGCGCAACGCTTCGTTCGGCCCGGAGATCCTGATCGGCGACCTGCCGTCCGACATCCGCGGCGCTTCACGCATCCTACGCGACGGCAAGCTGCTTTGGGAAAAGCCGTTCCTGTCGGGCGAGGCGAACATGTCGCACACCATTGGCAATCTCGAGCATCATCACTTCAAATACTCGGCCTTCCGCCAGCCGGGTGACGTGCATGTACACATGTTCGGCACGGCGACGCTGTCCTTCGCCGACGGCATCAGGACCGAGGCCGGTGACGTATTCGAAATCGAGGCGCAGGATTTCGGCCTGCCTCTGCGCAACCCGCTTGAAATCGAGCAGCCGGTGAAGGTGGCGGTGAAGGCGTTGTAAACTGGTGACATAATTCAGGGGCGAGAAATGAACGGCCTGCGGATTGGCACTGTGTTCGTAAGTTTAGTCCTGTTCCTCGCCTATTTCTCCCCAGCGGCTTACAGCGCCGGACAATGCAGCGCAAGATCCTATCGCGAAGCCCGAATGTCGATGACTGACCGGCTTCTGGCCACCGGCTATTCGAAATCGCAAGTGAGCTTTCTGATGCGCAACGCGGATCGCATGACGTCCGCACTCCGCGCTGACAGACTGAACGACAATGGCAGAGCCTGCGGTATCGACTCCGCCAGAGCCCATGTGCTGGGATGTCTCGGCAAGCAGTTGTTCCCCTTGCAGTCCAGCTCAAGCGCTTCACTTGACGACGAGAAGCAAACCAGAGGTTTTTGGGGGAAGAAGCGATTGGCAGTGCGAGAACTGCTCTTTGTCGGTCAGTTTCATGGCTGCCTTGGCGCCGCGAAAGAATATCTGTTTCGCGGCTGATGGCCTGCGAACAAGATCAGCGGGCGACGCGGAAATGCTTGGACAGTTTCAGGCCCTGCGCCTGATAGTTCGAGCCTAGATCTGTGCCGTAGAGCGCCTGCGGCCGTTTCAGCATGTGCTCGTAGACCAACCGTCCGACGATCTGGCCGTGATCGAGGATGAACGGCACTTCGTGGCTGCGCACCTCGAGCACCGCCCGGCTGCCGGTGCCGCCCGACGCCGAATGGCCGAAACCCGGGTCGAAGAAACCGGCATAATGGACGCGGAACTCGCCGACCAGCGGGTCGAAAGGCGTCATTTCGGCGGCGTAGACTGGCGGCACATGCACCGCCTCGCGCGACACCAGAATATAGAATTCGTCCGGATCGAGCACCAGCTCGCCGGCACCGCTCTTGTAGAGCGGCTCCCAGAAATCGACGACATCCTGCGCGGCGCGCTTGTCGACGTCGACCAGGCCGGTGTGGTGCTTGCCGCGATAGCCGACAAGCCCATCCTTGTCGCCGTCGAGGTCGATCGACAGCGCGATGCCGCCGCCTGAGATGTTGGGTGGTTCGGTGGCGACCAGCATCTCGGCGCGGTGCAACTCGTGCAGCTCGCTTTCTGACAAGAGCGCATTGCCGGTGCGGAACCTGATCTGTGACAGCCGCGAGCCGGTGCGCACGACGATCGGGAAAGTGCGCGGGCTGACCTCCAGATAGAGCGGACCTTCATAGCCTGCGGCGATCTTGTCGAACTCGTGGCCACGGTCGGTCATTACCCGGGTGAAGATATCGAGCCGTCCGGTCGAGCTTTTCGGGTTGGCCGAGGCGGAAATATGCGCGGGCAGCGCCAGGCTTTCGAGCAGCGGCACGATGTAGACGCAGCCGGTTTCCAGCACGGCACCTTCGGCGAGGTTGATCTCGTGCAGCTTCAGCCGGTCGAGCTTGTTGACAACCCTGTAGTCCGGGCCGGGCAAGAAGGAAGCACGCACCCGCCAGGCCTTGTCGCCGAGCCTGAGGTCAAGGCTGGCCGGCTGGATCTGATCGGAATCGAGCGTGCGCGGCGATTTCAGCGCGCCCGTCTGGAACAGCGCGGAAATATCCTGATCGGGAAGAATGCCTGTCTGCCGCAAGGGTCTGGCTCCGTTCGAACGCCGGGCGAGGTCTTGTTCTGTCGCAGGTCCGACCGTGGACGCCTTTGGCACCTGCTTGGTACAACCCTCTTAATCATGCCGGCAATTGACGCAAGCGTGGCGCGGGTCTAAAGCTCGTTATCCCGTGGTGATTTGGCCGGTCGGCTTGCAGCCACGTTAAACAAGTCGCTAAAGGACCGTCGGGCCGCAAGGCCATATGGACCGGTTGCGACTTTCGCGACCGGTTTTTTGTTGTTTGGACCAATTTTGGTGTTTGGATGGAATGATGACCAAGAAGCGCGACTGGAAGCCTCAGACCGCACTCGTGCATGCCGGGACGCTGCGTTCCGGCTTCGGCGAGACCTCCGAGGCGATGTATCTCACCCAAGGCTATGTCTACGAGACGGCGCAAGCGGCGGAGGCCCGCTTCAAGGGCGAGGAGCCGGGCTTCATCTATTCGCGCTATGCCAATCCGACGGTCGACATGTTTGAGAAACGCATGTGCGCGCTGGAAGGAGCCGAGGACGCGCGCGCCACGGCATCCGGCATGGCGGCGGTGACGGCAGCACTGCTGTGCAGCGCCAAGGCGGGCGACCATATCGTCGCGGCGCGCGCGCTGTTCGGCTCCTGCCGCTGGGTGGTCGAGACGCTGGCGCCGAAATACGGCATTGAGGCAACGCTGGTCGACGGCACCGACATCGCCAATTGGGAAAAGGCGGTCAAGCCGAACACCAAACTGTTCTTTCTGGAAAGCCCGACCAATCCGACGCTGGAGGTGATCGACATCGCCGCCGTCGCGGCACTTGCCAATTCGATCGGCGCCAGGCTGATCGTCGACAATGTCTTCGCTACGCCCTTGCAGCAGAAACCCCTGCAGCTCGGCGCCCACATCGTCGTCTATTCGGCCACGAAGCATATTGACGGCCAGGGGCGCTGTCTTGGCGGCATCGTTCTGTCGGACAAGAAATGGATCGACGAGAACCTGCATGACTATTTCCGCCACACCGGCCCAAGCCTCTCGCCCTTCAATGCCTGGACGCTGCTGAAAGGCCTGGAGACGCTGCCGCTACGCGTACGCCAGCAAACGGAAAGTGCCGGCCGCATCGCGGATTTCCTCGCCGAGCGCCCGCAAATCGCCCGTGTCATCTATCCTGGCCGTGCCGACCACCCGCAAGCGGCGGTGGTCAAGAAGCAGATGTCGGGTGGCTCGACGCTGATTTGCCTCGATGTGAAGGGCGGCAAGCAGGCGGCCTTTGCCTTCCAGAACGCACTCGACGTCGTGCTGATTTCCAACAATCTCGGCGACGCCAAGAGCCTGATCACCCATCCGGCGACGACGACGCACAAGAACTTGACCGATGAGGCCCGCGCCGAGCTCGGCATCGGACCGGGAACGCTCAGGCTGTCAGTTGGCCTTGAGGACGCCGACGACCTGCTCGAAGACATCGAGCAGGCACTGAGAGTTGCCGGATAAGGGCTGGCCGAATAGAGGCGAGCGGGGACGCGCCGATCAGGCGCCGGACGGGGTCTCTTCCAGCTCCGCGACGGGCTTGGTCTGGATAGTCATCACATTGCCGCGCCAGTCGACGGCGCCGCTCAGCCATCCGCGCGCCCAAATGGCGGGAAGCATCAGGTCTCGCGCCATCATCGCCAGGATGGTGCGCAGCGACAGGTGCCATCCCTTGGCCGAGGCCAAGGCGCATTCCGGCAGGTAGGCCGCGACCAGCACGGCGATGGCGGTTGCCGGCAGGCTGACGCCGGCGTCAGCCGCCGCGATCAGCGCAAGCACCAGCGGCGGCGCTGCGCCGATCAGGATCTCGGGGGCGAAGAACAGCGCGAAGGTGACGCGGCGCAGCCGCGCCCAGCGCGCCTGCCGCGACCAGATCTCGCCAAACGTGCGCCGGCCGAGCGGCTGTTCGAAGGGCGAGGCGACAAGATTGACCCGCAGTCCGAACCCGTTGACCAGCTTGGTCGCGGCGGCGTCTTCGGCGATCTCGGCAGCAAGCGCGCAGATGCCGCCATTGGCGTCGAGCATCGGCTTATTCCACAACATGCTCTTGCCCTGCGCGAAGCCGAGGCCGAGCGCCTCTCCGGCGTACTGCCAGCGTGCCTGCAGCGTGTTGAGAAAGGCGCATTCGACCTCCCCCCAGAAGCCGTCCGGCCGCGAGCCGATCGGCGTCGAGCAGACGAGGCCGGTGTCGTGCCGCCACGCCGCCATCAGGTGCTGGACGTAGTCGCTCGGCATAAGCACGTTGGAATCGGCAAGGATGACCCAGCTATAATGCGCCGCTTCCCAACCCTTCACGCAATTGTTGAGTTTTGGATTGCCGCTGATGCGGTCGTCACCGACTAGAAGACGGGCGCGAATAGCTGGAAAGCGCGCCATTGCGGCGGTGATCGGCTTGACCACCGGGTCGTCGGCATGGGCAACGCAGAAGATGAGTTCGTAGCGCGGCCAGTCGAGTGAGAAGGCGCGCTCCAGCGTCTCTTCGGCAAACGGCTCGACGCCGCGCGCCGGGATGACGATCGATACCGGCGGCGCGTTGGCCGCGGGCGGTGCGATCCTGCCTGGTCGCTTCAGCTTCAGCGAAGCTAACAGGATGCTGGCGAGATTTGAAAGAAGGAGGGCTATGGAAAGGAGGGCGGCTGCGAATGTCGGTTCCATCGAGATCTGGTCACTCCAGAAGTGCCGGCCGCATGACGGCCGTTTTCAACAATTCGACAGAACGCTGAGTCGCCCGGCACAAGCCTGCACACCATCATTGTCATGTGTCACTTAAATGACATTGTTTTTCGGCACCTGCGCTCGAGTCGGGCAAGGAGATGACGCGCATCGTTGATCAAACTGCGCTGAGCGTCGAAGTTCCATCTACATTGCTTTGGAGCAGTTTATGTACAGCGCCGTCACCCGCAACATCGAAGTGCAGGTCAGGCCGTTCTATCTGGAGGATCACTCCGACCCGCCGCAAAACCGCTATGTCTGGGGATATCAGGTGACCATCGACAATCAGTCGGATGAGTTCGTGCAGCTTCTGTCGCGCTACTGGCACATTACCGACGGCACCGGCAAGGTCGAGGAAGTGCGCGGCCCCGGGGTCGTCGGCGAGCAACCCGGACTCAACCCCGGCGACAGCTATCAGTATACGTCTGGATGCCCGCTCTCGACGCCGTCCGGCATCATGGTCGGGCACTACACCATGCGCAACAAGCGGGGCGAGACGTTCGACGTCGCCATCCCCGCCTTCTCGCTCGACTTGCCGGGAATGCGGCGCACCGTCAATTGACGGCCGTCATCCGGCCGCTGCAAACTCCGCCGGGTCGAAGTCATATTGCTTCGAGCAGAATTCGCAGGCGACGTGAATGCTGCCATCCTCGGTGCTGTCCCTGATCTCCTCGGCGGAAAAGCCTTCGAGGATGCCGTGGATCTTCTCCCTCGAGCATGAGCACTGGTCGGCGACCGGCACCCCGCCGAACACGCGGACGCCATGCTCGTGGAAAAGCCGGTAAAGCAGCCGTTCGGCGCCGATCGTCGGATCGATCAGCTCGGTCGGTTCAATAGTACCAACCAGCGCCAGCAGCTCCTGCCAGGAATTGTCGGTCGGGTCGTGGATTTCCTCACGCGGATCGCCGTCGCCACCGGGAAGGTCGGGTACGCGCATGCGCTCCGCCGACTGCGGCAGGAATTGTGCCAGCAGGCCACCGGCCCGCCATTGCTCGCGGGCACCGCCGACGCCGGGCGTCAGAAGCTTGGCAACCGAAAGCCGGAGGTCGGTCGGAATCTGCTCCGACTGGCGGAAATAAGTGCGTGCGGCATCTTCCAGTGTGACGCCGTCGAGCTGGACGATGCCCTGGTAGCGTTGTGTGTGAGCGCCCTGGTCGATGGTCAGCGCCAGGACGCCGCTGCCGAGCAGCGTCTGCGGTGACGTCTCGCCGGCAGAAGTCAAAGCCTGCAGCCGGTCGGCATCGAAGCGGGCATAAGCGCGCAGCGCGTGCGGCGTGGAGAAATCCGCGACCAGCATGTCGACCGGCCCGTCGGTGCGGGTCTGCAGAATGAACTTGCCCTCGAACTTCAGCGAAGTTCCGAGCAATACCGTCAACACACAGGCTTCAGCCAGGAGCCGGGCGACCGGCTCGGGATAGTCGTGGCGGCTGAGAATAGCATCGAGCATCGGCCCGAGCTGGACGGTGCGACCGCGCACGTCGAGCGGGCCGACCTCGAACGGCACGACATGGTCGTCGCCGGCGTAGCCGAATTCGCCGAGCTTGGGTTTATGTTCAGCCAATTGATGAGTTTCCAACATGACAAAGCTCCGGGGCGCGGCGATGCCGCCCTCCGGGGCGCATGCGACGAGACGCGCTCGATTTGCGTGATGCGCCTGAGATAGGCACCACCAACTCCCGGATCAAGGCGGCCCAGATCAAGGCGGCGCAGATCAGGCCGGCCCGGATCACCGCGGCTCGTATCAAGCGCCCAGGCACCAGGCCAAGACCGCCTTCTGGGCATGGAGCCGGTTCTCGGCCTCATCGAACACCACCGAATGCGGTCCGTCGATGACCTCGTCGGTAACCTCCTCACCGCGATGCGCCGGTAGACAGTGCATGAACAGCGCGTCCGGCTTGGCTTTCGCCATCAGTGCCGCATTGACCTGATAGGGCAGGAAGACATTGTGGCCGCGGGCACGGTGCTCCTGGCCCATCGACACCCAGCAGTCGGTGACGATGCAGTCGGCCTCGTGAACGGCCTCCTCGGGCGAACGGCTGAATTTCAGCTTGCCGCCATTGGCTTTCGACCAGTCGACATGCTTCTGGGCCGGTTCGCTGCCCTCGGGCACGGCGACGTTCAGCTTGAAATGGAACCGCGCGGATGCCTCCAGCAGCGAATGCAGCACGTTGTTGCCGTCGCCGGTCCAGGCGATCGTTTTACCGGCCACCGGACCGCGGTGCTCTTCGAAGGTCATGATGTCGGCCATCAGCTGGCAGGGATGGGTCTCGTCGGTCAGCCCGTTGATGACGGGGACCGTAGCGTTTTCCGTCAGTTCCAGCAGCCGGTCATGCGAGGTGGTGCGGATCATGATGGCATCGACATAGCGCGACAGCACCTTGGCCGTGTCGGCAATGGTCTCCGAGCGGCCAAGCTGCATCTCGGTGCCGGTCAGCATGATCGTCTCGCCACCCAACTGCCGCATACCGACGTCGAACGACACGCGCGTGCGCGTCGACGGCTTGTCGAAGATCATCGCCAGCACCTTGCCTTCGAGCGGCTTGCTGCGTTCGCCGGCCTTGAGCCTTGCCTTTCGCACCGCTGCGTCGTCGAGCATGAAGCGCAGATCGCCTTCGGAAACGGCGGAAAGATCGGTGAAATGGCGAAGGGACATCAGAAATTCCAGGATTACTTCGCAGCGGCAGCGACGATGGCATCTGCCAGGCTCTTGGCGCCGGCACGAATGCGCTCGAGCGCTTCGTGGATCTCGGCGTCGGTGACGGTGAGAGGCGGTAGCAGGCGGATAACGTTGTCGCCGGCCGGAACCGTCAAGAGATGCTGGTCACGCAGTGCCACCGTGACCTTGGTGTTGGGCATCGCGCATTTAAGCCCGAGCATCAGGCCGGTGCCCCTGATGCTTTCGATAACATCCGGAAATTCGTCGGCGACGCCAGCGAGCCCCTGCTTCAACAGCAGTGCCTTGCGCCGGACGTCTTCGAGAAAGCCGTCTTCCAGCACCACGTCGAGCACGGCGTTGCCGACCGCCATTGCCAGCGGATTGCCGCCGAAGGTGGTGCCGTGCACGCCGGCGGTCATGCCGACCGCTGCCTCGTCGGTGGCGAGGCAGGCACCCATCGGAAAGCCGCCGCCGATGCCTTTGGCCACCGCCATGAGGTCGGGTGTGACACCCGCCCACTCATGCGCGAACAGCTTTCCGGTGCGGCCGACGCCGCATTGGACCTCGTCGAAAATCAGGAGCAGTCCGTGCTGATCGCAGAGCTGCCTGAGCCGCTTCAGCGATTGCGTCGGCACTTGCCTGATGCCGCCCTCCCCTTGCACCGGCTCGATCAGGATCGCCGCGGTTTCAGGCGTGATCGCCTTCTCGGCGGCATCCACATCGTCGAAGCCGACCTGGTCGAAGCCGTCGACCTTGGGGCCGAAACCTTCCAGATACTTGTACTGGCCGCCGGCGGCGATGGTCGCCAGGGTGCGGCCGTGGAAGGCGCCTTCGAAGGTGATTGTGCGGTAGCGCTCGGGATGGCCCTTGACGAAGTGGTAGCGCCGCGCCGTCTTGATGGCGCATTCGAGCGCCTCTGCGCCGGAATTGGTGAAGAACACCTTGTCGGCGAAGCTTGCGTCGGCCAGCCGCTCGCCGAGCCGGCTCTGTCCAGGAATCTCGTACAGATTGGAGACGTGCCAGAGCTTGGCGGCCTGCTCGGTGAGGGCCGCGACCAGATGCGGATGGCTGTAGCCCAACGAATTCACGGCGATGCCGCCGGCGAAATCGAGATATCGCTCGCCCTTGTCGGTGACCAGCCAGGTGCCTTCACCGTGGTCGAAAGCCAGGGGTGCGCGAACAAAGGTCTCGAAAAGCGCCGAACCGCTCATTATATGCGTCTCCGGAACCGGAAAAATCAAAAAGCCGCCAAAGCGGCGGCCCTTGTGGCTTATCGTGTTTTTCGGCCGTGAAGTCAACGAAAAGGTCGCGCAAGGTCGCGCGGCAAGCCCCCCAGCATAACGCCGGCTCATAAGCGACCGGGCAAGTTGGGGAAAACCGAAAAAACCGATTCGTGTTGGCCTTGGGACTCTTGTCACCGAGTCAGCGCATAAGGTAATTGTAGTAGAGAAATAACTAGATTTCGTGCGGCGGACCTAATCACCCGATATATGTGGTGTCTGCCCGGCAGAAGCCGGGTCGGGAATGGATTCCGATTGCCGCACGTTTCAGCAGGAGCGCGGTCTCATGAACTGGACTGACGAGCGAGTCGAACTTCTCAGAAAATTGTGGTCGGAGGGCCTCAGCGCCAGCCAGATCGCCGCACAGCTTGGCGGGGTCAGCCGCAATGCGGTCATCGGCAAAGTGCACCGGCTGAAACTGTCCGGTCGCGGACGCACGACCGCCTCACCGGCACGCCAGAAGAAGACGGTGCAGGGATCGACGATCCAGAAATCGGTGTCCCGGGCAGCAAGCGCCACGCGCCATGCCACCACCTCGATGTCGATCGGTGCGACCGCGCTCAAGGCGCAGTTCGATGCCGAACCGGTGGCGCGCCACTATATCCGCCCGGTCGAGAACGTCGTCGTGCCGATCTCGCGGCATCTGCAACTTGTCGAACTCAACGAGCGCACTTGCAAATGGCCGAACGGCGATCCGCTTTCGGAAGACTTCCATTTCTGCGGCAACGACGCCGCCGAAACCGGCCCCTACTGCAAGTACCACGCCCGCGTGGCGTTCCAGCCGGCATCGGAGCGGCGGCGGAGCAGATAGTTAGGGGAATAGGGGAGTAAGGCAGTACGGCAGTAGGTGAATTGTAGAGAAGCGCGCTCCCGAAGCGATAGCCTACTGCCCTACTGCCCTACTGCCCTACTGCCCTACTGCCCTACTGCCCTACTGCCCTACTGCCCTACTGCCCTACTGCCCTACTGCCCTCCTGCCCTACTGCCCTCGCTTCAAAGCCACCCATTCTTGCGAAACCGCCAGTAAAGAAACGTGCAGATCAGGGCAATTGCCGCCAGGACGGCCGGGTAGCCATATTCCATCCTCAGTTCCGGCATGTCGCTGAAATTCATGCCGTAAATGCCGGCGAATGCCGTCGGCACGGCCAAGATTGCGGCCCATGAGGCAAGCTTCTTGGAGATCGCCGTCTCCTGGCTTTGACCGACCAGAAGGCTCGCCTCGAAGGCGAAGGCGAGAACCTCACGCAGGCTGTCGATCTTTTCCTGGACAGTGCGGATGTGGTCGGTGACGTCGCGAAACAGCGGGTGCATGGCTGTGTGGATTTGCGGCAGATCGGCGCTGGTGAGCCGCCGGCAGACCTCCACCAGCGGCAGGGCCGCATTACGCAGGCGCAAGAGATCGCGGCGCAGCATATAAAGCCGTTCGATATCGGAGCCGGTCATCGGTTTCAGCAGAACCTTGTCCTCGATCGCCTCGACCTCGTTTTCGATCTGCTCAAGCACCGGCATATAGTTGTCGACGATGAAATCGAGAATGGCGTAGAGGACGAAATCCTCGCCCTTGGCAAGCGAATGCGGGCAGCTTTCCCAATGCTGGCGAACGGCCGCGTAGGAGGTCGACGGGCCATGCCTGACGCTGACAATGTAGCCCGCGCCGACGAACAGATGCGTCTCGCCGAAGGTGACGCGGCTGTCGATCAGCTGCGCCGTGCGGGCAACGATGAACAGGGCATCACCATATTGCTCGATCTTCGGTCGCTGGTGCGGATGCTCGGCGTCCTCGATCGCCAGCTCATGCAGATGGAATTGCGCCTGGACGCGCAGCAACAAATTGCGGTCGGGCTCCAGCAGTCCGATCCAGACCACGTGGCCCGGCTTCCCGGCCCATTCGCCGGCTTCCTCGATCGGAATGTCGGCGATGCGCCGCCCAGCCGTATAGACGCCGCAAGCGATTATACCCGACATCGGCGGCGCAGGAGCAAACTCGCGGACGTATTCCATCGCAGCCTCCTGAAGGCGGGGCCTTCATCGCGGAACTGAGAAGTCGGCGCGTCGAAAGCTTAGCGCAATTTTCTGTCAGGTGGCGAATCCGAAATTCGCATCAGTTCTGAGAGAACTCACTTCGCTGGTTGGGTTGCGGGAAGAATAATCTTGTCCGTCTTGTCGCCCTTCGGACGATCGGCCGGCATCTGATCGCCGGTGACGATATAGTAGATCGTCTCGGCGATGTTGGTAGCGTGGTCGCCGATGCGCTCGATGTTCTTGGCGCAAAACAGGAGATGTGTGCAGGGCGTGATGTTGCGTGGGTCTTCCATCATGTAGGTCAGCAATTCGCGAAACAGAGAGGTGTACATGGCGTCGATCTGGTCGTCGCGGTCGCGCACGAAACCGATTTTCTCCACCGACCGCGACGCGTAGACGTCGAGTACTTCCTTGAGCTGGGTCAGTGCCAGATTGGCCAAAGCCTCGAGGCCGCGGAACAGGCTGTTCGGCTGGCGCCCGTCTGCGACGGCAACCACCCGCTTGGCGACGTTCTTGCCGAGGTCGCCTACCCGTTCGAGGTCAGCCGAGATGCGGATCGCGCCGACGATCTCGCGCAGATCCGTCGCCATCGGCTGGCGTTTGGCGATGATGATGATCGCCTTGTCGTCGATCTCGCGCTGTCCCTCATCCAGAACCAGGTCGTCCCGAATGACTTTCTGGGCAAGCCCCGGATCCGCATTGACCAGCGCCGCGACCGCCTGCTCGACCATGCGCTCGGCATGCCCGCCCATCGCCGCGATGCGCTTCGACAGATATTTCAGCTCCTCGTCATAGGCGCTGACGATATGCACGGATTGCATGGACGAAATGCCTTCCCGGGATCTCGTGGTTGAGTCGTTCCCTCGAATCCCCGCTGATACGCTAGCCGGATGACAGAAAAAAGAAACGGCCCATTATGTGCTAGAGATAGTACTACGTTAGCGAGCCGGCAAATGGACCGTGAACGCCGCACCCTTGCCGACCTCCGACCTGATGGAGAGTCTGGCGTTGTGGCGGGTCAGGATATGCTTGACGATGGACAGGCCAAGGCCGGTGCCCTTCTGGGTTCGGCTGTTCTCGACGTCGATGCGGTAGAAGCGCTCGGTGATGCGCGGGATGTGCTCTTCGGGGATGCCGGGGCCGAAATCCCTGATGGTGACGTCGATGCCTGGTTCGGGATCGCTGTCGCTGCGTATGATCGACACCACGACGCGTCCGCCCGACTGACCATATTTGCAGGCGTTTTCCAGCAGGTTTTCGAAGACCTGGAAAAGCTCGTCCCGATCGCCGGGCACGTCGAGCGGCCCTTCCGCGAAATCACGCTCGATGACGACGCCGTTTTCCTTTGCGAGCGGCCCAAGCGAATCGATGACGCTGTCGATGGCCTGGCGCAGGTCGACCTCGGTTCCCGGCTTGAGATAGGGCTTCATCTCCAAGCGCGACAGCGACAGAAGGTCGTCGATGAGGCGCGCCATGCGGCTGGTCTGGTTCTGCATGATCTGCAGGAACTGCTCGCGCGCCGCGGGGTCGTTGCGGGCCGGCCCGCGCAGCGTCTCGATGAAGCCGGCGATCGAGGCGAGAGGCGTGCGCAGCTCGTGGCTGGCATTGGCAATGAAGTCGGCACGCATTCTGTCGATCCGGCGCGCCTCACTCTGGTCCTTGAACACCAGCACGTAGAGATCCGTGGCATGGCCGACTGAAGACGCGCTCACCCGATAGGCTCGTTCGACCGGCAGCTTTTCTATGTAGTCGACGCTGTCCGAAGCGACGTTGCCCGCCAAGATACTATCCAGCAAGGCCTGCATTTCCGGCGCGCGGAATTTCAGCGACAGCGACATGCCGGGGGCAATCCCGCCGAAGGCGGCAAAGGCAGCGGCGTTGGCGTGGACGATGGCGGCGGAGCGATCGAAAATGATCAGCGGATCGGCAACCGCCGCCGCGAGATATTCGCCGGAAAGTTGTTGCACGCTTGACTCGATGGCCGCGGCATTTTCGGTCGATTGGCGGGCGATGCCGGCCGGCAGCATCGCAGCGGCAACCAGCACGGCGCCAGCCAGCAGCACCACATAGCCAGACATGCCGGCAAAACCATAGACCATCAGAACTGCAACGAGGCCGGCCGCCAGCAGCCAGCGGCTGTTCCACAGCCGCATGGCGACGGCTTGCGCCCTGCCTCTCCGCTCTGTGCCGATGTCGGCCATTTGCGCTCCGTCTGCGGCCACTTCAAGAACTTCTTGCTGGACCGGCGCTAGAGCGCAGTGCGTCCAATTGGACGCACAAAGGACGCTCTACCACTTTATCTGCTGCATCGTTCTTTCCGAAAATCGATTCCGATTTTCGGGCCGATGCAGTAAGGCTCCCAATAGCACGAGTCCGGAAGCTGGAAAGGTTCGCCTCGATGAAAAACGCTAAGGAAAGCCCCACCGCACCCTCATCGGGGCCGCTGAAGATCATGATCGACGGCAAGGAGAGGGCGTTCGACATCGAGGCCCCCGCGCTTCCCGACTGGGTCGAGGACCGCAAGCTCACCGCCGGCGGTTACCCTTACGACAAGAAGATGAAGAGCGAGGAGTATGACGAGAGGCTAGAGAAGCTGCAGATCGAGCTGGTCAAGGCGCAGGCGTGGCTGCAGTCGACGGGCAAGCGGGCAATGTCGCTGTTCGAGGGGCGCGACGCTGCCGGCAAGGGCGGCACGATCTTCGTTTTGCGCCAGTATCTGAACCCTCGCACGGCGCGCAACGTGGCGCTGACCAAGCCAACGCCCACCGAGCTTGGACAATGGTACTTCCAGCGCTACGTCGACCACTTCCCGACGTCGGGCGAATTCGTCACCTTCGACCGCTCCTGGTATAACCGCGCCGGCGTTGAACCGGTGATGGGATTCTGCACGCCCGAGCAGCACGAGCAATTTCTGAACGAGGTTCCGCATTTCGAGCGGATGATCCGCAACGAGGGCATACATTTCTTCAAATTCTGGCTGAACATCGGCCGGGAAACGCAGCTCGAGCGATTCCACGACCGCCGCTGGAGCCCGCTGAAGAGCTGGAAGTTTTCGCCAATCGACATCGCCGGCATCACCAAATGGGACGAATACACCAAAGCGCGCGACCTGATGGTCGAGCGCACGCACAAGGAGTTCGCGCCCTGGATCATTGTGCGGGCGAACGACAAACGGCGCGCGCGGCTGGCCGTGATGCAGCGCATTCTCCTTTCGCTTCCCTATGACGGCCGCGACCTCGACGTCATCGGCAAGGAGGACAAGAAGATCATCGGCGAAGGGCCGACTTTCCTCGAAAAATAAGCTCACCTCATCGATACGCGGCTCTCATGCCGCCAGCCGGGCAATCCGCTGCAGTCGCTTCAGCGTGGTGTCGTCCTGCAGCGCCTGCTGGAAAAGCGAGATCTCCTGGTCGATGCGGTCGCAGAGCGCGCCGGTGTCGCCCCTAAGCAGGTCGCGCGTCTGTAGCAGCGCCGCGACAGGCTTCTTGGCGAGTTGCCTGGCTCTTGCCAACGTGGCTTCCTCGACGCTGCCGTCCGTCACGATCTCGCCGACAAGGCCCAGTGCCCTGGCATCTTCGGCGGCGAGCGTGTCGCCCAGGCAGAAGAAGCGGAACGCCCCGGCATAGCCGAGCTTCTGCGGCGCCAGAATGCTGGTCGCCGCGTCCGGCACCAGGCCGAAATCGACGAACGGCACCCGAAACGTGCTCTTGCTCGAGGCGATCACCATGTCGCAGTGGAACAGGATGGTGCAACCGACGCCGACGGCGTCGCCGTCGACACAGGCAAGGACCGGTTTCGGGAACGTCGCCAGCGTGCGGAACATATCGGTGACGGCGGCGATCAGTCGCCGATGTTTGGTGGCGTCGAGAAATTCGGAGAAATCGGCACCGAGGCAGAAGCACCCGGCCAAGCCGCGCAGGACCACGACGCGGACGTCGTCGTCGACAGCGGCTTCGTGGAATGTCCTGGCCAGGCTTTCATAGGCCCGCCTGTCCAGCACCGGGCGGCCGTCACCCGACGATACCGTGACGATCAGCGTGTGATTGCGGAATTCTGCTTTTGCGTGAACGTTCATGGCCTCTCTCCAATCTCACGAGGCGCGTCTCTGTCCGAGCATGTCCGGGTACCCTCTGGCCAGCACCGGCGCAAAATGGTTGCGGCGCGAACGCACCACGTCGAGCGTGTGCTCGTTGAAGGTGAGCAGTGTGGCAACCACCTGCTGGTTGCCATAGGTACGCTGGTAACCGAGCGGCGTTGCCAGGAAATGCAGCTGCAGCGCGCGAAGCACCCACATCGGCTCGAATTCGATGATCACCTGATTGACGTTGCGCTTCAGACCCCACTCGACGAAGCCGGCGATCAGCTCGGTGCCGACCGTCGACACGCCGCGCCGACCGTCGCGGAATCCCGGCGCAACCGCATAGCGGGTCAGTTCATAGACATTCGGGCCCGACGGTGGGGTTCCCTCATAAAGGTCCGCCAGCACATCGGTTAGAAGATGTGCCCGGGTCGTCGGCAACATCCGCTGATAACCGGCGAGCTCGCCATTGCGGATGACGATCTGGTGCACTGCCTCGTCGTGGTCGAATTGATCGATCTCGAGGCCATCAGGGCGCTGCAGATCGGTCCATCCCATCTCTTCGACGAAAACTCTGTAACGCAAACGATGAACTGCCTCCCAGAGGTCGGGCCGTTCCATCAATTCCTGGGTCGTGAGGGAAAAAAGCATTTGCCGTCTCCTAGTTTCAATAGGAAGATACGGCCGTGCTTTCCCAAAAAAATTACGCGATCACGCAAGCAAGAATTTCTAGGCCGGCGCGGCCGACCTAGTTAATATAGCCGCGCCTTATCGCTTCCGCGACGGCCTGGACCCGGTTGACGGCACCGAGTTTGCTTTTGGCGTTAAGAAGGTGTTTCTCTGACGTGTGTTCCGAAATGCCGAGAATTTGTGAAATCTCCCATTCGGACTTGCCAACAGCAGCCCATTGCAGGCATTCGCGCTCACGCGGCGTTAATTCGACATGATCGATGGTTTTGCCCGCCATGGTGTGGAGCTGCATTGCGCGGCCAATCGCATAAGTCGAGACCAGCGACACCAACCCGAACTCGGCACTCGACAATTCGACAGCCTCGCCGCCTAGCGACACCATGACGATCTGGCCATCGAGCGTGATTAGCGGGAAGGCCAACCCGTCGCGCAGCTTGAATTCGCCGGCATCGCCCATCACCTCGCCGCCGCTCTTGCCGATGCGGATGCCCTGAGATGCTTCCCGCCACTGGAATGGCGCTTGAAGCTGCTTCATGTGGCTGACGACGGGGTCGTGATCGACGTAGTTGCGCGCGACGTAGCGCTCAAGCCATTCAGCCGGCCAGTCGCAGAGCAGCACATGGTCCTTTTGCTGGTTTCTCGGCGTGCCAGGTTGCGGAACCGTCCCGGCCATCAGCGCCGTCAGCCCGAACCCGCTTGTTACCCCCAGCAGCTTTTCGCAGACGGCGGCGGCTGTGCCGGCGTGCTGCAACTGATCTATCAACTCCAGCGTACGATCGAAATGACCCATCGCAACATCTACCCCATGTTGCCTTCCGCTCTTGAGGCCAATGGCAGTGATCAACCCGCACCACGCCATCAACCCCGGACTGCAAAGCTGCCTCCCCTGTGCGTCCTACTGCTCCTCTTCAGCCGGCATCACGCAGTCACTTGCAAACTCACTAAACAATATCCCTAAATTGCAATGATGAAACCAAAAACCGTCGTACCTGTGTTTTTTTCGTACAAAAACCTGTGTTATTTCGTACGAAAGGCGGGGCAAGACCGGACGGAGTCGTCGCGTGGCGTTTCGGCGCATATCCATTTCATTGATCTTGATATTGATCGGAGCGCAATCGCTTGCGGCTGCTGCGCTCGCCGCGGAGCCGCAGGTGCCGGTGTTCTGGGACGCCAAGGAGCGGCTGCCAAAGCCGGACCTTTCGATGCTGCCGCGGCTGCGATTCCTGACCACCACGGATTTCCCGCCGTTCAATTTCCTCGATGGGGCAGGCCGGCTGTCGGGCTTCCATGTCGACCTGGCGCGCGCCATCTGCGCCGAGCTCGGCATTGCCGAAAAATGCCAGATCCAGGCGCTGCCCTGGGCCGAGCTCGAAGGTGCGCTCGGGAAAGGCGAGGGCGAAGCGATCATTGCCGGCATCGCCGCGACGCCGGAGTCGCGGTCGAAATACGCATTTTCACGCTCCTACCTGCAATTTCCGGCACGCTTCATCATGCTGAAGACACAGGCGCTGACCGAACCAATGTTCGACAAGCTGCGCAGCAAGCGTGTCGGCGTGATCGCCGGCTCCGCGCACGAGCGGATGCTGCGCGATTATTTCGGCGACGTCCAAATCGTCCCGTTCGCAAAGCCGGAGGAGCTTTATGGCGAGCTGAAAGCCGGCAAGATCGACGCCGCCTTCGGCGACGGCATGCGTTTCGCCTTCTGGCTCGGCGGTTCGGATGCAGCGGGCTGCTGCCGCTTTGCCGGCGGCCCCTATCTGGCGCCCGAATATCTCGGCTCAGGCATGGCAATCGCCACCAGGGCCGACGATCCGGCACTGGCCGCCGCTTTCGACTACGCGCTGCAGGAAATCTCGGTGAAAGGCACGTTCGCCGAGTTCTATCTGCGCTATTTTCCCGTCAGTTTTTTCTGAGCTTGGCCGCCGGCTCAGGTCAGCGTGCGAAGGCGGGCCTTGGCGGCTCGCGCAATGGCGGCGACCGTCAGCGCATCGAGGTCGAGTTCCCGGCGGACGAGCTGCAGGACGCGCACCTCCTCCAGGCGCATTTCGAGATCGACAGCTGCGACCTCGAAGGCGGCGGCATAGGCGGTGTCACGCAGGCGTTCGGGCAGCGCCTCGGCGACGCGCGCCAGGACGCCCTCCAGCCCATCCTTTTCATGCAGCATTTTCTGGCAGGCCTGGGCGACCTCGACCAGCCGCTCCTGGTTGAAATCCTCAAACACCGGCCAGGATCGAACGACGTCGCCGATCCGCGCCAGTTCGACGTCGGTCATGTCGCGGTCTGACGCCGAGGTGATGACCATCAGGTAGATCATGGCTTCGTGTGGCGACAATGGCATTTACAACTCCTTGAGACGGTCCCGAAGTTAGGAACGAGGGACCGGCGCCGCAAGGAAAAACAGCCGCGATCGTTGGCGCTCCGATCACGCCTTGGAACTTGATCCATCCTGACTATCGGGACGGGGGCTCTTAATCTTCTTGCCTGATCACGGTGCTGCCCGAAAACCGGGTTCCACTTTTCGGGATCATGGTCTAGAGCATGCGGCTGCCGGCATGGATGCTGGCAAAGTTGCAGGAATAGCATCATGGCCGAACAACAGCCGATCGATCTCAGCCCGGAAGTCCTCGCCGCCGCCGCCGAAAGCAAGGCGTGGCCATTCGAGGAAGCGAAAAAGATCGTCGCCCGCTACGCGAGCAGCGGCTACCCGGAAACGGTGCTGTTCGAGACCGGCTACGGCCCGTCCGGCCTGCCGCACATCGGCACGTTCGGCGAGGTGGCGCGCACATCTATGGTGCGCCACGCCTTCCGCGTGCTGACTGAAGACAAGGTCAAGACGCGGCTGCTGTGCTTCTCCGACGACATGGACGGATTGCGCAAGGTGCCGGACAATGTGCCTAACAAGGACATGCTGCGCGCCTATCTCGGCAAGCCGCTGACCAGGATACCGGACCCGTTCTCCAATGAGTATCCGTCCTTCGGCGCCGCCAATAACGCACGGCTGCGCGCTTTCCTCGACCGTTTCGGCTTCGATTACGAATTCGCTTCCTCGACCGACTATTATACTTCCGGCCGCTTCGACGCGACGCTGCTCAAGATGCTCGAGCGCTTCGATAAGGTGATGGCAATTATGCTGCCGTCGCTGCGCGAGGAGCGGGCGCTGAGCTATTCGCCCTTCCTGCCGATCCATCCCAAGACCGGCATCGTCATGCAAGTCGCGATCGACGAGCGCAAGCTCGACGCCGGCACCATCGTGTGGCGCGACCCGGACACCGGCGAGCGCTTCGAGACGCCGGTGACCGGCGGTCATGCCAAGCTGCAATGGAAGCCAGATTGGGCGATGCGCTGGGCAGCACTCGGCGTCGATTACGAGATGTCCGGCAAGGATCTGATCGATTCCGTCAAGCTCGCCGGGCAGATTTGCCGCGCGCTCGATGCTCCGGCACCGGAGGGCTTCAATTATGAGCTGTTCCTCGATGAGAACGGCCAGAAGATCTCGAAGTCGAAGGGCAATGGGCTGACCATCGACGAGTGGCTGACTTACGCGCCGACCGAGAGCCTTAGCCTTTATATGTTCCAGCGCCCGCGAACCGCGAAGAAGCTTTATTTCGACGTCATCCCGAGGGCGGTAGACGAATATTACACGTTCCTCTCTGCCTATCAGAGGCAGGACTGGAAGGAGCGGCTGGGCAATCCGGTCTGGCACATGCATGACGGCAATCCCCCGGCAGTCGACCTGCCGGTTCCGTTCTCGCTGCTGCTCAACCTGGTCAGCGCCTCGAATGCGCAGAACAGGGACGTGCTGTGGGGTTTCATTTCGCGCCACGCGCCGGGTGTGACGCCGACAACCCATCCCGAGCTCGACCGGCTGGCCGAATATGCCATCCGCTATTTCGACGATTTCGTGAAGCCGGCGAAAGTGTACCGTGCTGCCGACGCGGTCGAGCGCGAGGCGCTGACCAAGCTTTCGGAAGCGCTCGCCGCGCTGCCGGCTGATGCCGACAGCGAGGCAATCCAGAACGCTGCCCTCAATGTTGCGCGCAAGATCGAGCGCTACCAGGATCATTCCAAGCAGAGCCCGGAGGGCGGACCCGGTGTCTCCGTCGCCTTCTTCCAGATGATCTATCAGGTGCTGATAGGTCAGGAACGCGGGCCGCGCTTCGGCTCCTTCGCCGCGCTCTACGGCATCGCCGAAACGCGCGAGCTCATTCAGCGGGCGCTGGCTGGTCAGCTGGCGGCATGAGGACGCCGTCTTGCTCCTCCAGGATCGAGCTAGGCGCTACAGGCGCGGATCGCGACGCAGCAGCCGGGAGCGGCGGCAGGCCTGAAACGCTCGGCGGCGGCCCGAAGACGCCTTTTTTTGCTGCACGCGCCTTCTCGCCGGCTTCTGCGTAAGGGCCGCCCTTGGCGGCGCGCGCCCAGCCATTTTCGACCAGCCATTGGCCGATATCCTGATTGCCGATCCGGCACTCGGCGGCGATCAGATCACGACCGCCTTCGGGCGGCACGGCACAGACCACCGCACGACTGCGGAGAAAGGCGCGGAAGGCCGTTCGCGCCCGAATGCCGCAATTCCAGGACTCGCCGCCGTCGGTGCAAGTCTCCTCCTGCTTGACGATGTCGATACCGGAAACCGCAATCGAATAGCCCTTTACTTCGATGACCCCGGCGGCCGACGCGACTGGCTGGAATAGTTTCGTGCCTTTCCAGTCGTCGGGCATTTTCGTTTTTGGCGGCTTGGGCGGTCCGGCCAATGCCAGATCGCTCAACGGGGCGCGCGGCTCTATCCGTTCAAGCTCGTTGGAACCGAGCTGCGGCGGCACCACGATTTCTGGATCGATTGCCCTCGAATGCGCCGCCTGCTTGGCCGGCACTGGCTTCGGGATGGCCGACGTAGCCGGCGCGGCGGGCTGCGGTTCAACGCCGACCTGGATTTGCTCCCAGGGGCCGCCGCTTTCGCTCTGGACGGCGCGGCCGGCGGCGACAATTGCCGTGGCCATCGCCGGGATCGCCAGAACAGCCAAGGCAAGGTGAGGCAGACGCACCGGCCCCGCGCCTACTGGCTTGCCCAGACAATCCGCGCCACCCATTCGACATCGCGCATGGGGATGTCGCGGTCCGGGTGATCGGGATTGAGGGAGACCAGCGCGATTGACCTCGGTGTCTGGCCGTCGAGCACCTTGGCCATCACCTCGCCGGCATTGGTCTTGACGACGACGCGATCACCCTTTCGTATGGTAGCCCCTGGCTCGACGATCAGGACATCGCCATTGCGATAGAGCGGCAGCATGGAATCGCCCTGGACCTTCAAGGCATAGGAGGTTTCGGTTGCCCGTGCCGGAAGCTCGATCAGGTCCCATCCCTGCCCCGCTGGAAACCCGGCGTCGTCGAAGAAGCCACCGGCGCCCGCCTGGGCGAAGCCGAGCAGCGGCACCGACGATCTCTGCACGGGTAGTGCGCCGGAATGACTCCGACCCTCGACCAGCCCCGCAAATTCATCCAGCGAGGCGCCGGTTGCCTCGATGATCTTGGCCAGCGATTCGGTCGACGGCCAGCGCGGCCGTCCATCTGAGGACAGCCGCTTCGATTTGTTGAAGGCGGTCGAGTCGAGGCCAGCGCGCCTGGCCAGTCCAGAGGCCGAAAGCGAATAACGCTCGGCAAGAGCGTCGATGGCGGCCCAAACGCGGTCGTGCGAGAGCACCTTGCTCTTCCTTCGAAACAGGAAAAAATACCTTCCCTGTTCTATCCCTTGGCCGCCATCTTGTCCACCGCCGAAGACGGGGTCAGGCTGCCTCCTTGGCCTCGTCTCTGGTATAGGGATCGAAGCGCTCGTAGAAGGTCTCGCCCTTCTCGGCCATATCAAGCAGCAGCTTCGGCGCCTTGAACTCGGTGCCGTATTTCTTCTGCAGGCGCTTGGCGAGTTTGACGAATTTCTTCGCGCCGATGCCGTCGATGTAGGACAGTGCACCGCCTGTATAGGGCGCGAAGCCGAAGGCCAGGATCGAGCCGACATCGGCCTCGCGTGGGTCGGTAACGATGCCCTCTTCCATCACCCGTACCGCCTCAAGCGCGATGGTGACCAACAGCCGCTGCTTCAGTTCCTCATAATCGACCTGCTCCGGCGCCAGCTGCGGGTAGAGATCCCTGAGGCCTGGCCACAGCTTCTTCTTGGCCGGTTTTGCCGGATAGTCATAGAAGCCCTTGCCGTTCTTGCGGCCCAAGCGACTATGCGTGTCGACCATCGTGTTGATCAGCGCCATCTGCTTCGGATCGACCGCCTTGTCGCCGAGGTCGCGCATGGTCTGCTTCATGATCTTCTGGGCAAGGTCGATCGCCGTCTCGTCGGTCAACGCCAAAGGACCGACCGGCATGCCGGCGGCCTTGGCCGCGTTCTCGATCATTGGCGCCGGAACACCTTCGATCAGCATCTTGTAGGCCTCCGACATGTAGCGCAGCACGCAGCGATTAACATAGAAGCCGCGCGTATCGTTGACGACAATCGGCGTTTTCTTGATGGCACGGACAAAGTCGATCGCGGTTGCCAACGCCTTGTCGCCGGTCTTCTTGCCGAGGATGATCTCGATCAGCATCATCTTGTCGACCGGCGAGAAGAAATGGATGCCGATGAAATTCTTCGGCCGCGCCGAATTCCTGGCCAGCGATGTAATCGGTATGGTCGACGTATTCGAGGCGAAGATCGCCGACGGCTTGAGCACAGCCTCGGCCTGTTCGGTGGCACCCTTCTTTACGGCCGAATCCTCGAATACCGCCTCGACCACAAGATCGCAGCCGGCGAGATCCGCATAGTCGGCCGTCGGCGTGATTAGCGACAGCAACTGATACTTGTCCTGCGGCTTGGCACGGCCCTTCTTTACCTGATCCGAGATCAGGTTGTCGGAATGCGCCTTGCCCTTGGCGGCGGACTCCATGTCGCGGTCGAGCAGCACCACCGGAATGCCGGCCTTGGCCGTCACATAGGCTATACCGGCGCCCATGAAGCCGGCGCCGAGTACGCCGATCTTCTTGAACTTCGTTTCCGGCACACCGGCCGGGCGGCGCGCGCCCTTGTTCAGTTCCTGCAGCGACACGAACAGCGAACGGATCATCGCTGCCGCTTCCCTGGTCTGCATGATCTCGGTGAAATAGCGTTGCTCGATCCGCAAGGCGGTGTCGAACGGCACCAACAGGCCCTCATAGACGCATTTCAGGATGGCGGCAGCGGCGGGATAATTGCCATAGGTTTCTCGGCGCAGAATGGCGATGGCCGGCGGCCACAGATTGGCACCGGCCACCGAATAGATCGGGGCGCCGGGCAGCTTGAAGCCCTTTTCATCCCATGGCGCCACCGGTTTCAAGCCGTTCCTGATCATCGCCTTGGCGGTTTCGACCAGCTTGTCCGGCTCGGCAATCTCATGGATCAGGCCCATCGACTTGGCCTTCTGAGGCGACAGCGTCTGGCCGGACGTCAGCATTTGCAGCGCCTGCTGCTGGTCGGTCAGCCGTGGCACGCGCTGGGTGCCGCCGGCCCCCGGAAAAATGCCGATCTTCACTTCGGGAAGCGCCATCCTCACTTTGTCTGAATCGGCCGCGACACGGCCATGGCAGGCGAGCGACAATTCGAACGCGCCACCCATGCATGTGCCGTTGATCGCCGAAACCCATGGCTTTCCCGAAGTTTCCAGCTTACGGAACAGGCCGTTCATGGTGCCCGCATTGTCGAACAGCGCCTTGGTCTCCTTCTCCGGGTCCTTCGCCTTGTCGGCGGCGAAGGTCGCCAGCATCTTCTGCAGCATGGTGATGTCGGCGCCGCCCGAGAACGTATCCTTGCCGGAGGTGATCACCGCGCCCTTTATCGCTGCATCGCTCGCCACTTTGTCGACGATGGTATTCAGTTCGAGCATCACCTCCTCGGTGAAGACGTTCATCGAACGGTCCGGCATGTCCCAGGTGACCAGCGCAATGCCGTCGGCGTCGATGTCGAGGGTGAAATTGGTGTAGCTCATCATCTCTCTCCGTCAGACGCGTTCGATGATCGTTGCAGTGCCCATGCCGGCGCCGATGCAAAGCGTCACCAGCGCGGTGTTGAGGTCGCGGCGTTCCAATTCGTCCAGCACCGTACCGAAGATCATCGCACCGGTGGCGCCGAGCGGATGGCCCATGGCGATGGCCCCACCATTGACGTTGATCCGGTCATGCGGAATGTCGAAAGCCTGCATGTAGCGCAGCACCACCGAAGCGAAGGCCTCGTTGAGCTCGAACAGGTCGATGTCCGACAGCCTCATCTTCGCCCGCTTCAACAGCTTCTCGGTGACGTCGACGGGGCCGGTCAGCATCAGCACCGGTTCGGAGCCGATATTGGCGAACGCACGGATGCGTGCGCGCGGCTTGAGGCCGAGCGTCTTTCCCGCCTTTTTCGAGCCGAGCAGCACGGCCGCCGCGCCATCGACGATGCCGGAGGAATTGCCGGCATGGTGGACGTGGTTGACCTGTTCCACCTCGGGATGCTTCTGCACGGCGACGGCGTCGAAGCCGCCCATTTCGCCGGGCATGACGAAGGACGGGTTGAGCGCGGCCAGCGACTGCATGTCGGTCGAGGGCCGCATATGTTCGTCATGGTCGAGAATGGTCAGGCCGTTCTGGTCCTTGACCGAGATCACCGAATTCTTGAAGCGGCCCTCGCCCCACGCCTTGGCGGCACGCTTCTGGCTTTCGACTGCGTAGGCATCGACGTCGTCGCGCGAAAAGCCGTATTTGGTGGCGATCAGGTCGGCCGAGATTCCTTGCGGCACGAACCAGCCGGGCAGGCCGACCGATGGGTCCATGAACCAGGCGCCGCCGGAGGCGCCCATGCCGACGCGCGACATCGATTCGACGCCACCGGCAATGACGATCTCGTCGGCGCCCTGCGCGATCTTGGCGGCGCCGAAATTGATGGCGTCGAGGCCCGAGGCGCAGAAGCGCGATATCTGCATGCCAGGCGCCTTGGTGTCGTAGCCGGCCTCGAAAGCGGCGGCACGTGGAATGACCGCACCCGCCTCGCCAACCGGATCGACACAACCGAAGATGATGTCGTCGACGGTGCCGGTGTCCAGCCCGTTGCGATCGCGGATGGCCTCGAGCACCTTGGCGCCGAGCCGCACCGCCGGCACTTCGTGCAGCGAGCCATCCTTCTTGCCCCTGCCGCGCGGCGTGCGCACGGCATCATAGACATAAGCTTCGGCCATTTTCCTGCTCCTTGGGTTTGCTGAAACTCGCTCAGAGCGAGCGCCCGATCAGCAATTTCATGATCTCGTTGGTGCCGCCGTAGATGCGCTGGACGCGGGCGTCGCGGAACATGCGCGCAATCGGATATTCATTCATGTAGCCATAGCCGCCATGCAATTGAAGGCATTCGTCGACTACTTTTCCTTGCAGGTCCGACAGCCAGTATTTGGCCATAGACGCGGTCACCGGGTCGAGGCCGCCGTTAATGTGGCGGGCAACGCAGTCATTATAGAAGACGCGGCCGATGGTCGCCTCGGTCTTCAATTCGGCAAGTTTGAACTGGGTGTTCTGGAATTCGATGATGGCCTTGCCGAAGGCCTTGCGCTCCTTGACGTAGTCGATGGTAAGCGCCAGCGCCCGCTCGACCATGGCGATAGCAGTGGTGCCGATCTGCAGCCGCTCCTGCGGTAATTGCTGCATCAACTGGACGAAGCCCTGGCCTTCCTCGTTGCCGAGCAGGTTCGAGGTCGGCACACGCACGTCGTTGAAGAACAGTTCCGACGTGTCGTTGGCCTTGAGGCCGATCTTGTCGAGGTTGCGGCCGCGCTCGAAACCTTCCACCTCGTCAGTCTCGACGACGATCAGCGAGATGCCCTTGGCGCCCTTCTCAGGATCGGTCTTGGCAACGACGATGATGAAATTGGCGAGCTGGCCGTTGGTGATAAAGGTCTTCGAGCCGTTGAGCTTGTACTGGTTGCCGTCCTTTTCGGCGCGCGTCTTGACGCTCTGAAGGTCGGAGCCCGCACCGGGCTCGGTCATGGCGATGGCGCCGATCAGCTCGCCGGTCGCCAGCCTCGGCAGCCACTTCTTCTTCTGCTCCTCCGAGCCGTAGTGGAGGATGTAGGGGGCAACGATCGAATTGTGCAGGCCAATGCCGAACCCGTCGACGCCGACATGGCCGATCGCCTCGATGATGGCGCTCTCATGCGCGAAGGTGCCGCCCGATCCGCCATATTCCTCCGGCATCGAGGCGCAGAGCAGGCCGGCAGCACCCGCCTTCAGCCAGCTCTCGCGGTCGACCATTTCGTTCTTCTCGAATTCGTCGTAACGCGGCGCGATCTCTTCCGACATGAAGCGGTGCGCCATGTCGTAAAGCATGCCGACCTCGTCCGCCGCCCAGGCGGGCTTGGGAAGGCCGAGGATTTCGGCGGGGTGGGTCATGGTTTCTCCCTCGCGCCAACGTTCTCCTCCCCCTCGAGGGGAGGGTAGCCGCGAAGCGGCCGGGTGGGGTCGCCGATGACGTGCTCGACCTTGTCTTTTACAACCTGCGCCATATGCCACGGCATTGCGATCATTTTCCTCCAAGGCATGCACCAGAATGGAGGTCGGCGCACTGCACGCAGGACCCCTCCCGGCCCTTCGGGCCACCCTCCCCTCGAGGGGAGGGGAACGCCGAAGCTAGAACGCTTCCGCCGGCAGTGCCATCAATGTGTCGGCACCGCTGGAGATGCGGGCAAGATGCGCCGACGTCTCCGGCATGATCCGCTCTATGAAGAAGCGCGCCGTCACCAGCTTGTTGTCGTAGAAAGACGAAGCGCCGTCGGCGCCATTCGCCAATTTCGCTGCGGCCACCCTGGCCATCTGCGCCCACATATAGCCCAGCGCCACCAGGCCGAAGAGATGCATGTAATCGGTCGAGGCGGCACCGGCGTTATCGGGCTTGGCCATGCCGTTCTGCACCAGCCACATCGTCGCCGTCTGCAGATCGTTGAGGCCCTTCTTCAGCGCCTTGGTGAAGGGCGCCATCGTCTCGTCGGTGCGGTTTTCCTCGCAGAACTCTCCGACTTCCTTAAAGAAAGCCTGGACCGCGCGGCCGCCATTCAAGGCCAGCTTGCGGCCGACGAGGTCGAGCGCCTGGATGCCGTTGGCACCCTCATAGATCATGGCGATGCGCGCATCGCGGACGAACTGGCTCATGCCGTGCTCTTCTATATAGCCGTGGCCGCCGAAGACCTGCTGCGCCATTACCGCATGATCGAACCCCTTGTCGGTGAGCACGCCTTTGACCACCGGCGTCATCAGGCCGGTGTAGTCGTCTGCGACCTGGCGATCTTTGTCGTCACCGGAGCGGTGAGCGATGTCGGACTTGATCGCCGTCCACAGCGCCAGCGCGCGGCCGGCCTCGTTGAAAGCCTTCATGGTCATCAGGCTGCGGCGGATGTCCGGATGGACGATGATCGGATCGGCCTTCCTGTCCGGCGCCTTCGGCCCTGACAGCGAGCGGCCCTGCAGACGATCCTTGGCGTAGGAAACCGCATTCTGGTAGGCAACCTCAGATAGCGAAAGTCCCTGCAGGGCGACGCCAAGCCGCGCCTCATTCATCATGGTGAACATTGCTTTCAGCCCGCCATCGGCCTCGCCGAGCAGCGTGCCTTCAGCGTCGTCGTAATTCATGACGCAGGTCGAGTTGCCATGGATACCCATCTTCTCCTCGATCGAGCCACAGGAGACGGTGTTCTTCTCGCCCGGATTGCCTGAGGCATCGAGCTTGAGCTTCGGCACGATGAACAGCGAGATGCCCTTCACGCCATCCGGCGCGCCCTCGATACGGGCCAGCACCAGGTGGACGATATTGTCCGACATGTCATGCTCGCCGGCCGAGATGAAGATCTTCTGACCGGAGATCCTGTAGGTGCCGTCGCCATTTGGGACGGCCTTGGTGCGCAGCAAGCCAAGATCGGTTCCGCAGTGTGGCTCGGTCAGGTTCATGGTGCCGGTCCAGGCGCCCTTCACCAGCTTCGGCAACCATGTTGCCTTCTGCTCTTTGGTGCCATGGGTGATGATCGCAGCGATCGCGCCTTGCGTCAGGCCGGCATACATCATCAGCGACATATTGGCCGACACCATGTATTCGGCAACCGCAGTGTGCACCGCGTAGGGCAAGCCTTGCCCGCCAAACTCGACAGGTGCCGCGAGCCCCATCCAGCCGCCTTCGCGATACTGGTCGAAAGCTTCCTTGAAGCCTTTCGGCGTCGTTACCGAACCGTCGTCATGGCGCATGCAGCCTTCCACGTCGCCAGCGCGGTTCAGCGGCTGCATCACGTTTTCGGCGAGCTTCGCGCCCTCGGCAAGGATGGCCTCGAGCACATCCGGCGTCGCGTCGGAAAATCCGGGAAGATTGGAATAACGCTGATATCCCAGCACTTCGTTCAGCACGAACAGCGTGTCCCGGACCGGCGCTCTGTAGATCGGCATGCGTTTCCTCCACCATGCGGTCTTGGCCCCGAAATCAGCCCCAGCATATGAGGATGGCAGACGGACCAACGTTGTGGTCGAGATAACAAATATTGACGTTTGCGTAAACGTCAATTCGGCGGTGCGGCAAATTTTCTCCCGCGCGCCAGGACGACAAACGACAAAGCACGGCAAACGACGAAGAACCGCGCAGCGAAAGCCACGCGGCTCTTATTCGTCACAAATCGAAAGCTTAGTTTAGCTCGCTACGCTGGCCTGCGGCGTCGAGCGCTCGATCAGCATTTGCCGGACGGTCGACATCGAAGCA
Organism: Mesorhizobium sp. M0698; assembly: GCF_040320455.1. Taxonomy (NCBI): domain Bacteria; kingdom Pseudomonadati; phylum Pseudomonadota; class Alphaproteobacteria; order Hyphomicrobiales; family Phyllobacteriaceae; genus Mesorhizobium; species Mesorhizobium sp. M0698. The sequence continues at coordinate 86,880 of NZ_JAMYPQ010000015.1, read as the reverse complement.
CTCAGTTCGCTGATGGCGTCGTCGATCAGCGCCCGCTGCTTCTGCAGACGGGCAAGCTGCTTCTCCGACTTGTCGAGCGCCAGCCGCAATTGCTTGGTGTTGGAGCCGTTCGGATCATAGAGGTCCATCATCTGCTTGACGTCGCGCAGCGAGAACCCGACCTTGCGGCCAAGCAGGATCAGCTTCAGCCGGGCCCTGTCGCGGCGTGTATAGAGACGGGTCGAGCCGTCGCGCTGCGGGTTGAGCAGACCCTTGTCCTCATAGAAACGCAGCGTACGCAGCGTCACTCCGTATTTCTTGGCCATTTCGCCGATGCGGACAAGCTCTTCACCGGCTTCGCTCGACATATCGTTGGTGTTGGCCGCGGCTTGGCCGGGCGAAATAAGTTTCATGGTCACTGGCTTTCCCCGTCTGGTGGCGTCGCGGTCGCGGACCTTGCGTCGCCTGAGTGAAAGCGGGGGCGTGCTTCCACTCGTGGTTTCAACAAACAAATCGCAAACGGCGTAATCCGCTCATTTACGTTTACGTCAATTCTATATCGATAGCCGCCTCACCACGCAAGAGCGTTCTGGTCTTGCAACTTTATGCCGCAGCACCAGCGGACAACCTAAAAGGTCGTTGCCGATTTCGGGAGCGATCATGCGGCTGATCAAAATTCTACAACGTCTTTTGCGCGTCCAAAAAAGACACCCGGCGCCGTCGACAGCCAGCCGACAAAGTTGCAACTTCTTAAGCTTGGTTAACGCGTTGTTTACCACGTTGGGGCGAAATGTGCGCATGTCGGTTACCCGTGTCTATCCTGTACTGAATTTTTCACGGTTTTTCGGAGCGCGGATGAGACCCGGGAAGCTCGTCTTCCACTGCAACAAGCCAAGCAGTCGCCTTCGTCCCGGCAGGACTTTGGGAACCTGGTGAAAGCCAGCAATTCTGAAACGGGCGCATTGATGAACAGCAAGCGGTCCTACCTCGATACACTCAACGCCGGCAGGCAACGCCGGCCGCACACGACGCTTGAAGAGCTCAACCGCTCCCTGGAAACTCTGGAGCAGCGGCTGGAGCGGACGCGCGAGGAGACGGCAAGCCACCCCGATCCGCGCCGACCAGCGGCAGAACCACGCTATCCCAGCGCCCAACCCTATGGCCAGCAGCGCCGGTATGAGGATCCACGCGCGCAGCGGCCGAAAGGTCCAGCAGCGGCTTTCGACCAGAATTACCAGGCGATCGCCCGCGATATCGACCGGGTGCGCGGCCAGGAGGACGGCGTCGCCCTAGCCGGCAAGATCGCCGGGGAATTGCGCGGCCTGCGCGAAGAGTTGCGCCAGCAGATGACCTCCGGCCTGCAACGCGAGTTCGAGGTACTGCGCAAGAATATTGAGCGAGCCTTCCAGTCAAATGGCGGCGGCAAAGGCAGCGCCGAACTCAGCGTCGAATTCGAGCGGCTTTCCGGCGCCATCCAGACACTGGCCGAAAAAAGCGACGACAGAAGCGTCAATATGCTGCGGCTCGAGCTTGAGCAGGTCAAAGCCGCGCTCGATACGCTGGCGCGCGAGGAGAGCGTGCAGGCGGTCGGACGCCGCTGGGACGATTTCGACCGCCGCTGGAACGCTTTCGAGGATCGCGTCGAGGCCGATCAGCGCAAGCGTTCCGATGCACCCGGCCTGTCGGCGCTGACGGAGCGGCTCGAACAGATCAGCAATGCCGTCAGTAATCTGCCGGAATCGCTGTCGCTGCGCTCGCTCGAGGAAAAGGTCCGCACGCTTGCCGGAGCGGTCGACCATTTCGCCCGCCAGCAGGACAATCGCGGCGGCGACACATTCAGTCAGATCGACGAGCGGCTCGACGAGATTTCCCGCGCGATCGTCGCCTCGACGGTTGCCGCGCAAGCCAATTCGTTCGACCCCGAGCCCTTCGAACGCATCGAGAAGCGGATCGATTCACTGGCCCAGCAAATCGAAGAAGTGTCGCAGGATCGTCCGGGTCGGGAGGTCATCGACCGTCTCAACACATTGTCGAGCCGCGTGGATGAACTGGCCGGCCGAGCCAATCTGCCGGAACAGGCGATGGAGCGCCTTGCCAGGCAAGTCGCGCTTATTGCCGACAAGATCGACCACGCACCTGCCATGCCCGACGCCGACTACATCTTCCAGGGGCTCGAGCAGCGCTTCGACGTGCTGTCCAGCATGATGGAACGTCGCCAGGGCGACGCAATCGAACAAGGCAACATGCTGTTTCGCGATCTTGAGCGCCGGTTGGACGAGGTCGCCGACAGGCTGGACCAGCGCATGCCGCAGGTCGATAGCGCCGGCATCATGGATGCCATCGACGCCCGCTTCACCGCGCTAGCCAAGCGGATTGAGACGCGCGTTCCAGATCCCGCCAACGAGGCGGCGATCCGTGGCCTGGAGAGCCGGCTCGAAGACATCTCAAGCCGGCTGGATTCGTCCGCGGCACAGGTCGCCAGCATCGACCCGGCGTTGATCCGCAGCCTTGAAGCGCAGGTCGCCGGCCTGACGGCGCATCTTTCCAAGCCCGGCACGCCGCTGCCGGAATTCGACGACATCAGCCCGCGTCTCAACGAAATCGAGAAGTCGCTGGCCGGAACCCGCGATTCCATCCTCGGCGCGGCGCGCGAGGCGGCTGAGAGCGCCGTCCGCTCACTGGCCGGATCAAGCGCCAACACGGCGGCCGTTACCGGCCTCGCCCAGGACCTGAAGACGCTCGAGGCACTGACGCGCCGTTCGGACGAGCGCAATTCGAGAACGTTCGAGGCTATCCACGATACGCTGCTCAAGATCGTTGACAGGCTTGGTTCATTGGAGACGGGCGAACCGGCAAGCGCGGAGTTGAGCAAGCGTTTCGGCCGGCCATCCAAGATCTCGGTGCAGGACGCACCGTCGATGGACCTCGACCAGCCGCTGCCGTTGACGGGCAGCATGGCCGATCTCGACGGCCGCGCCGCGGCGCTCGTGCGCGACGAGCCAGGTCCGCGTACGCCAGCCGAGGCCGCCGCCGCAGCAGCCCTGGCGGCTCTCGGTTCAGACACGACGCGTGAAAAAACCGAGCAAGGCGGCGGCAGGAAATCGATGTTAGGCGGGCTGGCGCGCGCCTTGAAGGGCAAGAAGGACGCCGAGATGCCGCCGCTTGCAGGCTCGGCGCAGAGCGCCGAGATACCGAGCGTCGATCTCGACGAGCCCCTCGACCCCAAGCTCGCCAACCGGCCACTGGAACCCGGCTCCGGCGCACCCGACCTCAGCGCCATCATGAAGCGCGTGCGCGACGAGCGCGGGCAGCCGACCCGGGAAGGCGGCGCTGAGGCGGCGAAATCGGACTTCATCGCGGCAGCCAGACGGGCTGCGCAAGCGGCGGCCGCCGAGGCGGACGCCCTCAAGCGCCAGTCGACGATGAAAGGCCCGGTCAAGGCACTCAGGATCGGCGACCTGCTCAAGGCGCGGCGCAAGCCGATCCTGATGGGGGCAATCGCCATCATGCTGGCGCTTGCCGGCCTGCAACTGGGCAAAGCCTTCTTCTCCGACCCAGTCGAAGTCACCAACAATGAGGCGGCACCGGCCGTGGCCGTACAGCCGGTGGAAACCGCTTTGGCCAGCGTTGCCAGCGAGCCGAAGGCGGACGCGCAGACGACAACACAGGAGAGCGCGCCGTCGCCCACCGTCAGGCAGGCAGAGCCATCCGCATCGATGACCAAGGACGACACGGCGGCGCAAACCGGCCCCGCTACACCGGCAGCCGAGACATCGACGGCGCCCTCGGCTTCCGCGGCGCCTGCTGACCTGGCGGCGCAAGACACCGCGGCCGCAGTGCCCGCGCCGGCAGCGGCGACGGCCAGCGACGCCGAGCCAATGGCTGCCGCGCCTGCTATAGCCACCGCTGCGACGCAGGACACGACCGGCACGGTGCCGCCGGCGGATGCCGCCGCGGCAGGCGTTGCCAAGATCGACGTTCCGGCCGATGCCGGTCCGGCCGCCCTGCGCGATGCAGCGGCCGGCGGCGACGCCAAGGCGCTGTTCGAGATCGGCTCGCGCTACGCCGAGTCTCGCGGCGTCAAAGAAGACATGGCGGCGGCGGCCAAATGGTATGAGAAAGCTGCCGAACTCGGTTTCGCACCGGCAGAATACCGCATCGGCAATTTCTACGAGAAGGGCATCGGCGTCGCACGCGACATCAAGAAAGCGAAAACCTGGTACGAGCTTGCCGCAGCGCAGGGCAATGCCAGCGCGATGCACAATCTTGCCGTGCTGTTTGCGATGGCGGCGGATGGCGTGACCGACAATGAATCGGCAGCGCGCTGGTTCCAGGCGGCGGCGGATCTCGGCGTCAAGGATAGCCAGTTCAATCTCGGCATCCTCGCGGCGAAGGGCGTCGGCATGAAGCAGAACCTCGAGGAGAGCTACATATGGTTCGCACTCGTCGCCAAGACCGGCGACAAGGATGCGGCGGCCAAGCGCGACGAGATCGCCAAGGCGCTGAGGCCCGAGCAGCTGGAGCGCGCGCGGGCCGCGGCTGAACTGTGGAAGGCCAAGCCGCTCGATCCAGCCGCCAATTCGGCCGACGTTCCTGAATCGTGGCAGGACGGCACACCGCAGACGACCGCCGGCATCGACATGAAGAAAGCGGTCCAGAACATCCAGCGCATTCTCAACAAGAACGGCTACGAGGCCGGCAATCCCGACGGCATGATGGGCCAGAAAACCAAGAACGCGATCATGGCCTTCCAGGCCGACAACGATATGAAGGCAACCGGCGCGATCGACGAAAAGCTGGTCAAGGCGCTGCTTGCGCGTAAATAACGGCGGATGCGTCGTTTCCGCGACGCCCTTGCCACAGATTTGCCTGTTAACTGATTGAGTTGTTTTTTGTTTCGGCGGTGCGGCGAAGTTTGACTTCACGGCCCGGCCGGCGCAAGAACGAGATAGCCTTCTGACGCAAAATGCCCGCAACGGTTGCATTCGCCAGGAGGCAAACTGATCGAGACTGACGGGTGGGCATCTATCTCCCGATCGCGGAAATTTCCGTCAACATCTTCGTGCTGCTGGCCATGGGTGCGGCGGTGGGTTTCCTGTCGGGCATGTTCGGCGTGGGCGGCGGCTTTCTCATTACGCCGCTGCTGATTTTCTACAACATACCGCCGGCAATCGCGGTCGCCACCGGCGCCAACCAGGTCATCGCTTCCTCCTTCTCCGGCGCCCTGTCGCACATGAAGCGCGGCACGCTCGACTTCAAGCTCGGCGGCGTGCTTTTAGCCGGCGGCATCGTCGGCTCGACCGGTGGTATCTATGTCTTTGCGCTCCTGCGCCGGCTCGGCCAGCTCGACCTGTTCATCTCGCTGCTCTACGTCGTGCTGCTCGGCACCGTCGGCGGACTGATGCTGGTCGAGAGCGTCAATGCGCTGCGCGCCACTCGCAGCGGCGCCGCACCGGTGTTGAAGAAATCCGGCCAGCATAATTGGATCCACCGCCTGCCGCTGAAGATGCGGTTCAGGGCCTCGAAGCTCTTCGTCAGCGTCATTCCGGTGCTTGGGCTGGGCGCGGCGATTGGCTTCCTGTCCTCGATCATGGGCGTCGGCGGCGGCTTCATCATGGTGCCGGCCCTGATCTACCTTTTGAAAGTGCCGACCAACGTCGTCATCGGCACCTCGCTGTTCCAGATCATCTTCACCTCGGCTTACACCACGCTGGTCCACGCCACCACCAACCAGACGGTCGACGTCATGCTCGCCTTCCTGTTGATGGCAGGCGGCGTTGCCGGCGCGCAATATGGCGCCAAGGCTGGTCAGAGGCTGCGGGGCGAGCAACTCAGGGCGCTGCTGGCGCTGCTCGTGCTGGCGGTAGCCATCCGGCTTGCCATCGATCTTTTCGTCACGCCGCCCAATCTCTATTCTCTGTCCGGCGTGGGCCTGAGCTGATGGCCGGCCTAAGGACGCTCGCGGCCGCCGTCTTGCTGTCGCTGCTGGCTGCTGCGCCACCGGCGAAGGCGCAGGCGCCACTAACCGAAAACATCCAGATCGGCCTTTCCACCGACAATGTCTCGATTACCGCCGGCTTTTCCGGCGCCGACCTGACCATTTTCGGCTCACTGGAAAATGCCGATCCGCTTGTCGCGCGGCAAGGGCGCTACGACGTGATCGTCGTGCTGGAAGGCCCGGCTCGGCCGGTCGTCGTGCGCCGCAAGGACCGGGTGCTCGGCGTCTGGGTCAATCTGGAGTCGGAGACCTTCAAAAACGTACCTGTCTCCTATTCGGTGGCGACGACGCGGCCGCTGCAGGACGTCACCGATCCGAACAGCTACAAGCAGCTATCGCTTGGCGCCTCCAACCTCTATTTGCAGCCGGCCGACGCGGAGGACAGCCCGGCGACAATCGAGGAGTTCACCGCCGCGCTGCGCGAACGCAAGGCGGCGACCGGCCTCTACAGCGAGAATGTCGGCGGTGTGCAGTTCCTGTCGCAGAACCTGTTCCGCGCCACCGTCAGGCTCGCCCCAAACGTTCCGGTCGGCACCCATAAGGCCCGCGCGTTCCTGTTCAAGAGCGGCCTGTTCATCAAGGAAAGCTCCGCCCAGCTCGAAATCCGCAAGTCCGGTTTCGAACAGTCGATCTTCCGCGTCGCGCACGACTATTCCTTCCTCTACGGTGTCTTTGCCGTATCGCTGGCCATGCTGACCGGCTGGCTCGGAAGACTGGTGTTCAGGAAAGACTGAACTCTCGTAAAAGTGGTTTCCCTTTCCGAGGGTATGGGTTAGACCGCGACCCCCGGCCCGACCGGATACGAGCTGCTGCTCCCCAAATCAGAACTACAGGAACGCACGATGCGACCAGCATTTGCCGGTATCGACTTCGGCACTTCGAATTCCACCGTGAGCGTGGTCAGGAACGGGCAGCCGCGGCTGGTGGCGTTGGAAGACGGCCAGGTCACGCTGCCCAGTGCGGTATTCTTCAATTTCGAGGACAACCGCACCTATTTCGGGCGACGCGCCCTTGCCAACTATACGGACAGTATCGAAGGCCGCCTGATGCGCTCGTTGAAGAGTGTGCTCGGCAGCTCGCTCGCCCACGAAAAGACGCGCATCAAGGCGCGCTCGATCGGCTTCATGGAGATTGTCGGCCTGTTCGTCGGCCATCTGAAAAAGAAGCTGGAAGAAGAAGCCCATGACGCGGTCGACAGCGTCGTGCTGGGACGGCCCGTGCAGTTCGTCGACGACGATGCCGAGGCCGACGCCAAGGCGGAGCACGAACTCGAAAATGCCGCTCGTGCCCACGGCTTCAAGCACATCGCCTTCCAGTTCGAACCGATTGCCGCGGCACTCGACTACGAACAAAAGGTGACGCGCGAGGAACTGGCGCTGATCGTCGACATGGGCGGCGGCACGTCCGACTTCTCAATCGTGCGGGTCTCGCCCGAGCGCGCCCGCTCGCTTGACCGCAAGGACGACATCCTGGCCAGCCGCGGCATCCACATCGGCGGCACCGACTTCGACCGGCTGTTGAGCATCGCCCATGTGATGCCGCAGCTCGGCCATCTCTCACCGACCAAGGATGGCAAACGTAATCTGCCGGCGAGCTACTTCATCGACCTGGCGACGTGGCAGCGCATCAACCTGGTCTATACCGCAAGGGCGATGACGCATCTGCGCCAGATCCGCTATGAGGCGGAGCGCGCAGACCTGGTCGACCGCTTCATCCACATCGTCGAGCATCGTTACGGCCACGCGCTGGCGGCGCTGGTCGAAAAGGCCAAGATCGAGCTGACGGACCGATCGTCGGCCGATGTCGAGGTCGCGCTGCCGGAGGTGAGGTTCACGGCAGAAATCACGCGCAAGAGTCTCGAAGCCACCATAGCCAGGGACATTGAGCGTGTTGCGGCTACGGTCGAGCAGACCGTCCGCGACGCACAGGTGAAGGCCTCGGATATCACCGCGGTGTTCTTGACCGGCGGATCGACCGCGATCCCGCTGGCCAGGCAGCAGATCCTGGCGCTGGTGCCGCAGGCGTCGGTAATCGAAGGCGATGTGTTCGGCTCGGTCGGGCTTGGGCTGGCGCTCGACGCGCAGCGGAAGTTCGGCTGATCGGCTTAAAGCGGCGCGGATCTCTCGGCTTTGCCGCCAAGATGCGCCTTGAGCGCCATCTGGGCCAGGCTTGGCTGCCGGTCGCGATGCGTGATCATGGCAAATTCGCGCTTCGGCAGATCGATCGGCACGGAACGCAGACTGCCTTCGGCGACCGCGCGCGCGACGACGAGTTCCGAAATGATGCTGGCGCCGGCGCCGGCCTCGACCGCCTGGCGAATAGCCTCATTGCTCGGCAATACCAGGAATATCTGCAGGTCCGCGAACGAAATCCCGTCGCGTCGGGCAAGGTCCTCCAGCGCCTCGCGCGTGCCCGACCCGCCTTCGCGAATGATCCAGCGAAGCCCGCCAAGGTCGGGATGTCCAGGCGAAACTTCCGCGATCTCAGGGTGCGAGCGCGCCACGACCAGCATCATGCGATCGATATCGACCTTGGCACGCCGCAAAATGTCGGATTCGGTGCGCCCCTCGACCAAGCCAAAATCGGCTGCGCCATCAAGTACATTGGTCTCGACCTGCCTGGTGTTGCCAATGCTCACGCTCAGCCTGACGGCAGGATAGGCTTCGTGGAAAGAGGCGAGCCGGCGCGGCAGCCAATAGCTGGCGATGGTCTGGCTGGCAGCGATCGAGAGACTGCCTGATATCGTTTGCGAGACATGCTCCAGCACATTGTGGGCGGCCGCAGTCCGCTCGAGGACCGCCTTGGCCTCGGGCAAGAATCGGCGTCCGGTCTCCGCGAGCTCGATATTGCGGCCCACTCGGTTGAACAACTGGACGCCGTGCTGCTGTTCGAGCGAGCGGATGGCGGCCGACGCGGCCGACTGTGAGATGCCCAGCAACTCGGCCGCTTTGGTCATGTGCGCCCGTTCCGCGACGGCGACGAAGATCCGCAATTGGTCCAGAGTCATGCCAGCAATTAAGAAGCAAGTCCGATTGGAATTACAAGAGCAAGTTGTTAGACAGATTGATTGCTTTGTTCTAAATTTTGGCTCGAAATTGGAAAAAAGTCGCGCCAGAACAGTCGAGGGTAGAGATTTGGTGAGGCTGTTCAAATCGGTGTTCACGCATTGGTCCCGCAGCCTGCGGTGGCGGCTCGTCGGTGAACGCTATCGTCCGGAACAACATTACATGCGCGGCCCAGGTCCGAAGACGAGAGCCAAGGCCGCCGAACGCAAAAACATCGCCGGATCATGACCAACAGACCGCTGCGCGGCGCCAACTCAGCACCATCCCAACGGCCGCTCGCCGATACCCGCTCGCCCGCTGAAGGCGACGGCGTCGATACGTCGCCCGATGTCTCCGACAGCGTCGCCAAGACGACTTGCTATATGTGCGCCTGCCGCTGCGGCATCGACGTCCACATCAAGGACGGCAAGGTCCGCTACATCAACGGCAACAAGGATCACCCGGTCAACCGCGGTGTGCTGTGCGGCAAGGGCAGCGCCGGCATCATGCAGCATTACAGCCCGGCCCGGCTGAAGAAGCCGCTACTGCGCACCGGCCCGCGCGGCTCGGGTGAGTTCCGCGAAATCGAGTGGGAGGAAGCCTTGTCGATCGCGACAGAACGGCTTTCGAACATCCGCCGAACCGATCCGAAGAAACTTGCCTTCTTCACCGGGCGCGACCAGTCGCAATCGCTGACCGGCTGGTGGGCGAGCCAGTTCGGCACGCCGAATTTTGCCGCCCATGGCGGCTTCTGCTCGGTCAATATGGCGGCCGGCGGCCTCTACACGATTGGCGGTTCGTTCTGGGAGTTCGGCGAGCCCGACTGGGACAACACCAAATATTTCATGCTGTTCGGGGTTGCCGAAGACCATGATTCCAATCCGATCAAGATCGGCCTCGGCAAGCTCAAGGCGCGCGGTGCCAAGGTGGTTTCAATCAATCCCTGCCGCACCGGCTACAACGCGATTGCCGACGACTGGATCGGCATCCGGCCCGGCACCGACGGCCTGTTCGTGTTCGCCCTCATCCACGAATTGCTGAAGGCAGGGCGCGTCGATCTCGACTACCTCTTGCGCTACACCAACACCCACATCCTGGTCGTTCAGGAGCCTGGAGCTGCCGATGACGGGCTGTTCATGCGCGACGGCGACGGCAATCCGCTGGCTTGGGACAGGGTGGCGAAGACGCCTGTCGACGCCGGCGACACCGACGCAAAGCCCGCACTGACCGGCAGCGTTCTCGTCGACGGCCGCCGATGCGTGCCGGTCTTCCAACTCGTCGCCGACCGCTATCTGGACGAGTGCTATTCGCCCGACGCCGTCGCTGACCGGTGCGGCATCTCCGCCGACACCATCCGACGCATTGCTGCAGAACTCGCTCATGTCGCCTTCGAACAGCAAATCGAACTGCCGGTGGCCTGGACGGACTGGGCCGGCCGCCGGCACGAGACCATCAAGGGTCGGCCGGTGTCGATGCATGCGATGCGCGGCATCTCGGCCCATTCGAACGGATTTCACACTTGCCGCGCCATTCATCTGCTTCAGGTGCTTCTCGGCACGGTGGACGTGCCGGGCGGCTTCCGCTTCAAACCGCCTTATCCGCGGTCCGCGCCGCCGGGTCCAAAGCCCGCCGGCAAGAATGTGAAGCCGATGACACCACTCGAAGGCATGCCGCTCGGCTTCGTCTGCGGGCCGGAAGACCTGCTGATCGACGGAGGCGGCAAACCGATCCGTATCGACAAGGCCTACTCCTGGGATGCGCCGCTGGCCGCACACGGACTCATGCACACGGTCATTCGTAACGCCTGGGCCGGCGATCCCTACACGATCGACACGCTGTTCATGTACATGTCCAACATGGCCTGGAACTCGTCGATGAACACCGTCGAGACGATGGCGATGCTGACCGACGCGGACATATCGGGCGAATACAAGATCCCGTTCATCATCTATTCCGACGCTTATTATTCCGAGACCGTGCCTTTTGCCGATCTGGTGCTGCCCGACACGACCTATCTCGAGCGTCATGACTGTATCAGTCTGCTCGACCGGCCGATCAGCCACGCCGACGGGCCGGGCGACGCCATCCGCCATCCCGTCGTCGAGCCGGACCGCGACGTCAGGCCGTTCCAGACGGTGCTGATCGAACTCGGCGCGCGGCTCAGCCTGCCCGGCTTCGTTGACGACGACGGCTCCGCCAAATACCGCGACTATGCCGACTACATCGTCAATCACGAGCGCACGCCAGGTGTCGGTCCGCTCGCCGGCTGGCGCGGCAAGGACGGGGCCTCGGTCGGCAAGGGCGAGGTCAATCCCGACCAGTTGCAGCGCTACATCGATAATGGCGGCTTCTGGCACCAGGATTTCGCCGCCGATCAGCGCTACTACAAGATGGCCAACCGCTCGTATCTCGAATTGGCTGAGGGCATGGGCTTCATGCCGAAGGCCGAGCCGATCGTCTTCCAACTCTATTCGGAGCCGATGCAGCGCTTTCGCCTTGCGGCGCGCGGCCATGGCCGGGTGCTGCCGCCGGAGGCGGAGCGCAGCCGCATCGAGACCTATATGGATCCGCTGCCATTCTGGTATGCGCCCTTCGAAGAGGCTGCGGTCGACAGCCAAGCCTATCCGCTGCACGCGCTGACGCAGCGGCCGATGCACATGTATCATTCCTGGGGCGGGCAGAATGCCTGGCTAAGGCAGATCACCAGCCAGAACCGACTGTTCGTGCACTACCGGACGGCAGCCGGCCTCAGCCTTGTCGACGACGACTGGGTGTGGATCGAGAGCATCAACGGCAAGGTCAAAGGACAGATCAAGCTGGTCGACGGCGTCAACGCCAATACGGTGTGGACGTGGAATGCGATCGGCAAGCGTCGCGGCAGCTGGGGGCTGAAGGATGATGCGGCCGAATCCAATCGCGGCTTTCTACTCAACCACATCATCGGCGACCAGACCTCTGCCGATGCGAATGGCAAACACTATTCGAATTCCGATCCTGTCACCGGCCAGGCGGCATGGTTCGACCTGCGCGTGCGCATCGTCAAATGCGCAGACGAGGAAGCAGGCTTCACCGAACCGCAGTTCGAGCGGTTCCGACAGCCCCCGCATTTTGAGCCCCCGCCCGATAAGCTTAGTTTCGGCGCCGAATTCCGTCGGGAAAGAGAAGCTGCCAAATGACTTGCCTTCCCACCCATACCGACAAGAAGCTCGGCCTTGTCATCGATCTCGACACCTGCGTCGGCTGCCAGGCCTGCGTTACCGCCTGCAAAGAATGGAACACCGGCGGCCATATGGCGCCGCTAACCGACATCGACCCCTATGGCGGCAATGTCGACGGCGTCTGGTTCAACCGCGTGCACAGTTATGAGCACATGACCGAGATGGGTGGGCGCACGGTCAATTTCCCACGCTCCTGCCTGCACTGCGAGACGCCGGCGTGCGTCACGGTCTGCCCGACCGGCGCCTCCTACAAGCGGGCGTCGGATGGCATCGTGCTGGTCGACGAGGACAAATGCATCGGCTGCAAACTGTGCAGCTGGGCCTGTCCCTACGGAGCGCGCGAATTCGACACCAATGTCGGCGTGATGAAGAAATGCACGTTGTGCGTCGACCGCATCTACAACGACAATCTGGCGGAAGAAGATCGCGTGCCGGCCTGCGTCGCTGCTTGCCCGACCAGCGCGCGGCATTTTGGCGATCTGGGCGATCCGGCATCCGCTATCTCGCAACTGGTGGCCGAGCGCGGCGGTGTCGATCTGATGCCGGAAATGGGCTATAAGCCGACCAACAAATATCTGCCGCCACGTGCCCACACCACCCGCGCCGCATCGGTGCCGGCGCCAGCGCTTGAAGCGGTGCGGGCCGAAGGCGGCTTCCTCGGCTGGGTCGACCGCATGCTTTCGAACTGACCCGTGCCTTCATGCATCCAGCCTTCTCCGTCGTCTTTTTCACCACGGCCACGGGCGCCGGTTACGGCCTGCTCGCGCTGCTTGGCGTGCTCGCCGGACAGGGCTTTATCCCGCCCGATTTCTGGCTTGGCCTCACCGGCATGGGGCTGGCGCTTAGCCTGATCTCGACAGGCCTGCTGTCGTCGGCCGGCCATCTCAGCCGGCCCGAACGCGCCTGGCGTGCCTTCTCGCAATGGCGTAGCTCATGGCTGTCGCGCGAAGGTGTTGCCTCGGTCGCCACCTTCGTGCCGGCGGGGTTGTTCGGTATTGGCTGGGTGGTCCTCGGCCGTACGAGCGGCTGGGCGGCTGTCGCCGGGCTGCTCGCTGCCATCGGCGCGGTCGCAACCGTCTGCACCACCGGCATGATCTACGCGTCGTTGAAGCCGATTGCCCAGTGGCACAGCCGCTTCACCCTGCCCGCCTACCTGGTCTTTTCGGCGATGACCGGCAGCGTACTGCTCAACGCCCTGCTGCAGGGATTTGCCGCAGGCTCGAATATGCCTCTGGCGGGTGCCCTGTTGCTGACCGCGCTCGGCTGGGGTTTGAAGCTGGCGACCTGGCGATACAATGACAGGCTGGAGATCCCGACCAATGCCAACACCGCAACCGGGCTTTCCGGCGGCACGGTGCGGTCGCTGGAATGGCCGCATACCGAGGAAAACTATCTGCTCAAGGAGATGGGTTTTCGCATTGCGCGCAAGCACAGCGCTAAACTCCGCCAGATCACGCAGGTGCTGGCCTTTGCTTTGCCCGCGTTGCTGCTGGTCGCGGCGTTCGCCTTGCCGTGGCCCTATGCGGCAGCACTGTCGATACTCGCCGCAATCGCCCAACTCGCCGGAATGCTGGTCGAGCGCTGGCTGTTCTTCGCCGAGGCCAAGCACACAGTCACTTTGTACTACGGCAGGTAGGTTCAGCCCGGTCTGAGCATCGCGTGGGAAATCGCGAAAATGCGCTCTGTGCCAAGCATATAGGCCATCAGCGTTTCGCGGCGGAACAGCCCGGCATAGGCGCGATCGAGCACGTTGAGCGAGCCGGTATAGGCGCCGAAAGCCGGCATGATCATGCGGCCGCCATCGCCGGCAAAGCAACGACGCCGCACCGAACGGCCTTGCTGCACGATGCGGGCGCAAGGATGCAGGTGGCCTGATATCTCGCCTTCCACTCTCACCGCCGAAGGCTCGTGCCGGAAGAGTAGCGAGCCTATGGCCAGCTCGCGTACGGTCTCGCCTGGCAAGTCGGCCGGCGCTTCTGGATCATGATTGCCGGCGACCCAGAACCAGTCGCGCCCGACCATCAGCCCTTCCAGCCTTTGGCGAAAGCTCGCGTGCATACGTGCGGCGCCGCCGCCATCGTGAAAACTGTCGCCCAGGCTGATAACGATCGCAGGCTGATAATCGGCGATCACCGCCTGTAGCCGGAGCAACGTCGCACCGGTGTCGTAAGGTGGGACCAGCGTGCCGCGCCTCGCCAGTGATGAGCCTTTTTCCAGATGCAGGTCGGATACGGTCAGAAGCCGGAATTCGGGAAAATAGAGCACGCCGCGACGGTCGCAGATCGCGCGTTCGCCGGCGATACGGACAGCGCCCGCATCCGCCAGAGGCGCAGCCATGGCGAGCGCGACAGTCATTTCGTCCCCATGGCCTCCTCGACCAGCGTGGCTGCATCCATCAGCAGCGTGTCATCGGCCTCGCCATGCACCGGCATTTTGCCGATCTCGAGCATGATCGGCACGGCGAGCGGCGATATCTGCTCGAGGTTCTTATGCATGATTCGACCTTGGACGCGCGAGAGCATCTCGGCAAGTCTGCTGACATCCAAGAGACCGGTCGCGGCATCGGCACGCGTCGCCTGCAAAAGGATATGGTCGGGCTCGTGGCTGCGCAGCACGTCGTAGATGAGATCCGTCGACACGGTTACCTGGCGGCCGCTCTTCTCCTGCCCCGGGTGGCGTTTCTCGATCAATCCCGAGATCAGCGCGCAATTGCGAAAGGTGCGCTTCAACAACCAACTGCCGGCGAGCCAGGCTTCGAGGTCGTCGCCCAGCATGTCCTGATCGAATAGCGCAGCCAGCGACGGTTTCTTCGCCCTGAACATATGGCCCATATCGGCCAGCGACCATATGGCAAGCGCATAGTCGGTGGCGACGAAGCCGAGCGGCTTGGCTCCCGCCCTGTCGAGGCGGCGGGTGAGCAGCATGCCGAGCGTCTGGTGCGCCAGCCTGCCCTCGAACGGATAGGCCACCAGATAGTAGCGGTTGCCGCGCGGAAAGGTCTCGATCAGCAGATCGTCGCGTTTCGGCAGCACCGACTTGTCGGCCTGGAAGCGTAGCCAGTCGGCGACCTGCTCCGGCAGCTTCTTCCAGCGCTGCGGATCGTCCAGCATGGCGCGGACCTGTTCGGCCAGGTACGTCGAAAGCGGGAATTTGCCACCACCGTAATACGGCACCTTGGCGTCGCTGCCGGGTGCATTCGAGACAAAGCACTCATTCTCGCGGATACCTTCGAAGCGCAGCACCTTGCCGGCGAACATGAAGGTGTCGCCATGCGTCAGCGTTTCGAGGAACGCCTCCTCGATCTTGCCCAGAACCCGGCCGCCACGCGAAGCCGCGCCTCTGCTGCCCGCCTGGACGTAGCGGACGTTGAGCGCCGGCACTTCGATGATGGTGCCGACGTTGAGCCGGTATTGCTGGGCGACGCGAGGATTTGAGACCCGCCACAGTCCGTCCTTGTTCAACCGGATGCGGGCATAGCGCTCGTAGTTCCTTAGCGCATAGCCGCCAGTGGCGACGAAATCGATGACGCGATCGAATGTCGGGCGATCGAGATCGGCATAGGGTGCTGCCGTCCGCACCTCCTCGAACAGCGCATCGGCATGGAACGGCGCACCGCAGGCACAGCCCAGCACGTGCTGCGCCAGGACGTCGAGCCCGCCATCGACCAGCGGCGGCGTATCCTGGGCACCGAGATAATTGGCGTCGAGCGCCGCCCTGCATTCCAGCACCTCGAAGCGGTTGGCCGGTATCAGGATCGCCTTGGACGGCTCGTCCATACGGTGGTTGGCGCGGCCGATGCGCTGCGCCAGCCGGCTGGCACCTTTCGGCGCACCGACATGGACGACCAGGTCGACATCGCCCCAGTCGATGCCGAGGTCGAGCGTCGACGTGGCGACGATGGCGCGCAGGGTGTTCTCGCCCATTGCCTTTTCGACACGCCGGCGCTGCGCGACGTCGAGCGAGCCGTGATGCAGCGCGATCGGCAAGGTCTCCTCGTTGACCCGCCACAACTCCTGGAACAGCAACTCCGCCTGGCTGCGCGTGTTGACAAACAGCAGGGTTGTCTTGTGGCCCTTGATCTCGTTGTAGATTTCCGGCGTTGCGTAGCGGGCCGAATGTCCCGCCCACGGCACGCGCTCCTCCGAATCGAGAATGGAGATGTCGGGCTTGGCGCCGCCAGTGACGACGATCAGTTCGGCCATCGGCCCCGGTGGATTCTGGCTGACCAGCCAGCGCCGCAATTCGTCAGGCTCGGCGACCGTCGCCGACAGGCCTATCGTCTGCAGGGCGGGCACAAACGAGCGCAGCCGGGCCAGCCCGAGCGACAGGAGATGCCCGCGCTTCGAGGTCACCAGCGAATGCAATTCGTCGAGCACGACATAGCGCAGGTCCTCGAAGAAGCGCCTGGCATCGGGCGCGGCAATCAGCAGCGCCAATTGCTCGGGCGTGGTCAGGAGAATGTCGGGCGGCGCCAGCTTCTGCCGCTGGCGCTTGTGTGCGGGCGTGTCGCCGGTGCGCGTCTCGACGGTGACCGGCAGCCCGATTTCTTCGACGGGTTTGCCGAGATTGCGCTCGATGTCGACGGCCAGCGCCTTCAGCGGCGAGATGTAGAGTGTGTGGATGCCTCGATGCGCCTGCCCCGGCCTTCTCCTCGGTCGGCCGGCCAGTTCGGTCAGCGATGGCAAGAACCCGGCCAGCGTCTTGCCGGCGCCGGTCGGGGCGATCAGCAATACCGACTGCCCACCCTGGGCTTTGGCCAGCAAATCGATCTGGTGGGCGCGCGGCGACCAGCCCTTTTCCGCAAACCATTTGACGAATGGCTGGGGCAGGACGACGGCGGCATTCTGTTGGGCAAGGCGCGGCTGCTCTGTCACGCGCCAGAGGTAGCGCGGCGACGCGCAATCGCCAAGCAGAATCAGAACAAAAGGTGATCGATTCGCGTTACGGCCGGCGAAACCCGGTCGGTCCGCCATAGAGATAGCCGATACGGGCGACCGCCTCCCCCAGTCCTTCACGCGACACCAGCATGGTGTGGCCGTTGGCGTGGATCATGGTCTCCGGATCCGTCATGATCGCGACGTGGCCTTTCCAGAAGACCAGGTCGCCGCGCCGCAACCCGGCAAAATCCGGCCCGGGTTCGAGCGGCTCGCCGACGGTCGCCGCCTGCATGTCGGTGTCGCGCAGCACTTGCCTGCCAGCCATGTGCATTGCAAGTTGCACGAGACCGGAACAATCGATGCCGAAGCCGGAAACGCCGCCCCACAGATAGGGCGTGCCGAGAAACGCCTCGGCGACCGCGACGTAGTCGGGGGCAACCTCGGCGACAGGCCTGAGATGGTCAGATATGACCGCCTCGCCGGATGGCAGCAGAGCATAGTACGTGCGGCGTGTTTCAGCCGCGCCTTTCACTGTTACCGCCGATCCCATCGAGAGTTGCCCGCTGATCGGGAACCGCAAATCCGGTCCCGGATAGAGGAAAGTGCGCGGCACCGAGACAACATGCGTGGGCGCATGGTCCCGACCGCCCAGCACAGTGTCGGCGACATAGCCGACATAGCCGTCGCGCTCGGCCTGTATCCAGGCCCAGCCCTCAACGTCCTCGAAGACGAGGACGTCTTCGCCGAACAGAAGCTGGGTATCGACGCCGGCATCCGGGCGCGGAGCCTTGCGGACATCGGCCACGGAGGCTGATATGCGAGCCGGCCGGCCGGCGACGAAACGGTCGGCGGAAACCTCGCCTTTCAGCCTGGCGTCGGCGAGATCGGAGCGGAAGGCATGGAGGCGGGCATCGCTGGCGGTCAAATCGGCAACTCGTTCAAATGGGCAACTCTTGGGCTCTGGCAATGATAACATCGCCAAAGCGCTCGACAAAGAGCGCGCCTTCGACTGTACGCCTGACCAGCACGTTGCGCTTGTCGAGCTCGTCGCGATGGCGCGACACCAGTTTCAGTGCCCCCATCGTATCGAGCGCACGGGTGATCACCGGCTTGGTGACGTTGAGGCGGGCGGCTAACCCCCGCACCGTGTGTGGCGGCGGATCGAGATAGATGGTGAACAGGATCGCCGTCTGGCGCATGGTGAGATCGGGCGCGTCGTCGCGCACCTCCGACAGCACCACCTGTTGCCATAGTCGCAACGCTTGGCTTGGACGCATGATAATCGACATCCGTCCAGCATGTCGGAAAATTGTTTCGGTTCCGTTTCAGTCAATACCTTCGTCGGCTATGTCCTAGAATCAGCCGTAGCGGTTCGAAATGACCTGCTCCAGCGCCCGGATGCCTTGCGCTTCGCCACCCGCAAGGCCGTGCGGGCGGTCGAACGGGTTCCAGGCGAAGATGTCGACATGCGCCCAGCCGGCGGTCTTTTCGACGAAGCGCTTCAGGAAAAGCGCCGCGGTGATCGAGCCGGCGAAACCGTCCGACGTGACGTTGTTGATGTTGGCCACCTTCGACGCCAGCTTGGCGTCATAGGGCTTCCACAACGGCATGCGCCATAGCGGATCCTCGACCGCAACGGAGGCGTCCGCCAGCTCGGATGCAAGCGCCTCGTCACCGGTGTAGAACGGCGGCAGGTCGGGACCGAGCGCAACACGGGCAGCGCCTGTCAGCGTCGCCATATCGACCAGCATCTGCGGCTCTTCGTCATCGGCCAAGGCCAGGGCATCGGCGAGCACCAGCCGCCCTTCGGCGTCGGTGTTGCCGATTTCGACGGTGATGCCCTTGCGGCTCACCAGCACGTCGCCTGGCCGGAAGGCATTGCCGGCTATCGAATTCTCGACAGCCGGGATAAGCACGCGCAGCCGAACCTTCAACCCGGTGGCCATGATCATGGAAGCGAGACCCAGCACGTTGGCAGCGCCACCCATGTCCTTCTTCATCAAAAGCATGCCCGAGGACGGCTTGATGTCGAGACCGCCTGTATCGAAGCAGACGCCCTTGCCGACCAGCGTTATCTTGGGGGCATTGTTCGGCCCCCAAATCATGTCGATCAGGCGTGGCGCGTCGGCAGAAGCCCGACCGACGGCGTGGATCATCGGAAAGTTGGCGGTAAGAAGATCGTCGCCTTTGGTCACCGATATTTCGGCCTTGTGCGTCGCGGCCAAGGTCCGGGCGGCCTTCTCCAACTGCCCGGGGCCCATATCGCTGGTCGGCGTGTTAACCAGATCGCGCGCCAGGAAAATGCCATCGGCGAGGCGGCGGATGCGGGCGGCGTCGGTGCCTGCCGGCAGCGCGAGGCGAAGCGTCTTGCCTGGCTTCTTGCCGTAGCGGGTGAAGACATAGCCGCCGAGCGCCACGGCGAGTGCCGTAAGCTCCGGCTTGGCCGGTGCGGACGCAAAATGCCACTCGCCTTCGGGCAAGGCTCTCGCTAGTGCGCCGATGGCCAGTGCGCCCTCGCCATCACCGGTGCCGAACAGGGCTCCGGCAATCGCGCCGTTGTCGCCAGGCACGATGAGCGTCCTGCCGGCCTCGCCGGAAAAGCCGTTGGCCTTGGCCCAGGCGACCGAGGATGGCGCAAGGCCCGACGCCGCCAGAGCATCCTTCGCCACCAGATGGACCGGCAGCGCATTGCTCAATTCTTTCTCGACGAGTTCGACAGGCATTCGCTGGCCTCCGGCTTCCGAGTCGACGTTTCTTAACTCTCCGTTAGGGTTAACAGAATATTTCTGCGGGAGGAAAGATGACCTCGCAAATGGTCACGCGCATGAACGGAGCCCTGGTGCCGATGCCGACCAACCGCAGGATGAACGCCAGCGCAAATAGGCTGATCAGCACGGCGTTGATGATGGCGCTTGCCGCAGGCGTCGCTGGCTGCGGAACCAGCAAATTGACGACTGGCTCGATTTCTCGTCCAAGCGGCAAGCCGCTGGAAACAATGTCGGCGGGCGAACTGCACAACGCTACGATGGCGCTTGGCCAGTCCTATTCGAAAAACCCCAGCGACAAGCGGATCGCGACAAATTATGCCGCGGCGCTGCAGATGGACGGCGACGCAGACCAATCGCTTGCGGTGATGCGCAAGCTGGCGATCGCCCTGCCGAAGGACCGCGACGTGCTCGCCGCCTATGGCAAGGCGCTTGCCGCCAACGGACAGTTCGAACCGGCTCTCGATGCCGTGCGCCGCGCGCAGACCCCTGAATATCCTGATTGGAAACTGGTGTCGGCGGAAGCTGCCATTCTCGACCAGCTCGGCCAAAAGGACGAGGCGCGCCAAGGCTATCGCAAGGCGTTGGATCTCAGGCCGAACGAACCGTCGATCCTTTCCAATCTCGGCATGTCGTACGTGCTGGAAGGTGATTTGCGCACGGCCGAAACCTATATGCGCTCAGCCGCCCAGCAGCCGAATGCAGATAGCCGCGTCCGCCAGAACCTTGCGCTGGTCGTCGGTCTGCAAGGCCGTTTCGACGAGGCCGAGAAGATCGCCTCGCAAGAGCTGTCGCAGGATCAGGCGCAGGCTAACGTCGCTTACCTTCGCCAGATGCTGGCGCAGCAGAATGCCTGGAGCCAGCTCAAGGACCAGGACAAGGCAAAGCCCGCCACCAACTGACCGCTTCGAGCGCCGAACCGGCGCGCGAATTCCGCAACATGTCTAACGCAAAGAGCCGCGCTGCACCGGCAGCGTGGCTCTGAATCGTATCAGCGTTTCTGGCAACGCCGCTGGCGCTACTCGCTGCTGGATTTCGGCTGGTCGCCAAAGATGCCGCGCTGGCTCACCTGGATGCCGGCGGGACCCAGAATAATGGCGAACAGCACCGGCAGGAAGAACAGGATCATCGGCACGGTGAGCTTCGGCGGCAGCGCGGCCGCCTTCTTCTCGGCGGCATTCATGCGCATGTCGCGGCTCTCACTGGCAAGCACCCGCAACGCATGCGCCACGGGCGTGCCGTAGCGCTCGGCCTGAACCAACGCCTGGGACACCGACCTGACGGATTCCAGGCCAGTTCGGCTTGCAAGGTTCTCGTAGGCCTGCTTGCGCTCCTGCAGATAGGAAAGCTCGGCGTTTGTCAGGATGAATTCTTCCGCCAATGCCACCGATTGCGCGCCGATCTCATCGGCGACCTTGCGAAGCGCCGCTTCCACCGACATGCCGGACTCGACGCATATCAGCAACAGGTCGAGCGCGTCCGGCCACGCCATCTGAATCGATTGCTTGCGCTTGGTAGCGCGGTTGTTGACGTAGAGCACGGGCGCGTAGAATCCCGCATAGGCTACCACGATGCACACGAACAGCTTCACGAAAAGCGGCTGCTCGGGCAATCCGCCGAGCACGAACAGATACATCGCCGCCAATGCAAAGCCGATGAAGGGCAGGACGAGACGGAAGAAAAGGAAGCGCGTCAGCGGATTTTGCCCGCGAAAACCCGCCACTTTCAATTTCTGCAAGGTACCTTCATCCGCCAGCGCACGCCTGAGATCCAGGCGATCGACAATATTGCGCATGCCGACCGACTGTTCTTCGCGCAGGCCCTTGCGGCGGCGGTCGGCTTCGACTGCCAGCCGCGCGCGCTGCTTGGCGCGCAGCTCATCGCGCTCCAGCGCTACGGATTTCATGCGCGCCTTGAGCTGGTTCCCGCCAAAAGCGGGCAGCAGCGTGAAGACGGTCGCAAACACCGCGATACCGACCAGCAGTGCGATCAGCAGGGACGGGTCGGTGAGAGTTCTGATGACGTGATCGGTCATACGCGAGTCCTAGACTTCGAAATTCATCATCTTGCGCATTACCAGGACGCCCATCGACATCCAGATGCCGGAACAACCGAGGATCAGATGGCCGGTGCTGGTGATGAAGAGGGGCATGATGTAGTTCGGGCTCGTCAAATAGACGAGAAAGGCGACGACGAAAGGCAACGCGCCGATGATCACGGCGGATGCCTTGGCTTCCATGGACAATGCCTGGACCTTGGCTTTCATTTTCTTGCGGTCGCGAAGCACGCGCGAAAGATTGCCCAGCGCTTCGGAAAGATTGCCGCCGGCCTGAGACTGGATCTGGATGACGATGCCGAAGAAGCTCGCCTCGGTGCACGGCATCGTTTCTGGCATGCGCATGGCCGCGTCGGGGATCGACAAACCCATTTGCTGCGAATCGACGATGCGGCGGAACTCGGTCTTGACCGGCTCGGGGGATTCGTTGGCGATCAGGCGCACGGCATCGTTCAGCGGCAGGCCGGATTTTACCGCACGCACAATGATATCGAGCGCGTTCGGAAATTCGTTTAGGAACGCCTTGACGCGGTGCGCGCGGCGAAACGAGACGAACCAGCGGGGCAGACCCAAGACGCCGACCAGCAGCGCAGCCGGCAAGACCAGCAACGGTGCGCCGATGAAATAGACAAGAGCCGTCAAGACGACGCCGCAGACCGCCGAGTAGACATAGAAGCGCTCAAGCGAGATCTTCATGCCGGCCTGACGGATTTGGATCTTCAGCGGTGGTTTCTTGACCAGGCTCTGATTGGACTTTTGCTTTTGATCGAGATCCTTCAGCGAATCCTGGACGGACTTGCGACGCTTGGCCGCTTCCGCCACGCGATCGCGCGACGCCTTGACGACGGAACGATCCGTCTCGGCGGTCTTGATCGATTCAAGCCGCTTGCCGACCTGCTTCTCGGTGCTGATCCGGTTAAACAGGAAAGCATAGGCCACAGCGCCGGCGCTGAAGCCGGCGAGCACGACGAATGCCAATACGGTGCCGTCAATTCCGAACATCGACCCTGGCCCCCACGCTTCCAGACGGATCAATCAGCGCGTTTCTCCATCGCCTCGAGCGCAACCGCGAGGCGCTGCTCCTCACCGTAGTAGCGGGCGCGCTCCCAGAAATGCGGACGGCCGATGCCAGTCGACACGTGCTCGCCCAGCAGCCTGCCGTTCGCGTCCTCGCCCTTGATGTTATAGAGAACGATGTCCTGGGTGATGATGACGTCGCCTTCCATGCCGATCACCTCGGTGATGTGGGTGATACGCCGCGATCCGTCGCGCAGGCGTGCAGCCTGTATGATCACGTCGACGGAGCCGACGACGATTTCGCGCACGGTTTTTTGCGGCAGCGTATAGCCGCCCATGGCGATCATCGACTCTATACGGTTGAGGCATTCGCGCGGGCTGTTCGAGTGGATCGTTCCCATCGAGCCGTCATGGCCGGTGTTCATCGCCTGCAGCAGGTCGAACACTTCGGGTCCGCGCACTTCGCCGACGATAATACGTTCGGGGCGCATGCGCAGACAGTTCTTGACCAGGTCGCGCATGGTCACTTCGCCCTCGCCTTCGAGGTTGGGCGGACGGGTTTCGAGACGCACCACATGCGGCTGCTGCAATTGCAGCTCAGCTGAGTCCTCGCAGGTGATGACGCGTTCTTCGCGGTCGATATAGTTGGTCAGGCAATTGAGCAGCGTCGTCTTGCCTGAGCCGGTACCGCCCGAGATGACAATGTTGCAGCGGACACGCCCGATGATCTTGAGAATCTCGGCCCCTTGCGGAGAAATCGAGCCGAACTTGACCAGCTGGTCGAGCGTCAGCTTGTCCTTCTTGAACTTGCGGATGGTAAGTGCGGTGCCGTCGATAGCCAGGGGCGGTGCGATGACGTTGACACGGGAGCCATCAGGAAGACGCGCATCGCAGATCGGGCTTGATTCATCGACGCGGCGGCCAACCTGGCTGACGATACGCTGGCAGATGTTGAGGAGCTGCTGGTTGTCGCGGAAACGGATGCCGGTCTGCTCGACCTTGCCGTTGACTTCGATGTAGACGTTCTTGGAGCCATTGACCATGATGTCGGCAATATCGTCGCGGGCAAGCAGTGGCTCCAGCGGCCCGTAGCCCAAAACGTCATTGCAGATATCCTCGAGAAGCTCTTCCTGCTCGGCGATGGACATCGCGAAATTCTTGATCGCGATGATGTCGTTGACAATGTCGCGGATTTCCTCGCGCGCGCTTTCGGGATCGAGTTTGGCGAGCTGCGACAGATCTATCGTATCGATGAGTGCGGCGAAGACCTGGCTTTTGGTGTCGTAGTAGGTTTCGCTCTTTTGGCGCTGGATACTTTTCGGCTCCGGGGCCAATGGCGGCGGCTCGACCGCACGGCGAACCGCCGGCGCGGCAGGCGCGCCGGATGGCGGCAGCGCCGCCGACCTGGCAGTTACAGCCGCTTCCACAGGGTTTGCGGCCGCCGGCGCAGCAGGTGCGGGTGCTGGCTGACGGAATTCCGGAATGGTCCGGTTGCCGTCGTCGCTGCCTCTTTTACCAAACATGATCGCTTACCAATTCCACCGCTGAGGCATCACTTCTTGTTGCGCGAAAGCTTGCCGATCAGATTGCCGAGGCCAGCCTTTTTCTTCACCTTGATTTCGCTGCGCCCTGTCAGCACATGGGCGATCTCGTTGATCGTGGCGACAACCGGATTCTTGGCATCCATCTCACCGAGCATACGTCCGTTGTTGGCAGCATTTCCGAACAAAAGCGGCTCGAACGGGATGACCGACATCGGCGAAAGGCCGAGCGATTCGGAGAAGTCGGACGGCGTAATCTCAGGACGTTTCGGCACACCGGCCTGGTTGATCACAAGCTTTGGCGCGGGATCGTTCGGACGAAGCCGCTTCAGCATGTCGACCAGGTTCTTCGTGTTGCGCAGATTGGCCAGTTCGGGCGTCGCCGTGATGACGATCTCGTCGGCCTTGACCAGCGTGTTCTTGGTCCAGCCGGCCCACACGTGGGGAACATCGAGCACGAGGAGCGGCGCGCTACGCTGGGCTATGTCGATAAGCTGGGTGAAGGCGTCGGGATCGAAATCGTAGACCCGCTCCAGGGTCGAAGGGGCCGCAAGCAGCGACAGGTGCTCGGCGCATTGGGCGAGCAGCCGGTCGAGATAGACCTCGTCGACGCGTTCCGGCGAGAAGACTGCCTCGGCAATGCCTTGCGCCGGATCCTGGTCGAAATTGATATTGGCCGTTCCGAAGGCGAGGTCGAGATCGGCGACAACCACTTCGGATTTGAAAAGGGACGACATGGCCCAGGCCACATTATGGGCTATGGTCGAGGAGCCGACGCCGCCTTTGGCGCCGATGAAGGCAATCGAGCGGCCGATCGGCTCCGCTTCCGGATCAACGAAGATCGAAGACACCACGCTGACGATGTCGGCCATCGATACGGGCGCGATGACATACTCGGAAATGCCCGAACGAATGAGTTCGCGGTACAGGCCGACATCGTTGTAGTGGCCGACAACCACCACCTTGGAGGTCGGGTCACAATGCTCGGAGAGCTGGGCGAGTTGTTCAAGCAATAGCTTCGGCTCGCTGCGCGATTCAAGCAGGATCAGGTTCGGTGTCGGCGCCGACTGATAGAATTCGATAGCGGTAGGGATGCCCCCCATATGCACCTTCAGATGGGCCTTGGCCATGCGGCGATCCTCGCCGGCGCGCTCGACCGGATTGGCTACGCCTTCGGTCTCGCAAAATGCCTGGATCGAAATGCGCGGGATCGGCCGCAACGCCTGCATCGCGGCAATATCCTGCTCCGAGGTTTCGCCGCCCGGTACCTCTGTGTCATAGGCAAGATTGCTCATTGTCATCACTTTCCGTGACTTGCGCGGCTTAGGGTTTGTTGAGCCTCAACACTCGTTAATATTCGACTTCCGAATTGCCGAGGAATTCGTCCGAAATACCTCTGTCACGATAGACGTCGATCACCGCGCCGCGATTTTCCGCGTCGATCGGGGTCGGCTTGCGTGGCCCGATCAAATCGGACGGATTGGCCATCTGGGCAGCCAGGTTGTTCTGATACGAACAGCCGAAATCGGCATAGTGCTTGTTTTCCGAAGTCTGCAGCAGGTCTTCGGGCCAGCGCCCGCATTTATCCGTCTGAGCCTTCACCGAGACGTAGGCAACACGGATCGGTGCGGACGCTTCGGCCGAAACAGACTGATAGGACCGCATGGCGATCCGCTTCCGGCTGATGCCGCTGGCTATGGCCAGCCTGGCGAAATCGCGGCCGGCCACGGCCGCTGCGATTTCGTTGGCTGAGCCGCTCGGAATCTCGATCGTCAGCACCGGAGCCGCGCTCCTGTCGTATCCGTCCAGGAAGCCCAGGAGCGTGTCACGCTGGGATCTGGTCATGCCACGGTCGCCGGCGCCGACCGGAAGGTCGATCTTCTGTATCTTCTCGGCTATGACGATCGGATGGGTGGTGCGATAATCGTCCGGTATGGCACCCACCGTGACGCTGTCGCGATTGGCGCAGCCGGCCAGCAATGCCGCCACCGCGATCGCCATAATGGGAACGGCCGGCCGCCAGATTCGCGAATGGACCGACCGCGTCGCGGTGATCGCCCGTGCCTTCGATGCTGCCTTAGACATGACCGCTTCCCCGCTTACTTGTAGATAAAGCCGACAACGCCGTGGTAACGGCCGTTGGGCTTGTCGGTCTGCATGGTGCCGTAGACACGGTTGACGCGGCCAAGGAAGATGCCGGCGCCATCGCTGGCGGCGTTGAAATTGTCATCCGGCTTGGCAAGATCGTTGCGCGCCACCGGCTTCACCAGATAGGGCGTAATGATGATGACGAGCTCGGTCTCGTTGCGAACGAAATCCCTGCTGCGGAACAGCGCGCCAAGCACTGGAATCTTTGTCAGACCAGGTAAGCCGTTGACGGCTTGCCTGAGATCATCGCGGACAAGGCCGGCAATCATCATCGAGCCGCCCGAAGGCAGTTCCACTGTTGTGTCGGCCAAGCGCTTGCGGAGCGACAGGGCATTCATGCCCGGGCTTGTTACGCCTTCGGACAAAGACACAGACCCCTCCGTTGTCGGCTCGGAAACCGAGGTTCTGACTTTCAGGCTGATACGGCCGGGAGACAGCACCACCGGCTGGAATTCCAGGCCAATGCCGTATTCGATCTTCTCGACCGAATACGTCTTCAGACCGGTCTGGTTATCGTTTGATACGGCTTGGGAAACGCTGGTCACCATGTTGTATTCGCCGCCAACCTTGAAGGTCGCCTTCTCGCCGGATACGGCCGTCAATGTTGGTTCGGCGAGGGTTTTCATGACACCGGACTGTTCCATGGCATTGATGTAGGCCTGCAGCGTCGAGCTCCCGATAGAGAGGCCCGAGTTCGACAGCGACTTGCCCAAACCAGTGAAATTGTCGCTTACCGCGCCCCAGCTGATGCCGTTGCTGCTGCCGTTGCCCACCATGTTGACGCCGAGCTGCTTCATCACCGAGCGGCTGACTTCCGCGACCGTTACCTTCAGCGTCACCTGGTCGTCGCCGATGATCTGCAGCAGGTTGACGATCTTGCTGACGCGGCGCTCGGCATCTGGGTTATCGATCGCGACGCCGGCTTCAGCCGAACCGCCGGCAGCGGTCTGCGAATATTGACCCGTGGTCGCCTCGCCGCCGGACACGAAAATGGTTGCCAGATCGGCCGCGCGCTTGGCGTCCAGAGGAGTGTCCACGGTTCCGGTCAGAACGACGTTGTCGTTCAGCAACTCGACCTTGACCTCCGATGACGGGATGAAGCGCTTGATATAATCCTCCAGCCCGGCGACGTCACGTTCGACCGCTAGGTCAAGGCTGACGATCTGCTCGCCATTCGGGCCAAAGACGAAGATATTGGTCTCGCCGACCGCCTTTCCAAACAGATAGATGCGCCTGGCGGTGCGGGTCACCGCGTCGGCTACAGCGGGGTTGGCGACGAGAATGTCGTAGGCATCGCTCGGGAGGTCGATGACCACCGACTTGTTCAGTCCGAGCTTGACCCGCTGGGTGGCGGTCGAAGCCGTCACCCTGGCGTTGTCGCCTGCTGCGCTGGCACAGAGAACGCCATATGCATTCGTTCCAAGGAAAAGCAGGCCGATCGCCGCAGCCAGCGTGACCGGCAATTTGGTTTTTAGCCTCATTTCCTCGCCCCCACTTCGGAAACTTCGCCCGACTTGATCAACCGCACGGTTCCGCGCCGGCCATTGCCGGAAACCAGGTAATCGGCTTCGCCCACATTCTTGTCCTGACTGTCCTTGATCGAGCGCAGCGCCAATGTCAGGCGATCCGCCATCTGCTGTGCGACGGTGATGATCTCGGACTGCTGCGGCGTCAGTTCCAGGGTGGCGGTCTGGCCAACCCTGGTCTTCTTACCTTCCTCGTCCTCCTGAATGGTCTGGTCGATCGCCAGGACGCGAATGTTCTTCAGGATAGTTTCGGTCGTGAAGCCCGGACCACCGCCATTGGCGGGATCGGCTCTGCGGGTCATGATGACGTCGACGAAATCGTTGGGAAGAATAAAGCCACCGGCCGAGGTGTCGGCCGAGATGCTTGTGGCAACGGCCCGCATGCCGGAGGGCAGGATCGACGACATGAAGCTTTGCCCTTCACCGATCAGCTTCGAGCGCCGCAGCGGCTCGCCGGCGTAGAGCGCCACGCGAGCGACGGCGCCCTTCAGCTTGTCCAGCGCTTCAGGCTCGGCGGCGCGGGTGATGAAATTTGCGTTGATGCCGGCGGACGGCCATGACTCCCAGGAAATGTTGTTTTCAAGCGGACTGCCCATCGGAACGTCGCCGGAAAGAACAAGCACATCCTGCAGCGCGATCGCCGGCGCCTGAGGACCGGAATCGACAACCGGAGGCGGCGGAGCCACGACCATGTTCTTCGCGACATAGCCTGCACCACCGGCCGCGGCTATCGCCACGCTCAGAATAATCAATCGGGATGCTGGCATCTGTCCGAACCTCGCCTTGGCAAACCACGTAGCCAAGCGGGACTTTGCAGCGGCAATCGTCAAAACAAGGTTAATGTTATACTTACGATCGTGATTAATTTAACGTTTACATAAATTGGACCGACAAGCCCGGCCCGAAGGAAAACGTGGCCAACTCGCCTGCTCGGCGCCAACCGCGTAAAGCGAAATTCAGCCCGCCAGCCTGGTAAGTGCCCAGGCCATCAATGGCGAGTCGGAATAGGTGAGCAGACCGCCAATGCCAAGCGCGATGCCGTACGGAACGCCGGTCGCCTCATCGGCGAAATGGCGCAGGAACGGATTGTGGCTTGTGACGGCGGCAAGCGGCGATTTTCGATAGGCGAGGATGGCTAGCGTCAGCAGTCCGCCGATGAATGTCGAGGCGACGAGGTATTCGATGAGATGGATGTTCAGTCCCATCCACATGGCAGTGGCAGCCAGAAGCTTGGCGTCGCCGCCGCCCATGCCGCCCAGCGCGAACAGGCCGAACGTCACCGCGAGAACCAGGCCGGCGGCGGCGAAATGCCAGCCATAGGTGGCCCAGTCCATGCCGGTCAAAGGCGCAACCAAGGCGAAGACAACCACAAGCAACACCGGCACGCGATTGGCGATCGTCATCGAAAGCATGTCGGAGATCGCGGCAAAAAGCATGCAGAACGGAAACACGACGAAGATCACGGCTTCAAGCATCGGCGCGCCTATGACCCAATTGCATCTGGCCCCAGCCTAATCCTATTCGATTAACGACTGATGAGGCCTAAATTTCAAATCATACCAGGACTAAATAAGGGCCGCCAGTGCGGCGGCCCTTATTTCAGAACAACCGAACCCGTTACGGTCAGCTACCGTTCACCTTAGTGGAGATGGCGGTGAACTTGGCGTTCAGCGAGTTGCCGAGCTGGCCGGCGCCGACCATGATGGCGAGTGCGATAAGAGCGGCGATCAGACCGTATTCGATAGCGGTCGCGCCGGATTCGTCCTTCACAAAACGTGCGATGAGGTTAGACATTCGAGCTCCTACTCCAATTGTTACAGCACTTCCGTCAACTTCTCTTGGTGGCTGATCGGATACTGCGAATCTAAGGAGAAGCTGTTTCAATCGGCTTAATAAACAGGCTTACCGATTCCTTTCCCGCTTCGACGAGATTGCGTGGTTAACCCAGAACTAAAATACCCGCCGCTAGGCGCCCGGGCTGACAAAAGGCGCAAAAGGCGCAATTCGGCAAAGACGTTCCAGCCGTGCCGGCTAGGCCCAATGCCGGTTCCGGCTTGATCCTGAACTCCAGCCGCTTAACGATTGGTTCACCAATCTCGTTCATGTTCCGTTGAACAGTTTGCCAGGGGGCGCCTCAATGGCCGGGCCGAGATCATCATTTCCAGTTGCCGTGCTTTTTGCCGCAGCGGCTTTCGCCTTTCCAGCCAAGGCCGGCGCCGGCATCGAGGTGACGATGAACCAGGCAAAGATCATCAAATTGTCGCGCGCCGCCGATACGATTGTCGTCGGCAATCCGGCGATCGCCGACGCCTCCGTGCAGGACGCATCGACCATCGTACTGACCGGCAAGGGATTTGGCGTCACCAATCTCGTCGTCCTCGACCAGGAGGGTAACCCGATCGTCGATGAGCAAATAACCGTCGTGCGCCAGGCAGCGTCGTCGGTGCGCATCTATCGGCGTTCCGAAGTACAGACCATGTCCTGCGCGCCATATTGCGAAAGCTCGTATAAGAGCGATGCCGAGAAGGCCTCTGAAGCCGAAATGAGCGCCGGGCATTAGCTAGCCGACGTGTCCGCCTTTGGCGGGAACGTGCTTCGGTTATCGCCGGGTTAAGGCCTTCCCGTTGAATTTAACGGTCATTCCAACCGGACTTCAATCGGTTCCGACTAAGGGTGGGACCGATACAGAAGCGGCATCGGCGGGCAGAGGACATGAACAAGGCAGGACGAGCAGGTTCTCCAAGACGGTTTTTGGGCGACCGCCGCGGAAGCACGGCGATCGAATTCGCCATGCTTGCAATTCCTTTCGCGCTTCTTGTCTTCGCCATCCTGGAGAGCTGCATTTCTTTTGCCGCACAGGAAGTGATGGCAAACGCCACCGACGACATCGCGCGCCAGCTGCGTACCGGCCAACTAAGACCGGCCGATGTGTCCGGGACCAAGCTGCGGGATATGATCTGCACCAAATTGGAGATCATGGTCGCCAAGACCTGTCCCGGATTGCTGGTGGACTTGCGGGAATATCCGACCTTCGCCGATGCGGCGCTGGCCGGTTTCAAGATTCAGGATGGCGATGTCGTGCTGACCAAGGGCACGAGCACACAGACCTTCACCGTCGCACCTGGCCTGGCGGAGTCGAGAAACATGCTGCGTGTTTTTTACAAATGGCCGGTGATGACCGACTTCATGGCCAAATCGATGGCCAACCTGAAGGACGGCAAAACGCTGCATTTTGCTTCGATCACTTGGCAGAACGAGCCGTTCGACAACTGAACCACGTAGTCGCTTGAAAAGGGCAAAGCCATGATTCGTGCGGGGGCACAGCTGGGCATCGCAGGGATTTGTACAAGAGCAGTCCGGCTTTGCTCGGACCGCCGCGGTATTGCGGCTGTCGAGTTTGCCCTCATCGTGCCTGTCCTGTTGATCATGTACTTTATGACAATGGAGGCCTCGCAAGCCATCGAGACCAGCAAGAAGGTCAGCCGCATCGGCAGCATGGTAGCGGACCTCGTCACGCAGCAGCAGACCGTCAAGGCGGCCGATGTCGATGCCATCATGGCGATCGGCAGTTCCACGCTCCAGCCCTACAACCGCTCGAAACCGAAGATCATTATCACGGCGATACAGGTGACGAACGAGACGACGCCGAAAGTCCTGGTCGTGTGGTCGCGCAAACTGGTCGATGGCGTCTCTAGCGTCGACGCTGTCAAGGATTCCACCACAACGGTCCCGAGCGCGCTCAAGATCAAAGGCACGTTCCTCATTCGGGTCGAAAGCGATCTCGCCTACAAGCCAATCATCACCTGGTCGGCGGACGGCCAAAGCCGGTTCGGGTTGAGCTCGGTCTTCAATTCGATATCGATGGCGGAAACTTATTATCTGCGGCCGCGCAGGAGCCCGACCATTCCGTGCAGCGATTGCTGACGCCTGAAGCCCGCTAACCGGTCTGTTGCTATTGCTTGCGACCGCGGGCCGAGACTAGACGCACGATGGCTGCAGCCAGCACATAGTCCCTCGGACCGGCAACGGTTCGGCGACGATACCGATACGGAACGTTCCGATAACATCGCGCCAATCGGCTCGCGCCAGGTTTGTGCAAGACGCATCCAGCAGCAAAGCCAGTACGGCGGCGAATGCCGTCAGGGCAAGCCTCATGCGAGCTCCGCGCCGCGCATTTCCATCCGCAGATCGACCATGCCGCGATTCGTCTCTCCGGGACCAGCACGCCAAGCCGTGCCGTTGGGTTTCCGAATTGCCAATGGCGGCGCGGAACCCTATGTCTGAGCCAACACACAGGCAATGATGAACCTTTCGATGGCACGCGCCTTCCTTTTTGTCCTCGACTCCTTCGGCATCGGCGGCGCGGCCGATGCCGAACGTTATGGCGACACCGGCTCTAATACGTTCGCACACATCGCGCGGGCCTGCGCAGAAGGCCGCGCCGATCGCGAAAGCCTGCGTGCCGGACCCCTTCTTGTACCAAACATGCTCGCGCTCGGCCTCGGCCAGGCCGCGGCAACGGCGACGGGTTTCAGGTTCGAGAATGCCGGCAGTGCGCCGCTTGCCGCCGCCTTTCACGGCGCGGCCCAAGAGGTTTCGAGCGGCAAGGACACGCCATCGGGCCATTGGGAAATAGCCGGCCTGCCGGTCCGTTTCGACTGGGGTTACTTCCCAGACAAGATTCCCGCCTTTCCGGCCGAGTTGACCGACGCAATGGTGCGTGAAGGGAAGGTGCCTGGCATCCTCGGCAATTGCCATGCTCCGGGCACCGAGATTATCGAACGGTTCGGCGAAGGCCATATCCGCACCGGCAAGCCGATCTGCTACACCTCGATCGACTCCGTCCTGCAGATCGCCGCGCATGAGGTTCATTTCGGCCTGGAACGGCTTTACGAGTTCTGCAAAGTGGTGCGCAGGCTCGTCGATCCGCTGAATATCGGCCGCGTCATCGCGAGGCCGTTTATCGGTGAAACCGCCGCCACGTTCGAGCGAACGCATAATCGTCGCGACTATGCCGTACCGCCGCCGGAACCGACGCTGCTCGATCGGCTGACGGCGCGCGGCAGCCGGGTTATCGCGATCGGCAAGATCGGCGACATTTTCGCCCATCGGGGGATCTCGGAAGTCCGCAAGGCTGCCGGCAACATGGCGATGTTCGACAAAACGCTTGGTGCCATGGAAGACGCCCGCGACGGCGACCTCGTCTTCGCGAACTTTGTCGACTTCGACACCGAGTTCGGGCATCGGCGCGACGTTGCGGGATATGCCGCCGCACTCGAAGCTTTCGACCGGCGCCTGCCCGAGGCATTCGCACGGCTGAGGCCAGGCGATCTGCTCATTTTGACCGCCGATCACGGCAACGATCCGACGTGGCGCGGCACCGACCACACGCGCGAGCGTATTCCGATTATCGGGACACGGCCGGGTTTCAAAGGCGCAGAGATCGGACTGAGGACAACATTTGCCGACATCGGCGAAACCGTGGCCGAACATCTCGGGCTGGCGCGCGGCCGTCACGGCACCTCCTTCCATGCCACGATAGGTGGCCATGCCTGAGCTGCCGGAGGTAGAGACAGTCAGGCGCGGTCTGCAGCCGGCCCTTGAAGGTGCCCGCATTGTCGGTGTCGAGGCACGCCGGCCGGATTTGCGGTTTCCGTTCCCCGAGAGATTTTCGGAGCGGCTGACCGGCAAGACGATTGCGGCGCTCGGCCGCCGTGCCAAATATCTGACAATGCACATGGACAACGGCCCGGTTCTGATCTGCCATCTCGGCATGTCGGGTTCGTTTCGCATCGAAACGGCCGACGAGAGCGCAACGCCCGGCGCGTTCCACCACGAACGTTCGAAAAACACTGCTCACGATCACGTCGTCTTCGACATCGCATCCCCTGCCGGCGTCCGCTCTCGCGTGATCTTCAACGACCCGCGCCGCTTCGGGTTCATGCTGTTTTCGGAAGGCGAGCCCGACATGCATCCGATGCTGGCGGGATTAGGCGTCGAGCCTACAGGCAACGCACTGGACGGCGCGCTGCTCGCTTCGTTGCTGAAAGGTCGCAAGTCACCGCTGAAAGCGGCACTTCTGGACCAGAGGCTGATTGCCGGGCTAGGCAATATCTACGTCTCGGAAGCGCTTTGGCGGGCCGGCCTGTCGCCGCTGCGCGAAGCGGGCACCCTCGCGAGAGCCGGCAAGAAAGCCAAAGAGCAGAGCGAACGCCTGGCCGAAGCAATCCGCTCGGTCGTCGCCGATGCGATCGCCGCCGGCGGCTCGTCGTTGCGCGATTATATGCAGACCGATGGATCGCTGGGCTACTTCCAGCATTCCTTCGCGGTTTACGATCGCGAGGGGGAAGCCTGCTCCAAGCCTGGTTGTGGCGGCCACATCGAGCGTATCGTGCAAAGCGGTCGTTCGACTTTCCACTGCCGGGCCTGTCAGGCTTGAACCAGAAGCGAGGAGGAGCAAAGCATGGGCTATGAAACCATCATCGTCGAAACCCGCGGCAAGGTCGGGCTGATTACGCTGAACCGGCCGCAGGCGCTCAACGCGCTGAATTCACAAGTGCTGGCGGAACTGGTCGCGTCGGTGAATAGCATGGGCGCCAATGCCGACATCGGCGCCATGGTCATCACTGGTTCGGAAAAGGCTTTCGCGGCAGGTGCCGATATCAAGGAAATGCAGTCCATCTCCTATGTGGATGCCTATCTGCAGGATTTCTTCGTCGGCTGGGAAGAATTTACGCGGGCACGAAAGCCGATCATCGCGGCGGTGGCGGGCTATGCGCTGGGGGGCGGCTGCGAACTGGCGATGATGTGCGACTTCATCATCGCCGCCGACACCGCCAAGTTTGGCCAACCCGAGATCACGCTGGGCGTCATGCCCGGCATGGGCGGATCGCAGCGCCTGACCCGCTTTGTCGGCAAGTCAAAGGCGATGGATATGTGCCTGACGGGTCGAATGATGGACGCAGCCGAGGCCGAGCGTTCCGGCCTTGTCTCGCGCGTGGTGCCAGCCGGCGAGTTGATCGAGGAAGCGCTTAAGGCAGCGTCCAAGATCGCTGGTTTTTCCTTGCCGTCGGTGATGATGGCAAAGGAGGCCGTCAACCGCGCCTATGAGACGACGCTCACCGAGGGTCTGCGGTTCGAGCGCCGGCTGTTTCATTCGCTGTTTGCGCTGGATGACCAGAAGGAAGGCATGGCGGCCTTCAGCGGCAAGCGGAAGCCGAATTTCACGAACCGATGAGATGACGAAGGCGCCGGTCAAAAAGAAAGCGCTGCAGCGTTGACGCGCCGGAAAAGCTGAACTATAAGCCGCACCAACCGAGGCGGCCCTGTGGCTGCCCGTTTGTTTTTTGCGCCCTGCGGTATCCCGCAAGCGCCCACCAGATCAGAAGAGAGGCACCATGGCCAATACCTCCTCGGCCAAAAAGGCAACGCGCAAGATCGCCCGTCGCGCAGCGATCAACAAGAACCGCCGCTCCCGCGTCCGGACCTACATCCGCCAGGTCGAAGAGGCGCTCGCGGCTGGCGATAAGGCGGCCGCACAGGCTGCCTTCAAGGTGGCCGAGCCGGAATTGATGCGCGCCGCGACCAAGGGCGTGGTGCACAAGAACACGGCATCGCGCAAGGTGTCGCGGTTGGCCCAACGGGTCAAGGTGCTGTCGGCCTAATATACCTTTTCCTGAACTGCGCTTCTTCAAACCCGGCCAATCGCGCCGGGTTTTTTTTCGTTTGCCGGCAAGTACTTAAAAGAAAGCCCGCAAAATGGCGCTCCGGGTGCATTTCAAAGTTCGAAATGCTTTGCCGGCATATACATGCCCGCTGATATTCGCAGCCTTCGAAACCGCCAATACGAAAATTTCCGAGCGTCACAGATTACTGTTTTTTTTCAGAGGCTTACCGATGGTGATCCACAGCTTGTTCACATCGGCTGTGGCCGATAGGCGGCAATTGGCTGTCAAGTGAATTATTTCAGAAAATTTCGCATTGTGTGGCCTTTTTCACATTCGCCGGAAAAGGGTTTGAATCACAATGGCTTTGTCAAAATCAACTGTTGCAGCATGGCGTTCGAAACGTCCCTTTCTAGTCAGATTCCTTAAAAATCCGTTAGGGGTGGCCTTGCCCTATCCACAGCGATTTCGGTAATGTCTGTCCATCGAAGGGACGGGCCCTTGGCCCTTGACCAGCCTGAAACCGGCCAGCTCAAATTGGCAGAGTTTACACCGCGGATTCAACTCCGCGGACGGGGTTGGTTTGTCTTTTCGATACGGTAGGGGACTGGCGTAATTGTACATGGCAGGTCGACGGTGCGCCGGCGGTTTTTCGCCGGACGGCATTTTGTTGCCCTGACATGACCAAAGCGGATCGGCTCTTCGGCGCCGGACCGACAACGAGGCGATTCATCAGCCGGCGGCGGCGATGGTGTCGCAGCGAAGACACGGTCGCCGGAAACATGGATGCAGGAGGCGCATCCCCGGCGGAAAACAGGTACAAGAGACAAGGAACTCGATCATGCAGAGCGGCGGCATCGAAAGGGAGCTTACAGGCGACCTCCCATTTCCTGGAACGTTAATCGGAAGGAACGACATGGCGGCTTCCAATGAAGCTGAACAGAAGTTCGATCGGGTCAAGGCCCAGTTGAAGGCGCGTCTGGGAACCGAGGTCTATTCGAGCTGGTTCGGGCGCATGAAGGTCGCTGAATCCTCTAAGGGCATTGTCCGCATCTCAGTGCCAACCGCATTCCTGCGTTCATGGATCAACGGCCACTATCTCGATCTCATCACCGAGTTGTGGAAGCACGAGGATCCGGAGATCCTCAAGATCGAGATAGTGGTTCGCACCGCCACACGGCAGGGCCGCAACAACGTCGAGCCAGAAGTGGCCCCGGCGCGCAAGATGACCAGGCAGACGCAAACCGCGCTCTCTGCGGGCACGGCGAGCCCCAGCAGGGTCGAACGGGTCCCGGTACCCCGCCCGGGGATGCCGGCAGAAACCGAGTTCCGGCACAATGTTCTCGGTTCGCCACTCGATCCACGCTATACTTTCACCTCCTTCATCGAAGGACCATCGAACCGAGTGGCTTTTGCCGCCGCCAAGGCGGTCGCGGAATCGCAGTCGAGCGCGGTGCGTTTCAATCCGCTCTTTCTTCACGCGACGGTCGGGCTGGGCAAAACGCACCTGTTGCAGGCGATCGCCGCAGAATCGCTGAAGCAGAATCCGAAATCGCGGGTCGTCTATCTGACGGCTGAGTATTTCATGTGGCGGTTCGCCACCGCGATCCGCGACAACAACGCACTGACGCTGAAAGAACAGCTGCGCGACATCGACCTCCTCATCATCGACGACATGCAGTTCCTGCAGGGCAAGTCGATCCAGCACGAATTCTGCCATTTGATCAACATGCTGCTCGACAGCGCCAAGCAAGTGGTGGTCGCTGCCGACCGGCCGCCGTCGGAATTGGAGTCGCTGGAGCCACGCGTCCGCTCGCGCCTCAACGGCGGCGTCGCGCTGGAAATGTCAGCCCCGGATTTCGCCATGCGTATCGGTATGCTCAAGCTCAGGCTTGCCACCGCCAAGCTCGACGATGCGTCGCTCGATATTTCCGAAGAGATCCTCAACCACGTCGCCCGCACGGTGACCGGCAGCGGACGCGAGCTCGAAGGTGCCTTCAACCAGCTTTTGTTTCGTCAATCCTTCGAACCGCAGATCACCATCGACCGCATCGACGAGATCCTTGGCCACATCTATCGTTCGGGCGAACCCAAGCGGGTGCGTATCGAGGACATCCAGCGCATCGTCGCGCGCCACTACAACGTGTCGAAGACCGAACTTCTGTCCAACCGGCGCACACGCACCATCGTCAAGCCACGGCAGGTCGCCATGTATCTGTCGAAGGTGATGACGCCGCGCTCGCTGCCGGAGATCGGGCGGCGGTTCGGCGGTCGTGACCATACGACCGTGCTGCATGCGGTGCGCAAGATCGAGGATCTTTCCGGTGCCGACAACACACTGGCGCAGGAACTCGAATTGCTGAGAAGGCTGATCAACGACCAGGCCTGACGGCCCGAAAAACGCCGGCTCGCGGACTCCGGCCTTTTTATCCCCAGAAAGCCCGTGCAGCCGGTCCGAACCGGTGGCGCGGGCTTGCGTTTGCCGGGTTTTTCCTGTCAGTTTACGCAGATTCTGAGCCTGTTCAGACCTTTCGCGGGGCGCCGCTTGCCGGAGACCCGTTCATTCATTCAAGCGAGCCTGTTTCGTCATGCGTGTTATCCTGGAACGGTCAAATCTCCTGAAGTCGCTCAACCATGTTCACCGCGTGGTCGAGCGGCGCAATACCATTCCGATCCTGTCGAACGTGCTGCTCAGCGCCGAGGGGGCCAGCCTTGAAATGAAGGCGACCGACCTCGACCTGGAGGTGACCGAAGCAACGCCGGCAAAGGTCGAACGTGGCGGGGCGACGACGGTCCCGGCACATCTGCTCTACGACATCGTGCGCAAGCTTGCCGACGGCGCGGAGGTGGCGCTGAAGACCGACGAAGACGGCAACGCCATGACGGTGACGTCGGGGCGCTCGAGCTTCCGCCTGCAATGCCTGCCGCAGTCCGACTTTCCCGAGCTTTCAGCCGGGTCGTTCTCGCATATTTTCCGGCTCGATTCCGTCGGACTAAAGGGCCTCATTGAAAAGACCCAGTTCGCCATCTCGACCGAGGAGACGCGCTATTATCTGAACGGCATTTATCTGCACACGCACGAGGCCGGCGGCAAGCTGAAGCTGCGCTCTGTCGCGACCGACGGCCACCGGCTGGCGCGCGCCGAGATCGATGCGCCGGCAGGCTCTGAGGGCATGCCTGGCGTCATAATCCCGCGAAAGACGGTCAGCGAGCTGCAAAAGCTGGTCGACGATCCCGATGTTGCAGTCACCACCGAGTTGTCCGACACCAAGATCCGTTTCACCATCGGCAGCGTTATCTTGACCTCCAAGCTGATCGACGGCACTTTCCCGGACTACCAGCGCGTCATTCCGACCGGCAACGACAAGAAGCTGATTATCGATCGCCAGAGTTTCGCCGCTGCCGTCGATCGCGTTTCGACCATTTCGTCCGAACGCGGCCGGGCGGTGAAGCTTTCGATCGCCGAAGGGCAGGTCACGCTTGCGGTCAACAACCCGGATTCGGGCAGTGCCACCGAGGAACTGGCGGCCGACTATTCGTCCGATCCGATCGAAATCGGCTTCAACGCCAAATACCTGCTCGACGTTGCCGCGCAACTGACCGGCACGGAGGCGAAGTTCATGCTGGCGGATGCCGGTTCCCCGACGCTGATCCACGACATGGCCGACGAGACCGCGCTCTACGTGCTGATGCCGATGCGGGTGTAGGGCCCGAACGGGGCCATCTTGCTGTCGTGACCAGATCTGCAAAACCGCAGCAGACGTACATAAGTAAGCTCACACTTACGAATTTCCGCAACTATGCGGCGTTGGCAATCGACCTTGATCCCGGTGCTGTGGTTTTCTCCGGCGACAATGGCGCCGGCAAGACCAATCTGCTTGAAGCGATCTCGCTGCTCACGCCGGGCCGCGGCCTGCGCCGCGCACCCTATTCCGAGGTGGCGCGCGAAGGCGGCGACGGTGGCTTTGCGCTGCATGCCCGGCTTGACGGGCCGGAAGGCCAGGTCGAGATCGGTACCGGAATATCGGGCAGCGACGGCGAAGCCGGCCGGCGGGTGCGGATCAACGGCGCGACGGCACGCTCAGCCGAAGACATGCTGGAATGGCTGCGCGTGGTCTGGCTGACACCGGCCATGGACGGCCTGTTCCCCGGGCCGGCTGCCGACCGCCGGCGCTTCCTAGACCGGCTGGTGCTGGCGATCGATCCTGGCCACGGCCAGCGCGCGCTTGACTACGAAAAGGCAATGCGCGGCCGCAACAGACTGCTCGCCGACGGTTCACGCGACGGTGCCTGGTTCGATGCGATCGAGATGCAAATGGCCGAGACCGGCGTGGCGATTGCCGCGGCGCGTGCCGAACTGGTGCGCCTGCTCGCCGCCATGATCGACCGGCTGCCCGGCGACGGACCGTTTCCGCAAGCCGACATCGGCATCTCTGGCGAACTGGAAGGCGAACTCGGTATTTTGCCGGCCGTCGACGTAGAGGAACGGTTCCGTCGTGCGCTTGCCCAGGGGCGCGACCGCGACCGCACCGCCGGACGCACGCTCGACGGCCCGCACCGTTCCGACCTCGTGGTGCGCCACCGGCCCAAGGCGATGCCGGCCGAGCTCTGTTCGACCGGCGAGCAGAAGGCGCTGCTGGTCGGCATTGTCTTGTCGCATGCGCGGCTAACCGGCGAGATGTCGGGCATGACACCGATCCTGCTGCTCGACGAGATCGCCGCCCATCTCGACGGCGGTCGACGGGCGGCCTTGTTCTCGATCCTGGAGGAACTAAACTGCCAGGCCTTCATGACCGGGACCGATGCCGCGTTGTTTGACAGCCTCAAGGGACGCGCGCAATTCCTGACCGTCGATCACGGCACGGTCAGGCCGACCATTTGAATTTCGTCCATGGCGCATTTCTGAGCTGCATGCATTGACGCCTGACAAGTTTTTTCCTCCGTTATATGGTCCGGCGATGATCACAGCCGCCCTCACCGATGAAGAGCTCGAACGCTACGCCCGCCACATCGTGCTGCCCGAGATCGGCGGCGCCGGCCAGCAGCGGCTGAAGCGGGCGCGGGTGCTCGTCATTGGCGCCGGCGGATTGGGAGCGCCGGTGCTCGAATATCTCGCCGCCGCAGGGATTGGCACTCTCGGTATCGTCGACGACGACATCGTTTCGCTTTCCAACCTGCAACGACAAGTGATCCACGCCACGCGCGATGTCGGGGTGGCGAAAACCGACAGCGCCAGAGCGGCGATCATCCGCATCAATCCAAACGTCGTCGTGGAAGAGCACAATTTCAGGCTGACCGTGGACAACGCCCCTACCCTCATTGCCCGTTATGACATCGTCGTTGACGGCTCCGACAATTTCGAGACACGCTACGCGGTGGCCGACGCCTGCGCCGCGGAAAGCCGGCCGCTCGTGCATGCCGCCGTTGGCCGCTTCGACGGCTCGGTCACCGTACTGAAGCCATTCGAAACCGGCCCGGACGGCAAGTTGAACCCAAGCTACCGCGATCTCTTTCCCGAGGCGCCGCCGCCGGGACTGGTGCCATCCTGCGCGGTGGCCGGCATTGTCGGCGCGCTGACCGGGGTCATCGGCACGCTGCAAGCCATGGAAGCGATCAAGCTGATCACCGGGATTGGCGAGCCGCTGGTCGGACGACTGCTGCTCTACGATGCGCTGGCGGCACGCTTCGACACGATCCGCTACAAGCGAACCAGCCCGTGAGCCTGCCTGCCGACGTTTCCATCGTGCAGCTTGCAGCCGATTTCGACCGTTGGGACGAGGTGCTGGCGCTGGTCATGCGCGCCTTCGCCTTTATGGACGGGGTTATTGACCCGCCGTCCTCGGCGCATCGGCTCACCGTTGAAAATCTCAGGGCTAGAGCGCTGGAGGAGACAGCATTCCTGGCGCTGAAGGAAAACGAGATCGTCGGTTGCGTCTTCATCCTGAAGCGCGCAGACGAGCTCTATGTTGGAAAGCTCGCGGTCGAGCCGGTTCTTCAGGGACAAGGCATTGGAAAACAGCTGATGCAGGCCGTCGAAGATCTTGCCCGCAGCCACAACAGGACCGCCATCGAGCTCCAGACCCGGATCGAGCTGACCGGAAATCACGCAGCCTTTGCCCGCCTCGGTTTTCGTGAAACCGAACGGACAGCGCACAAGGGCTACGACCGGCCGACCTCAATCACCATGCGCAAGGCGTTTTCGTAAGCCAAAGCTATCCAACGACGAACGCGTGGTTGCCGCGGCAAGACTGTGCCGGCGTGACGGCAGGTCACGCCCTCAACGGCAGCACGCGGTCGGGCGGGCGATGACCATCGAAGAAGGCGCGGATATTGATGATCACCTTCTCGCCCATGTCGATACGGCCTTCGAGCGTCGCCGAACCCATATGCGGCAACAGCACGACCTTGCCTTTGTGGGCAAGCTTCAGCAGCTTGCTGTTCAGCGCCGGCTCGTGCTCGTAGACGTCGAGGCCGGCGCCGGCGATCTTGCCGTCATGGATGAGCTTGATCAGCGATTCCTCATCGATGATATCTCCGCGCGCGGTGTTGACTATGTAAGCGGACGGTTGCAGAAGCGCCAGCCGCCGTGCCGAAAGCAGATGGAAAGTTGCCGGTGTCGATGGGCAATTGACCGAGATAATGTCCATACGGGCAAGCATCTGGTCGAGGCTTTCCCAATACGTGGCTTCCAACTCCTCCTCGATTGCCGGCAGCACGCGGTGGCGGTTGTGGTAGTGGATCGAGAGGCCAAACGCCTTGGCGCGCCTGGCGACAGCGGTGCCGATGCGACCCATGCCGACAATGCCGAGCCGTTTGCCCCAAATGCGCCGGCCGAGCATCCAGGTCGGCGACCAGCCCGCCCATTTCTTATCGCCGGTCAGCACGTTGGCGCCTTCGGCCAGCCGTCGCGGTACGGCCAGCAGCAGCGCCATGGTCATGTCGGCCGTATCTTCGGTCAGCACGTTCGGCGTGTTGGTGACGGTGATGCCTTTCTTGGCCGCTGCCGCAACGTCGATCTTGTCGACGCCATTGCCGAAGTTGGCGATCAGCTTGAGGTTGTCGCCGGCCTGGGCAATCAGCGCCGCGTCGATATTGTCGGTCACAGTCGGCACCAGCACGTCGGCCTCCTTGACCGCCGCCACCAGTTCCGGCTGCGTCATCGGCCTGTCCTCCACATTCAAGCGGGCGTCGAACAACTCGCGCATGCGGGTCTCGACTAGGTCGGGCAACTTGCGCGTGATGACGACGAGGGGCTTCTTTTTGCCTGCCATTGTTTCCTCGAACCCGATCTCGTTGAGACCTCTTTAACCAAGAACGGCGAAACTGAGAGCCGATCGCGGTACCGGTCATCCATGTAACAAGCGGTTCCGCCGAAGACAAAGAAAAATGGGCGCGAAGGCCGATTGGCGGGCGCCGAAAGGAACGAAAGTGTCTGGTTTCGCGTCGCTCCGCCTGACCCTCAGTGCAGCATTCCTCGGCGCTCTCATCCATAGCCCACTGGTGATGGCGCAAAGTGCCGCCGCACCCGCCCAGAGCGTCACGCTCGGACCAAGCGGCTTGCCGCTGCCGCGCTTCGTCAGCCTGAAATCCGGCCGCGTCAACTCGCGCGTTGGGCCGGGCGTCAATTATTCCGTCGACTGGATGTATATGAAGCCAGGCCTGCCGATGGAGATCATCCAGGAGTTCGATACGTGGCGCCGTGTGCGTGATGCCGACGGCTCGGAAGGCTGGATCAATCAGTCGCTGCTTTCGGGCCGTCGCACGGCGATCGTCGCCCCCTGGCAGCGCGGCAAGGACGCTCGCGTCAACCTCCTTGACGACCCGGCAAAAGATGCAGGCGTCATCGCGATCCTCGAACCGGGGGTAATGGGCACGATCAAGTCCTGCGATGGCCAGTGGTGCGAAATGACCTTCGACGGCCATACCGGCTGGCTCGCGCAGTCGCTGGTCTGGGGTGCCTATCCCGGCGAAAAGGTCAAGAACTGACCTTTCCGAACCGGAGATCAGGCCAGCGCTGCAAGCACCGGATCCGGCATTTGTTTCGCTGATCTTCGGTTCGGGGATGGTTTAGCGGCCGATGCGGCCGAGATGGGTATCCTGGAAACTGCTCGACAGCTTCAAACCATAGCCCAGAGCGCGGTCGACGGCGATGTGGGCGATCCAGATCAGCGCGACAGCTATCGCCATTGCATTGTCAAAGACGCTGCCGACAAGCGCCAGCAGAACGGGCAAGATCAGTATGTGCAAGGCGTTGTAGGCGACGGCGCCGACGCGCGGCCCGGCCATGTAACCCAGCATCGACAGGTCGGGCGCCAGAATGAGCACGGCAAACAGCCACCAGGAAACACCGGCGATTGCATAGAAGACAAGAGCCGCCACCGCGACGGCGACCCATTCGAGCCGGAGCGTCAAATCCAGGAATTTCATAAGGCGCCGGTCAGTCGCAGCGTTTCGGACGCAGTCTCACCACGATATCGACATTGGCGATCTCCATGCCCTCCGGCGGTTCCGGCAGGTTGGAAACCGTCACCGGGCCGCTGTCGATATCGAAGATCCTGTTTTCGCCCTCGATATAGAAATGATGGTGATCGGAGGTGTTGGTGTCGAAATAAGTCTTCGATCCCTCGACGGCAAGGATGCGGAGAAGACCGGCCTGGGTAAACTGGTGCAGAGCATTGTAGACGGTGGCCAGAGACACCGGCACGCCGGCGGCAAGCGCCTCCTCGTGCAGTTCCTCGGCCGAAAGATGGCGGTCGCCCTTGGCGAAAAGCAGATCGGCCAGCGCGATGCGCTGGCGTGTCGGCCTCAGACCGGCCTCGCGAACCCGCTTGTCCACAGCGACATTATCCTTCCGGCAACCCAGATCCATCTAT
Organism: Mesorhizobium sp. M0698; assembly: GCF_040320455.1. NCBI lineage: Bacteria > Pseudomonadati > Pseudomonadota > Alphaproteobacteria > Hyphomicrobiales > Phyllobacteriaceae > Mesorhizobium > Mesorhizobium sp. M0698. The sequence continues at coordinate 42,174 of NZ_JAMYPQ010000015.1, read as the reverse complement.
CCGTCGCGCTCACAGTTCCGCCTCAGACAGGTCCAAAATGGCAGAAATTGAGCATCTGCCGAAACTGGACGTGTCCTGACATATATTCTGTCGACCGAATGCGATCAATAGCGCGCATTGACCCGGGCAGACGGGCAGGTTAAGCGCAAGCGCCGGTTTCCGGCCTGAAACAGATTGTGTTAGGAAACCACCGACAAGGGCGCCTATCGCCCGGGACGATCACGGGGACGAGATTGATGGCGGGTTCGAAATCCAGCTACGGTTACGAGGAATTGCTTGCCTGCGCCCGCGGCGAGCTGTTCGGACCGGGAAATGCGCAGCTGCCCTATCCGCCGATGCTGATGTTCGACCGCATCACCGAGATCAGCGAGACCGGCGGTGCGTTCGACAAGGGTTTCATCCGCGCGGAATTCGATATCAAGCCGGATTTGTGGTTTTTCGCCTGCCATTTCATCGGTAATCCGATCATGCCAGGATGCCTAGGCCTGGACGCCATGTGGCAGTTGACGGGGTTCTATCTCGGATGGCTCGGTGAACCCGGCAAGGGGATGGCGCTGTCGACCGGTGAGGTGAGGTTCAAAGGCATGGTCACGCCTTCGGTCAAGAAGGTGGAGTATGGCGTCGACTTCAAGCGAGTGATGCGCGGTCGGCTTGTGCTTGGCATCGCCGATGGCTGGCTGAAGGCAGATGGCGAGCCCATATACGCGGCAACGGATCTGAAGGTCGGTCTGTCCAAGCAATCGGCCGCCGTCTGAACGAAGACCCTACAGTACGACGTCTTGGACGTCTGATGAACGCTGTAGCACTTTAATTTTGCGCATGGTTCCATTCCGGAAATTGATTTCAGGTTCGGGGTCCGCGCTGGAAGGAGTTGCGAATGAGACGGGTCGTAGTCACAGGTCTCGGCATCGTGTCGTCGATAGGCAACAATGCCAACGAGGTGCAGACCTCGCTGCACGATGCCAGATCCGGCATCAGCTTCTCCGACTCTTTCGCCGAGCATGGCTTCCGTTGCCGGGTGTGGGGTGCGCCGACGCTGGACCCATCGGGCATGATCGACCGTCGCGCCATGCGCTTCCTGTCGCAGGGTGCTGCCTGGAACCATGTCGCAATGGACCAGGCGATCGCAGACGCCGGCCTCGACGGGGCCGACATCACCAACGAGCGCACCGGTATCGTGATGGGCTCCGGCGGACCGTCGACCCGTGCAATCGTCGAGGCGGCCGAGACCACGATCAAAAACGGCAGCCCCAAGCGGATCGGGCCGTTCGCGGTGCCAAAAGCGATGTCGTCGACCGCGTCGGCGACGCTTGCCACCTGGTTCAAGATCCACGGCGTCAACTATTCGATCTCATCGGCCTGCTCGACGTCTGCGCATTGCATCGGCAATGGCTACGAGCTGATCCAGTGGGGCAAGCAGGACATCGTCTTCGCCGGCGGCCATGAGGATCTCGACTGGACGATGTCGGATCTCTTCGATGCCATGGGCGCCATGTCGTCCAAGTTCAACGACAGGGCATCGGTCGCCTCACGCGCCTACGACGTCGATCGCGACGGTTTCGTCATTGCCGGCGGCGCCGGCGTGCTGATTCTTGAAGAGCTCGGGCATGCCAAGGCACGCGGCGCCAAGATCTATGCCGAGATCGTCGGCTATGGCGCGACATCGGACGGCTACGACATGGTGGCGCCGTCGGGCGAAGGCGCGGCGCGCTGCATGAAGCAGGCGCTCGCAACGGTGTCCTCGCCGGTCGACTACATCAATACGCACGGCACCTCGACGCCGGTCGGCGACTCCAAGGAAATGGGCGCCATCCGCGAGGTGTTCGGCGAGAAGATGCCTTTCATCACGTCGACCAAATCGCTAACCGGCCATTCTCTGGGCGCCGCCGGCGTGCAGGAATCGATCTACTCGATCCTGATGATGCAAGGCGGCTTCATCGGCGAGAGCGCCCACATTGAGAACCTCGATCCGGAATTCGAGGGCATGCCGATCGTGCGCAAGCGCATCGACGATGCAAGGATCGACACCGTTTTGTCCAATTCGTTCGGTTTCGGTGGCACCAACGCAACGCTGATTTTCCAGCGCTATTCCGCATAAGGATTTGCCGACCATGGACGGATTGATGAAGGGCAAGCGCGGGCTTGTCATGGGTGTTGCCAACGATCATTCGATCGCCTGGGGTATCGCCCGCAAACTGTCCGAACATGGCGCGGACCTCGCCTTCACCTATCAGGGCGAGGCCTTCGGGCGCCGGGTCAAGCCGCTCGCCGAGAAATTGGGCGCATCCCTGGTGGTGCCTTGCGACGTCGAGGACAGCGTGTCGGTCGCCGCGACTTTCGAGACTTTGGGGAAGGCGTGGGGCGGGCTGGATTTCGTCGTCCATGCAATCGGCTTTTCCGACAAGAACGAGCTGAAAGGCCTCTACGCCGACACGAGCCGCGACAACTTCATCCGCACAATGGTGATCTCCTGCTACTCCTTCACCGAGATCGCCCGTCACGCCGCCACATTGATGAAGGATAGCGGTTCGATGATCACGCTGACCTATGCCGGTTCGGTCCGTGTCATGCCGAACTACAACGTTATGGGTGTCGCCAAGGCGGGGCTGGAGGCCAGCGTCCGCTATCTCGCCAACGACTACGGCCCGCGCGGCATCAGGGTGAACGGCATATCGGCGGGACCGGTACGGACGCTTGCGGGCGCCGGGATTTCCGACGCACGCCACATGTTCTCCTACCAGCAGCGCAACTCGCCGCTACGCCGTACAGTGACGATCGACGAAGTCGGCGGCTCCGCGCTCTATTTGCTGTCCGACCTGTCCTCCGGCGTCACCGGCGAAATCCACTATGTCGATTCCGGCTATCACATCGTTTCCATGCCGACGCTTGACGAATTGAAGCAGACCGACGGCGGGCGGGAATAGCGCGAGCGACGTATCGCCGGCTTGCCCCGCAGGATTTCAGCGTCGCGCCGATAAGACCTTGAACATGCCGTCGCGGGCGAGCTCCGCATGGCTGGAGAAGGCGGCCGCCAGCACCGGTTCGTAGGGAAGTTGACGGTTCGCCACCATGAACAGCCGGCCGCCCGGCTTCAGCGCCTTGCCTGCCGCGCGGATCATGCCGGCACCGATTTCCGGCTCAGTCGCCCGACTGCGATGAAAGGGCGGGTTCATGACGACGACGTCATAGCGGCGCTCGACCGGCTCGCTCAAAAGATCGATCCAGAAGAAACCTGGCTCCACGCCTGTGTTGCCGAGATTGGCCTTCGCCGCCTCCAGCGCCTCGAAATCCGCTTCGTAAAGGTCAAGCGCCGATATGCCAGGTGAGCGGGCGCCGACCTCGGCGGCGACATAGCCCCAACCGGCACAGAAATCCGCAACGCTGCCACGCAGATCGTTGGGCAGATTTTCGATCAGCAGTTTCGATCCGGCATCGATCTTGTCGAAGGAAAACATGCCTGGCGCCGTGCGGAAGCAGCCCTCGACCACCAAATCCGGATTGGCAGCGCGAAGCGTTGCCGCGGCAACGGTATCGGCCGGCCGGCGAAACCAGAAGGCAATGCCGTGATGCTTCGGCAGGTGGCCTTCGAGCGGCACAAGGGCGCCGACATGCTTGCGCAGGCTGGCGATTCCATCGTCCTTGCTGCCGGCGACGACGATCAACCCGCCTGGTGCTGCGCGTTCGACCGCTTCGGCAACGCGCAACTCGTTTTGGCCGCGATGGCGGCCAGCGAGCACAAATGCCGCGTCGAAAGCCTCGCCTTCGACCTGCGGCGTGACCGCGAAGCCGGACGCCTGCAAGGCGCGAAAGTGCGGCCTGAAGCCTTGGACAAGATGAAGCTTGGCATCAAACCCTTCCGGCAAGCGAAAGCCGGGCTCGGCACCGAGAAAGAGTATGCGTTCATCCTTTCGTGGCAGGGAAACAGCACCGGCCTCGAACGAATGGAAAAGCGTTTTCAGCGGCTCGGCGGACATTCACCACTCTTGAACTGCAAGGCTGTTGTTGAAACGCAAACGGGCGCGACCTTCCGGCGCGCCCGCTTCGATTGCATAGTTAGATCAGCTTAGGCGGCGTTTTCTTCGCCTTCGCTCTTCTTGTCGCGCACGATTTCCTTGCCGGTGGCCTGATCGACGACCTTCATCGACAGGCGGACCTTGCCGCGCTCGTCGAAGCCCATCAGCTTGACCCAGACCTTGTCGCCTTCCTTGACCACATCGGAGGTCTTGGCGACGCGGTCATTGGCGAGTTGTGAGATGTGGACGAGGCCGTCACGCGGACCGAAGAAATTGACGAAAGCGCCGAAGTCGGCGGTCTTGACGACCGTGCCTTCGTAGATTTCACCGACTTCCGGCTCGGCGACGATGGTGTGTATCCACTTCTTCGCCGCCTCGATCTCCTTGGCGTTGGCCGAAGCGATCTTGACGGTGCCGTCGTCCTCGATGTTGATCTTGGCGCCGGTCTTTTCGACGATCTCGCGGATGACCTTGCCGCCCGAGCCGATCACGTCGCGGATCTTATCGGTCGGGATGTGCATGACCTCGATGCGCGGCGCGAACTCGCCGAGCTCGGCACGTGCGCCGGACAGCGCGTGGGCCATTTCGCCGAGAATGTGCTGACGGCCATCCTTGGCCTGGTCGAGCGCGATCTTCATGATCTCCTCGGTGATGCCCTCGATCTTGATGTCCATCTGCAGCGAGGTGATGCCGTAGGCGGTGCCTGCAACCTTGAAGTCCATGTCGCCGAGGTGGTCCTCGTCGCCAAGGATGTCGGAGAGCACGGCGAAGCGCTCGCCTTCCTTGATCAGGCCCATTGCAATACCGGCGACCGGCTTGGCCAGCGGCACGCCCGCGTCCATCAGAGCCAGCGAGGTGCCGCAGACGGTAGCCATCGACGACGAGCCGTTGGACTCGGTGATCTCCGAAACGACGCGCAACGTATAGGGGAACTGGTCGGCGGTCGGAAGCATCGGCCGGATGGCGCGCCAGGCGAGCTTGCCATGGCCGATTTCGCGGCGGCCCGGCGAACCCATGCGGCCGGTTTCACCGACCGAATAGGGAGGGAAGTTGTAGTGCAGGAGGAACTTCTCCTTGTACATGCCGGTCAACGAATCGACATACTGCTCGTCCTCGCCGGTGCCGAGCGTGGCGACGACCAGTGCCTGGGTCTCGCCGCGAGTGAACAGCGCCGAGCCGTGCGTGCGCGGCAGGACGCCGACTTCCGAGACGATCTTGCGGACCGTCTTCAGGTCGCGGCCGTCGATGCGCGAGCCGGTGTCGAGGATGTTCCAGCGCACGACCTTGGCCTGGAGCTCCTTGAACACGGTGCCGATCTGTTCGGACGTGTATTTGGCCTCTTCGCCTTCTGCCGGCGCGAACGCGGCCTTGACCTTCGCCTTGACGGCGTCGACGGCGGCATAGCGCTTCTGCTTGTCGGTGATCTTGTAGGCGTCGCGAAGCTCGCCTTCGACGATCTTGAGCATCTCCGCTTCAAGTGCGGAATAGTCCGGCGCGGTGAAGTCGCGCGGGTCCTTTGCCGCGACTTCAGCCAGCTTGATGATCGCGTCGATCACCGGCTGGAAGCCCCTGTGGCCGAACATGACGGCGCCGAGCATAAGGTCCTCGCCGAGTTCCTTGGCTTCGGACTCGACCATCAGCACGGCGTCGGCGGTGCCGGCGACGACCAGGTCGAGCTTCGATTCCTGCATCTCGTCGACATGCGGGTTGAGCACATATTCGCCGTTGATGTAGCCGACGCGGGCGCCGCCAACCGGGCCCATGAACGGCACGCCGGACAAGGTCAGGGCGGCGGAGGTGGCGACGATCGACAGGATGTCCGGGTCATTTTCGAGATCGTGCTGGACGACGGTGACGACGATCTGGGTGTCGTTCTTGTAGCCTTCGGCGAAGAGCGGGCGGATCGGGCGGTCGATCAGGCGGGAAACCAGCGTTTCCTTCTCGCTCGGACGGCCTTCCCGCTTGAAATAGCCACCCGGGATCTTGCCGGCGGCGTAAGTCTTCTCCTGGTAGTTGACCGTCAGCGGGAAGAAATCGAGGCCGGGTTTCGGCTCCTTCATCGAGACGACGGTGGCGAGAACCTTGGTTTCGCCGTAGGTGGCCAGCACCGCGCCATCAGCCTGACGCGCGATCTTGCCGGTTTCGAGAATGAGCGGACGGCCGCCCCATTCGATTTCCACTTTGTGGTAATTGAACATGTCTTGTCCTTCATATGCGGAAAGGGCCGCGCCGTTTCAGCGTGCGCGGATGCCCCTTTCCCTTGGCTTCCTTTCTCGGGCAGCCACGGGCAAGACAACGGGAGGCTCGGTTTATTCGGCGCGGTGCCGCACGAGCGTCCTGCAATCCTGCCCCATGACCGTCCATGGGCGGTTTCGAGCGGCCCTCTGCTGTTTCGAAACCGGGTTGGCCAATCGATCCGAGTGGCCTTGCGCGTGAACCCGAAAACCAGGTTTTCGGAAAATATCCTGCGCAAATCTAAACTTCAGAGCGTCCTTTGCGCATCCAAACCGATGCGCGGCGCTCTACTTCCTTCATGGAGCCTTGGATGACCCGATGCTCCAATGCGCGACCGGCGGGCTCTCGAAAGAACCCGCCGGTCAATTCGTCAACGGCGCAGACCGAGCTTCTCGATCAGCGTCTGATAGCGCGCGTCGTCCTTGCGCTTGAGATAATCAAGCAGGCTGCGGCGCTGGGAAACGAGAGCGAGCAGACCACGGCGGGAATGGTTATCCTTCTTGTGGTCCTTGAAATGGTCGGTCAGGTTCTTGATGCGCTCCGAAAGGATGGCCACCTGGACTTCCGGAGACCCGGTATCGCCCTTGGCGGTAGCGAATTCGCCCATCAATTCCTTCTTGCGTTCGGCAGTAATCGACATCGTGTTTTTCCTTGTCTGTTTGAGGAAACGGGACGCCCTCAGCCGGGATGTCGTCCAGCAGGGGCCGGTGCAAGCAACGCGTCAAAGCGCGAGGCTGCGGCGCATATAGTGCAATTCCGACAAAAAGGCCAGCCTAATTCACAAGCCGGCTTTTTGCTGCATAAACGGGCACTTCCGCCTAGTCAGAGCCATTTCTTCCATTTGAAGTACGCAAAGAGCCCGACCGCAACAAGCGCCATGAAGACGAGCGACAGGGGATAGCCGTAATAGGCTTTCAGCTCCGGCATGTTCCAGGGCGAGGTGTCGGGGTCGAAATTCATGCCCCATACGCCGACGAGAAAGGTAAGCGGCATGAAGATCACCGAGACGATCGTCAGATAGCTGATGACGTCGTTGGTGCGCGCCTGGCTGAGCGACAAGTGCATCTCGATCAGGCCGGTCAGCATGTCGCGCTGGGTTTCGACCAGTTCGATCAATCGCAGCGAATGATCGAGCGTGTCGTTCAGAAATATCTTGGTTTCGGCCTTCACATAAGAGACGTCGTTGCGGATCATGGTCGCCAGCGCGTCGCGCATCGGCCAAAGCACGCCCTTCAGCACATTGGCATCGCGCCGCAATTCGTGAAGCTGCCGCATCTGATGCTTGTGCGCCTGGTTCAGCATCTGGTCCTCAATGCTGTCGACCAATTCGCCGGCAGCCTCGATCGGCGGGAAATAGCTGTCAACGATGGCGTCGATCAAAGCATAGGCGAGATAGTCGGCGCCGCGCGAGCGCAAGCGGTTGGGCACCGAGCTTGCGATCCGCTTGCGCACGGGATCGAACGGGTCGCCTTCGCGTTCCTGGAAGGTGACGACGAAGTTCCTGCCGAAGAAGACGGCGATCTGTTCGTAGCGATGCGCGGTGACATCGTCGATCATCCTGACGACGACAAAGGCATGGTCCTCGAAGAAATCCACCTTCGGCCGCTGGCCGGTGTTGACGACATCTTCCAGCGCCAACGGATGCAGGTTGAAGATCCGGCCGATCTCCTCGATCAGCTGGATGTTGGCGAGGCCTGTGCAATCGAGCCAGATAACCGGCCAATTGTGGCAATGGGTGTTGACGTCGTCGATGCTGGCATTGTCGATGGTCTTGAACTTTTCGGGCGAGATCAATGTCAGCCTAAGCTCGGAACGGCGTGCCGCCGGGTCGGCGATCAGCGTGCCGGGCGAAGCCCCGACGGGCGGCCGCCGTGTGTTGAGCACCGCCCGCTTCCTGCCCGTCTCAGCCTTTGCCATGTGCCCCCTCGAATGCAGCGTCGGTGCCGCGCATCCCTTCGGACGGCAAACGACGCCGTCGCCCTGTTGATTTAGCGCATGATCCTTTCCCAAAATAGAATCCGGTTGGAGATCATGCGCCGAGAGACAGCTGTTACCCGATAAAGACCCGCTTTGGCTTGAACATGCCTTGCTCGATGGCGCCGATGGCGACCAGCTTGCCGCGCGCGGTGGCGCAGGCCTCCTCCGCTTCTACCGGCGCGTCACGGCCGCGAATGATGACCGGATTGCCGAGGCGGATTTTGGTTGCCGCATCATCGCTGATCGCGACCTGCGGCAGGCATTCGAGCGCGGCGGCGGTGTCGACCAGAAGTGCATCGATGGCACCGAAGTCGATCGGGGCGTCTGCTTCTTGCGGCTCGCCCTGCTCGCCGAAGCGGGCGGCTTCCAGCTCGGCCAGGGTAACGAAATCTTCCTGCGTGAACGGCTCGACCTCGACCCGCCGCAGCTCGGCGATGTGACCAAAGCAGCCAAGGTCGCGGCCCATGTCGCGCGCCAGCGAGCGGACATAGGTGCCCTTGCCGCATTCGACCTCGAAGATGGTGCGATCGGCCATGTGCTCGACCAGATCGAGCCGGCCGATCTCGACCTCGCGTGCCGGAATGTCGATCGTCTCGCCATCGCGGGCAAGGTCGTAGGCGCGCTCGCCGGCGATCTTGATCGCCGAAAATTGCGGCGGCGTCTGCATGATGACGCCGGTATATTTCGAAAGCAGCGCCCGTACGTCGGCTTCCGCCGGACGGCGGTCCGAGCTTTTGGTCGCCGGGCCTTCGAGGTCGTCGGTCGAACGCTCCTCGCCCCAGGCAACCGTGAAGCGGTAGACCTTGGCGCCGTCCTGGACGTATGGCACGGTCTTGGTCGCTTCGCCGAGCGCGATCGGCAGCATGCCGGACGCCAGCGGGTCGAGCGTGCCGGCATGGCCGGCCTTTTCCGCCTGGAACAGCCATTTGATCTTGGAGACGGCTTCAGTCGAGCCCATGCCGACCGGCTTGTCCAGTACCAGCCAGCCCGAGATCGGCCGGCCCTTCTTCTTGCCGCGACGCGCCACTATTCGCTGTCCTTCCGGTCGTCTTTGTCTTTGTCGTCGGCGCTGAGATCGCGCGCCACTTCGGGCGAGTGCAGCAACTCGTTTATCTTCTGGAAATTGTCGTAGCTGGTGTCGAGCCGGAAGCGGAATTCCGGCATGTACTTCATCTGGCGCAGCGCGCCGGAGACGCGGCCGCGCACGAACTTCGCATGCTTGTTGAGCGCCTCGATCACCGCCCCGGCATCCTTGGCGCCGAGCGGCGAAACGAAGGCGGTGGCGATCTTGAGATCGGGCGACATGCGCACTTCCGAGACCGAAACCACCGTGTTCTCGATCAGCGGATCGAGGATCTCGCCGCGCTGCAAGGTTTCCGACAGAGCATGGCGCACCTGCTCGCCTACGCGAAGCATGCGCTGGGATGGGCCTGATGTGATTGAACGGGGCATTTTTCTCTATCCTGAAATCGTGGGGCGCGGGATAGGACCGCACCACATGTCTCATATGGTTTGGGCGGCGGTCTTTCGACCACCGCCCGGTCTCGATGGATGCCCGAACTCGAACGTTCGAGCTCAGAGCGTCCTGGTCACCATCTCGACGCGGAAGCACTCGATGACGTCACCGACGCGCATGTCCTCGTAGTTCTGGAAGGCCATGCCGCATTCCTGGCCGCCCGGAACTTCCGAAACCTCGTCCTTGAAGCGCTTCAGGGTCTTCAGCGTGCCTTCGTGGATGACGACGTTGTCGCGGATCAGGCGCACGCCCGCACCACGCTCGACCTTGCCTTCGGTGACACGGCAGCCGGCGATCTTGCCGACCTTGGTGATGTCGAAGATCTCGAGGATCTCGGCATTGCCGATGAAGGTCTCGCGACGCTCCGGCGAGAGCAGGCCGGAGAGCGCCGCCTTCACGTCATCCACGAGATTGTAGATGATGGAGTAGTAGCGGATCTCGATGCCTGCCGCGGCCGCTGCCGCACGCGCCTGCACATTGGCGCGAACGTTGAAGCCGATGATCGCGGCCCCCGAGGTCTCCGCCAGCGACACGTCGCTTTCGGTGATACCGCCGGCTCCCGCATGGACGATGCGCGCACGCACCTCGTCGGTGCCGAGATTGTCCAGCGCCGCGTTGATCGCCTCGATCGAACCCTGCACGTCGCCCTTGATAACCAGCGGGAATTCTTTCAGTCCGCTGGTCTGCAACTGCGACATCATCTGCTCCAGCGAACCGCGCTGGCCGGCATGCCTGGCAACCGCCTTCTCGCGTGCCAGACGCTGGCGGTATTCGGTGATCTCGCGGGCGCGGGCCTCGTTGTTGACCACGGCGAAGCGGTCGCCGGCCTGCGGCGTGCCTTGCAGGCCGAGCACCTCCACCGGCATTGCCGGCGGCGCTTCCTTGACCTGCTCGCCGCGATCATTGACGAGCGCGCGTACCCGGCCCCATTCGTTGCCGGCGACGAGAATGTCGCCCGGCATCAACGTGCCGGTCTGCACCAGCACGGTAGCGACTGGGCCGCGGCCCTTGTCGAGCTGGGCTTCGATGACCACGCCTTCGGCGGTGCGGTCCGGATTGGCCTTCAGGTCGAGGATTTCGGCCTGCAGCAGGATCGCTTCGAGCAACTTGTCGAGATTGATGCCCTTGGTCGCCGACACCTCGACATCCAGCACCTCACCGCCCATGGATTCGACGAACACCTCGTGGCGCAGCAGTTCCGAACGCACCTTCTGCGGGTCGGCGTCATGCTTGTCGATCTTGTTGATCGCCACAATGATCGGAACGCCGGCCGCCTTGGCGTGATTGATCGATTCGATCGTCTGCGGCATGACGCTGTCGTCAGCTGCCACCACGAGGATGGCGATATCGGTCGCCTGGGCACCGCGGGCACGCATCGCCGTGAAGGCGGCGTGGCCGGGCGTGTCGATGAAGGTAACCTTGTGACCGTTCTTCTCGACCTGATAGGCGCCGATATGCTGGGTAATGCCGCCGGCCTCGCCGGAGACGACGTTGGCATTGCGGATGGCATCGAGCAACGAGGTCTTGCCGTGATCGACATGACCCATGATCGTTACCACCGGCGGACGCGGCTGCAGGTCCTCGGGACGATCGGCGATGTTGAACAAGCCCTCTTCGATGTCGGACTCGGCGACGCGGCGGACCGTGTGGCCAAATTCGGTGGCGACGAGTTCGGCCGTGTCGGCGTCGATGACGTCACCAGGCTTCAGGATCTGGCCCTGCTTCATGAAGAACTTGACCACGTCGACAGCGCGCTCGGACATGCGCTGCGCCAGCTCCTGGATGGTGATGGTTTCGGGCAGGATCACTTCACGCATGACTTTCTCGCGTGGCTCGTTATGCAACGCGCGCTTGAATTTCTCCTGACGGCGGCGCATCGACGAGAGCGAGCGGGCGCGCGCATCCTCGTCGGAAAGCGCCGAATTCAGCGTCAGCTTGCCGCGGCGGCGGTCTTCCTCGCCCTTGGTCGGTTTGGCCGGACGCGCCACTTCCGGCGTGACCAGACGGCGCACTGGTGCGCCGGCACCGGCCCGCTTCGGTTTGACCTCTTCCTCGTCATCGACTGTTGCCAGTTCGGCGGCGAGCGGCGCACGGCGGCGCGCCTCTTCCTCGGCACGGCGGCGGGATTCGGCCTCGGCTTGCAGCCGTGCCTCTTCCTCGGCCTGACGGCGAGCCGATTCCTCGCGCTCGCGGCGGCGGCGCTCTTCGTCCTCGCTGCGGCGCTTGGCTTCCTCGATGGCGCGCTGGCGATCCTCGACATCGCGGACCTTCGAGCCCTCGAGAGCCCGGCGGCGTGCTTCCATTTCCTGGCGCGACAACTCGTTCAGCACCATGCCGCCGCGTTCGACCGGCGGCGGAGGGGGAGGCGCCTTGGGAGCTTCCTGCACGGCGGGCGCTGCCGCGACCGGCTTCGGCGTGAAGACGGACACAGGCGCTGCCGCCGGCTCCGGCTTGTCGCCGGGCAGCGAGAACTTGCGCTTCTTGGTCTCGACGACCACCGACTTGGTGCGGCCGTGTGAGAAGTTCTGGCGCACCGTGCCCTGTTCCATACCGGGGCGCTTCAGCGTCAAGGTCTTCTTCGGCGTAACACTCAGCGTCTTGTCGTCGCCCGATTTCGTATCGCTCATTCCATATCCTCTGCGGCATCATCTTCGTCAGCAACGGCCGCAAGCATTGCCAGATCGTCCGGGGAACCGCCCCGATATCGGTCGAGCGCAACCATGCGCTTCTGGACCGCCCTGCCCGCGTCTCCCGCGAGAACGGCAGCATGTATCACATTTGTACCCCCCAATGCCAAGCTCAACTCGGCCTCGGAGAAAAGTTTGTAAGCGCGGATCGCAGGCCCGCCGAGGTGGACGGTTGCCCGTCGCGCCTGGCTTATCTTGCGGACGCCATCGTCGGAAGCCTCGGTCGCGTGGAGCACGAAAAGTGCAAGTCCGCCGCGCACGGCGCTCTCGACCTTGGTCGCTCCGAGCGCTATGGCGCCCGCCTTGCGGGCCAGGCCAAGCATGCCCAGAGCGGACCTGGAAAGCAGCGCGTCGACCATGCCGCCAAGATCGGCCGGCACGCTCACCTGCGCCTTAAAAGCACGGGCAAACAGGTTTTTGGCCGCTGCCTTTTCTATATGTAGGCGGTCGGCCGTCACCCAGCAACCGCGGCCGGGCAGGTTTCTCTTGATGTCCGGAACGACGGCCGAATCCGGGCCGACGACGAAACGGATCAGTTCATCCGGTTCGGCTTGCCTGCGGGTGACGATGCAGGTGCGATCGTTCATCTCGTCCAAGGGCGGGTTCGGTGCGATGCGGTTTCACCTCACGCACCGACGGTTTCGTCAGCCGGCACGCCCTCGGCGGCAAGCTCGTCTTCGGTGATCCAGCCAGCCTTCAGGCGAGCGGCCAGGACCATCTGCTCGGCATCGGCGCGTGATACGCCGTGGTTGGCGAGCACACCCGGGAATACCTTCGTCTCGCCGTCCTTGCGTTCCTTCCAACCGGTCAGGTCGTCGGCGGCGTAGCCGGCGAAATCCTCAATCGTCTTCACGCCGTCCTCGCCGAGCGTCACCATCATGGCGGTGGTGATGCCGGGAATCTCGCGCAGCTCGTCCTTGACGCCGAGCGCCTTGCGCTTCTCGTCATGCTCGGCTTCGATCTTCTCCAGATATTCGCGGGCGCGAGTCTGGATTTCCGAAGCCGTGTCCTCGTCGAAGCCGTCGATCGACGCGATTTCGCCGGAGTCGACATACGCGACCTCCTCGACGCTGGTGAAGCCTTCAGAAGCGAGCACCTGGCCGACCATCTCGTCGACGTCGAGGGCTTCCATGAACAGCGACGACCGTTCGACGAATTCCTTCTGGCGGCGTTCGCTCTCTTCCTGCTCGGTCAGGATGTCGATATCCCAGCCGGTCAGCTGCGAGGCAAGACGGACGTTCTGGCCGCGGCGGCCGATGGCCAGCGACAGCTGATCGTCGGGAACGACGACCTCGATGCGCTCGGCATCCTCGTCGAGCACGACCTTGGCGACTTCCGCCGGCTGCAATGCATTGACAATGAAGGACGCCGCCGATGGCGACCACGGAATGATGTCGATCTTCTCGCCCTGCAATTCACCGACGACCGCCTGGACGCGGCTGCCGCGCATACCGACGCAGGCACCGACCGGATCGATGGAGCTGTCGCGCGAGATGACAGCGATCTTGGCGCGCGAACCCGGATCGCGGGCGACCGACTTGATCTCGATGATGCCGTCGTAGATTTCCGGCACTTCCATGGTGAACAGCTTCGCCATGAACTGCGGATGGGTGCGCGACAGGAATATCTGCGGGCCGCGCTGTTCGCGGCGTACGTCATAGACATAGGCACGGACGCGATCGCCATACTTGTAGTTTTCGCGCGGAATCAGCTCGTCGCGGCGGATGATCGCTTCGCCGCGGCCGAGATCGACGATGACGTTGCCGTATTCGACGCGCTTGACGGTACCGTTGACGATCTCGCCGATACGGTCCTTGTATTCATCATATTGCCGGTCGCGCTCGGCCTCGCGCACCTTCTGCACGATGACCTGCTTGGCGGACTGGGCGGCGATGCGGCCAAAATCCATCGGCGGTAGCTGTTCGGCAATGAAATCGCCGAGCTGGGCGTCCGGATTGCGCTCGCGCGCCGAGGAAATGGCAATCTGCGTCGCGTAGTCATCGACCTTCTCGACCACTTCCATCAGCCGCTGCAGCTTCATCTCGCCGGTGTTGGCATTGATGTCGGCGCGGATATTGGTTTCCTGGCCGTAGCGCGAGCGCGCGGCCTTCTGGATCGCATCGGCCATGGCGGCGATGACGATCGACTTGTCGATCGACTTTTCACGCGCGACCGCATCGGCGATCTGCAGCAGTTCAAGCCTGTTGGCGCTTACAACCATCTTCTTTCTCCCGAGCTTGTTGCCGACCCTTACGGCCGGCAGCCCAATCACATTTCCTGTTCGGTTTCGTCTTCCGCACCCTCTGGTGCGTCTTCGGGTTCGCCGCGGCGTTTCCTGGCTTCCTTGCGCGCCCGATTGTCCTTCGAGAGCGCATCGCGGATAAGGTCGTCGGTCAGAATCAGCCGCGCTTCGGCAATCGCATCGTAGGGAACACGTACCGTCGGCTCCTCGCCGTAAGCGGCCTTGTCACGCTCGATCAGCACACCGTCCGCGTCGCTTTCGGCGATCTTGCCCTTGAAGCGCTTACGGTCGGCGACGAGAACCGATGTTTCCATCTTCACCAGATGGCCGGTCCAGGCTGCAAAGTCCGATTTGCGGACCAGCGGCCGGTCGATGCCCGGCGACGACACTTCGAGATGATAAGCCTTCTCGATCGGATCATCGACATCGAGCGCCGGCGACACCGCCCGGCTGACCTCTTCACAATCCTCGACCGTCATGGTGCCGTCTTCGCGCTCGGCCATGATCTGCAGCGTCAGCCCGTTCTGGCCCGACAGGTGCACACGTACCAAGCGGAAACCAATGGCGCGCAGTACCGGCTGAACGATCAGCGCGATGCGCGCATCGATGCCGCTTTCGCGGATGATGCGGTCGTCGCCTTCGCTTGCCGTCACTGTCATTCGGTCCTGTCACTCGATTTCTGTTGGTCGGCAGGTAATAAAAAAGAGCGGGACCGGGTGGACCCACTCTTCGTCACAGCGACCAAGAATTTGAAGCTGATATAGACGATCGTGGTCCTCG
This sequence comes from Mesorhizobium sp. M0698, assembly GCF_040320455.1. Taxonomy (NCBI): domain Bacteria; kingdom Pseudomonadati; phylum Pseudomonadota; class Alphaproteobacteria; order Hyphomicrobiales; family Phyllobacteriaceae; genus Mesorhizobium; species Mesorhizobium sp. M0698. The sequence continues at coordinate 26,724 of NZ_JAMYPQ010000015.1, read as the reverse complement.
TTTCAAGCCCGTCCTGCATGACGGCAAGGCTCCGAGTCCGCAGCGCTGCGCCAAATGCATGGCGCCCGTGCAGTGATCCCCCTTTGAGCACCGGCCACGCACGACTATCTATGTTGCATTGCACAATTGGAGCGCTCACTGCGCTCAAAAGGGTACCATCATGAACAATCGTGGATTTTTTTCAGCCATAGGCGATGTCTTTAGCGTGTTCGGCAGCGCCGTAGCCGCGTCCCGGGCTGTGGAAAGCGGTCGCAAGCCGCGTGCGCATGATCTGCGCAATCTCGGCATGGAGCCGGCAGCCTTCGACAAGATCCGTCGCTTCTGAGCCAAGTGAGCGCCGAGAGCCTTCGGCCCGCTCGCCTTGTGCTCAGCTCTACTTTCCCGCTTATTTCCGCACGAAGGTGAGATAGGCGGGCCGTCGGCCTTCGCGAATGGCCTTGGCCTCATAGCGCGTCCCCGGCCAGCCATCATAGGGCCGGTGCCAGTCGGCTGCTTCGCTTGCCTGCCACGTGAAGGCGTCGTGCGCCCGACAATGCAGGAGCGTCCAGTTCACATAGCTATCGATATCGGACGCAAAGTGGAACTTTCCGCCGTGCTTCAGGACGCGCGCGAAGCGGTCGAGATTGACCGGGCTGACGAAGCGCCGCTTCCAGTGCTTCTTCTTCGGCCACGGATCCGGATAGAGAAGGTCAATGCCGTCAAGCGAAGCCTGCGGCAGCCAGTCCAGCAGACGTGTGGCGTCGTCGTCATAGACGCGCAGATTGGCAAGCGGCCGCTCCCGGACCGCCATCATCATCTTGGCCATGCCGTTGACGAAAGGCTCGACGCCGATAAAGCCGGTCGCCTGGCTGGCCGTAGCACGGTGCAGAAGATGTTCGCCGCCGCCAAAACCGATTTCGAGCTGGACAGCCGAAACTTCGGCTTCGAAAAGGCTGCGCAAGTCGGCCGGCGGTTCAACCGTCAGATCGAGCCTGTAGGCGGCGAAGCCGCTCTCCAGCGCCGCTGCCTGTTGTGGTCGAATGGTCTTGCCGCGCCGGCGACCGAAAAAGGCCTCGGTCGCACGGCTTGGCCGGTCCTTCGGATCCATAGGCGCCGCGGTTAGGCGGCGACTGCTTCGGCGACCGGTTCGGCGAGAGCGTCCTTGAGCGCCTTGGCGAGATCGGTCTTCTCCCAGGAGAAGGATCCGTCCCGGCCGGCCTTGCGGCCAAAATGGCCGTAGGACGACGTCTTGGCATAGATCGGCTTGTTGAGATCGAGGTGGCGGCGGATGCCGGAAGGCGACAGGTCCATCACGGCGCGCAGTGCACGCTCGAGTTTTGCCTCGTCGACCTTGCCGGTGCCGTGCAGGTCGACGTAGATCGACAGCGGCTGGGCGACACCGATCGCATAGGAAAGCTGGATGGTGCAGCGATCGGCGAGCTTTGCGGCAACCACGTTTTTGGCGAGATAACGCGCCGCATAGGCCGCCGAGCGGTCGACCTTGGTGGTGTCCTTGCCAGAAAAAGCGCCGCCGCCATGAGGCGCAGCCCCACCATAAGTGTCGACGATGATCTTGCGGCCGGTCAGGCCGGCGTCGCCATCAGGCCCGCCGATGACGAACTTGCCGGTCGGATTGATGTACCAGTTGCAATTGTCGGCAATCTTCAGGTCGCCCAGTGCTTCGCGAATATAGGGCTCGACGACGTTGCGCACCTTCTTCGAATCCCACGTCTCATCGAGATGCTGGGTCGACAGCACGATCTGCGTCACTTCCGCCGCTTTGCCGTCGACATAGCGGACGGTGACCTGGCTCTTGGCATCCGGCCCGAGCCTGCCGGCATCACCGCTGCCTTCATGGCGCGCAGCCGCCAGCAATTCGAGGATCTTGTGGCTGTAATAGATCGGCGCCGGCATCAGGTCCGGGGTTTCGCGGCAGGCATAGCCAAACATGATGCCCTGGTCGCCGGCTCCCTCCTCGCCTTGCCGGTCGGAGGCGTTGTCGACGCCTTGGCCGATATCCGGCGACTGGCCGTGCAGCAGGACCTCGATCTTGGCTGTCTTCCAGTGGAAACCGGCCTGCTCGTAGCCGATTTCGCGGATCGCCTTGCGAGCGACCGACTTGAACTTGGCCGGGTTGACAATCGGATGGCCGGCCGCATCCTTCAGGACGTTGCCCTCCTTGTCCTTCTTGAGCAGCGTCTCGGGGACGCGCACCTCGCCGGCGATGACAACGCGATTGGTCGTCGCAAGCGTCTCGCAGGCAACCCGGACCTTCCACGGGTCCATGCCGGTCTTTCTGGCTTCGCGATAGACGAGATCGACAATCTCGTCGGAGATGCGGTCGCAGACCTTGTCGGGATGGCCTTCGGCAACGGATTCCGAGGTGAAGAAGTAATTGTGCCGCGTCACGGGTGTCCCCTCTTGAAAAAAATATCGGCAGGCCGCCGATTTTGGCGCGCCAGTTGTTAACGGTGCCGGGCGTCGCTCGTCAAGCCATGCAGCCGTTCTGGCATGAATTTTGACGTTATTATCTTTGCATCCCAAGACGGCGGCAGGGCGCACTGCGATCAGCCCTTGCACCAACAGACTGAGGAAAACGGCTTCGAGGAAGCGTGTCGAGCGAAATCGATCTGCGCTTTAGCGCATTTGCGGAATGAACATCCCTCAATGCGCGCAGCCGCGAGAAATTGCATGCCCAGCTACGACGACCCCTTCCTTGTTGAACTCTTCACGGGCCAGTCAATCGACTTCGTCGGTGGAAAGCGACTTCACCAGCTCGATGATCTTGCGGCGCACTTTCACGTCGGCGATCTTGACGAAGGCGCGATTCAGCTGGAGGCCTTCCGGGCTGCCGCAGAATTCGACGGCGGAGGTCATCGAAGCATCCTCGGCAAATCCACGGTTGCCCACGGGCTCCTGACCGGGCGCATCCTCGAAAAAGAAGGCGACGGGGACGCCGAGTATGGAGGCGATTGCCTGCAAACGGCTGGCGCCGACGCGATTGGTGCCCTTTTCGTACTTTTGGATCTGCTGGAACGTTATGCCGAGGTTTTCACCCAGTTTTTCCTGGCTCATTCCCAGCATATTGCGGCGAAGCCGGATGCGGCTTCCGACGTGGATGTCGATCGGATTCGGCTTTTTCTTGTTTTCTTCTGTCATTTTTTCCTCGCCGAATTTTTCCGGCTTTTTCTATTTTGCTGCCCAAACGACGCCGCGGCCCGTGCCCCAACAGAACGACCTTATCGACTTCGAAAATTTTCAGGCGCTTACAGTATGAGTTTCTAATGTGTCGGCTGTCAATTCGCCCGTAGCCTTTGCCTTACGTTCAAAATGCATGCCGCAACGGCAAGCAAAAACATGATCAGCATTCCGTTAATGCGTCGTTGGCCGGAGGAAACGATGGCTTGGTTGGAGATCGGCACACGCACATCGATCGCGCCGCGTGCATCGATTGCCAGCGCGTCGACGATGCGACCGCGCGGGTCGACAACGGCCGAAATGCCGTTATTAGCCGCGCGCAACAGGGGCACCCCATTCTCCACCGCCCGGATCTGCGCCTGCCTGAAGTGCTGGTACGGCCCCGGCGTGTCGCCGAACCAGGCGTCATTGGTGACGTTCACAATAAGCTCGGCTGACGTTGCGTCAACTGCGACCAGATCGGGAAAGATGACCTCATAGCAAATAAACGGCAGCGCCCGGATACCGCCGGGCAGCGCGATCGGATGCCGCTCATTGCCCGCCGCGAAGGTCATTGGACCGGCAACAAGCTGCTCAAGCCCGAAGCGGCCGAGCAGATCGGCGAAAGGCAGGTATTCGCCGAAGGGTACCAGGTGGACCTTGTCGACGGCATCGACGATTTCGCCCCTTTCGTCGATCGCCACCACAGAGTTGTAGTAACGGCTGCCGGCCGCCGAGCCGCCTTCCTCGCGAACGACGCCGGCGACCAGCATCTGGCCATCGCCAAGCATCTCTCCGATCGCAGGCAGGGCATCCGGACGTTCGGTGAACAGAAACGGCACGGACGTCTCCGGCCACAGGATCAATTGCGGCCTGTCATGGCCGGGTTCCGGCGCCTTGGCCGAAAGCCCCATCATGGTGGCGAAGATACGGTCACGCACCGAGGTATCCCATTTTTCCGTAAGGTCGACGGCAGGCTGCACGATACGGACGTCAAGGCTGCGGGCGGCCGGCTTTTCGGGGGCGGCGAGCCGGATATAGCCGAAGCCGGCATGGGCGGCGACGAGAACGACAAGCAACGCCGCGCCGAGGCGAAGATGCCGGCGCGCCGCAAGCAGCGCCGGCAACGCGAAGACGAAGACCGCAAGCGCGTTCATGCCGACCATGCCGGTCACCGAGACGCTCTGCATCAGCAAAGGCACCGGCATCGCCGCATAGCCGACGGCATTCCACGGAAAGCCGGTGAACAGGAAGCCGCGCAGCCATTCCGCCAGCGCAAAGCCGAAGGCGAGCGCGGCGATGCGGCCGATGTCGTTGCTCCACAACAGCCGGGCAACCACGGCAGCGAAACCGTAAAAGAGGGCGAGCGCGAGGGGGATGCCGACCACCGCGAACGGCAAGGCCCAGGCGAAGCTGTCGGCCTCGACCAGAAGCGCCGAGCCGACCCACCAGAGACCGGCAAGAAAGTAGCCGAAACCGAACCACCAGCCGATGGCGAAAGCCGGCAGCAAGCGCCGCAGAAAACCGTCCGAGGCTTCGCCGGTCGCGCCGTCGAGTAGCCACACCAGCAGGGGAAACGAAACGAAACAGACGGCGAAGAAATCGTACGGCGCCTGGGCAAGAACCGCCAGCGCCCCGGCAAGAAACGCAACCAGCGCGCGCCGCCAGCCCCAAAGCAGAATTATCCGGCCGGCCTGGCGCTCCATCTATGCTTCCGAGTCGTGCGAATCAGGAAGCAAGATTTATCAGGCCGCGGGCTTGGCTCCAAACCGGATAAGAGCGAACAAGTCCGCTCATAGCTATCGATGCCAGCCTTCGATCTTCAGTCCACCCAGCCGCTCAGCCTCTTCGCGTGGGACGGAGCGGACAGTCTGGGAAAAGGTCCAGATATGGCCTTCAGGATCGCGCGCCCTGTACTGCCGTTCACCGTAGAGCTGGTCGGCAGGCCCCTCGACGATCTCGGCTCCCGCCGCCCTTGCACGATCGCAGTGGGCATCTATCCCGTCCTTGAGACGTACATAGACCGACTGCGTGTTCTTGCCTGCAACTGAAGCCGGGCTGGCTATATGGTCGGCCCATTCGGAATCGACGATGATATAACCATCGCCGAACCGCATCTCGGAATGGACGAGCCTGCCATCTGCATCGCTGACCACCATGCCCGGCTCGAAGCCGAAGGCTCTTCAAGCCAGGTCAATGCGGCTCGCGGATCCTGGTAGAAGACGCCGGAGCCCAGCGTCGAGTGCTTGAACGGGTCCTCAACCGGCATCGGGCAAGCCGCGTCCTTCAAGCCTGCTCGGTGCGGACGGCGCGGCGGCGGCGCTCGCCCTTCAGGGTCTCGACGATGCGCACGCGCTTGACGCGGCGTGGGTCGGCGTCGAGCACATGAAACTCGAAGCCGGGTATGGCCTGCACCACTTCGCCGCGCGCCGGCACCCGGCCAAGCGTGTTGAAGATCATGCCGCCGATCGTGTCGACATATTCGCCGTGCTCGCCGGCGGCGAAATCCTCGCCGATCATCTTGGCGACGTCGTCGATCTCGGCCTTGCCGTCGACGATGAAGACGCCTTCGCCGGCCTGGGTAATCATCGGCTCGTCCTCGTCATGCTCGTCCTCGATGTCGCCGACCACCATCTCGACGATGTCCTCGAGCGAGACGAGACCGTCAGTACCGCCATATTCGTCGATGACCAAAGCCATCTGGGTCCGCGTCGTCTGCATCCGCCCCATCAGGTCGGAGGCGAGCATCGACGGCGGCACGAACAGCACCGGTCGGATCAGGTTGAGATCGCCGATGGTGCGCGCCAGATCGACCTGAGCGAGATCGAGAACCGTCGCGACCGGAGTTTTCCTTGTCGTCCTGCCCTTTCTGACGCGGGCGACCTTGGTGATGTGCGCCAGCACGTCGCGGATATGAACCATGCCGCGCGGATCGTCGAGCGTCTCCGAATAGACCGGCATGCGGGAATGGCCGGACTGCTCGAACAGCCCCAGAAGATCACCCAGCTTCGTGGTGATCTCGACCGCCTCGATGTCGGCGCGCGGCACCATGACGTCCTCGACGCGCACTTCGCGCAGGCGCAGGATGTTGTTGAGCATGGCGCGTTCGCCAGGCGAGAAGGATTCTGCATCGCTCGCCGTTTCGGCAAGCGCACCGGCAATCTCCTCGCGCAGGCTGGTGCCGTTGCGGTGCCTGAAAAGCCCGAGCACGCGATCAAACAGGGAAGGACCGGCAGGCGATGCCTCGCTGGCGAAGCTGCCGGTCGAGGTACTCGGACTCGAGCCCTCTTCCGTCGTTTCGGAAGGCTTGATCACACTGCCGGCGTCGGAGCGGGCGGCAGTCTCTGGTTTGTCGTTCATCATCGTCCGGTCAATTGGTCTTTTGTAATTACGTGTAGGGATCGGGAATGGCAAGCCTCGCAAGTGCTGCGCGCTCTGTCGCTTCCATCAGTTCCGCTTCGGCATCGGTTTCGTGATCATAGCCCAGCAAATGCAGCAGGCCATGGATGACGAGATGGGAGATATGGTCCTCGATGGGCTTGTCTTCCAGTGCCGCCTCGCGCGCGACAGTCTCGGCGGCCAGCACGATGTCGCCGAGCATCGGCGGCAGAGGCCCGCCCCTGGCAAACGGAAAAGCCGGAAAAGACAGGACGTTGGTCGGCTTGTCCTTGCCGCGCCAGCCGGCATTGAGCGTACGGATATGGGCATCGTCGGAAAAGACGATGCTGAGCTCGGAACGGCCGTCGGCACCGGTTTCGGCAAAGCCGGCCGAGACGGCGTGGTCGACCAGCCGCGTCAGCGTCGTCTCGTCGGGCCAGTCGCCCGCCTCGATCGCGATGTCGATCTCGACGGGAAGCGGCCCCCCCGCCTTTTGCTCCTCAGCCATGCGGCCGCATAATCATATCAGCTTTCGACACCCAGGCCCCTGGCCAGCTTGCCGTCGCGGTCATAGGCCTTGACGATCTCGGCGACCAGCGGATGCCTGACGACGTCGCCTTCGTTGAAGCGGACCGTCACCATGCCGGTGACGCCGTCGAGGATTCTCAGCGCCTCGACCAGGCCGGACTTGGTGTTTGGCGGCAGATCGATCTGGGTCGGATCACCGGTGACGATCATGCGCGAGTTCTCGCCGAGGCGGGTCAGGAACATCTTCATCTGCATCGGCGTAGTGTTCTGCGCCTCGTCGAGTATGACGGCAGCGTGCGCCAGCGTACGGCCGCGCATGAACGCCAGCGGCGCGATCTCGATGACCTCGGCGGCAATCGCCCGCTCGACCTTGTCGGCCGGCATCATGTCGTAGAGCGCGTCATAGAGCGGCCGCAGATAGGGATCGACCTTCTCCTTCATGTCACCCGGCAGAAAGCCAAGCCGTTCGCCCGCCTCGACCGCGGGGCGCGACAGCACGATGCGTTCGACCATGCCGCGTTCGAGCAGCATTGCCGCATGCGCCACCGCCAGATAGGTCTTTCCGGTGCCGGCCGGGCCGATGCCGAAGACGAGTTCCGACCGCTCCAGCGCGCGCATGTAGGCGTCCTGGTTGAGCGAGCGGGCATAGATGGTCTTCTTGCGCGTCGATATCTGGGCGGCGGACACCTTGCCCTTGCGCTCCAGCGTCGGCAGCGTCAGCTGGTCGTCGCTGGCGATCGCCATGCGCACGGCGCCGTCGACATCGGACTGGCCGATGTCGGTGCCTTTCTGCAGAATGCCGTAAAGATTGTCCAAGGCGCGGCGTGCCTGCTCGGCGGCCGAGGAAGAGCCCTTGATGGTCAATTGATTGCCGCGCGAGCGGATATCGACGCCGAGCTTCTGCTCGAGTCGGGCCAGATTCTCGTCGAACTGGCCGTAAAGGGCGCTGGCAAGCTTGTTGTTGTCGAAAGTCAGTACGATGTGCGCGATATCCGAGGCCCCCGAGGGTAGGTTCTGGGGCAGGTTCTTCACTTCAGCAGCGCTCAACCGTCTCTCCTCATCTGCCGAGACCTTCAGGCCAATTCGGCGAACAGGCTGTTGTAGCCCGTCTTCGTGATTCGTACCTGGATAATGTCACCGATTTCGCCGGCCTTTTCATCAACAATAACCGGCTGCAGCCAGGGCGAGCGGCCAACCTTCTGGCCGGCCTGGCGGCCCGGCTTTTCGATCAGCGTGTCGATGGTCCTGCCGACCAGGCTGGTGCCGAAATCCTGCTGCTGTTTCAGCAGCAGCGCCTGCAGCCGCTGCAGGCGCTCGTCCTTGACGGCCTCCGGCACGTGATCGCTCATCTCGGCGCCCGGCGTGCCGGGGCGCGGCGAATATTTGAACGAAAAGGCCGAGGCATAGTTGACGTCTTCGACCAACTGCATGGTCGCCTCGAAATCCGCTTCCGTCTCACCGGGAAAGCCGACAATAAAATCGCCGGACAGTGCGATGTCGTTCCGTGCGGCACGGATGCGGTCGATCAACGTCAGATAGTCCTTGGCCATATGCCTGCGGTTCATCGCCTTGAGTATGCGGTCGGAGCCGGACTGCACCGGTAAATGTAGATAGGGCATCAGCGTCGGCAAATCACGATGGGCGGCGATCAATTCATCCTCCATGTCGCGCGGATGACTGGTCGTGTAGCGCAGCCGCGCCAGGCCTGGAATCTCGGCCAGCCTGAACAGCAGTCGGCCAAGGCCCCATTCCCCGCCGTTTTCGCCTCTTCCATGCCAGGCATTGACGTTCTGGCCGAGCAGCGTCAGCTCGCGCACGCCGGCATCCGCCAGGCGCTCGGCCTCGGCGACGATCTGTGCCACCGGCCGCGAGACTTCCGAGCCGCGCGTATAGGGCACGACACAGAAGGTGCAGAACTTGTCGCAGCCTTCCTGAACGGTCAAGAACGCCGTCACGCCGCGCCTGATCAGTTCGGCGCGCTTCGGCTGCGGCAGATACTCGAACTTGTCCTCGACGGCATAGTCGGTCTCGACGATCTTTTCGCCGCCACGCGCCCTCGCCAGCACACCGGGCAGCCGGTGGTAGGTCTGCGGGCCGATGACCAGGTCGACGGCCGGCGAGCGGCGGATGATCTCGGCACCCTCGGCCTGCGCCACGCAGCCGGCGACGCCGACCAGCATTTCGCGCCCGGCCTTTGCACGCTCGGCCTTCAACTCACGGATGCGCCCAAGTTCGGAATAGACCTTTTCCGCCGCTTTCTCGCGGATGTGGCAGGTGTTGAGCAGCACCAGATCGGCCTCGCCGATAGCGTCTGTCGCGGCATAGCCGTCGGCCGCCAGCGCATCGGTCATGCGCTGCGAATCGTAAACATTCATCTGGCAGCCATAGGTCTTGACGAAGACCTTTCTGGTCGCGGCAGGCGGAACGACCAGGTCTTCGGCGGCAGCGCCGATGTCGTCGCGTTCTATCGTGTTCAATTCCATTTCGCGGCTTCTAGCGCCTTTCCCCGACAAAAAACAGACGAATCTGGCCGGAACCTGCGCAGCCTACCGGCTCGGACGCGGTTCGGCGAGCGCCGCTTGTACCATCTCGCGTACCTGGCGTTCCATCTGCTTTGCTGTCTCCTTGCGGCTGGAGCCCTTGGAGAAAGCAATCGCCTCGCCAAAATGCACCTCGACGTCGAGGGCGCCCTCGGCCATCAGCACCTTGAGGTGCGGCATCAGCTCCTCGTCGCCGATCCAGGCGGCAACCGGCCGATGCCGGCGGCCGAGCGGCACGCCATGCAGGCGCGTATAGACGATCGCCACCGGCTGGATGAAGACCTGTTCGGCCGCCCCTTCCGCAATCGCCATTGTAGCGGCGCCGAACAGCGTGCTCTTGAACGGCAGGATCATGTTGCCGTCGCCGGTCGAGCCTTCGGCAAACAGCACCATGGCGTCGCCCTTGGCCATGCGGCCGGCGATCTCGCTCGCCTGGTCGCCCGACGAACGCTTACGCTCACGTTCGATGAAGACCGTGCGTTGCAGCTTCGACAGCATGCCGATCAACGGCCAGCCGGCCATGTCGGCCCTGGCGATGAACGTCACGTCGACCATCGACCCCAGCACCATGATGTCGGTCCAGGAGATGTGGTTGGACGCAACCAGCAATGGGCGTTGTTCGGACAGAGTCCCCTTGACATGGATGCGCAGCCCCAGCGTCCTGACGATCATCCTGTGCCAGATTTTCAGGATGAAGGTCTCGCGCCAGAGCCCGGTCCGCATCGACAATATCTGCAGCGGCACAAGCACCAGCGAGCCGACGACAACCAGCCCCAGGGCCAGGAAAATCCTGATTTTTCCGATCATCCGCACCACCCCGGCGTTTGGCTAGCGAAGATCGCGGCGCATGACAAGCGCGCCGGTCGGGCCGTGCTCCGGCGACTTGTAATAGTTGGCGCGCTTGCCGACCTCGCGGAAGCCGAACCGCCGGTAGAGCGCGATCGCGGCGACATTGGTCTCGTCGACCTCGAGGAAAAGCGCCTCGGCGCGCTGTGCGTGCAGTTCGCGCAGCACCGCATCCATCAATTGCCAGCCGAGCCCCCGGCGCCGATGCGAGCGTGCCACCGCGACCGTCAGGATCTCGCCCTCGCCGGCCGCGAGCCGCGCCAGCACGAAGCCGACCGGCGGCTTGGCACCCTGTCCGGTCTCGCGCGCGGCATAGCCGAACACCGTGTCCTGCTCGAGCAGCGCGGCGAATTCGTCGTCGGTCCACGGCCGCGCGAAATCCTCGCGATGCAGCACCGACATGGCCGCGCTATCGGCAACCGTCAACGGCTCGAGCGCATAGTCCCTGCGGCGCGACTGGAGGAAAGGAATGCGCATCAGGACTTGTTTCCGTTTGGACCATGATCTTTTCCCAAAACCGGTTTCCACTTTTTGGGATCATGGTCTTGCCTCGATAGAATAAAGCCTGCCTGAGACTTTGCGTCGGCGCCGCGCAGATAGAGTGGTTTCGGCTTTTCGCCCTCGCCCTTTTTACCGGCACGTTGGGCGGCGGCCAGCCGGGCATAGACGGCGATGTCGGCGGTGGCCGCTGTCGCGCCGACGTCGAAGGCGCGCCCGGCCGAGGCGGCAATTTGCGTTGCCGCCGTACCGGCCAGAACCGCGGAGCTGTCAACCGCCTTGGCGGCGGCTTGCGAGAGCGTGGTCACCGAGGGACCGTAAATCAAAACGGATGCTTCATCGTAAAGTGCCGCATGGATCTCCTCGCGACCTGCATCGAGCGCGGCGAGCACGGCGCGACCGGGAAATGCCGCTCTCGCTTGCGCCGCCAGGGCCTCCAGAGTCGTCACGCCGATCGCCGGGATTTTCAGCGCCAGCGCAAGGCCGCGCGCCGCCGAGACGCCGACGCGCAGACCGGTGAAGGAGCCCGGACCCGTCGAAACGGCAATGGCGCCGAGGCCGGAATAGTCGGTTCTGCTGGTCCCCAACGCCTTTTCGATGACACCCATCAGATGCTCGGCATGACCCTTACCGAGATCGAGCACCGAACGGCCGAGTTCTTTCCCGGCCGCCGCGTCGTAGACGCAGGCGGCGCAGAGATTGGCGGCACAGTCGATGGCAAGCAATTTCATGAAGCGGCCGGTTGAGACAGTTTCGAAAACAACTTCCCTCTGCCCGCCAGGGCTGATCCCCGCAAGGGAATAATGGATAAATCGTCAGGCGACTTGGCTTCGGCGCGGGTCCAAGAATGTAAGTTCCAACGCACGCAATCGCCACAATAGGTATCGGGACTAGCCGACCTGCTCGATACGCAGCACGTGATTGTCCCAGACATAGTCCGGCTCGGAACGTATCGAGCCACCGGACTCGACGATATCGCCGGCGCCGGTCGTCGCCATGAAGCTTTCCCCATCGGCTGCAACGCCGCAAACCTCGACCAGCGCCTTGGTGGCGACGATGCGGCCGCTGGCCGCGTCGATCACGGCAAGCGAATTGCCCTCAGGCGAAGACACGGCGATGGTGCCGGCGGCAGGGTTGGCGGCGACCGAGCCGATATAATTCCTGAAGCCGGAGAGCACATCCTGCGACATATCGAGCAATTGCAAGTCCTTGCCGCGCGGCGCGCGGCCAACCAGCGGGGGACGATCGGTACCCGGCCCCCTGTACTGGCAGCCGAACCAGACGGTGCCGGACCGGTCGGCATCCATATGGCGGATCGACAATTGGTGCAGCGCCGGCGGCAATTCGTGCTTTTCGGTGAGATCTCCGGTAAGGCGGTCGACCAGAACGTAGGAAGGCTTCATCGTTGCGATGTTGAGCTCGGCGCGGCCATAATCCGGATGCGTCTCGATGCCGCCATTGGCCACAGCAATCGTCCTGCCGTCGGAAAGCAGCAACAGCTCGTGCGGGCCTGTGCCGTAGGTCGGGAACTCGCCGATGCGCTTGAATTTCGCATGCGCGTCATAGACGCCGACGACGCCGGCGGCATTGTCGAAATCGTTCTCGGTTGCGTAGAGCAGCGTGCCATCGGCCGAGAACACGCCATGGCCGAAGAAATGCCGGCCGGCAACGCTGGCAATGGTGCGCGGTTCACCGCGGCCGGTATGGTCGAAGACGACAGCAAAGGTGCCCGGCTGCCTGGCAAACACCACCGAACGCTTGGACACCGGGTCGAAGGTAACGTCGTGACCCCGATCGGGCAGATCGATCGTGTGCAACAACTTGCCGGCCTCGGACAGGACGGCCGCGCCATAGCTGCCGTCGCGCTTGACGAAAGCGGTGGCGAAGACCGCGTCGGCGTCGAGTGTCTTTGCCCAGGCCGACGGCGCCATCGCCGCTACGAAACCAGCGCCGGCGGCCCTCAGGAAATCGCGCCGATCGATCAGCGGCGTCCTCATGATCAGTCGCCATCCAATGACGAGAACCCGGCGGTCAGGCCGAATTCGGCGGTCAGCCTGGTGCCGATCAGGGTCGTCAGGCTGGATGTCACCAGCGAGAAATAGTCGAGCTTCTGGCGCAGCGCCGGATCGGCAAGTGCCTTGTCGATCGGTCCCCTGATCGCCTTGGCCGCCTCGATCCCGTTGGTGAGCTGGATGTGGACCGATTCTGCCATCCAGCGCGCATCGGGCGGCAGCGCGTCGCCAAGCTGCGAGGCCTGGAACAGCGTGTCCATGCCGGCCAGATTCCCGGTCAGCGAGCGGGCGGTGTTTTGCGAGCGCCAATAGATCGCCTGTTTCGGTTTGTCGGCCTCCGGCTTGGCGCCCAGGAAGCCTTTCAGGCGTACGTCGCGGACCATTTCCAGCTCGTTGATGAAGACGCCGACCAGTTCGGTCACCGCTTCAGTTCCGTGGTGGTAGAGCGCGTTCTGCGGACCCGGATTGGCCCAGAGCGCGGCAAAGCCGTTGGGCTCGTTCCAGTCATCGCCAACCTCGCCGGCAATCGTCTCGACATTGCCGGCAATGGCCGCACCGTAGGCGCAGCGATAGGCGTCGTCCCTGCCGACCAATTGACCGGCTCCGTCGCCGTAGAGGACGAATTCCAGTGCGCCGAGCCCTTGCATGGCGACGCTCTTTGTAGCCAGCTGGGCCGGATCGGCGGCTGTCGGATCCTTGCCGGCAAGTGCCGCCTGCACCTGCTTCAGGCCGATGCTCTTGCGGTCCGGCCAAAACAGCATGCGCTCAAGCCGGTTGTTTTCCGCGATCGGCCCGAAACGGATGATTTCCACCACCGACCAGGCATCCACGACACCCGAGAATTCGGCGCGTGCCGCATCGAGATTGTCTCGCGAGGGCGCTTGGCAAAGCGCGTGCATGGTCTTGGCCAAGCTGTCCGCATGGTCATGCAGTCTGGCATAGGCCGGGCGGACGAAGCCGTCGATCGCCCGCTGGATCACATCCGAAGCCTTCACCGCCGCGGATGCCGGCAGCGCACCGGCGAGGACCAGCATCAGAGCGAATGCAAGACGCTTCCGCATCAGAGCGACTCCAGAAACTTGATCAGCGCGGCGCGGTCGGCCGCATCGGCAGCGGCAAAGCGGTCACGCGCCTTCTGGCCCTCGCCGCCATGCCACAGAATCGCCTCGGCCAGGCTTCGTGCGCGCCCGTCATGCAGGAAGAAGGTGTTGCCGCTGACGGTCTGGGTGAGCCCGATGCCCCACAGTGGCGGCGTGCGCCATTCGCTTCCCGTGGCCTCGCCCACCGCCTGTCCGTCGGCAAGGCCGGGTCCCATGTCATGCAGCAGGAAATCGGAATAAGGCCAGATCAGCTGGAAGGCCTGCGCCTTGTTCGGGGTGCCGCGACGGGTGACGAATTTCGGCGTATGGCAAGAGATGCAGCCCATATCGTAGAACAGTTTTTTGCCGGCGAGCACGTCCGGTCTGTCGAGATCGCGCCGGGCCGGCACGGCAAGGTTTTGCGAATAGAAGGTCACGAGGTCCATGACCGGCGGCGGCGCTTCGACCGGACCGAGGCGCTCCTGTACACCGTTAGGTTGGGCAAGGCAGGTCTTTTCCGCGGCGCTGCAATCGCCCCAGTGCTTCGGCACCTCAGGCGTCGAAATGCCGATATCGCCGGCAAAAGCGTCGGCCGATTGCTGGCGGATCGATGCCGCCTGCGCCTTCCAGCCGAAACGGCCGAGCGTCAGTTCACCGCTGCTGGCGTCGCGTATTATGTTTGGCCTGCCGGAAATCCCGTCACCATCGCGGTCGGCCGCATCGGCACGCGTAAGGATGTCGGCAGGAGCGATCTGCTCGACCAGGCCAAGGCCGATCATCGGCGGCGTCATGCGCGGCGACAGCGTGGTGTGTGGATCGAGCGCCCCGTAGGCGAGACCGTCGACCGAATAGCTCGGCTTGCGCAGCGACACGACGCTGCCGTCCGCCAGTTTTACTTTTTGCTCCTGATAATCGACATGCATCCTGCCTTCGCCCTGCAGGCCGGGAACGGCTAGCTCCTGAAGTTGTGTGCCATAGACCGGGTCGGGAAAGTTGAGCACCTTGTGATCGGCGAGCGCGGCTTTCTCCTCCTCGGTACTGGCTTCCCTTGCCAGGCGCAGGAACATCGAGGTGGTGCCGCTGTCGCCTTGGGGCGGATGGCCGCGGCCGTCCTTCAGATGACAGTTCTGGCAGGCGCGCTCGTTGAACAACGGGCCGAGCCCATCCGAGGCTTGTGTCGAGGATGGCGAGGACACCCAGTTCTTGCGGAAAATGGCGTTGCCGAGCTTGAAGGTACCCTCTTCCTCGAAGCTGATGTTGGCAGAGGATTGCGAGAAGGCGTCCTTGTTGACGTCCTTCTTCGAGGTGCCGGCGCCGCCCTGCATCAGCTCGAATTGCTCGGGCTTGGAGAAATCGCTGGTCGGCCTGGTGATGGCGATGACGCGCGCCAGATCCTTCGGCGTCAGATCCGTGCGGCTGGTGGCAAGCCCCGCCGGTTGCGGCGCCCCGGCCAGCGCCGAGGCTGTGAGCGTCGCCACCACGGCAAGAAAGGCGCCGCGAAGGATACCGTATCGCGGCTTCTTCTGAGGCGGCAGGCCACAATGCTCGGCCGGCCGCAAGCGGCGCATGAAATCTAGGGGGCGCCGCATTCCGGCATGTCCTTATTCCGCCTCGTCGGCCGACGCTGCGTTGAGTTGGCCGTACTTTTCTTCGCCGATCGAGGCGAGCAGGTCGAGTTGCGTCTCGAGGAAGTCGATGTGACCTTCCTCGTCAGCCAGCAATTCCTCGAACAGCTTCATCGTCACGTAGTCGCCTGCTTCGTTACAAACCTCGCGCGAACGCTTGTAGGCGGTGCGCGCGTCATATTCGCCGGCAAGATCGGATTCGAGCACTTCCTTGACATTCTGCCCGATGCGCAGCGGCGCCACGGACTGCAGGTTCGGATGGCCCTCGAGGAAGATGATGCGCGCCACGAGCCGGTCGGCATGGTGCATTTCCTCGATCGATTCAGCGCGTTCCTTCTTCGCTAGCTTGGCGTATCCCCAGTCTTCCAGCAGCCGGAAATGCACCCAGTATTGATTGACCGCCCCAAGTTCCAGAAACAGAGCCTCGTTAAGCCGCTCTATGATCTGCTGTTCGCCTTTCATGGGTTCTGCTCCCGTATTGGACGCGTAGGCCTCTGACGCGATCCAGGTGTGAAACGATGTCCACGCCACTCGCCGCCGAGCGGGCATGGTAATTTTCGGTGACCCGAATGATCGTTTCGACCACATTTGGGAAGCAGCCGCAACAGCGACCGCGCTTGTGCATGGCGTGATAGACCTTGGCCGGCACGATCAGCTGCCAGGGGTCCTCATCCAGCAGTCCGACGATCGTCTGCTCTATCTCCTTTTCGGTGATGATGTTGCAATGGCAGATCAGCATTTGTCGCTCTGGCTAACGGCGCTTCGTTGCGGCGTGTGGCTGGTGGTTTCGATAGTTTATTGGAACACCTTGTCCGGTGAATCGAGGCTGTCCGAACCCTCGAAGGCTATCGCATTGAGCTTCAGGGTGCCGACGGCGCGTTCGATCGACTTGGTCTGATCGACCAGCGCGTCGATCGCCGCCTGCACGGTGGCATTGCCTTCCGTGTTGCCTTCTCCGATCTGCTGGTCATAGGCCTCGCCGGCAAGCGCCCGCGCCTTGATGGCCTCCATCTTGGCGACGGTGACGTCCAGTTTGTCCGACAATTCCTTGTCAACCGCCGGGTCGGCCGCCTTGACCATGTCGGCCACCGACGGCCCCTCGACGACAGTGCCGTCGAGCCGCTTGTAGCTGCCGTGATAGGCGGCACGGATGCCGATCGCATCGTAAAGATGGGAGTTGTAGGTATTGTCGGAGAAGCAATCGTGCTCCTCTTCCGGGTCGTGCAACAAGAGGCCGAGCTTCATCCGCTCTCCGGCGAGCTCACCATAGGACAACGAGCCCATGCCGGTGAAGATGGTCGAAATGGCGGCGTTCAGCTCGCCATCGACAAGGTTCTTGCGGGCGGCGCCGCCTTCCTTCCAGTCGTCGACCATATCCTTTAGATCGGAAACCAGAAGGTCGCTCGCCGATTTCAGATACTGTCCGCGACGGTCGCAATTGCCGCCGGTGCAATTGGCGAGGTCGTAGTCGGTGTAGGGCCGTTCGCCGGCGCCCGGACCGGTGCCGTGCAGGTCCTGACCCCAAAGCAGGAATTCGATAGCGTGATAGCCGGTCGCCACATTGGCCTCGATACTGCCGGCCTCCTGCAGGGTGCCGGAGAGGAACTCCGGCGTCAGGTCGGTGGCGTCGACCTTCTTGCCGTTGATCTCGATCGACTTGTTGGCGATCACATTGGCGGTGTAGAGCACGTTGGCGTCCGACTCGGTGCCGTAGCTCTTGGCGACATAGTCGATCAAGCCTTCGTCGAGCGGCCAGGAGTTCACCTCGCCTTCCCAGTCGTCGACGATGGCATTACCGAAGCGATAGACCTCGGTCTGCTGATAGGGAACGCGCGATGCCTTCCAGGCCTCGCGGGCGGCGTTCAGCGTTTCGGCAGATGGCTTGGCGAGCAGCGCATCGACAGCCTTGTCGAGCGCCTCGGCCGTGATCAGCGAATCCTCGTATTTGGCGAGCGCAATGTCGGAATAGGTCTTGATGACCGCCTTGGCATCGGTTTGCGCCTTGGCCGGCAGCACGAACACGGCCGCCGTCAGCATCGCGGTGGCGCCGATCGCCGCAAGCCTGCCGCCATACCGCGCCGTGATCATCGTTCTCATGATTGTCTCTCCTCGGGAATCAATGAAATGCCGGCGCCGCGGCGGGCAGTTGCCAGCGGGCAAAGAAGGGTCGCGCCATCGCGCGGTTCGCGGAAGAAAGACACCGAAATGCCTCCAATCGAAAGGGTTCAAGGCCCAGACATCAAAGGGATGCGCTGACGCGCGAGCTTCCATAAAACGGCGAAGACGCCGGATGTCAACTGGTGGCATAGAAAAAATTCAATTGAAACAATAGTTTAGAATTATTCTAAACTAGAACTGTCAACTTTAACACCGACGTATGAGGAATGCCGGCGCATGACGCAGTTGACAGGCGGCCGTTCCGGGTGCGACCCGGATCGGCGCTCTTGCGGCGGCGCCGGACAATCGCCACCTGGCGAGACGTCCTAGATTTGGATGAGGAATCGGGCTGTTATGAAGAACGGGGTCGTCATTGTCGGTGCGGGTCATGCGGGCGTGCAAGCGGCCGCCAGCCTGCGCGAAGAAGGCTATGACGGCCCGGTGATCCTGGTCGGCGACGAAAACGAATTGCCCTACCACAAGCCGCCGCTGTCGAAGACCTTCATCAAGGATCAGCAAGCAAAGCCGCAGCCGTTGCGCGGCGAGGCTTTTTATACCGGCAGCGCCATCGACTTCCGGCCAGGCATCCGGGTCGAGCGGATCGACGTAGGCGGCCGCAGGCTGGAGATATCGGGCGGCGGCGTGCTGCCGTTCGGCCGGCTGATCCTCGCCACCGGCGCGCGGCCGCGCCTGCTGCCGCTGCCGGGTTCGGAGCTTTCTGGCGTTGTGTCGCTGCGCTCGCTCGGCGATGCCCGCCTGATCCGCGAATTGAGCGCGCAAAGCGAGGAGGTCGTCATCCTCGGCGGCGGCTTCATCGGCCTGGAGATTGCCGCGACGCTCACCGCGGCAGGCCGCAAGGTTACGGTGGTCGAGGCGGTCGACCGGCTGCTCGGCCGCGCCGTGGCACCGGTCATCGCCGGCCATGTGCGCCAGCGGCTGGAGGCCACCGGTGTGCGCATTCTTACCGGCACCACCATCGAACGGCTGGAGGGCGAGAACGGCCGTGTTTCGGCTGCAATCACCTCATCTGGCGAGAGATTGCCGGCGCAGGTGGTCGTCATCGGTATCGGCGTCGTGCCGAATGTCGAATTGGCCGAAGCCGCCGGCATTGCCATCGCCAACGGCATCCGCGTCGACCAGCAGATGCGCACGTCGGTGCCGGAAATCCTCGCCATCGGCGATGCCGCCTCCTACCGGCACTGGTTCACCGGCGGCGATGTGCGGCTGGAATCGGTACAGAACGCCACTGACCAGGCGCGGCTCGCCGCGCGCACCATCGTCGGCCACACCGACAATTACTCGGCGGTGCCGTGGTTCTGGTCCGATATCGGCGACATGAAGCTGCAGATGGTCGGCCTGATTTCGGGCGGCGACAGCCATGTCGTGCTGGGCGACGTGGCCGAGAACAAATTCTCGATCTACCACTATGCCGCAAGCCGGCTGCTCGGCATCGAATCGGTCAACCGGCCCGGCGACCACATGCTTGGCCGCAAGATGCTCGGCGCCGGCTTTTCGCCGTCGCCGCAGACTGTCGCGACCGGGCCCGACGGGCTGAAGGCCGCGCTCGCCGCCTTCCAGCAGGCAGAGCCGGCCCGCGCGGCAGGATAATCGTATCGCTCAGGCAGCGCGGGCCTCGCGGATCGAACTTTCCAGGATGTCGAGCGCCTCGTTCATGACTCCGTCCTGGATGGTGATCGGCGCGAGGAAGCGGATGACGTTGCCGTAGACGCCGCAGGTGAGCAGGATCAGGCCCTTGTCGAGCGCCTTCAGCCGGACCGCATTGGCGAGTTCCGGCGACGGCAGCCCCTTCGCCACATCGTTGAACTCGACCGCGTTCATGAAGCCGGGGCCTCTGATATCGACGATTTCCGGGGCTTCGTCGCGGATCGCTTGCAGGCGCTGCTTCAGACGGTTGCCCAGCGTGTTGGCCCGGTCGCAGAGCTTCTCCTCGTCGATGACGTCGAGCACGGCATGCGCCGCGGCGACGCCGATCGGGCTGCCGCCATAGGTGCCGCCGAGTCCGCCGGGGTTCGGCGAATCCATGACCTCGGCACGCCCGGTGACCGCCGCCAACGGGAAGCCGCCGGCCAGGCTCTTGGCCATGGTGGTGATGTCGGCCGCCACCTCGTGATGGTCCATGGCAAACATCTTGCCGGTGCGGGCAAAGCCGGTCTGCACCTCGTCGGCGATCAGCAGCATGCCGTGCTGATCGCAGATCTTGCGCAATGCGGTCATGAAATCGCGCGGCGCCTCGTAGAAGCCGCCCTCGCCCTGCACCGGCTCGACGATGATCGCGGCGACGCGGGCCGGATCGACATCGGCCTTGAACAGCCGGTCGAGCGCAGCCAGCGAATCGGCGACCGACACGCCGTGCAGCGCAACCGGGAACGGCGCATGGAAGACATCCGCCGGCATGGCGCCGAAGCCGACCTTGTAAGGCACGACCTTGCCGGTCAGCGCCATGCCCATGAAGGTGCGTCCGTGGAAGCCGCCGGAAAAAGCGATGACCGCCGGCCGGCCGGTGGCGTTGCGGGCGATCTTGATTGCATTCTCAACCGCCTCGGCGCCGGTGGTGACAAAAATCGTCTTTTTGTCGAACTTGCCGGGCAGCATGCCGTTCAGCCGTTCGGCCAGCCGGATATAGCTCTCGTAGGGCACGACCTGGTAGCAGGTATGGGTGAAGCGGTCGAGCTGCGCCTTGACCGCTTCGATCACCCTGGGGTGACGGTGGCCGGTGTTGACGACGGCGATGCCGGACGAGAAATCGATGTAGCGGCGGCCTTCCACATCCCAGATCTCCGAGTTTTCGGCGCGATCGGCATAGATCTGAGTGGTCATGCCGACGCCGCGCGAAATCGACTGGCTCTTGCGTTCGGAAATGGCTGAATTTGTCATCGTACCCCTCACCGGGCCGGCGCCCGCTCTCGTTTGATGGCTGTTGAGACTCTTCTGGGCTTATTTCAGGTTTTCCTCAAGTTGGCACTGGCGGCGGGCGATTGGGCCTGTCGCCGATGCGTTAACTGGCCAGCTTACCCAACCGCCTATACGCGTACGAGAAGAGGTTTCCTTTTTGCGGGGATCAATTATCCTCGCCATTGTCCGCGCCGTCTTGCTACAGGGGGCGGTCCGCGCGGTTGAGGGAGCTATGAGCAGGAACGCGACATCGTCCGTCTCGCCGCCGTCGGTCAAAACCCATTTGTCTTTTCCTGCCTCCACAATTCTAGCCTGCGCAATGGCAATGCTGCCTTTGCTTTTGGCCGGTTGCCAGAAGCAGGAGGCCGCCGCGAAGAAACTGCCTGTCATGGTCCTCACCGAGACCGTGGCGATCGCCAACTATGCGCCAAGGACTTCGCTCACCGGTGTGATCGCGGCGCGCACGCTAAACAATCTTTCGTTCCGGGTCGGCGGCCGCGTCGCCGAACGGCTTGTCGACGTCGGGCAGCATGTCGATCAAGGTACCGTGCTCGCCCGCATCGATCCGCAGGAACAGGAATTCGACTTGCGCTCGGCGCAGGCCGATCTCGACGCCGCGCAGGCGCAATTGACCCAGGCCGCCGCCGCCTTCGAACGGCAAAAGACACTGCTTGCCCAGGGCTACACCACGAGGCGCGACTATGATGCGGCCGAACAGGCGTCGAAGGTGGCGCGAGGCAGCGTCGATGCCGCTCAGAGCGCGCTCGCCAATGCTAAAGAGGACCTTTCCTTCACCGAACTCAAGGCGGGTGCGGCAGGCGTGATCACAGTGCGCCAGGTCGAAGCCGGGCAGGTGGTGCAGGCGGCGCAGACCGTCTTCACCCTTGCCGAGGACGGCGACCGCGATGCGGTCTTCAACGTAGAGGAAACGATGGTAGCAAGGACGCCGGCAGCACCCGCGGTGACAATCACGCTGTTGTCGGATCCGCAGATCAAGGCGATGGGCAAGGTGCGTGAAATCTCGCCGGCGGTCGATCCGGCTTCAGGCTCGATCCGGGTCAAGGTCGCCATTCCCGACACGCCCGCGGGCATGCCGCTCGGCGCGGCCGTCATCGGCTCGGTCAGCGCCCAGCCGTCGAAGGCCGTCATCGTGCCGTGGCAGGCATTGACCTCGAGCGCGGGCAAGCCGGCCGTCTGGGTCGTCGATCAAGCGACCAAGGCGGTGGCAGCGAGACAGGTGGAGGTGCTGGCCTTCGGATCCGGCTCGGTCATCATCGACAAGGGGCTCGAGGCAGGCCAAACGATCGTCACCGCCGGCGGCCAGTTGCTCAGCCCCGGCCAGACCGTCGAGATAGCGGCAGCGGAGCAATGAACCGGCTCCTGCGCAGCCCTGCCCCGCTTGTTCCTGCCCTGTTTGGGCTCGTGCTCGGCGCCTGCTCGCAATCGGAAGAGCAGCCGCCCGAGATCATCCGGCCTGTGCTGTCGGTGGTGGTCGAGCCCCGCACCGTAGAGACCTTCGGATTCGCCGGATCTGTCGAACCGCAGTTCAGCGCCGACCTTGCCTTCCGCCTGCTTGGCCGGGTCGTCGTCCGCGATGTCAAGGTCGGCGATATCGTCACCAGGGGCACGACGATCGCGGCGCTCGATCCGACGGCGCTGGAGCTTGCCGTGCAAGCGGCGAAGGCAGAACTCTCCAACGCGCAGGCGCAATTTGCCAGTGCCGCCGCCAGCGAGGAGCGCCAGCGCCAGTTGCTTGTCGCCGCTAACACCTCGCAGGCCGTCTTCGACGCCGCGCGGCAAGCCAGGCAGGCCGCCGCGGCCGGTGTCGAGCGGGCCAATGCGGCGCTGGCCAAATCGCAGGAACAGCTTGGCTATACCAGGTTGTTCTCGGACTTCGATGGCGTGGTCACTGCCGTCGGCGCCGAGGTCGGCCAGACGGTCTCGCCCGGCCAGACCGTCGTCACGGTGGCGCGCTCTGACCCGCGTGAAGCAGTCGTCGACATTCCCGACCAGTTGACCGGCGATCTCGCCTTCGGCACGCCCTTCCAGATCATCCTCCCATCGCTGCCGCCGAACCGCCGCTGCGCGAAGCTGCGCGAGCTCGCCCCGCCGGCCGACGGTTGGCCCCGCACGCCCCGCGTCCGGCTGACGCTCATCGATCCGCCGCCGGCATTCAGGCTTGGTTCGACGGTGACGGCGACCCGCATTGCCAAGATCACGCCGACGATCGAGTTGCCGCTGTCGGCGCTACTGGAGAAGAACGGCAGAGAAAAGGTCTGGATCGTCGACCAGCAGACGTCGAGCGTGAGTGCCCGCGACATCAAAATTGCCGCCAAGGGTGCCGCCACTTTCACCGTCGCCGAGGGCCTCAATGCAGGCATGCGCGTCGTCACCGCCGGCGTCCACAGCCTGACCGAGGGACAGAAGGTCAAGATCTCTGAGGGAGAGGTCATATGAAGGGCTTCAACCTCTCCGACTGGGCGCTGAGCCATCGCTCGTTGGTGTGGTATTTCATGCTGGTCTTCGTCGTGGCCGGCGTCTTTGCCTATCTCAATCTCGGCCGCGAGGAAGACCCCGCCTTCACCATCAAGACCATGGTCATCCAGGCCAACTGGCCGGGCGCATCGGTCAACGAGACGGTGCGGCAAGTGACCGATCGCATCGAGAAGAAGCTCGAAGAGCTCGACAGTCTCGACTATACCAAATCCGTCACCTCTGCCGGCAAGACCGTCATCTTCGTCAACCTGAAGCCGACGACCAAGGCGCGCGACGTCGTGCCGACCTGGCTGCAGGTGCGCAACATGGTCAACGACATCTGGGCGCAGTTTCCGCAAGGCGTGCAGGGACCATTCTTCAACGACCGCTTCGGCGACGTCTACGGCAACATCTATGCCTTCACCGCCGACGGGCTGACCCCGCGTCAGTTGCGCGACTATGTCGAGGATGTCAGGACAAAGATCCTGACCGTGCCGAACGCCGGCAAGGTCGATCTGGTCGGTGCCCAGGACGAAGCGATCTACCTCGAATTCTCGACCCGCCAGATCGCGGCACTAGGGCTCAACCAGCAAGCGATCGTGGCCAGCCTGCAGGCCCAGAACGCAATCACGCCTTCCGGCGTCATTCAGTCCGGGCCGGAGCGCATCAGCGTGCGCGTCGGCGGCCAGTTCACCTCGGAAGAGAGCCTTCGCGCCATCAATTTGCGCGTCAACGATCGCTTCTTCCGGCTGAGCGACGTGGCGACGATTTCGCGCGGCTATGTCGACCCGCCGACGGCCTTGTTCCGCTTCAACGGGCAGGACGCGATCGGCCTTGCCATCGGCATGAAGCCCAACGCCAATCTGCTGGAGTTCGGCGAGGCCCTGCACGAGGAGATGAACAAGGTGCTGGCCGACCTGCCGGTCGGCGTCGGCGTGCATCTGGTCGCCGACCAGCCTGTCATCGTCGAGGAGGCGGTTTCCGGTTTCACGCGCGCCCTGTTCGAGGCGGTCGCCATCGTGCTTGCCGTGTCCTTCATCAGCCTCGGCATGCGCGCCGGCTTCGTGGTGGCGCTGTCGATCCCGCTGGTGCTGGCCATCACCTTCACGGTCATGGCCTATCTCGGCATATCGCTGCAGCGCATTTCGCTCGGCGCGCTGATCATCTCGCTCGGCCTTCTGGTCGATGACGCCATGATCGCGGTGGAGATGATGGTGGCTCGGCTGGAGGTCGGTGACAATCTGCGCAAGGCGGCGACATATGTCTATACCTCGACCGCCTTTCCGATGCTGACCGGCACGCTGGTGACGGTCGCGGGCTTCATCCCGATCGGCCTCAACAACAGCGCCGCCGGCGAATACACTTTCACGCTGTTCGTCGTCATCGCCGTGTCGCTCCTGGTGTCATGGATCGTCGCGGTGCTGTTTGCGCCGCTGCTCGGCGTCACCATCCTGCCGGCGACGATGAAGCAGCACCATGAAAAGCCCGGCCGCTTCACCGCGCTGTTCCGGCGCGTCCTCGTCGGATCGGTGCGCCATCACTGGCTGACCATCATCGCCACGGTGCTGTTGTTCGCGGCGTCGCTCGGCGGCTTTGGCCTCGTCCAGCAGCAGTTCTTTCCACCATCCGACCGTCCCGAACTGATCGTCGACTGGAATCTGCCGCAGAACTCCTCAATTGCCGAGACCCGGGACCAGATGGAGCGGTTCGAACAGCGGGCGCTGGTCGGCAATCCCGATATCGACCACTTCAGCTCCTATATCGGCCAGGGCGCGGTTCGCTTCGTGCTGGCCTATGACGTGCAACCGGCCAATCCCTATTTCGGCCAGACCGTCATCGTCACCAAGAGCATCGAGGCGCGCAATCGGGTCAAGCCGGCGCTCGAAAAGCTGCTGCGCGACGAGTTCGTCGGCACCGACGCCTTCGTCAAGCCGCTCGAACTCGGGCCGCCGGTCGGGCGGCCGGTGCAATACCGCGTCGGCGGTCCTGACGTCCAGACGGTACGGACACTGGCGCAAGAATTCGCCGGCATCATTTCCGCCAATCCGCAGCTGGCCGCACCCACTTTCGACTGGAACGAGCCCGAGCGCGTGCTGAGGGTCGACGTGCTGCAGGACAAGGCACGGCAACTCGGCATAACTTCTTCGGACATCGCCAGCGCGCTGAACAGCACGGTCGGCGGCTCCACCATCACCCAGGTGCGAGACGCGACCTATCTGATCAATGTGGTGGCCCGTTCGCGCGAGGCCGAACGGGGTTCGATGGGCACACTGCAGAACATGCAATTGCCAACCGGAACCGGCGAGGCGATCCCGCTGGCCGCTGTGGCGAACTTCCGCTACGAGCTCGAACAGCCGACAGTGTGGCGCCGCGACCGCATCCCGACCATCACCGTGCGCGCCGGGCTGGTCGGCGACGTGCTGCCCGCCACCGTGGTCAACGAGTTGAAGCCGTCGGTCGACGCCTTCATCGCCAAATTGCCACCGGGCTATTCGATCGCCACCGCCGGCTCGGTCGAGGAAAGCGCCAACAGCCAGGGGCCGATAGCCGCAGTGGTGCCGCTGATGCTGTTCATCATGGCGACCATCCTGATGGTGCAGTTGCAGAGCTTCCAGCGCCTGTTCCTGGTCGTGGCGGTGGCGCCGCTCGGCCTGATCGGCGTGGTGGCCGCGCTGGTGCCGAGCGGGGCACCGCTCGGCTTCGTTGCCATCCTCGGCGTGCTGGCGCTGATCGGCATCCTGATCCGCAATTCTGTCATCCTGATCGTCCAGATCGAGGATCTTGTGAACGAGGGCAAGGACCGCTGGGCCGCCGTCATCGAGGCGACCGAGCATCGCATGCGGCCGATCGCGCTGACGGCGGCGGCCGCGAGCCTGGCGCTGATCCCGATCGCACGCGAAGTGTTCTGGGGGCCGATGGCCTATGCCATGATGGGCGGCATCATCGCCGGCACGGCGATCACACTGCTGTTCCTGCCAGCGCTCTATGTGACGTGGTTTCGGATCAAGGAGCCGAAGCAGCGGCAGGAGGGTGAGGCGGGAGATAGCAGTGCCATTGTCGAGGGTAGCGGGGCCTAAGGCGGAAGTTGAGTTCCTTCGAGTTGTGTGCGTCAAGTTCTGCAAAATGGCGTGGCATTGCGGTGACGTCGGCGTGTCCGCCGCGCAGCCCCCGTGTTTAGCGGAGCGGCGGACACATGACGGTGCTCAGGCGGCCAAGGCCCTCAGGCTCTCCTTCTTGTGCTCGCGCAGATGATCCATGTTGAGGTAGCGGGTCGCCTCGAGCCAGTTCTCGTGGATCTCCACCGCCAATGCCCGAACCAGCCGCAGACAGCTCCGCGGGTTGGGGAAGATGCGAACGACCAGGGTGCGCCGCTTGATCTCCTGGTTCAGCCGCTCCAGCATGTTCGTCGACTTCATGTGCTTGTGGTGAGCCAGCGGCAGCCGATAGAAGCTCAGCGTCTCCTCGATGTTATCTTCCACCCAGTTGACCAGCTTCGGGTATTTGGCCTGCCATTTGG